>NZ_JBXCJB010000003.1:0-943923 GCF_056786475.1 Williamsia sp. Y844
CATTGTTACGGCGGCTATAGCGGTAGGGAAACGCCCGGTCCCATTCCGAACCCGGAAGCTAAGCCTACCAGCGCCGATGGTACTGCACCTTAATAAGTGTGGGAGAGTAGGACACCGCCGAACACTATTTGCGAATACCCTGTATTCGGGACCTTTATTGGTTCCGAATGCAGGGTATTTTGCTATCTCCAAGACGGAGTCATCGAAGGCCCCTCATATGTGAGGGGCCTTTCTTGCGTTCTGGGGTCGCCTTTCGTGTGTTCTGGGGTCGTAGTGTGGTGCGCGAATATTTGCTTAGATGAGACATGGCATCACTGGTCGGCGGCCCCACTCTGGTCGAG
The DNA here is from genome assembly GCF_056786475.1 of Williamsia sp. Y844. Lineage (NCBI taxonomy): Bacteria > Bacillati > Actinomycetota > Actinomycetes > Mycobacteriales > Nocardiaceae > Williamsia > Williamsia sp. Y844. The sequence goes on from NZ_JBXCJB010000003.1 coordinate 342, forward strand.
TCGTATCTGCAACACATCCACGACACGTGCGCTGCCGGCGGTGCAGGCGCACTCGCGGACTACATACCGGAGCTGGCCCAGGTCGATCCCAACAGATTCGGGCTGTCGTTGGCGTTGCACGACGGGTACGTGTACTCGATCGCTGATTCGGATGTCGGCTTCACCATCCAATCTGTATCGAAGCCGCTGACATACGCACTTGCTTTGACGCACAAGGGTTTTGATGAAATCGACGCACGCATAGGGGTCGAGCCCTCGGGTGAGGCGTTCAACGAGATCAGCGTTGATTCACAGCGCCGGCCACGTAACCCGATGATCAACGCGGGTGCGATTCTGTCGTCTTCCCTGCTCCTCGAAGTCCAACCCGATGTCGACGTTGCGTTCGCAGAGTTGCTCGACTTCTATTCATCCTGCGCGGGCCGTCAGCTGTCACTTGACGCCGATGTCTACAGCTCCGAGATGCGCAGCGGGGCCCGAAACCGTGCGATTGCGTACATGATGCAGAGCTTTGGTGCTCTGCAAGCCTCTCCGGAGGATTCGATCGACCTCTATTTCCGCCAATGCTCGTTGATCGTGACGACAAACGACCTTGCGGTCATCGGTGGCACGCTGGCGAACGGGGGCGTGAATCCGCGAACGGGCAGGCGGGTGTTGACGCAGGGCATTGTGGAACGTGTGCTCAGCGTGATGACGACGTGCGGCATGTACGACGGAGCCGGAGATTGGGTGACCAGGGTGGGTCTGCCCGCCAAGAGCGGTGTGGGTGGCGGGATCATGGCGGTGTTGCCCGGACAGCTCGGTATCGGCGTGTACTCGCCGCTTCTCGACGTGCATGGAAACAGCGTGCGTGGTGTCAGCGCCTGTAAGCGGCTTTCATCCGATCTCGGTCTGCACATGTTCAACGTTGCCCGGCAGAGCAGGTCCGCGGTTCGCTCCTTCCGATCCGCGGAGGAGTTCGAGGTGGCCACCGAACGCAACGAGTTCGAGCGACACTTCCTCAAAGGCAAGCGTGATCGCATCAGGATCTACGAGCTCCAGGGTGACCTGACGTTTTCGGGTACCGAGAGCGTGCTGCGACGTGTTCGATCGGCGGCCAAGGAATTCGACGTGGTCATCCTCGACATGAGTCGAGTTGATCAGGTCGACGAGGTGTCGAGAACGATGTTCCTCGGTGCCAGCAAGAACCTCGAGAATGTGAAACGCATTGCGGTGGTGGTGGATCCGGACGGCATTGTGCTGCGGGCGCATACCCACGAGGCCGAACCGGGTCCGCAGCTCGACTACGTCGTCAAGACGATGGCCGATGCACTTGCCCAAGCAGAAGACTTCTTGCTGAAGACGGCGATCGAGGAGCGGTAACCGGATGACGGACGTCGTTCAGCTCGCAGTGGCGTCGTAGGCGGAGAGCAAGGTCAGTGCGGCCAGGGTCTGGGCGTCGCAGATCGCTCCGGAGCTGACCGCCGCCCATACCTCCGTCGCAGGCCACCAGCGCGCGTCCATGTCCTGTTCTTCGTGTTCACGCTGGGCGGTCCCGGCAGACAGGTTCTCGGCGAGGAACACCGCTTGTCTCTGACTGCTGAAACCGGGTGCGACATCCACTGTCCCGATCCGGGTGAGGGACCCGGCGCGGAGGCCTGTTTCCTCTGCGAGCTCGCGAACTGCGAGTGCCTGAGCCGGAACCACCTGACGGTCCGGTGCCGTCCCTGCCGGGAACTCCCATCGCCGCGCGTCCACTGCGTATCGGAACTGTTCGACCAGATACAGGCGACTGTCTTCGCGAGGGATGACGATGACACCCTCGGGCTTGTCGACGACGCTGTAGATGCCGGTGCTGCCGTCGGAGCGAAGGATCTTGTCCTCCCGGAGAGACAACCATGGGTTGGCATATACCTCGGCTGAAGACACTCGCTTGATCGACACCACATCAGAATATGGCCCGCGCACGGCACGGGGGCGACACGCGTCGCGGCCGCGGGCCTAAAGTGGTCCTCGTGCGTCTTGTTATTGCCGAGTGCCAGGTCGACTATGTCGGACGGCTCACCGCCCATCTGCCCAAAGCTCGCCGACTGCTGTTGATCAAGTCCGACGGTTCAGTGAGCGTGCACGCCGACGATCGTGCCTATAAACCGCTGAACTGGATGAGCCCACCGTGCTGGCTGGTGGAGACCACGCCTGAAACGCCTGATGGACCACAACTTTGGGTTGTGACAAACAAAGCCGGCGAGGAACTCCAGATCACGATCACCGCGATCGAACACGATTCGAGCCATGCGCTCGGCGTCGATCCGGGGCTGGTCAAGGACGGTGTCGAGGCACACTTGCAGGAGTTGCTCGCCGAACACGTGGAGACGCTCGGCACCGGCTATTCGCTGGTGCGGCGTGAGTACATGACGGCCATCGGACCCGTTGACCTGCTGTGTCGGGACGCCGACGGTTCGTCGGTCGCGGTGGAGATCAAACGACGCGGTGAGATCGATGGCGTAGAGCAGCTGACCCGCTATCTGGAACTGATGAACCGTGATCCACTACTGGCCCCGGTGCAGGGCATCTTCGCGGCCCAGCAGATCAAGCCACAGGCCAAGACCCTCGCCAACGATCGCGGCATCCGGTGCGTCACGCTCGATTACGACAAGCTTCGGGGGACCGAGAGCACCGAGTTCCGGCTGTTCTGAGATACCGGCGAGTGTGATGGAACGGATCGAGCCAGGCCCCGGCGGCGACGACTACTACGTCCGGCCGATTACCGGTCAACGCGCAACCAAGATCTACCGATGCCCGGGCTGCAACCAGACCGTGATGGTGGGTGTTCCGCACGTGGTGGCCTGGCCGGTGGATGACTACGGGATGGACGGGTACGAGGGCGGCGCGTCCTATCTGGATGATCGCCGCCACTGGCACACCGGATGCTGGCGTCGCGCCGCGCGGGGCACGCGCGGCGCACGACGTTAGTGCCGCGGGAGCTACCGGTAAGAAGAACTCACCCGATCGGGGGTGTCGGTGCTGTCGGTATCGTCCTGCGGTTCGCGATCGGCGGGTTCGTCGAGCGCTGCGACTTCGGTGTCGACGTCGTCACTGTCGACAGCATCGTCGGCCAGGCCCGATGACGGCTCTTCGAGGCGCGCGTTGTCGGAGAGTTCTTTGTTGAGGAGGCCGGTCGTGTTCGGATCGAGCAGTTCGGGCTCGTTCTCGACTGCGGCGAGCAACTGGGGGACATCGTCGAGTTGGCTGCGGATCTCGGCGAGCTGAGACAACATCCGACTCCGTAGCGCACGCACCTGTTCGGTGACTTCTTGTGAGCGCGTGACTCTTTCGGTTGCCGCGGAGGCGGCACGCTGACGTAGGCTCTCGGCTTCGGCATGTGCGTTCTCGAGCCGTTCGCGTGCCTCGTTTTTGCTGTCGGTCTCGAGTTTGTTGGCAGCGGCGACGGCCTCGGATCGGCGGGCGGCGATCGTGATGTCGAAGTCTTGCTGAATCCGTTCCCGGTTGGCCTGCGCCCTGGCGTCGAGTTCTTCGGCCTGTGCCTTTGCCTCGGCGAGGATGCGCTGCGCCTCGTTGCGGGCCGCGATCATCGTGGCCTCGTGTTCGGCCTGCATCGCCTCACGGCGGCGGTCGAGTTCCTCGGTTTTTCGCGCGATCTCCTCGCGATGTTCCGTGACTTCCTGACGTGCGATCGAAAGTACCTCTGCCGCTTCTGCTTCCGACTGTGCCCGGATCTCCGAAGCCTCGTCAGAAGCCAGGCGAAGCATGCTGGAGACGCGCTCGCTCATCCCTTGCACAGTGGTGGGTGGCACAGACAACCGATTTACCTCGCGGCGAAGCTCGTCGATGTCGTCGCGGGCGATCTCGAGATTCTCGGCGAGTTCACGGGCATTGGCCGTGGCGGCGTCGCGGTCGGCGGCGATAACCCGCATCTCCGCGTCGAAGCGACGGAAGAACTCGGTGACCTGATCCCGGTCGTAACCACGCATGACCGTGGCAAACGGCAGGCCGCTGGCAGATGTGGCCTCGTTATTTGGCATGGCTGAGATTTTACGCTGTGTTGCCGCCGGGACCGGGGGTGAACACGGTGCGGCGCACAGGAGTTACCAGGCTGCAACCCGTGTCCCCGGCCCGGTCCGCGGCTTCGGGGTGGGGATTCAGTGCGCTGCGGTGGCCGGTTCCACGAGTTCGAGGAGGACACCACCGGCATCCTTGGGGTGGATGAAGTTGATCCGTGAGTTCGCGGTGCCACGGCGCGGTTCGGTGTACAGCACCCGCAGACCGTTGGCGACCAGACGGCGCGTGACCTCGTCGATGTCGGTGACGCGGACAGCCATCTGCTGCAGTCCGGGGCCGTTGCGATCGATGAACTTGGCGATGGTCGACGTCTCGTCGATCGGCGACAGCAGCTGGATGAGCGCGTGTGTCTTGTCGGCACCTGCGGGCCCGACCATCGCTTCGACCACACCTTGGGCGGCGTTTGTCTCCTGATGCAGCGTCACCAGGCCCAGGTTTTCGAGGTACCAGGCCTTGGCGGCCTCCAGATCGGGCACTGCGATCCCGACATGATCGACCGCTGTGACGAGCTCGCCGATGGTGGCAATGGCCACTGACTGGGGGTTCTGTTCAGATGTGCTCATGGCATAAAGGTAACCTCGGCTTTAGTTGAGCGACGATTCAGCCAGCTTTTCAGAGAGGTCAGAACAGATGACAACGTCGGTAATAGTGTCCGGAGCCCGTACCCCGATCGGCCGATTGATGGGTTCGCTCAAGGATTTCAGTGCGGTGGATCTCGGTGCGATCGCCATCCGCGGAGCCCTGGAGAAGGGCAACGTGCCTGCCTCTGAGGTCGAATACGTCATCCTGGGACAGGTTCTCGGTGCCGGCGCCGGTCAGATGCCTGCCAAGCAGACCGCGGTCAAGGCAGGCATCGGCTGGGATGTCCCCGCTCTGTCGATCAACAAGATGTGCCTGTCGGGCATCGATGCGATCGCGCTGGCCGATCAGCTGATCCGGGCAGGCGAGTTCGAGTGCGTTGTCGCCGGTGGTCAGGAATCGATGACCCAGGCCCCGCACATCCTGCAGGGCAGCCGCAGCGGCTTCAAGTACGGCAATACCGAGCTCGTCGACCACATGGCCTACGACGGACTGCACGATCCGTTCACCGATCAGCCGATGGGCGCGCTCACCGAGGCGCAGAACGACGTCGAGAAGTTCACCCGCGAGGAGCAGGACGCATTCGCCGCACAGTCGAACCAGCGCGCCGCCATCGCGTGGAAGAACGGCGTCTATGACGACGAGGTCGTGCCGGTACCGATCCCGCAGCGCAAGGGTGATCCGATCCTGTTCGCCGAAGACGAAGGCATCCGCGGCGACACCACCGCCGATTCGCTGGGACGTCTACGCCCGGCGTTCCGCAAGGACGGCACCATCACCGCAGGCAATTCTTCGCAGATCTCGGACGGCGCCGCTGCCGTCATCGTGATGAGCAAGGCGAAGGCGGAGGCTCTCGGGCTCGAGTGGATCGCCGAGATCGGTGCGCACGGTGTTGTCGCCGGACCCGACTCCACCCTGCAGCATCAGCCGGCCAACGCCATCCGCAAGGCTGCCTCGAAGGCTGGGGTCGATCCCGCCGGATTCGATCTGTACGAGATCAACGAAGCGTTCGCGGCAGTCGGCCTGGCCTCTGCCAAGGAACTCGGGGTCTCCGACGATAAAGTGAACGTCAACGGTGGCGCCATCGCAATCGGTCACCCGATCGGTGCCTCCGGTGCACGCATCACGCTGCACCTCGCCCTGGAACTCGCCCGCCGCGGAGGTGGCACGGGTGTGGCCGCACTCTGTGGCGCCGGCGGACAGGGTGATGCGCTCATAATTTCTGTACCCAAGAAGTGAAAGTGACCGAAAATTGATTTCTGCAAAACTCACCGCCCAGATCTTCCGAGTAGTGGCGATTGCCGAGGCCGTGACCTGGCTGGCGCTGCTGATCGCGATGTTCTTCAAGTGGGTGCTCGGCCATGAAGAAGCGATCGCCATCCCGGGTATGACCCACGGGATCGTGTTCGTGGTCTACGTCGTGGTCTCGCTGTTCACCGCGTGGCGCCTGAAGTGGAACCTGGTAACCACCGGCCTCGCGCTGGTGGCGAGCATTCCGCCGTTCGGCACCTTGGTCTTCGAGGTCTGGGCGAAGCGCAATGGCCACCTCGACGGGGTCGAAGCGCCGTCGAAGGCTGCAACAGCCTGACAACCTCACCCGAAGCCGCCATCGCGCACCCGAATCTTCGGGTGCGGGTGGCGGTTTCGTGCATTTTCGGACTCAACGGTCTGTTGGCCGCCATGTGGGTGGCCCACATCCCGGTGATCCAGGATCGAACCGGCGTCAGTCACGCCACACTGGGCGGCCTGTTGCTGGCCATCGGCGGATCGGCTCTGGTTGCGATGCAACTCGTCGGACCGTTGACCGACCGCATCGGATCCAAATGGCCAACGGTGGTCAGTGCGGTCGGTCTGTCGCTGGCGATCCTGTTGCCAGGTCTGGCCACCAGCACCACCGCGTTGGCGGTCGCGCTGGTGGCGTTCGGCTTCTTCAACGGCGCGCTCGACGTCTCGATGAACACTCAGGCGGTGCTGTGTGAACGCACCTACAAGCGGCCGATCATGTCCTCGTTCCACGGATACTTCTCGGTGGGCGGCCTGGCCGGTGCGGGGATCGTGGCGGGCGGGTTGGCGCTCGACGTGCCCCTCATGGCGGTTTTGGGCACGTTCTGTGCTCTGGGACTGGTGAGCGCGATCGTCTTGTCCCGGGACCTGTTCACCGGCCGCGCGGGCGACGAGGTGGCCGGATCTGATCAGGGGGCGGTGTCCGATCAACAGGGCGCGGCTGGGCCTGATCGGGGCGAGGACGTCGCGGTCGGCGAGCCGCGACCATGGGGCCGGATCGCGCTGCTGGCACTGGTGGCGTTCATGCTGATGCTCGCCGAGGGCGTTGCCTACGACTGGAGTGCGCTCTACATCGTCGAGAATTACAACGTCTCCGATGCCATGGGCGCGGTGGCGTTCGGTGCATTCAGCGCCACGATGGTGCTCTTCCGGTTCTCCGCCGACACGGTGAGCGCGAAGTTCGGCCCGGTTGCCGTCGTGCGCGCCGGTGCGGCAGTCGCCGTGGCCGGAATGGCGCTGGCGATCTGCGCACCCACCGCGCCGTGGAGCATCGTCGGATGGGCGGTGTTCGGCCTCGGTGTCGCGGGCGGCGTTCCACAGCTGTTCACCGCTGCCGGAAACGTCACGACCGCGTCGAGCGGTCAGATCATCTCGGTGGTTGTCGGCTTCGGCTATGTCGGGATGCTGGCGGGCCCGGCGGTCATCGGGCCGCTCAGTCAATGGTTCTCTCTCGGCAGCGCGTTGTGGTTTGCGGTGGCCGGGTTGGCCGTCGCCATCGTTTTTGCACCCGTGGTCCGGCCCCGCACAACCGGACCCCGGCACCACGTCACCGACGACCGTGCCAAACTGGAGTAATGACCAGACCGCAACAAAGTCAGCAGGCGGCTGCCCGTGCGGCAGCGGCAATGTCAGGCGCCGTGGACCTTTCGGGTCTCAAAGAGCGTGCCGACGCGCAACGTGCGCAAGCCAGTCGGCCCACACCGCCACCGGGAGCCGCACCACCGTCGGTCCCGGCCGGGGGATCAGGATTCCCCGCCGTCTACGACGTCACCGAGGAAACCTTCGAAACCGAGGTCGTTGCCCGGTCTTCGCAGGTTCTGGTCGTGGTGGACCTCTGGGCGACCTGGTGCGGTCCGTGTAAGCAGCTGTCGCCGACGCTGGAGCGGATGGCCGCCGAATCCGGTGGTGCCTGGGTGCTCGCGAAGGTCGATGTCGACGCCAACCCGCGCATCGCGCAGTTGTTCGGTGTGCAGTCCGTACCGACCGTGGTCGCGATCATCGGCGGTCAGCCGGTGTCGGCATTTGCAGGCGCACAGCCGGCCGCGCAGATCCAGAGTTGGATCGACGACGTCATGAGCCAGCACGGTGCTGGGCTCACCGGTGTCCCCGCAGAGGCCGGTGTCGAGGCCGAAGATCCGATCGACCCGCGGATGGCGGCGGCCGAGGACAAACTCAACGACGGTGACATCGACGGCGCGCTTGCCGACTACAAAGAGATCGCGGCTGCCGAGCCGAACAACCTCGAGGCCGCGTCGCTGGTCCGCAACCTGACGTTCGTCGCGCGGGCCCAGTCCCACGACCCGGCAGCGCTGGCCGACGCATCACCCGACGACCTCGAGAAGCAACTGGCCGCCGCGGACGTGGAGCTGCTCAATCAGCAGCCCGAGGCCGCGTTCGATCGGATCATCAAGGTTGTCGCCAGGACTGCGGGCGACGATCGCACCGCCGCCCGGGCCCGGCTCCTCGAACTGTTCGAATTGTTCGATCCGGCCGAGCCCTTTGTGGTCGCGGCGAGGCGCAAGCTCGCGACCGCCCTGTACTGATGACCGCCCTGTACTGATGACCGCCCTGTATTTGACCGCCCGGTACTGATCAGGTCTCACGGGTCGTAGCGGGAGCAACCACTGTCGGTGTCGAAGTAGCCGGCCGAGAATGCTGCGATCCGGGAGAAACCACTCGGAAGCGAACGGCCGGCCACGTCACTGGCCACCGCACCGCTGACCAGCAGGCTGGACACCAACTCGTCGAGGTCGCCGCCGCGCAGCGTGAACGTACCGGAGTCCGCGGTCGATCGGGCCCACTGGCCGGTGGCGCACACCGCTCGGGCTGCCGAGACCGGTTGGTCGATCACCTGACCGCGGGCCTGTTGGGCCGCGAGCGAGTATCGGGATGCCACCAGCGAGTACGCACTGAAATCGCCGCCGATGAAGCTCGGCAACCCGGGGGGACCGGTGGTTCCGTTGTAGGCGATCGACGCGAGCTCTGACGTATCCATCGACAGCGAGTTGGTGGCCGGGCAAAAAGCGACCGGTGGCCGTGTGGCGACCGTGTCCACCGCGGGGCACCCGGTGTTCAGGGCATCGGTGTCGACAGCAGGCCGAACGTCGGGTGGCAGGGCGAAGAACTCCTCGACCGACGAGATCACCGAGTCGAGTCCGCCTTCGCTGAACCGGGTCGTGTCGATGCTGCCTGCGTTGTCGAAACGCGGCGGCATTGCATCGCGCATCTCGTCGACGCTTATCTCGTTGATCGCCGCGCAAGTCTCCGGCTCGCCGGCGAATCCGGTCTCGAATGCGTAGGCCCGTTCGAACGCGGTGCCGTGATCGGATTGTCCACGTTCGCTGTCCCGGGCCGAGATCAGCGCGGCGACAGCGGTATTGAGCCCGTCCGCGGTGTTGATCTGCAGGTATTTGCCGTTGTCCTCGGCGATCCATCGGATGAAGTTGCCCGACAGACAGTCTGCTTGCTGTTCGCTGACGATCGGGGACGCGTCTTTGTCGATGCCTGCGATCATCTGTACGTAGTGGCCGTACTCGTGGGCGATGACCGTCACCGGAGCCATCGGTCCGAACTCGTCGAGCAGGGCGGGCATCAATACTCCACGGTCCCAGCCGATCTGGTCCCGCGGCGGGCAGAAGGCGGCATTGACGTGTCCGTAGGTCGAGTCGCCACAGAAGGTCACCGACGCGCTTCGGGGTGCCTGCGCATCCCAGGACACGAACCCGAGACCGGTTTTGAACTCATCGCCGAACGCCGGTTCGAACGCCTCTTTCCAGTACGACTCGAGATCCAGCAGGGCCGCGGCCATCAGGGTGTCGATCTCACCGGAGTCCGCGTTGTCGATATCGAGCACCGGTTCTTCGGCGTCGGAACGCAGGCCGGTGGGGCCGTCGGTGACCGCGAGGCCGGCAACGGTGAACGGGTCGGAGTACACAGACACCGGATCGCCGTCGACCACAACACGCTCTTCGCGGTCGGTGCAGCCGGTGGACACCAGCAGGCAAACACCGACCAGCCCACTGATCCACGATATTCGTCGTGTCTTCACGGATGTCCCGGGCGGCCGCCGCTAGGCAGGCGCGATCCAGATGGCTCCGTTGGCGGGCAAAGTCAGCCGGGCGCATGCGGGCCGACCGTGCCAGGCTTCACTGTTCGCGATCACTTGACCGAGATTACCGGCGCCGGTCCCGCCGTACGCCGGTGCATCGGTGTTGAGGATCTCGTTCCAGACCCCGGCGACCGGGAGGCCGACCCGGTAGTCGGTACGGGTGGTGCCGGAGAAGTTGAAGACACACGCCACCACCGAGCCGTCCGACCCCCATCGCAGGAAACTGATGATGTTGCCCGCGGTGTCGTTGGCATCGATCCAGGAGTAGCCGCTGGGAGTGATGTCCTGGCTGTAGAGCGCCGGGTGTCGACGGTATGTGCTGTTGAGATCGGTGACGAGCGACTGGACACCGGCATGCAGCTCACCCTCCCAGCCTTCGAGTTGTTCCCAGGACAGACTGCGGCTCTCCGACCATTCGGGGGTCTGGGCGAACTCTTGGCCCATGAACAGCAACTGCTTGCCCGGATGGGCCCACATGTAGGAGAGCAGCGCGCGGACACCTGCCGCCTTGGTCTGTGAATCACCGGGCATCCGCGTCCACAGTGTGCCCTTGCCGTGCACGACCTCGTCGTGGCTGATGGGCAGCACGAAGTTCTCACTCCACGCGTACATCAGCGAGAACGTGATCTCGTGGTGATGGAAGCTGCGGTGGATCTGATCACGCCCGAGGTAGCCGAGCGTGTCGTGCATCCAGCCCATGTTCCACTTCATCGTGAAGCCGAGTCCACCCAGATTGGTATCGCGGGTGACCCCGGGCCACGATGTCGATTCCTCGGCGATCGTCACGACACCCGGGTGGTGTTTGTGCACGGTCGCGTTCATCTCCTGCAGGAACTGCACGGCCTCGAGATTCTCGCGACCCCCATAGATGTTGGGGGACCAGCCACCGTCCGGGCGGGAGTAGTCGAGATAGAGCATCGAGGCGACGGCATCGACGCGCAGTCCGTCGATGTGGAACTCGTCGAACCAGTATAGCGCGTTGGCAACCAGGAAGTTGCGGACCTCGGGCCTGCCGAAGTCGAAAACGTAAGTGCCCCAGTCCAGCTGCTCGCCGCGCTGCGGGTCGCTGTGTTCGTAGAGGGGCGTGCCGTCGAAACGGGCAAGGGCCCAGGCGTCTTTGGGGAAGTGGGCGGGCACCCAGTCGACAAGGACTCCGATCCCCAGCTCGTGTAGACGGTCGACGAAGAACCGGAAGTCGTCGGGAGTGCCGAAACGTGAGGTCGGTGCGTAATAGGAGGTGACCTGGTAACCCCAGGATCCGCCGAACGGGTGCTCCGAGACCGGGAGCAACTCGACGTGCGTGAAGCCGAGGTCGCTGACGTATGTGCCGAGCTCGTCGGCGAGTTCGCGATATCCCAGACCCTGGCGCCACGACCCGAGATGTACCTCGTACACGCTCATCGGCTCGTTGACCGCGTCCGACTTCTCGCGGCGGTCCACCCACTCGGCATCGGTCCACTCGAACGACGTCTCGGGGATGACCGAAGCTGTGGCCGGCGGAACCTCTGCGGCCCGTGCCATCGGATCGGCCTTCTCCCGGACGACGCCATCGTTGCCGGTTATCCGGTACTTGTACGTGGTGCCCGGACCGATATGGGGCACAAAGACTTCCCAGACCCCGCTCGAGCCGAGGCTGCGCATCGGCGCGGTATGCCCGCGCCAGCCATCGAAACTGCCGATGACGGTCACACCCTGGGCATTCGGTGCCCACACGGCGAAGCCGGTGCCGTCGACACTGCCGTCCGGCGTCGAATACAGCCGGGATTGCGGGCCGAGGATTTCCCACAGCCGTTCGTGCCTGCCCTCGGTGAACAGGTGGATATCGAGCTCACCGAGGCTGGGAAGGAACCGGTATCCGTCGGCAACCACGAACTCGCGGTCGGTGCCGGTCGTGTCTTGATAGGTGACGCGGTACCGGTAATCGATCAGATCCGCGAATGGGATGGTGGCGACGAACAGGCCCGAATCCTGATGTGTCAGTGGGTAGTCGACGCCGCCGATGACCGCGCTCACCGCGGTCGCATCAGGCTTGAGGGTGCGCAGGATCGTGTACTCACCCGATGGGTGGGCGCCGAGAACCCCGTGCGGGTTGTGGTGTGTTCCGGACAGGAGCCTGTCGAGTTCTGACTTCTCGAGGGTGGCGTCGGGTGCGGTGTTTGACGGTGTGGTCATGAGGGAGTCCTGAACGCGAGTGCGCTGCGCGCCGCCTCGGGCATGGGCGGAAGTGCAACGATGTGGGCAACCGAGCGCCATGGTTCCAGCCGGACATAGTTGGATTGGCCCCAGTGGAAGCTGTCGCCGGTCACTTCGTCGATACCGCTGAAGCGGTCGTGCCAGTTGTAGCCCAGCGAGGGCATGTCCAGCCACACGGTTGATTCTTGGGCGGCGATGGGGTCGAGGTTGATGACCACCACGACGGTGTCGCCGGTGTGCGGGTCGAACTTCGAGAACGCGATGAGCGCGTCGTTGTCGATGTGATGGAACTTCAGGTACCGCAACTGCTGCAGCGCCGGGTGGCGCCTGCGGATCTCGTTGAGTGAGCGGATCCATCCTTCGAGCGATTCACCACGGCTTGCCGCGCCCTTGTAGTCGCGGGGACGCAGCTGATACTTCTCCGAATCCAGATACTCTTCGCTGCCGTCGCGTACGGCATTGTGTTCGAACAGTTCGTATCCGCTGTAGACACCCCACGTCGGGGAGAGGGTGGCGGCCAGGGCCGCCCGCAGCGCAAACATCCCGGGGCCGCCGTATTGGAGGCTCTCGTGCAGGATGTCCGGGGTGTTGACGAACAGATTGGGCCTGCAGACGTCTGCGTTGGCCGCGATCTCGTTGCCGAACTCGGTGAGCTCCCACTTGGCGGTCCGCCAGGTGAAATAGGTGTACGACTGCGTGAACCCCAACTTGGCCAGACCGTACAGACGGGCGGGCCGCGTGAAGGCCTCGGCCAGGAACAGCACATCGGGGTCGCGTTTCTTCACCTCGACGATGAGCCACTCCCAGAAATCCGGCGGCTTGGTGTGCGGGTTGTCGACCCGAAAGATCTTGACGCCCTGCTTGACCCAATGCAGGACGACCTTCAGCACGCCGCGGAAGATCCCGTTGCGGTCGTCGTCGAAGTTGAGCGGGTAGATGTCCTGGTACTTCTTGGGTGGATTCTCCGCATAACGGATGGTCCCGTCAGGTTCGGTGACGAACCAGTCGGGATGTTCGGTGGTCCACGGATGGTCGGGCGCGCACTGCAGCGCCAGGTCGAGAGCGACCTCCATGCCGAGTTCCTCGGCGCGGTGGCGGAAATAGTTGAAGTCGTCGAGCGTACCGAGCCGTGGGTGGATGGCATCGTGTCCGCCGTCCGCCGACCCGATCGCCCATGGAGAGCCGACATCGTCGGGTCCGGCGATCACAGAGTTGTTGGGCCCCTTGCGGTTCACCTCACCGATCGGATGGATCGGTGGCAGATAGACCACGTCGAAGCCCATATCGGCGATCCGGGGCAGATCTTCGGCTGCGGTGAGGAAGGTGCCGTGAACCGGGTGCCCGTCGTTGTCCCACCCGCCGGTGGACCGGGGGAACATCTCGTACCAGGAGCCGAACAACGCGCGCACGCGGTCGACCCAGACGCGGTGCGTGCGACTCTTGGTGACCAATTCCCGGACCGGGTGGTTGATCAACAGGGTGCTGACCGGTTCCGAGAGTGCCGGCGCGACGCGGACCGGGAGCGCGGCCTGTTGATCACGCAATGCTGCGATGGCACCGGACAGCAGTTCGCGGTCGTCCGGCGGGACGAGCGTGATCGCCTTTTCGAGCAGGCGCGCACCGCGTTCGATGTCGTTGGCGAGTTCGGAACTGCCCTGACCTGCCGCGAGCTTCTTGTCCATGGCGTCGCGCCATGTCGCGAAAGGGTCGCTCCAGCCGTCGATCCGGAATGACCAATAGCCCATGGCATCGGGCGTGAACAGGGCGTTGAACGTGTCGGGTTCGGCGCCAGGCGACATCCGGATGTCAAGGCTGTTGCTCCGTGACGGTCCTTCGACATGCAGCGTGGCGGCAACCGCGTCGTGGCCTTCCCTCCAGACCGTTGCGCTGACGGGGACGGTCTCTCCGACAACCGCTTTCGCGGAGAACTGACCAGAGGAGACCACGGGGGCTATGTCATCGATCCCGATGCGCCCTATCACCTTCTGCGCCACCTTTCGATGTTTTCGATGGGTTCTCGAGGGGTGTTGCACTGTCATCGTTGTCGGTTCCCACCGTATGCGACCGCGGCCGGTTCGGCGCGGGCTCGAGCGCCTCAGACTTTGGTGTCGCCGTTCAATCTGCTCAGCGCTCCGCGGACCAACTGCGCATCCGAGGTTCGCCAGAAGGGTGGCAACGACGCCAGTAAGTAGTTGCCATATCGGGCTGTTGCCAAACGTGAGTCGAGAACGGCCACCACACCGCGGTCGGAGGTGGATCGCAACAAACGGCCGGTGCCCTGGGACAACAGCAGTGCGGCGTGGCCGGCGGCGATGGCCATGAAACCGTTGCCGCCGCGCGCTTCGACCGCCTGTTGCCGCGCCAGCAGCAGGGGATCGTCCGGGCGGGGGAACGGGATGCGATCGATCAGAACCAGATTCAGTGACGGGCCCGGGACGTCGACGCCCTGCCACAGCGACAGGGTGCCGAACAGGCAGGTGCTCTCGTCGGCCGCGAACTCCTTGACCAGCGCGCCGGTGGCGCCTTCGCCCTGGCACAGCACGGGGAGTTCGATGCGGGCACGGACGGCCTCGGCCGCGGCCTTGGCTGCGCGCATGGACGAGAAGAGGCCGAGCGTGCGGCCACCGGCCGCGGTGATCAGTTCGACCATCTCGTCGATCATGCGGGGCGACAGCCCGTCCCGACCCGGTGCGGGCAGGTGACGGGCGACGTAGAGGATGGCGGCCTTTTGGTGGTCGAAAGGTGACCCCACGTCGACACCGTTCCAGGTGATCTTCTTCTTGTCGGACGGCGGCGGCTTGCCGATGGCGGTGATGCTCTGTGCCGACTTGGTCGCCTGTGTCTCCGGTTCCGATTCGTCGTCGGATCGCGGGCGATGCGGCGGCAGGCCCCATTCGGCTGCCAGGCTGTCGAACGAGCCACCGACGGTCAGGGTCGCCGATGTCAGGATCACGGTGGCATTGGCGAACAGCGATGCGCGGAGCAGCCCGCCGACCGACAGCGGCGCCACCCGCAGCACTTTCTTCCGATCACCGCGGAAGAGTTCCTCGGCGACCCATACGACGTCCGGGCGTCGGGCCGGGTCGGGGTCGTCGAAGGCGCCCAGGATCCGGACCGCGGTGTCGTGCAGCTCCTCCAACGAAGTCAGCGCGGCCGAGCGGGCCGCGCTGGCATCGGCGTCGAGTTCACCGCTGCGCCGGGCCGGGCCGATGGCGGTGTGCGCCTTCCACAGCCGGTCGCGAAGGGAGGACAACGCCAGGGGAGCACCGTCGGGCAAACCCGTCCATTGACCGGGTGCGATTTCATCGAGCAGTATTTCGATCTGTTCGCTGCTGCCTGCGATGTCGTCGGAGAGTTCGTCGTCGATGAGTTTTCCGCAACGCCTGGCCGCACCGGCGATGGTTCCGCCCGACAACTCGGCCGTGGCCACCGAGGTGATCCGGTCGGCGAGTTCGTGTGCCTCGTCCACGACCACGACGTCGTGTTCGGGAAGGATCGCGGCCGGACTCATCGCATCGATCGCGAGTAGTGCGTGGTTGGTGACCACCAGGTCGGCCTGACCGGCCTTGGCTTTGGCCTTTTCGGCAAAGCAATCGGCACCGTATGAGCAGTTGGTGGCGCCGAGGCATTCGCGGGCGGTGACGCTGACCTGGCGCCACGCGCGGTCGGAGACACCGGTGTCGAGGTCGTCGCGGTCACCGGTCTCGGTGTCGGAGGTCCACTCGCGCAGGCGGGTGACCTCACGTCCGAGCCGGGATGCGGCAAACGGATCGGGTTGACCGCCTGCGCTGAACAGATCGTCGTCGGCCGGTTCGTCGAGCATCCCGGCGTGGATCTTGTTCAGGCACAGGTAGTTACCGCGGCCCTTGAGGATCGCGAACTCCGGGGGGCGGCCGAGTGGTTTGGTGAGCGCGGTGGCGGTCCGGGGCAGGTCTCGATCGACCAGCTGGCGTTGCAGGGCGATGGTCGCCGTCGAGACGACCACCGTCTTGCCGGTGTCGACGGCATGACGCAACGACGGAACCAGATAGGCCAGCGACTTACCGGTACCGGTCCCGGCCTGGACGGCAAGATGTTCGCCGGTGTCGATGGAATGGGCAACGGCCGACGCCATTTTCAGCTGACCGTCGCGCCGGGCCCCGCCCAGTGCGGAGACCGCCTCGGCCAGGAGGTCGGGTACCTCGGGAATCGAACTCACTGCGGGTCCGTCATCAGACGTGGTCTCCTGGCGACGGCGGCACGATCGTGACACCGGCGTTGTTCATCTGGGCAATCGCGGACGAGGTGGTCTCGGCGCTGACCCCGGCGCAGTAATCGAGCAGGACCCGGGTCTCGAACCCGGCCGAAGCAGCGTCGATCGCGGTGGCCCGGACGCAGTGGTCGGTGGCCAGACCGACCACGTCGACGGCATTGATCTCATGCTCGCGCAGCCAGTCGACGAGCGCCGCGTCATTGTTGTCGACACCTTCGAAGCCCGAATATGCGGCGCTGTGATGACCTTTGGAGAACGTCACATCCGCAACGGAGGCATCGAAACCGGGATGAAAGTCCATACCCGGGGTGCCCACGACACAATGCCGGGGCCAGCTGTCGACGAAGTCGGGGGTGTCGGAGAAATGATCGCCCGGATCGATGTGGTGATCGCGGGTGGCGACGATCACCTGATAGCCGTGGTCGCCCCGGGTGTAGCGGGTGATCGCGGCCGCGACGTCGGCGCCGCCACGCACTGCCAGTGAGCCGCCCTCGCAGAAGTCGTTCTGCACGTCGACGATCAGTAATGCGGTTCGAATATGTTCGCTCACAACAGATTCCCTACTTGATGAGACAAAACCATCCCTACGGTCGAAAGCAACTGCCTATGGGGCGATGAAGCGGGTGGGTATTGCGGGTTCGCCGCGGGACAGACCCAAACCTTCCCACGGCAGACTGACAAGGGCCTGCGCCAGGTGTTGCCGCGATTCTTCCAGGGTAGGGAGCCCATCGACGGGTTTGCCATCTCGCACCAACGGGATCTGCAGTGGCCGCGACGACGACGCCAGTTCGGGTGCCGCCGATCCGCGGGGATACATGATCTCCTCCAAGATCGTTCCCGACGGCTTGGCGGTCCGGAGCGCGGTTTTCGCGCCACCACGAGATTCCTTGCGGCTGGCACGTTTTGCCACCGGGATGCCATCGACCTCGACCAGTTTGTAGACCATGCCTGCGGTTGGTGATCCGGATCCGGTCACCAGCGACGTGCCAACGCCGTATCCGTCGACCGGTTCGGCGCGCAGTGCCGCGATCGCGTATTCGTCGAGGTCCCCGGACACGATGATCCTGGTCTTGGTGGCGCCGAGGTCGTCGAGCTGCTGGCGGACCTGGCGTGCCAGCATGCCCAGATCGCCGGAGTCGATGCGGACGCCGCCGAGGTCGGTGCCCGCCACCTCGATGGCGTTGGCCACACCCTGGGCTATGTCGTAGGTGTCGACGAGCAGGGTGGTCCCGACACCGAGGCGCGCGACCTGCGAGGCGAACGCTGCCTTCTCGTCCGGGCCGTCGGCGGTGGTGTGCAACAGGGTGAAGGAATGCGCGCTGGTTCCGGTGCTCGGTATCCCGTGCCTGCGGGCGGCTTCGAGGTTGGACGTCGCGGACATCCCGGCGAGGTAGCCGGCCCGCGCCGCTGCCACCGCCGCCTGCTCGTGCGTGCGGCGGGAACCCATCTCGATGATCGGACGGGAACCCGACGCGGTGACCATCCGGGCCGCCGCCGAGGCGATGGCGCTGTCATGGTTGATGATCGACAGGGCGAGGGTTTCGAGCACAACTGCTTCGGCGAAGGTGCCGCGCACGGTCAGCACCGGGGAGCCCGGGAAGTACAGCTCACCCTCCGGATATCCGTCGATGTCCCCGGAGAACCGGTATCTGCTCAGCCAGTCGAGCGTCTCGGCGTCGAGGAATGGTTCGACCAGTGCCAGTTCTTCAGGGCCGAAGGTGAACTCGGCGAGTTGCTCGATCAGACGCCCGGTACCAGCGACAACACCGTATCGGCGGCCATCGGGAAGTCTCCGTGCGAACAACTCGAATGTGCATTTGCGATGCGCACTGCCGCCGGCGAGCGCGGCCGCGATCATGGTGAGCTCGTAGTGGTCGGTCAGCAGCGCTGTGTTCGATGCGGTCACTATCGGTACCCTAGGGCTTATGCGCGGACAGATGATGACCGCACCGGAGCGTGTCCACACCACGTTGGCGGCGGGCGACGGTCAGCACGAGGCTACCCCGTCCAGTACTGCCGTCGCCGAACGCGACGAGGCACTGGATCGCCCGTGGATGACCATCGTGTGGGACGACCCGGTGAATTTGATGCGGTACGTGACCTACGTCTTCCAGAAGGTCTTCGGGTACAGCGAAACCAAGGCTTCCGAGCTGATGATGCAGGTACACACCGAAGGGCGGGCCGTGGTGTCGTCGGGCGATCGCGACAAGGTCGAACTCGACGTGCAGAAGCTGCATTCGGCGGGCCTGTGGGCCACCATGCAGCGGGACAGCTGAGCACGTGCGCAATTGGAAACGGCGTGGTTCCGGCGATCGTCTGCGCATCACCACCGAACTCGATCAGCACGAAACCGATCTGATCGCGTCACTCGTCATGTCGATGACCGAGTTGCTCGACGAGCGGGAGTCGACCGCTCCGACCGATGAGCTCTCCGAGATGACAGGTATCGCGGCGGGTCACTCCACTCCGCCGACCGATGCCACCCTGGGCAGACTCTTCCCGGACTTTCATCGTCCCGACCAGGACGAGACCACATCGATGGACGCGGCCACCGGCGACCTCAACGGCGCACTGCGCAGCCTCCACGAACCGCACATCATCTCCGCCAAACAGGAAGCCGCGCGGGTGGTACTCGACTCCCTTCCCGAGGGCGGAGGTGTGGTCTCGTTGACACCCGAGGAAGCCGATCAGTGGTTGTCCGCGGTGAACGACGTGCGCCTGGCACTGGGCGCGATGATCGGTATCAACGAGTCCACTCCGGACCAATTGCCCGAGGGCGATCCGATGGCGGCTCATCTCGACGTCTACCACTGGTTGACCGTCGTCCAGGAACTGCTCGTCGTCGCCCTCATCGGTAAGTGATCAGCCGGCAGGCAGGGAGCTCGAAGTGACACGGGCAGGGAGCCCCAAGTGAGGATTGCATGATTCCAGGACCGACGGATTCGATCGCCGATGTCGCAGGCGTGCGGGTGGGCCACCATCACAGGCTCGACGATCACGTCACCGTGGCAACCGACGACGCAGCGGGTGAGGGTTGGGCCACCGGTACCACCGTGGTCCTGCTGCCCGACGGTGCCGTGGCAGCGGTCGATGTCCGCGGCGGTGGCCCGGGTACGAGGGAAACCGACCTGCTCGATCCGTCCAACACCGTGCAGCAGGTGCACGCGATTGTCCTGAGCGGCGGCAGTGCCTATGGACTGGCCGCGGCCGACGGGGTGATGTCACACCTCGAGAGCCAGGGCATCGGGCTCGCGATGGACAAGCGTGGTTCGGTGGTGCCCATCGTGCCGGGCGCGGTGATCTTCGACCTCGCGGTCGGCGATTGGTCGGCTCGTCCAGACCGCGACTTCGGTGCCCTCGCGGCGGCGAACGCGGACACGACGGTGGCTACCGGATCCGTGGGGGCCGGTACCGGCGCCCGGGCAGGCGCGCTCAAAGGTGGCGTCGGCAGCGCGAGCATCACATTCACCACCGGTCCGGCGACGGGTATCACCGTCGCAGCGCTGATCGTTGCCAATCCGGTGGGTGCGGTCATCGACCCGACCAGCGGATTACCTTGGGGCGCACTCCCATTCGAATTGGACCACTACGGGCTGAAGCCGCCGTCGCCCGCCGAGGTGTCAAACCTGTTGGAGCTGACCGCCAAGTCGAGCCCGCTCAACACCACCATCGGCGTCGTGGTCACCGACGCCGCGCTGGATCCGGCGTCGGTGCGTCGAATCGCGATGACGGCGCACGACGGACTGGCCCGAGCGATCCGTCCGGCCCATTCACCGCTCGACGGGGACACACTTTTCGCCGTTGCCACCGGCTCGGCCACGCCGACGCCGGCGCCCGGCGAGTCGCCAGAGGTTCCGCCGGGGATGAACCCGCTCGTCGCGCTGGTGGCGGCGATCGGCGAGGCCGCGGCGACCGTGGTGCAGCGCGCCATCGTCAGCGCAGTGGTTGCCGCCACACCGGTCGGCGGAATACCGACTTACCGGGAGACGTTGCCAACAGCATTCGTGCCCGAATAGCTTTCGGGCACCGCCAAGACGACGTCAGGGGTTGTGTAGTGCTCACCATCAGCCGGTCGCTGGTTGATCAGATGGTCGCTCATGCCCGCGCGGATCACCCCGACGAAGCGTGCGGTGTGATCGCCGGACCCGAAGGTTCGGACCGTCCCGAACGATTCGTCGCGATGGTGAACGCCGAGCGATCACCCACCTTCTATCGGTTCGATTCCGTCGAGCAGCTCAAGGTCTGGCGTGAGATGGATCGCAGCGACGAAGAGCCGGTGGTCATCTACCACTCGCACACGGCAACCGAGGCCTATCCGAGCCGCACCGACGTCGCGTTCGCCTCCGAGCCGAATGCCCACTACGTGCTGATCTCGACCCGCGACCCCGACAACGAAGAAATCCGGAGCTACCGGATCGTCGACGGCGAGATCGCCGAAGAGCCGATCGACATCATCTAGAGGGAGTTCACCATGGCAGTAACTGTTTCCATCCCGACGATCCTGCGTACGTACACCGACGGGAACAAGCGCGTGGAGGCCAGCGGGGCCACCGTTGGCGAGTTGATCGACAACCTCGATGCCGGCCACAGCGGACTCAAGGACCGGCTCATCGCGTCGGGCAAGCTGCATCGCTTCGTGAACGTCTACGTCAATGACGAAGACGTGCGTTTCTCCGGAGGCCTCGACACCGCGGTGGCCGATGGCGATGAGGTCACGATCCTGCCCGCCGTCGCCGGTGGCTGATCTCCTGCCGAGCTGAAAACCAACTGAGATGACACGTTATGAATCACTCATCGACTCGGTGGGCCACACACCGCTGATCGGGCTGCCGCGCCTTTCGCCGCGCTGGCACGACAGCGATGACGGTCCCGCCGTACGCCTGTGGGCCAAACTCGAAGACCGCAATCCCACCGGTTCGGTCAAAGACCGCCCGGCACTGCGGATGATCGAGCAGGCCGAGGCCGAAGGCCTGCTGTCGCCCGGTGCGACCATCCTCGAACCCACCAGCGGCAACACCGGCATCTCACTGGCGATGGCCGCAAAACTCAAGGGCTACAACCTGATCTGCGTGATGCCCGAGAACACCTCGATCGAACGCCGCCAGCTGCTGACGATGTTCGGCGCGCAGATCATCTCGTCGCCGGCCGCCGGGGGATCGAACAAGGCGGTCGCGATGGCCAAGGAACTGGCCGCCGAACACCCCGACTGGGTGATGCTCTATCAATACGGCAATCCCGCCAACGCGCTGGCCCACTACGAGGGCACCGGCCCCGAACTCCTGGCGGATCTGCCGGAGATCACCCACTTCGTCGCCGGCCTCGGAACCACCGGGACGCTGATGGGCGTCGGCCGATTCCTGCGTGAGAACAAGCCCGGCGTCGAGATCATCGCCGCCGAACCGCGTTACGGCGACGAGGTCTACGGCCTGCGCAACATCGACGAGGGCTTTGTGCCGGAACTCTACGACGACACGATCCTCACCAGCCGCTTCTCGGTCGAGGGACGTAATGCGGTCCGCCGCATCCGGGAGCTGATCGAGGCCGAGGGAATCTTCGCGGGGATCTCGACCGGTGCCATCCTGCATGCGGCACTGGGTGTCGGACGCAAGGCCATGAAAGCCGGTGTCCGGGCCGACATCGGGTTCGTCGTGGCCGACGCCGGATGGAAGTACCTGTCGACCGGCGCGTACGAAGGTAGCCTCGATGAAGCAGGTGAGGGGCTCGAAGGCCAGCTCTGGGCCTGACCGCCACACACCCCCCGTTGCCACATTCGATCGGAGAACCATGACCGGATCACTCAGTTCATACGGCGCTGCCGACGGACTGACGCCTTCGGGTTCACGTTCGAAAGGCCCGGCGTCCTGGCCGCTGTGGGTGCGATCGATTGTCATCATGGTGGCGCTCACGGCCATGCTGTACGTCATCGAGTTCATCGATGTGCTCACCGATCGTGATCTCGACAGCGCAGGCATCGAACCGCGCGAAGTCGACGGCCTGACCGGTGTCGTCGCCTCACCGTTTCTGCACGCCGACTGGGAACACCTGGCGGCCAACACGATTCCGGGCATGGTGCTCGGCTTTCTGGTGCTGATGACCCGCCGGTTCCTGATCACCACCGCGATCGTGTGGGTGGTCTCCGGCGTCGGGGTGTGGTTGTTCGCACCTCCGTATTCGGTGACCGTCGGCGCCTCGGGCATCATCTTCGGCTGGCTCACCTACATCCTCGTGCGCGGCCTGTTCAACCGGAACTTCATGCAGATCCTGATCGGTGTGGTGGTTTTCATGATCTACGGCGGCATCCTGTGGGGTGTGCTGCCTGCCGATACAGGTGTGTCGTGGCAAGGTCATTTCTTTGGCGCCGTCGGTGGCGTCCTCGCGGCCTGGTACCTGTCCAGGAGAGATCGGAAGCAGGCGCAGAAGGCGAGCGCACCGACGCCGTACGGCACCACCAACTTCGGCAACCCCGGGAGCACCAGACTGTGAATTCAGATGCGTCAGCGAGTCCAGATGTCAATGCGCCGATCGGCATCTTTGATTCCGGCGTCGGAGGTCTCACAGTTGCCCGCGCGGTGATCGACCAGTTGCCGTCGGAGAACATCATCTACATCGGGGATACCGCCAACGGTCCGTACGGTCCGTTGACCATTCCGCAGATCCGTTCCCACGCCCTCGCGATCGGCGACGAGCTCGTCGAGCGCGGCGTCAAGGCGCTGGTGATCGCGTGCAACACCGCGTCGGCGGCCTGCCTTCGCGATGCCCGTGAGCGATACCCGATACCGGTGATCGAGGTGGTCCTGCCTGCGGTCCGTCGTGCGGTCGCGGCCACCCGCTCGGGCCGGATCGGCGTGATCGGTACCGAGGCGACCATCGCCTCCCGCGCATATGAGGACTCGTTCGCCGCGGCGCAGAATGCCGTGATCACGTCAGTGGCCTGTCCGCGATTCGTCGACTTCGTGGAGCGGGGGATCACCAGCGGACGGCAGGTCCTCGGTCTGGCGGAGGGTTACCTCGAACCCCTTGCCGCGGCCCGTGTCGACACCGTGGTCCTGGGATGTACGCACTATCCGATGCTGTCGGGGGTCATCCAGCTCGCCGTCGGTGACGACGTGACGTTGGTGTCCAGTGCCGAGGAAACGGCCAAGGATGTGCTGCGGGTACTGACTGCGGGCGACCTGCTGCGCGCCCCGACCGATGACCCGGTGGAGCGTGTTTTCCAGGCCACCGGCGATCCGGAACTGTTCGCGAAGCTCGCGACCAGATTCCTCGGACCGGCAATCGGAGCAGTCCAGCACGTGTGATCGGTGGTCCGACAACCGCGGACCGATCGGGCGTGGCAGCATGGCGTCATGCGTCTGACCGTGCTGGGGTGTTCGGGCAGTTTGTCAGGCCCCGATTCGCCCGCGTCGGGGTACCTGTTGACGGTGCCCGGCTGCCAGCCGGTCGTGATGGATTTCGGTCCCGGCGTCCTCGGATCACTGCTGCAACACGCTGATCCGAATGAGGTGGCGATAGCGCTCAGTCACCTCCATGCCGATCATTGCCTGGATCTCCCGGGCCTGTTGGTGTGGCGTCGCTACAGCCCGGTCCCAGCGGTGGGGCGTGGCACGCTGATCGGGCCACCCGGGACCGCCGACCGGATCGGCGCGGCATCGTCGGAGTATCCCGGCGAACTCGACGACATCACCGACACGTTCGGTGTCAGTGACTGGATCGATGGCGGCGAGATCGAACTCGGCGGGATGACATTCTTCTCCCGCCGGGTCAATCACCCGCCCGCGACGTTCGGGTTCCGCGTGACCGGTCCCGAAGGTCAGGTGCTCACCTACAGCGGTGACACCGGTGTGTGCGACGAGCTCGTCGAGCTGGCCGAAGGCGCCGACGTGTTCCTGTGTGAGGCGTCGTGGACCCACGATCCGGTGAACCGGCCACCGAATCTGCATCTGTCGGGTCGGGAGGCGGGGGAGGCCGCGGCGAAGGCCGGTGTCAAGAGCCTGCTGTTGACCCATCTGCCGCCGTGGACCTGGCCTGAAGAGGTGCTGGCAGAGGCCCGGCAGGCCTACGACGGTCCGATTCGGGTGGTCCGCCGCGGCGACGTCATCAACATCGCCTGACGCCCACCCGGATACAGCTGCCGTGGGGACTCGATAGGGTGGGCCCTGTGAGTAGACGTGCAGATGGCCGAACCGATGACGAACTGCGGAAGGTGACCATCACCCGTGGTTTCACCAGTCACCCCGCCGGATCAGTACTTGTTGAATTCGGGGACACGCGGGTGATGTGCACCGCCAGTGTCACCGAAGGTGTGCCGCGCTGGCGGCGCGGATCCGGGCTCGGCTGGCTGACCGCTGAATACGCGATGTTGCCTGCGGCCACCCATGATCGTTCCGACCGTGAATCGGTCAAGGGCAAGGTCGGCGGACGGACGCAGGAGATCAGCCGTCTCATCGGCCGGTCGCTGCGTGCCTGCATCGACCTCGCAGCGCTGGGGGAGAACACCATCGCACTCGACTGTGACGTGCTCCAGGCTGATGGTGGTACCCGAACCGCCGCGATCACCGGTGCCTACGTGGCGCTGTGCGATGCGGTCACCTACCTGAACGCGGCCGGGAAACTTGCTGATCCACAACCGATCTCATGTGGCATCGCAGCGGTCAGCGTTGGAGTTGTCGACGGTCGTGTGCGGCTCGACCTGCCGTACGAAGAGGATTCGCGCGCCGAGGTCGACATGAATGTGGTCGCGACCGACACCGGAACGCTGGTCGAGATCCAGGGCACCGGGGAGGGCGCAACGTTCCCGCGGTCGACGCTCGATCGTTTGCTGGATTCGGCGATGGCCGGCATCGAGCAGTTGTTCGTGGTGCAGCGTGAGGCACTCGCATTGCCGTACCCGGGGGTGCTTCCCGAGCCCGAGATCACCGGCAAGCGCAAGACCTTCGGCAGCTGATGAGCCAGATCCTGGTGGCCAGCCGCAACAAGAAGAAGCTGGCCGAACTACGTCGGGTTGTCGAGAAGGCCGGCATCGAGGGCTTGGACGTGGTGGGTCTCGACGAGGTGCCACCGTTCGACGAGGCACCCGAGACCGGCGCCACGTTCGAGGAGAACGCGCTGGCAAAGGCGCGCGACGCATTTGCGGCCACCGGACTGCCGTGTGTTGCAGATGATTCCGGGCTCGAAGTCGACGCACTGAACGGAATGCCCGGCGTGCTGTCGGCGCGCTGGTCCGGGCGACACGGCGACGACATCGCCAACCTGGAGTTGTTGCTCAATCAGCTCGGAGATGTCCCCGCGGACCGTCGCGGCGCGGCATTCGTATCGGCGTGCGCGCTGGTCACCGCGGATTCCGAAGTGGTCGTCCGAGGCGAGTGGCGCGGACGGATCATCGCAGAACCGGTCGGCGACAACGGTTTCGGATACGACCCCGTGTTCGTGCCCGACGAAGAATCCGAGTCCGGGCGCAGTGCGGCACAGCTGTCACCGACTGAGAAAGATGCTCTGAGTCATCGCGGCCGAGCTCTGGCACAACTGGTGCCTGCACTGCAGGAACTGGTTTCGAACTGAACCCTACGGATCCGGGTCTGGTTCGGGTCAGATACCGAACTGGGCCCGGATCTCCTGGGTGCGCTTGTGTTCCACCCAGAACGACAAGAACGGGATCGTTCCGGCGATCAGCGTGAAGACCGCCCTGCCGATGGGCCACCGGACCTTGATCCCCAGGTCGATCGCCATGATCAGGTAGATGAAGTAGACCCACCCGTGGACGAACGGCACGAAGTCGAGGGTGTGGTCGTCGAAGCCGTAGAGCAGGATCATCTCGGCAACCAGCAGCAGCAGCCACAGACCGGTGATCCATGCCATCACCCGGTACCGCAGCAGTGCACCCTTGATCTTTTTCGGCGGCGTCGCGGTGGTGATCGGGGTGGTCGACTCGGCGGGGATCTGGCTCACTGATTGCTCCGTTGTGGGTTGTCTGCGGGGTGATTGTCTGCAGGGTGATCGTTGGCGCTGCGGGATTGTGCGGCGCGGTGGGTGTCGGCGTCGGTGAGTTCGGCCAGCAGACGGTTGTACTCGGCGATCTGGGCGCCGTCGGTGGTGCCGTCCTCGACCAGCGGGGTCGGTGCCGAGTCGGGCCGGGGCGGCAGGATCCCCTCCGGGATCTCCTTCACGCCTCCGCTGCTGTTGAGCTTGTGGACTTCTTCCGGATCGGATTCGAGGACGACGAACTTGCGGTACGCATAGACGCAGAAGGCCGCGAACGCCGGCCACTGAAGGGCGTAGCCCAGGTTCTGGCCCGTCCCGCCGGTCGATTCGAACCGACTCCACTGCCACCACGCCAGCCCCAGGCACGTGGCAGCTGCCACCACAACCAGCGCTATGAGTGCTGGTCGGTGCCTTCGCTTGTTCGATGCCATGTCTTGACGGTACCTAAGTGATGCAAGTCGCAGGTCAGCCGGTACTCTGTCTCCTGCACGCGCGAGTGGCGGAATTGGCAGACGCGCTGGATTTAGGTTCCAGTGTCTACGGACGTGGGGGTTCAAGTCCCCCCTCGCGCACCACCTGATTGATGCAGTTTTGTTTGCCGTCGGCCAGGCGAAGTCGCCACCACAGGGCAGTTCCACTCCAGCTGGTGACCTGGTTGGTTGGCGGTGCACGAAAAACGTCGACGTTGCCGGAGCTTTCGTCTTTGATGCCGCGACCACAGGCCGGTTGTCGTGCCTCATCGGGCAGATATGAAATGGCGGGCGGCGTCTCTGCATCCGCTTTCACGTCTGCAGGCATCGCCGCCCTGCCGTGGTTGAGAGTAACAGAGATTCGAACGTATGATCGAACCGTGAAGGTGGCAGATATCGGCGGTGACGGCGGACAGCCGCGTGGTTCGGCGTTCGTCCGAGTCGGCCATGTCGCCGTATCGATCGATCTCGTGACCCTCTATGCCTACCAGCCCCACCACTCGGGCATCTATCACCCAGAGGGGCTGCAGTTTCGTCGAAAGACGGTGGGAGTGCTCACCGAGTGGGGGATGACCGAATGGGGTGAATGGTTCGGCAAGGTCACCTACACGATTCCGGCGCGCGGCCGCGAGGAGAAGGTGACGCACTGGGTGCCGGGCTGGGCTTTGCGGCCGGTTGAGGAGCCCGGACGTAAGTAGCCCGCCGCGTGTGGTCGATCCGCGAAGTGGCAGGACTCGGCGTAGAGGCGGAGCCTGGAAAGACCATGTCTGCGAATCTGACGGCCCCCGGCCGGCGGTCTGCACGAGCTGCCGTTGCGGTCTGGTTGATCGCGGTTCAAGTCTTGCTGACCGCGTCCGCCGGCGCTGTGTTCTGTGGGGCGGGCAACGCGACCGTGGATTCCAATGAGGCTCGGACACCGTCGCGGTCGTCGAGCGAGAGCCTGGTGAACGCGGCCGCCGCTGCCGCCGAGAATGCGGCTGCGGCCGTCGGCGGGATCGAATTGGAGGCGGCGATCCTCGACGCGCCGACTGGTGCACTGGCCCTCGGCGGTCACAGCGACCCGCCCATGCTGTCGGCATCGCTCTCGAAATTGGTTGTGGTGGTCGACATCGTCGATCGCAGACGCGACGAGGGTTTGATGGTGGGTGGACCGGATCTCGATCTGATCCGGCGGGTGCTCGGACCCAGCGACGACTTCGCGATGGCCGAACTCTGGGCCCGTTTCGATGGGCTAGGTGCGGTCGATCGGGTGGGCCCGCGGCTCGGGCTGACCGGGACGATTGCTCCAGTCGATTCCTCGGATTGGGGTGAGATGACGATCACCGCGGCAGACATCGCGCGCCTCTACGGTCACGTGCTGGCCATGCCCGCGTCCGATCGGGATCTGATCGTCGATGCGCTCGCCGCAGCACCTGCGTTTGCGACCGACGGCTTTGCCCAGTATTTCGGTCTGCTCGCCGAGAGGCCCGGCGGTGTGGCTGTCGCCAAACAGGGCTGGATGTGTTGCTGGGGCCAGGCCGGTTACCTGCACAGTGCGGGCTTCGTCGACGGCGACGGACGCTTCGTGGTTGTCCTGCTCAGTCGTCAACAGTACGAACAGGATTGGCAATCGGCGCGCGATCGGTTGACGGCGGTATCGGCCGCTGTGAACGATGTACTCGGCACTGCCGATCCCGGTCGTGTGGTGACTTCGACGACGGTGACGCCTCGCTGATGTGATGGCGGGCGGTCGACCAGACGCTCGTGCAAAAAAGGAGACCACCCGGGTGGGCGGTCTCCCTTTTTGATCTGTGCCGTGCAAGGTTTCTGACTGCCTACTTCGTGTAGAGACCCTCGATGGTGGCGGTGTGCGAATCGTGGATCACGTTGCGCTTGAGCTTGAGGGTCGGCGTCAGTTCGCCCGACTCGATGGTGAAGTCGGTCTCGATGACCCGGTACTTCTTGATCGCCTCGGCCTTGGATACCAGGGCGTTCGCCGCGGCGATCGCTTCATCGACGTCGGCAAGAATGTCCTTGTGCTCCAACAGATCTGCGATCAGCGTGTCTGCCGGGAGGTCATGGCGTTCGAGCCAGCCCGGCAGTGCCTCCGGATCAAGGGTGACCAGGGCGGCGATGAACGGCTTGTTGTCGCCGACCACGAGTGCCTGGCTCACCAGTGGATGGGCGCGGACGGCGTCTTCCATCTGGGCCGGCGAGACATTCTTGCCGCCTGCGGTGACGATCAGTTCTTTCTTTCGGCCCGTGATCGACAGGTAGCCGTCGTCGAGTGTTCCGATGTCGCCGGTGTGGAACCAGCCGTCCTTGATGGCTTCTTTGGTGGCCTGCTCGTTCTTCCAGTAGCCCCCGAAGACCACCGGTCCCTTGAGCAAGACCTCACCGTCGTCGGCGATCGCGACCGACTGACCATGCACAGGGCGCCCGACGGTTCCGATGCGTTGTGCACCTTCGGCATTGACGGTGACGGCTGCGGTGGTCTCACTGAGGCCGTAGCCCTCGTAGATCGGAACGCCGATGCCGCGGAAGAAGTGGCCCAGGCGCGCGCCAAGAGCGGCACCACCGGAGACCGCGCTATCGCAATTGCCGCCGAGTGCGGTCCGCAGCTTCGAGTAGACGAGCACGTCGAACAGCTTGTGCTTGAGCTTGAGGACCAGGCCGGGACCGCCGGTGTCCAGTGCCTTCGAGTATTCGACGGCGGTGTCGGTTGCGGCGGCGAAGATCTTGCCCTTGCCACCGTCCTCGGCCTTTTGCTTGGCCCCGTTGTAGACCTTTTCGAAGACCCGGGGGACCGAAAGCAAGTAGCTCGGCTTGAAGGCGGCCAGTTCGTCCATGAGTGTGGGGGACACCGTGGTGTGGCCGAGCTGCACGAGGTGCTCGACCGATGCCACCGAGATGACCCGGGCAAAAATGTGTGCCAATGGGAGGAACAGCAGTGTGGAGCTGCCCTCGGACATCAGTTCGCCGAGGGTCACCCGGACCGCGTGGCATTCATGGATGAAGTTGGCATGGGTCAGTGCCACGCCCTTGGGCTTGCCGGTGGTCCCGGAGGTGTAGACCAGCGTCGCGACGTCGGAGGCCAGGGCGTTGGCGTGGCGTAGTTCGAGCTCGTCGTCGCCGATCGCCTCGCCTCGCCTGACCAGCTCGTCGACGGCACCTTCATCGATGACGAGGGTTTCTTTGGGCTCGGCGAGGTCGGCCAGTACGGGAGAATGCTGTGACTTCTGGTCAGCGGTCTCGAGAACCAACAGCGATGTCCCGGAGTTCTCGACGATGTACTGGACCTGCGAGGCCGACGAGGTCTCGTAGATGGCGACGGTGACGCCGCCGGCCCGCCAGACGGCGTAATCGAGAACGGTCCACTCATAGCGGGTGGCCGAGAGGATGGAGACGCGGTCACCCGGGCCGACACCCGAAGCGATGAAGCCCTTGGCGACCTTGTCGACCAGATCGGCGAACTCCTTGGTGGTGACGTCAAACCAGGAACCATCCGCCGAGCGGCGTTTGAACAGTGTTTTTGTGGGTGACTCGGCGCGGTGCTTCAGCATCGAATCGACGATGGACGCCTTCTCGGGAACAACAAAGTCCGAGGGGACGGTGATCTCTTGCACGTTGGCCTCCAGTGGAAACGAATGGCGGACAGTGGGTGGCCGACAATTCGGACACCGGTAACTGTGGGCCAGGTTACCTTTTCTCCCTACTCGCGAGTAGGGGACTGGCAGTGTAGGTGTGTCGCTTGCTCACCGCTCGGGTTACGAATAACGGATTCAGGCTGATCACGGCTACAGTGGAAAGCGATGACAGACAGTACTGGTGCGGCCCCCACGAGTGATATGGCCGCCGAAAATGAAGAAACCGTGACCTTCGCAGACCTCGGGATGGATCCCCGCGTGCTGCAGGCGCTTACGGACGTGGGTTATGAAACCCCATCGCCGATCCAGGCAGCGACTATCCCGCCGCTCCTCGAGGGTCGGGATGTGGTGGGTCTTGCACAGACGGGCACGGGTAAGACCGCCGCCTTTGCGGTGCCGATTCTCTCGAATATCGATCCGAGTGCTCGCAAGCCCAAGGCGCTGATCCTTGCACCGACGCGTGAACTCGCGTTGCAGGTGGCCGAGGCCTTCGGTCGTTACTCGGTGCACTTGCCCGGTGTGAAGGTGCTGCCGATCTACGGCGGCCAGAGCTACACCGTGCAGTTGTCCGGTCTGCGCCGCGGAGCCCAGATCGTTGTGGGTACACCCGGTCGCGTGATCGATCACCTCGACAAGGGCACCCTCGACATCTCCGAGCTCGACTACCTCGTCCTCGACGAGGCGGACGAAATGCTCAACATGGGCTTTGCCGAGGACGTCGAGCGCATCCTGCGCGACACCCCCGACAGCAAGCAGGTGGCACTGTTCTCGGCCACCATGCCGAAGACCATCGGGCGGTTGTCGCAGAAGTACCTGAAGAACCCCGTCGAGATCACGATGAAGGCCAAGACCGCGACTGCGTCGAACATTACGCAGCGCTATCTGCAGGTCTCTCACCAGCGCAAGATGGACGCGCTGACCCGTGTGCTCGAGGTCGAGACATTCGACGCGATGATCGTGTTCGTCCGTACCAAGCAGGCCACCGAGGATCTCGCCGAACGCCTGCGTTCGCGCGGTTTCTCGGCAGCAGCGATCAACGGTGACATCGCCCAGGCGCAGCGCGAGCGGACGATTGCTCAGCTCAAGAACGGTCAGGTCGACATCCTGGTTGCAACCGACGTCGCGGCCCGTGGCCTCGATGTCGAGCGGATCTCGCACGTCCTCAACTACGACATCCCGCACGACACCGAGGCGTACGTGCACCGGATCGGTCGTACCGGCCGCGCCGGTCGTTCGGGTAACGCGCTGCTCTTCGTGTCGCCGCGTGAGCGTCACCTGCTCCGCGCCATCGAGAAGGCCACTCGTCAGCCGCTGGAAGAAATCGGTCTGCCGAGCGTCGACGACGTCAACGCGCAGCGTGTGGCGAAGTTCGGGGAGTCGATCACCGCAAATCTGGGATCGGACAATCTCGATCTGTTCCGCAAGCTGATCGAGAATTACGCGAGCGAGAACGACGTCACGATGGCTGACATCGCGGCCGCGCTGGCACTCGAAACGCGTGATGGCGGATTCCTGCTGTCACCGGACCCGCCTGCGAGCGAGCGCAAAGACCGTGATCGCAAGGAACGTACTGAGCGTTCCGGACAAGGCGACGGCGATTTTGCGACGTACCGCCTGGCGGTCGGCCGGCAGCACAACGTCACCCCGGGTGCAATCGTGGGTGCGATTGCCAACGAGGGCGGCCTGTCCCGTGGCGATTTCGGTCACATCAGCATTCGGGCCGACCACTCCTTGGTCGAGCTGCCTCGCAACCTCGATCGCGACACGTTGTCGCGGCTGCGGAGCACTCGGATCGCCGGTGTTCCCATCGGCATCAAGAAGGACGAGGGCTCGCCCCGCGGCGGTCGCGCGCAGGGTGGCGGTGCGAAGAGCTACGGCAACAAGTCGTTCAGTCGAGATCGGCGCGGTACGCAGAAAGTTGCAGGCCGCGGCCCCAGGTAGGTAGGTACACCGGGCCTGCGCCTATCGCTGGAAGACATGTCCGTGTTGGGGAAGTATTCGACAAAATGAGATCTTCCCGTAACAATGCAGTCTGGTGACACGAACTCACCAGTGGCACATGTACATCTCTCGAAAGCAATAGGAACAGTATGGGTTCAGTGGCGACAGCGGATCCGATCTCGGCAGCTGATGCAGCCGAGCGTCGGGATCGTGGGACAGCAATCGTGGTCGATATGCGACCACAAGTCATGCGGCATCAGGGGAGTTTGCCCGGGGCTGTGGTGGTGGAACCCGGTGAGTTGGAGGATGCCTTCGACCCGGGTTCGAGCCGCCGGATCCCGGTGATCGACGGATTCGACACCGAAATCGATGTGGTGTCGGTGAAGTCACAAGCGTCCCGGATCGCCGAAACGATCGCAGCCCTGGGTTATACGAACGTGCATTACGTTGTCGGTGGGTACCGCGCATTGCGCGGTGCCATCAGCCACAAGTGACGACAGGCCGTTAACAGACACGCGGTGTGAACCGAGACGCTTCAGCGGGTAGCGTTCAGGGTGATAAATAGTGTCAACCTGAGGCTTAACTCGAGGACGTGATGACCGATTCGGTGTCCGGCGACGACCGGCGTGGCAGGGTTCTGCGGTTGTTGCAGTTCTTGCATGAACTGATCCGCGCGAAATCGTCCGTCATACGTGACGTGAGCGAGCACGCCGGCGTGGTGTGGCTCGGCGACGGCTATGACATCTCGATCAACCGCGACGCTGCCGTTGGCCAGGTGATCACCGAACTCTCGCGCGACAATCCAGCGCAGAACACCGCGTATGACCTCCTCGCGCAGGCGGTCGACGAATTGGCCGAACGTCCCGAGTCCCTGGAACTGGTGCTCGCCTCGGGGCTGCTGACGTATGGCGACCCGGTCCTGGTCCGCGAGCATCTCGTGACCCAACCCGTCGTCGCCGTCCATGACCACACCGCGGGCATCATCACCGTGAAGCTCGCCGGTGGCTCGCAACCAGAACTGCACGCCGGCCATCTGCTGACCGGTCTCGACGGTTTCGATCTGACTGTCTCGGCCGAACTGTCCGGCCAGCTGGCCACCACGCGCTCGCCGGTGGCGGACTCGATCGAGAAGTTCTTCACCAAATGGCGTCGCGCGGTTGCCGATGATCCGGCGTCGGTCACGGTCGATCTGGAGCCCGCGTTGGTACTCCGTCGACGTGGCTTCGCACCGTTGCTCGACTATTACGAGTCGATGATCGCGGCTCTGCGCGACGAGTCGAATGAGATCCCGATCGGTCTGGCACAGCTGGTCGAACCGGTCGAGGCAGAAGAGCGTGTCCGGCGCCTGCGTGACAGTGGCGCGATGTCGGCTGAAGAACTCATCGAGGACGCGCTCTATCCGTTGCCGTCCAACGTCGAGCAGCGCGACATCCTGGCCCAGCTCGGTCTCGACAGTGGCGTCGTGGTCGAGGGTCCGCCCGGAACCGGGAAGACCCACACGATCGCCAATCTGATGACCGCGTTGCTGGCCAAAGGTCAGCGGGTGCTGGTCGTCTCCGAAAAGGCGCAGGCCCTGCACGTACTGCGTGACAAACTGCCCGTCGAAGTACAGCAACTGGCGGTGTCGATCACCGACGTCACCAAAGACGGCTCACAGTCGTTGATCGACAGCGTGGAGGCAATCGCCAACCGCAAGGGCAGCTTCCAGTCACGTGTGGCGACCAGCGAGATCAAGAACCTGCGGTCCAAGCGTGACCAGGCCCGGTCCAAGCGGGAACAGATCCTGCGCGACATCTGGCAGCTGCGCGAATCCGAGACCGAAAAGCACGAGTGGGTTGCTGCCGGCTACAGCGGTACCGCCGCCGGCATCGTCCGGCAGTGCAATGAGGTTGCCGCGCAGCATGACTGGCTACCGGGACCGCTACACAGTCCGTTGCCGCCGCTCGAGCGTGAAGAGTTCGATCGGTTGCTCGAGCTACTGGGTCGTCGCACCGACCGGTGGGCGAGCCGGATCGGCCAGCATCTGCCCGACCTGGACCTGATCCTGCCCGGGACAGTGGAACTCGAGTCGATCTGTAACCGGGTACGCAATCGACCCACCGAACAGATGGTCGGCAGCGGTTCGCTGCTCGCGATCCTGGCCGATGTCGACAGTGCCCGGTTGCTGCGGGTGAAGGCAAGGTGTGATCGGCTCGGCGCCGCCGTGCGCGAAGTCCGCACGTTCCCACCACATCTGCAGCAGATGGCAGACCGGTTGCTCTCGGGTGAGGCCTCCTACCTGTGGAATCGGGTCACCGCATTGTCTGCGGTGATCGACGACGCCACCGAACGTGACACCCGGATCGGCACCCACACGGTCGAGGGTCACGGTGCCGCGCCCGGCGACGCGGTGCTCTACGAGAAGGCAGCCAAATACCTCGAGTCCGGTGGCCAGTGGCGGTCGCGCTTCCGAAAAGCGCCGGAGCAGAAGGCAGTCGAGGATCTCGGTGCCACCTTCACCGTGGACGGGCGTGAACCGACGGATGCGGCGTCGCTGCGCCTGGTGGCCGATCATCTCGGTGTGCTCGACGCGGTCTCCCGCGTGCAGGCGATCCTGTCCGAGGTGGGCGTGCCGATGGACACCTCCGGGACACGATCGGTGCAACTCGGTCGATTGGTACGTCTCGACGGACAGCTGGCCTGGGTCTCCGAACTACTGACCGGCCGTGATCAGTTGGTCCGTGAGCTCAATGCGATCAGCCCTGGCGGCCCGCGGCCGAAGAGCATCGACGAGGTCGAAGAGGTTGCGCGGCAGGCAGGTGCGATTGCCGCGGCCAACGACGGGGTCCTGGCACGACGCGAGCTCGACGACGTGGCACGGGCACTGTCGGCCGAGGTCGAGAAGGGACCGTCGCCGGAAGGTGACGCGCTGCTGGCAGCGGTACGCGCCGCGGACGCCGATGCAGTTCTGGAAGCTCGCCGGGCATGGCATAACGCCCGCGTCGAACTCGAAAACCAGGGCGCTCTAGATCTTTTGGAATTGAGACTGAAGGCGAAGGCGCCTGCCCTTGTCAAGCTTCTTGTCGAGACCGCAGAGGATCCCGTCTGGGAAGATCGGCTCGAAGATCTCGAAGCGGCCTGGTCATGGCGACGCGCCTACCAATGGGCCCAAGAGCGCAGCGACCCCGACCGCGAGGGCCGCCTGGAAGCGGATCTCGATGAGGTCGAGGCGGATATCACGCACTTCACCGCCCGGTTGGCTGCGGCCTGTGCCTGGCGGGAGTGTCTGGAGCACATGACCGTCAGTCAGGTGCAGGCACTGCAGTCGTATCGCGACCACATCACCAACATCGGTAAGGGTTCGGGTAAACATGCCGAGCGCTTCCGGCTGGCAGCACGCTCCGCGATGGCGCAGGCGCAGACTGCGGTACCGGCTTGGATCATGCCGATCGCGCAGGTCCTCAGTTCGGTTGCGCCGGCGCAGAACTCGTTTGATGTGGTCATCGTCGACGAGGCCAGTCAGGCCGACATCTCCAGCCTGTTCCTACTCTGGCTGGCACCGCGGGTGATCGTCGTCGGCGACGACCGGCAGTGTGCACCGGGTGGTTTCGGCGGCTCGGGCATGGAAGAGGTGTTTTCCAAGCTCGACACCTACCTACCCGACATCCCGCAGTACATGCGTGACAGCCTGACTCCGCGGTCGAGCCTGTTCTCGATGCTTCGGACGAGGTTCGGTCATGTGGTGCGCCTGCGCGAGCATTTCCGGTCGATGCCGGAGATCATCGAATTCTCCAGTCGGCAGTTCTATCCGGATTCGCCGCTGATCCCGGTGCGCCAGTTCGGTGCTGACAGGTTGCCGCCGCTGCGTACCCGCTACGTCGAGAACGCCCGGAGTACCGGAACCAACTCCTCGTTGGTCAATGCCGACGAGGCCGCAGCGTTGGTCGGTGTGGTGACCGAGTGCATGGAGGATCCCCGCTACGACGGCATGTCCTTCGGTGTGGTGGTGCTGCAGGGTCAACGGCAGGTGGATCTTCTCACCCAGATGTTGCGGGAAGCGCTGGATCCGCAGGTATGGCGGGAGCGCAACCTCCGGATCGGGACACCGCCGGACTTCCAGGGCGACGAGCGACATGTGGTGTTCCTGTCGATGGTGGTCTGCCCTGATACCAACGTGAATGCTTTGCGGCGCAGTGAATCTCAGCGGCGTATCAATGTCGCGGCATCTCGCGCGATGGAACAGCTGTGGCTTGTCCATTCCGTCCAGCCCGACGATCTCAAAGACAACGATCTTCGGTATTCGTTGCTGACCTACATGCAGAAGACCGAAGGTGCCCTTGTCGATCCGATGCCGACCGGTGTCACCCCGACCACACGTGCGGAACCTTTCGATTCACTGTTCGAGCAGCAGATCTTTGTCGACCTGGTCGACCGGGGATTCTATGTGAATCCGAAAGTCGTTGTGAACAATCGGGTTGTCGATCTGGTTGTCACCGGCAGCGATGCCCGGCTGGCAGTGGAGTGCGACGGCGACGAGTTCACCAGTACGCCCGAACAGGCCCGAGCCGACATGGAGCGCGAGCGTGAACTCCGACGGTGCGGTTGGCGGTTCTGGCGGGTACGGGAATCGGAGTACCTGCTCAATCCGGAACATGCCCTCGATGGACTCTGGGATGAACTCGAAAAGCGTGGTGTGCGACCCAATTCGGTGGGCCCGGACCTCGCGGGCGGGCCGGTCGACGACCCGTGGGTGCCGGTGGCGCTGACCGGCGGCGACTAACCGGTAGTCCGGACCTCCCGCAGTAGTGCGGGAAGGCCCGCGCCCGCGGTGGTCTGCATGAAGTGGGTGACCGATGAACTCAAAGGTGTTGGCTCCGGGTTGATCTCGATCACCGGAATGCCGGCGGCGAGAGCTCGCTCGGGCAGTGATGCGGCAGGGTAGACCAGACCCGATGTACCCACGACGATCAGCAGGTCGCTGCCGAGCGCGGCGTCGACCGCGCGACTCCAGGCATCGGAGGGGAGCGGTTCGCCGAACCACACGACACCCGGGCGTATTTCTGACAGACATTGTGGGCACGAGGGCGGTTCCACGCGCGGTGTCTCGGTCGCGATCTCCGGATCGGCGTCGATACCGAAGTAGGGCAGCTCGCAGTTCGAGCACCGGGGTTCGAACAGGCTGCCGTGGAGATGCGCGATGACGTCGCTACCGGCGCGTTCGTGTAGGTCGTCGACGTTCTGGGTGATCACCGAAACGGTGCGACATTCGGCCCACTGCGCCAGCGCCACATGACCCTGATTGGGGGTGGTCGAACGCACGAGTTTGGCGCGCCACTGGTACCAGGCCCAGACCATCGCGGAGTCGCGGGACCAGGCTTCCGGTGTGGCCAGTTCGGTCGGATCGAAACGTTCCCAAAGGCCGGTCTGTGTGTCGCGGAAAGTCGGCACGTTGCTCTCGGCGGACATTCCGGCGCCTGAGCAGACCGTCACCCATCCGGCGTCTCGCACCAGTTCTGCTGGCGCCGGGTCGAGTTCGGATTCAGTCATCGGTGGTCGAGGTCTCCAATTGGGCGCGCAGAATCGCAGCAGTGGCAGGCATGTCGGAGTCACGTCTGGTCAACAACCCTTTTGCCAGGGTCAGCTTGTCACCATGGTGACGCGGCACCACGTGCAGATGTGAATGGAAGACCGATTGGAATGCTGCACGCCCGTCGTTGACCAGGAGGTTGACGCCGTCGGCGGCGATGGACGACGCGCGCAGCGCGGCAGCAACCCTCTGGCCTGCGACAAAGAGTTTGCCGCCGAGTTCCGGGCTCAATTCGGCGAGGTCGGCGGCGTGCTTTTTCGGGATCAACAGGGTGTGGCCGGGGCGGACCGGGCGGATGTCGAGGAATCCCAGGATGTCGACGTCTTCGTAGACGACGTGGGCAGGTGATGAGCCGTCGGCGATGGCACAGAAGATGCACTCCGTCATGCGCTCACCCTAGTGGTGGCCAAGAACGGCGCGATCAGTGACATATTCAATTATAACGGTTCGATAACAACTTTGTGTGTCCGATTTGCACCGGCCGAGCGGTCGTTCGGGTGGTGTGAACTGCTGTTTTCCGATGGTTCGACAGCCTTGGGGTATTCGTCGAGGGATTCCCGGCAAGGTTACCGACGGGTATACCCGCCGGTCACTTTCAAACATGAGGAAAGCCTCATTTTTGTGTGTAAACATGGTCTCCATGCGCATCTGACGACGCCAGGCGTCGAGGCCTGGCTCTGGAGATGGATCATGTTGGAGCTCAACATGATCGACAGCGTAGTGGTCGCTGACGGGTGGGAACGGCTCGCAGGTGCGCAACCAAGACGATGAGCGGTGTCACGCCCGCAAACCATCAAGATTGAACAGCTATTAGGGAGCCCCGTGACCATTCACCAGTTTCGCGCAGGAGCAGAAGAGAACTCGCCTCGGGCCCCGCGCCCGGATGGATCGCTGATCGACCGACTGCGCGAAGGTGAGCCCTACGCGGTCAGCTTCGGCGGACAGGGCGGCCCGTGGCTGCCCGTGCTCGCCGAACTGGTGATCGACGCAGATCTCGATCGCAGCACCACCAAGATCGTCGAAGCCGCCGAGCGACTCATCGAGCCGGTATCCGATCAGCTCTCGGCCGTGCGTCCCGATGGTTTCCACCCGTTGAGTTGGGTGCATGCGCACAACAGCGAAGAGGCCTTGCCTGCCGGCTCGGCCCTTGCCGCCGCCCCGGTGTCGGTACCCGGCATCCTGCTGGCGCAGCTTGCCGCCATCAGCGCGAACCGCAAGCAGGGCCTCGACATCGACGCGTTGCCCCCGGTGGCCGCTGTCGGTCATTCGCAGGGCGTGCTCGCCGCAGAGGCCGTCCGGTCCGCATCCGCCGACGGTGGGTTGGGTGACGGAGCACTGCTTGCGGTTGCACACTTCATCGGTGCCGCCGGCGCGCTGATCGCCCGCCGCCGAGGCCTGTCCGTGGACGCCGCAGGCAGCCCGATGCTCTCGGTCACCCAGGTCGATCCCGCCCGCATCCAGGTTCTGGTCGACGACTATGCGCAGGGACTGCAGGAATCCGACCGCGTGTCGGCACCGGTTGTCTCGATCATCAACGGCCGCCGTTCGGTCGTGCTCTCCGGCGCACCGCGTCACCTGGCCGCGTTCATCGCCCGCTGTGAGGCAGTCGCCGCCGCTGAGGCCGCGGACCGCAAGAAGAAGCTCACCGGTGGTTCTCCGTTCGCGCCGGTCTTCGATCCGCTCTCCGTGTCGATCGCTTTCCACCACCCTTCGCTGCAAGCCGCCTGCGACCTGGTCGCCGAGTGGGCAGCCGCCTGCGACATCGACGAGGTCGCCGCGCGTCGGCTCGCCGCTGCCGTCCTGGTCGATCAGGTCAACTGGGTTGATGCCCTCGACGACGTGATCAGCGCAGGCGCGAAGTGGATCCTCGACCTAGGACCCGGCGATGTCGCCACCCGCCTGAGCGTCCCCGTGGTCCGCGGACAGGGCATCGGCCTGATCTCCGTCAGCCAACGCGGCGGACAGCGCAACCTGTTCGCACCCGGCGGCATCCCCGAAGTCCAGACCCCGTGGAGCAGTTACCGTCCCCGCATCGTGTCGCTGCCCGACGGCCGACAGGTCGTCGAGACCGCGTTCACCCGTCTGACCGGTCGCTCGCCGATGCTGTTGGCCGGCATGACCCCGACTACGGTCGATCCCGCGATCGTTGCCGCGGCCGCCAACGCCGGCCACTGGGCCGAGCTCGCCGGTGGCGGACAGGTGACCGAGGCGATCTTCGCCGAGAACATCGCCAAGCTGACCGAGCTCCTCGAGCCCGGTCGCCAGGCACAGTTCAACACCCTGTTCCTCGACCCGTACCTGTGGAAGCTGCAGATCGGCGGCAAGCGCCTGGTGCAGAAGGCCCGCGCCAACGGTGCCCCGATCGACGGCGTCATCGTGACGGCCGGCATCCCCGAGCTCGACGAGGCAGTCGCCCTCGTGTCGGAACTCGCCGATGCGAATATCCCGTACATCGCATTCAAGCCCGGAACGATCAACCAGATCCGCTCGGTGATCCGGATCGCCGCCGAGGTGCCGCACTACCCGGTGATCGTGCAGATCGAGGGTGGCCGCGCCGGTGGACACCACTCGTGGGAAGACCTCGACGCGCTGCTGCTGGCCACCTACGGTGAGCTGCGGGCCCGCCCGAACGTCGTCATCTGTGTCGGTGGTGGCATCGGCACCGCCGAGCGCGCCAGCGAGTACCTGACCGGTGCCTGGTCGGCCGCGCACGACTACCCGCTGATGCCGCTCGACGGCATCCTCGTGGGCACCGCCGCCATGGCCACCAAAGAGGCGACCACCTCGCCGCAGGTCAAGGAACTCCTCGTCAACACCCCAGGGTGTGACGAGTGGATCGGGGCCGGATTCGCCGCTGCCGGAATGGCCTCCGGTCGAAGCCAATTGGGTGCTGACATCCACGAGATCGACAACGCCGCCTCACGCTGTGGCCGGTTGCTCGACGACGTGGCCGGTGACGAAGAGGCTGTCGCCGAGCGTCGCGAGGAGATCATCGAGGCGCTGTCCCGAACCGCCAAGCCGTACTTCGGTGACGTTGCGCAGATGACCTACCAGCAGTGGCTCGAGCGTTATGTCGAGCTTGCCGTCGGCGAGGCCACCGGCGAGGCGACCTGGGCCGATATCACCTGGCGTCAGCGTTTCATCGAGATGTTGCAGCGCGCCGAGGCCCGCCTCAACGATGCCGATCGCGGCCAGATCACCACCCTCTTCGGACACAGTTCGGCCACCGACAACGCCGGTGCCGCAATCGATGCACTGATCGCGGTTTATCCGTCGGCAGGCACGGATGTGTTGCATCCCGCCGATCTGGTGTTCTTTCTCGAGCTGTGCCGCACCCCGGGTAAGCCGGTCAACTTCGTGCCGGTCGTCGACAAGGACGTCCGCCGCTGGTGGCGCAGTGACTCGTTGTGGCAGGCCCACGACCCTCGTTACAGTGCCGACGAGGTGTGCATCATCCCCGGCACCGTTGCCGTTGCCGGCATCACCCGTGTCGACGAGCCTGTCGGAGACCTGCTCAACCGTTTCGAGGCCCAGGTCGTCACCGATCTGGTCGGCGCCGGCGAGCAGCCGCAGCCGATCAGTGCCCGGCTGCGGGCCGGACTGGTCGACGTCGACGGAGTCCTCGGCAGTGTCATCGAAGCCCTGAACGTCCAGTGGTCGGGTCGTCTGGTCGCCAATCCGATTGCGCTGCTGGGTGATCGCGATGCCTGGGAGTTCCCGTCCTCAGACCGCGGTGAGCACGAGCCCAGCGGTGCCGTACTCGAACGCACCGACGACGGCGCTGTCCTGAACGTGCCGATCGGTAAGGCAATCGTCTCGATCCCGATGGTCGTCGACAGTTCCATCTTCGACGGCGGCGCCCCGAAGGTGACCGTCGACGCAGCCGCCGGTGCGATGCGCCAGCTGCTCACCGTTGCCGCAGGCGGATCGCTGACCGCGGTTGCCGACCGCACCGCGACCACCACCGCGACCTGGGATCCGGAAGCTGTCGCCGACCATGCGGCCGTGACCGCATACACGCTGCCCGAACATCTGAGCGCCTCACTGCCGCAGGGCGCAGGCGGCTTTGCCAACCCCGACACCCTCGTCGGGCTCTGCTGGCCGACCGTGTTCAGCGTGATCGGCGCGGCAACCACCGACGACGGCGCACCCGTTGTCGAGGGCCTGCTCGATCTGGTCCACCTCGACCACGTGACATCAACCGTCGGTGAGCTGCCCCGCACCAAGGCCGAGTTCACCGTCACCGCAACACTTGCCGATGTCACCGACACCGACCTGGGCCGCGTGATCACCGTTGTCGTGTCCATCGCCGACGGAGCGCGTGTCATCGCTGAGATGGCCGAGCGGTTCGCGGTGCGCGGACGCACCGGTGCCGGAGAGCTGTCCGATCCGGACCGTGCCGGAGGCGCCCTGAGTGCCAAGGCCGGTGACGCAACCCGGAAGAAGCTGC
This sequence comes from Williamsia sp. Y844, assembly GCF_056786475.1. Lineage (NCBI taxonomy): Bacteria > Bacillati > Actinomycetota > Actinomycetes > Mycobacteriales > Nocardiaceae > Williamsia > Williamsia sp. Y844. The sequence continues at coordinate 42,845 of NZ_JBXCJB010000003.1, forward strand.
GGGAGGCCAAGGTTGCCACCCCGTCGCGGATGCACGGCTTTGCGCTGGTCTCGGGTGACCACAATCCGATCCACGTCAACGACTCGGCCGCCAAGATGGCCGGACTCGGCAGTCCGATCGTGCACGGCATGTGGCTCTCGGCCGCCGCGCAGCACGTGGCGACGGCCACCGACTCCAAGAACCCGATCCCGGTTCCGCGCGCACTGCAGGGCTGGACCGCTCGGTTCCTGGGCATGGTCCGCCCCGGAGATGAGGTGACGATCCGCGTCGACCGCGTCGGCATGGACGCCGGCCGCGACATCATCGAGGTCACCTGCAAGGTGGACGACCTGTTGGTCATGCAGGCCACCGGACTGCTGGCACCGCCCAAGACCGTCTACGCGTTCCCGGGCCAGGGCATCCAGAGCAAGGGCATGGGTCTCGACGCCCGCGCCCGCTCCAAGGCCGCCCGCAAGATCTGGGATCGTGCCGACAAGCACACCCGTGACGCACTGGGCTTCTCGATCCTGGCCGTGGTCCGCGACAACCCGACCACGCTGTCGGCAGGCGGCACCACCTACCAGCATCCCGACGGCGTCCTGTTCCTGACGCAGTTCACCCAGGTTGCGATGGCAACTCTCGGTGTTGCTCAGATCGCCGAACTGAAAGAGTCCGGAGGCTTCATCGAGGGCGCGATCACCTGTGGCCACTCGGTCGGTGAGTACAACGCGCTGGCCGCCTGTGCCGGGGTCCTCCCGCTCGAGGCCGTGCTCGAGGTCGTCTTCCAGCGCGGTGAGGCGATGCACCATCTCGTGCCGCGAGATGCCAAGGGCCGCAGCGACTACCAGATGGCTGCGATCCGGCCCAGCCAGTTCGGTCTGGCCGACGCCGACGTCATCCCCTTCGTCAACGAGACCGGTGAGCGCAGCGGCGAGTTCGTCGAGGTCGTCAACCTCAACCTGCTCGGTTCGCAGTACGCCATCGCCGGCACCGTGAAGGGTCTGGAAGCACTCGAGGCCGAAATCGAGGTGCGCCGCGCGAAGACCGGTGGCAAACGCTCGTTCATCGTCATCCCCGGCATCGACGTTCCGTTCCACTCGACGGTCCTGCGTGCCGGTGTGCCCGACTTCCGGCTTCGTCTCGACGATCTGCTGCCCGAGCACATCGACCCCGACATCCTCGTCGGCCGCTATGTCCCCAACCTGGTCCCGCGGATGTTCAACCTGGGCCGCGACTTCGTCCAGGAGATCGCCGACCTGGTTCCGTCCGAGCCGCTGAACGAGGTTCTGGCCGACTGGGATTCGTGGAGCGCCAAGCCCAGTGCCCTGACCCGGGTGATCCTGATCGAATTGCTGGCCTGGCAGTTCGCCAGCCCGGTCCGGTGGATCGAGACGCAGGATCTGCTGTTCACCCCAGCCGAGCGTGGCGGCATCGGTGTCGAGCGTTTCGTCGAGGTCGGCGTGAAGTCCGCACCGACACTGAGCGGCCTGGCAGGCAACACCCTCAAGCTCGACGACTACCAGCAGGCGATCGTCCAGGTGCTCAACATCGAGCGCGACTCCGACGTCATCCTGTCCAAGGACAGCGCGCCTGAGTTCGACGAGGACGACGACGTCGTGGCGCAGGCTCCGGCCGAGTCCGGCGCACCGGCAGCTGCTGCGCCTGTCGCCGCGGCTCCGGCCCCTGTTGCGGCTCCGGCTGATTCAGGTCCGCGTCCGGACGACATCTCGTTCGGTCCGACCGACGCCGTCAACTCGGTGATCGCGCTCTGGACCAAGATCCGTGTCGATCAGATCGGATCGGCCGACACCATCGAGGCGCTGTGTGACGGTGTCTCATCGCGTCGCAACCAGTTGCTCCTCGACATCGGGGGCGAGCTCGGATTGGGTGCGATCGACGGTGCGGCCGAAGCAGAGATGCCTGCACTGTCGACAACCGTGAACGCGCTGGCCCGTGGCTACAAGCCGCTGGGATCGGTGCTCACCGACGCGGTGGGCGATCAGATCCGCAAGGTCTTCGGACCGGCGGGCAAGCGCTCGTCGTACATCGAAGACCGCGTCACCTCGGTCTGGCAGCTCGGCCCCGGCTGGGCACTGCACACCACCGTTGCGGTCGCACTCGGAAGCCGTGACGGCGTGAGCGTGCGCGGTGGCGATCTCGGTGACCTGATCTCGACGGCACCCGCCAACACCGACGCCGTCGATGCTCTGATCGACGCTGCGGTCGCGAAAGTCGGCGTCATCAAGGGCGTTCCGGTGTCCAAGCCGGCCGTCGGTGGCGGTGGTGGCGGAGGCACGATCGACGCTGCTGCGCTGGGCGAGCTGACAGAACAGTTCACCGGACGCAGTGGGGCACTGGCCTCGGCCGCCAGGACCATCCTGGAGAAGCTCGGTCTTGCCGATGAGGATTTGGCAGGCGAGCCTGCCGAGGACAACACCGTCGCCCTCGAGCGCGTCAACGCCGAACTCGGTTCGGACTGGCTACGCGTTGTGGCGCCGGCGTTCGACGAGCGTCGCGCGATCCTGATCGACGATCGCTGGGCCAGCTCCCGTGAGGATCTGGCACGGTTGTGGATCGAAGACGAGCATGTCCTCGACCAGGATTTCTACGACATCGCCGCGCGCTTCATCGGTGCCGGTGAGACGGTGTGCCATCAGGCGACGTGGTGGCAGGGCAAGGCCCTGGCCAACGGGTTCCAGGAGCACTCGCGCCTGTACGCCCAGATCGCCCACGCCGCACAGGATCCGCAGCCGTCGTCGTATGCCGACGACGTCGCAGTGGTCACCGGCGCCAGCAAGGGCTCGATCGCGGCCGCTATCGTCGAACAACTCCTGGCCGACGGCGCAACGGTTGTCGCCACGACCTCGCGTCTGGACGATGGCCGCCTGGCGTTCTTCAAGTCGCTGTACCGCCGAAGCGCCCGCGGAAACGCTGCGCTCTGGGTGGTTCCGGCCAACCTGTCGTCGTACACCGACGTCGATGAGCTCGTCTCGTGGATCAGCAGCGAACAGACCGAGAACCTCGGTAGCAAAACAGGTGTGGTGAAGCCGGCCCTCAAGCCGACGCTGCTGTTCCCGTTCGCCGCGCCGCGGGTTGCCGGCGACCTCACCGATGCCGGTGGTCGCGCCGAACTCGAGATGAAGGTGCTGCTGTGGTCGGTCGAGCGGTTGATCGCCGGTCTCGGTGACATTGCCGCCGATCATCACCTGGCCGCCCGTCTGCACGTGGTGCTGCCGGGTTCCCCGAACCGTGGAATGTTCGGTGGAGACGGTGCCTACGGCGAATCCAAGGCTGCACTCGATGCGCTGGTGAAGCGTTGGGGCGCCGAGGATTCGTGGAACTCGAAGGTCACCCTGGCCCACGCCCTGATCGGCTGGGTCTCCGGAACCGGCCTGATGGGTCACAACGACGGACTCGTCGAGGCAGTGGAGGCTGCCGGCGTCAAGACGTGGTCGACGGCCGAGATGGCCACCGAGCTGCTCAAGGCCGTCACCCCCGAGGCGCGTGCGCAGGCACGCACCGAACCGTTGCAGCTCGATCTGACCGGTGGGCTCGGCGATGCCAAACTCGACATGAAGGCACTGGCGCAGGCACAGGCCGACGCGGCTGCCGCGACCGAGGACGACACCGAAGACGACGAGCCGACCGTGGCGGCACTGCCCGCACCGGCTCGCGCACCCGAGTCGACCGCTCCGGCGTGGGGCAACATCGACGCCCGCCCCGAGGATCTCGTGGTGATCGTCGGAGCCGGAGAGCTCGGACCATACGGCAGCAGCCGGACCCGTTTCGAGATGGAGGTCGCGGAAGAACTGTCGGCCGCCGGTGTGCTCGAACTGGCCTGGAGCACCGGACTGATCACCTGGGAAGCCACCCCGAAGCCGGGGTGGTACGACGCCGAATCCGGTGATCCCGTGGCGGAGGCGGAGATCGCCGACCGCTACCACGACGCTGTGGTGGAACGTTGTGGCATTCGTCGGTACGTCGACGACGGCGACATGATCGACAACACCTCACCGTTGCTGACGTCGGTGTTCCTCGACAACGACCTGACCTTCTCGGTGGCGTCCGAGGCAGAGGCGCGCTCGTTCCTCTCCGCGGCTCCCGACAAGACCAAGATCAAGGTCGACCAGGAGAGCGGCGAATGGCAGGTGACCCGCATGTCGGGCACCGAGATCCGCGTCCCACGCAAGTTCAAGTTGAGCCGCACCGTCGGCGGTCAGATCCCCACCGGATTCGATCCCACCCGCTGGGGCGTGTCGGCGGACATGACCGAGTCGGTCGACCGCGTGGCGCTGTGGAACCTGATCGCCACCGTGGATGCCTTCCTGGCCTCCGGATTCGAACCGTCCGAACTGATGCGCTGGGTGCACCCGGGGCTGGTCGCCAACACCCAGGGCACCGGTATGGGTGGCATGACGTCGATGCGGTCGCTGTACCTCGACACCTTCACCGGTGAGGCCAAGGACAACGCCATCCTGCAGGAAGCTCTGCCGAATGTTGTTGCCGCCCACGTGGTGCAGTCGTACATCGGTAGCTACGGCGCGATGATTCATCCGGTCGCCGCCTGTGCCACCGCCGCCGTCTCGGTTGAAGAGGGTGTCGACAAGATCAAGCTCGGCAAGGCGCTGTTCGCGGTCGCCGGCGGTTTTGACGACCTCGGTATCGAGGGCATCGTCGGATTCGGTGACATGTCGGCCACCGCGGAGTCGTCAAAGATGGCCGCACAGGGCATCAACGAGCGTCGCTACTCTCGCGCCAACGACCGTCGGCGCGGCGGATTCGTGGAATCCCAGGGTGGCGGCACGATCCTCCTCGCCCGCGGTGATGTCGCGGCCGAGATGGGTCTGCCGGTTCTCGGAGTTGTCGGTTGGGCACAGAGCTTCGGCGACGGCGTCCACACGTCCATCCCGGCGCCGGGTATCGGTGCATTGGGTGCGGCTCGTGGACAGAAGGATTCGGGCTTCGCCCGGTCGCTGCGCCAGCTGGGTGTGAGCCCGGACGACGTGGCGCTGGTCTCCAAGCACGACACCTCGACCAAGGCCAACGACCCCAACGAGGCGAACCTGCACGAGCGTCTCGCCGCGGCCATCGGCCGCAGCGATGGTGCGCCGCTGTTCGTGGTCTCGCAGAAGTCGCTGACCGGTCACGCCAAGGGTGGTGCCGCGGCCTTCCAGCTGATCGGCCTGTGCCAGATGCTGCGCGATGGCGTCATCCCGCCGAACCGCAGCCTGGACTGTGTCGACGAGGCCATGGAGGAGTACAAGCACCTCGTCTGGCCGACCGAGCCGCTGCACTTCGGTGACCGGTTTGCACTCAAGGCAGGTCTGCTGACCAGCCTCGGATTCGGTCACGTCTCCGGACTGATCGCCGTCGTGCATCCGGAAGCCTTTGTCGCATCGCTTGATCCGGCTCAGCGTGAGCAGTACCGGACCGCGGCCGCAGAGCGCTCACGGTTGGGACAGCAGCGTCTGCTGGAGTCGATGTTCGGTGGAAAGCCCGCCTACCAGCGGCCGCCGAACCGACGGTTCGACGACAGCGCGTACGAGGGTGACCAGGAAGCGGCGATGCTGCTCGACGGTGACGCCCGGTTGTCGGCCAACGGACACTACTGAGTCATGACGGTTATCGGAGTGGGGATCGACCTCGTGTCGATCCCCGGCTTCGCCGAGCAGCTGCAGCAGCCGGGCACCACATTCGCCGACCGGTTCACGGTGGGGGAGCGTCGCGACTCTGCATCCGGCACCGGCGATGACGCCAGGCATCTGGCTGCGCGGTGGGCGGCAAAGGAAGCCGTCATCAAGGCCTGGTCGGTGAGTCGGTTCGCGCGGAAGCCGTTGTTGCCGATGATCCGTCACGGCGACATCGAGGTTGTCACCGACACGTGGGGTCGGCCTGCGATCAGACTGGGTGGCGAGATCGCCGGGCATCTGGAAGGCACTGTCGTGCACATCTCGCTGACCCATGACGGTGACATGGCAGCAGCTGTGGCAGTCATCGAAGAGGCCCCGAAAGAAGACTGAATCACCCGTTCGGGCAAAGCCGCCGGATCACTCTGTGGTCTGGCGGCTTTCGGGGTTTTCGAGCATCATGTACCGCCCGAGCATGAGTTTGAGTTCGGCCACGGTGTCGGCATGGTTGTGGCCTTCCTGCACCGAGAAACTGAGCAGCGAATACGCCGTGTGTACGAGCAACTCCGACATCAGGGCGCGGCGGTCGCGCTGCGGTGTCAACGGGGCGATGATGCGCGCCACCTGGGCGGCCAGGGCGCGTTCGTGGACTGTCGCGGTTGCTCGGGTAGCCGGGGTCGACTGAACGGCCAGCCACACGGCCCGCCGGGACGGATCGTCGTGCCAGAGTCGGGCGAGGTGATCGATGAATTTCTCCAGCAGGCGTGGCCAGTCCAGTGACGGGATCTCCGCGGCAAAGGTCGCCAGCTCATCCTGAACCCCGGCAGCATCTTCTCTGTCGAGCTCACAGACCACCACGTACTTGTTCGCGAAGTACTGATAGAGGGTGCCGATCGGGACATCGGCGCGGGCTGCGATGTGTTCGCAGGTCAGTGACTCGAACCCGACCTCGATGAGCAGTTCCCGTGCAGCGGCCAGCATCGCGTCGAAACGCAGCTGGCTACGTTGCTGCGTTGGTCGCTTGCGGGGGACCAACGGCTCGGCACTGAGCAGTCGGGACGCACCGGATCCCGGAGCACTGGTTTTCAGTGCACCAGTGGTTCCGTGTCCGGGGCCCGGCTGCCGATCCGCCATGAACGAGCCTGTCTCCGGTCAGACCGAGAGATCGCGGCGCAGCTTGGCCACGTGGCCGGTGGCCCGCACATTGTATTGGGCGGCAGCGATTTTGCCGTCCGCATCGACGAGGAAGGTGGAGCGGATCACGCCGGTCACCGTTTTGCCGTACATCTTCTTCTCACCGAACGCGCCCCAGGCCGTCAGGACCGACTTGTCCACATCGGACAGCAGCGGGAACGTCAGGTTTTCCACATCGCGGAATTTCGCGAGCTTGGCCGGCTTGTCTGGCGAGATCCCGATGACATCGATGCCCTCGGTGTTGAGTTCGGCAAGGCTGTCGCGGAAGTCGCAGGCCTGCTTGGTGCAACCGGGTGTACTCGCTGCCGGATAGAAGTAGACGATCACCTGCCGACCGCGGTAGTCCGCGAGGGAGACGATGTTCTCGTCTGCATCGGGCAGGGAAAAATCGGGGGCGTCGTCGCCCACAGCCAAGCGTGTGTTCTCAGTCATCGAACTCAGGCTAGCCGAGTAAGTAAACAGTGTGGCGCAACACGTGCAACATGGTCGGTGAACTACCGTAGAGCAGAAGACCTGACCGGACCGATCCACGCCCACAATCTGCGGCGAGGACGGCACTGTACCGATGGAGGACCTGTGGCACGCGACACCGACAGCATCGAACGCGATATCGAGCGGGCCCGCGATGAACTGGCGGGGACACTCGATGCGCTGGCCTCCCGTGCCAACCCTCAGCGCCTGGCCGATGACGCCAAGGCGACCGTCCTGGCCACCGTCCGCAAACCGGCGGTTGCCGGGACGCTGATCGCGGTGGGCGTGGTCGTCGTCGCCATTGTGATCAAGAAGATCGTCAACTGAACGAATGAACGGCGGGGCACCGCCGTCCTCGCACGCCCGCTCGGTGGCCAATGGTCACCTGGTGGGCGTTTGTGGTTTTCGGGCCACCCGAGGATGTGCGGACTTCTCGCGATGAAGTGTCACTGATCGGCGATGTGCAGTAGTTGGATCACTGCGGCCGAATGTCGTTCGGGCAAAAGAAAAACCCCCAGTTGCCTGGGGGTTCAACTCTCTTGTGCGCCATCAGGGACTCGAACCCCGAACCCGCTGATTAAGAGTCAGCTGCTCTGCCAATTGAGCTAATGGCGCTTGCTTCTTGCCTTGTTCTTCACTTCGTCTTGCGAGATAGAACGCTATCAGGCCGACCCTCGGAAATAAAAATCGCCTGGTCGACCGGCTCGAGGGCGTGGAAACCACTGGTCCGCAGCGGGCTTCGTGTAGTGAGCGTCACATTATCGACGGTTTATTGTTTCATGCACGTCGGGTTTAACACGTACACTTTCGCCTAGTTAGTTTCTTGCCCGCGTCGTCGGGCCTTAGTCAGATCTTGGGAGTGTGATGGGGTTCAGGCAGGCCTCTGTGACCCGGAGGGCGAGTACGCCCACGGTTCTGTTGATTCTGTTGGTGACACTCGCGGGTGTCGCGTCGGCATGCTCGTCTGATCCCAAGCCCGCGAAGTACAGCGATCAGGTGGTCAGCACAACACCGTTCGACGATCTGCTGCAGCCCGCGGTCGAGGTCACCGGCTTGGCGAACGAGCCCGTCATCGACGGCGACGTCGGTTTCGCGCCGGGTGCACCCGTGCAGGTGACCGCAAACGATGGTCGCCTGACCGATGTCAAGGTCACCAACACGGCCGGCGTGGTCGTGCCGGGTGTCATGTCGGACGACAAGAAGACGTGGACGGTCCCGGCGGGCTCGTTCGGTTACAACAAGCGGTACACGCTCGTCGCCGACGCCAAAGGCATTGGCGGCAAGACCCAGTCGAGCCGGACATTCACGACCAGCTCGCCGAACAACTTGACCCAGGCCTATCTGCTGCCGGAGAAGGGTTCGACCGTCGGTGTCGGAATGCCGGTCTCGATTCGCTTCGACGAGTCGATCCCGAACCGCAGGGCCGCCCAGGACGCGATCACAGTCAAGACCGATCCACCGACCGAGGGCGCGTTCTATTGGCTCAGTGACACCGAACTGCGCTGGCGGCCGGAGAACTTCTGGAAGCCCGGCACCAAGGTCGATGTCGCGGTCAACACTTACGGAATCGACCTCGGGGACGGCCTGTTCGGTCAGGAAAACCTCAAAACGAACTTCACCATCGGCCGCGAACTGATCGCTGTTGCGGACGACAACACCAAGACGATCACCATCACCGAGAACGGTGAGGTCATCAAGACCATGCCGACTTCGATGGGTAAGGATTCGACACCCACGGACAACGGGACGTACATCATCGGAGACCGTCTCGATGAGATCGTGATGGACTCGTCGACCTATGGCGTTCCGGTGAACTCTCCGGCCGGATACAAGCTCGACGTCGACTACGCGACCCAGATGTCCTGGAGCGGTATCTACATCCACTCCGCGCCATGGTCGGTCTACGCGCAGGGTAGCGAGAACACCAGCCACGGCTGTCTGAACGTCAGCCCGGACAACGCCCTGTGGTGGGTGCAGAACTCGCTACGCGGCGACGTCGTCACCGTGAAGAACACGGTCGGTCCCGAGCTGTCGGGCACCGATGGCCTCGGTGACTGGAACATCCCTTGGGCGACCTGGAAGAAGGGCAACGCCTGAGTCGGGCTGCTCTCCGGTTGGTCCCTGTCATGGACCGTTGACGCCGGGTGGTGATCGTCGAAAGACGGTTACTGCCCGGCGTTTGTCATATGAGCCCCTGAAACCCTCGAACCCGAAGTCGGGTGTCGCAGTGGGACAACGAAGGCCGCTGCGGCGAAATGAGGACCGAAGCCGGGGCCGGGGGAATCGGGGGCCGGGCGAGCGGGGGACGTTAACGCAGAAACGGTCTACCGCGCCGAAGCGCGATAGACCGTTTCTGATTGGGGTGGACGACGGGACTCGAACCCGCGACAGCCAGAATCACAATCTGGTGCTCTACCAACTGAACTACGCCCACCATCGGTACCCGCTGAGCGGGACCGGAACTAACTTTAGCGGTATGCCGGGCAGAAACTCCAATCGGTTCCTGACCTGCGGTTCATCAGGCCGGACCGAGTGTTTTTGTCACTTCTTCGATGGCTGGGGAGTCCGGTCCGGGCTGCGGTACGAACACCGTTGCGCGGTAGTACTTGAGCTCGCGGATGGATTCGCGGATGTCGGCCAGCGCGCGGTGCGCGAGGCCCTTCTGCGGCTGACCGAAGTAGACCTTCGGGTACCAGCGCCTGCACAACTCCTTGATGGAGCTGACATCCACCATCCGGTAGTGCAGGTAGCTGTCGAGCTTCGGCATGTCCCGGGTGATGAAACCGCGGTCGGTGGCGATGGAGTTGCCGGCGAGGGGTGCTGCGCCTGCAGACCCGATCTGCGAGCGCAGGTACTCCAGCACCATCTTCTCGGCCTCTTCGAGGGTGACCGTGGAGGCCCGCACCTCTTCGGTCAGGCCGGAGGCGGCATGCATCTTCTTCACGACGTCCGGCATCGCGGCCAGGGCGTCTTCGTCGGCATGGATGACAACGTCTACGCCGTCGCCCAATATGTTCAGTTCGCTGTCGGTGACCAGAGCTGCGATTTCGATGAGTTTGTCACTGCCCAATTGCAGCCCGGTCATCTCGCAGTCGATCCACACAAGTTTGTCTTGCATCACATCACCCTAGTTCAGCGATACTCGTTGCCCGAGGCCAGTGGGCCGAGTGGACGGATGGTCCGGCGGTCAGTCGCCGAACTTGCGATAGAAGGCGCCGACGACAGGGGCGGTGAACTTACGTGGGCTGTAGCCGCCCGCAACCGACATCGCCTTCGACAACAAGCCCGGTACCACGCGCATCTTGTTGCGTTCCAGCGCATCCAGGCTCAGCTTCGCCACGTACTCGCTCGAGTTCCAGAGGAAGTCCGGAACCACCCGGTCGACGGTGCTGGCTTCCTCCGGCGAAGGGGTCTGGGTGCGAACGGGTCCCGGTGCCAGCAACGTCACGTGTACGCCTTGGTCGGCGACCTCGCCGCGCAAGGACTCGGACAAGGTGTTGACGAATGCCTTTGTTGCGGCGTACGTGGCGTTGTGGGGGATGGGCATGTTGCCCGCGGCCGAACCGACCATGAGGATACCGCCTGAGCCCCGGCCGACCATCTGCGGCAAGACCGCCAACGTGAGGTCGTGGACGGCCACCGCATTCAGTTGGACCTGAGCTCGTTCGTAGTCGGGATCCAGGTCGGCGAGTGCGCCGAATGTTGCGATTCCCGCGTTGTTGCACAGGATCGAGATCTCACGCCCGGCCAATTCGTCGCAAAGTGCGGTGGTGGCGACCGGGTCGGACAGGTCTGTGGCGCGTACTTCGACCTCGACACCGAACTTGTCGCCGAGGTCGAGTGCGGTGGACTTCAGGATCTCTTCGCGACGGGCGACGAGGATCAGTCCGTGTCCACGGCGCGCCAACTCGGTGGCAAGTGCGGCACCGATACCGGACGAGGCCCCGGTGACGACGGCGCGCGCGGACAACGACGGCTGCGGAATACCCATGGCGCAAATCGTAACGGTGTCCGGCCATCCGGTGGTCAAGTGTTATACGGCGGTCAGACGAAAGAGTCGCAGTTCGCGGGAGGTCCGACCGTTGTAGACCCGATACACCTTGGCCATGGTCTCGAACTCGTGGAAGATCCGGTGTTTGTCGGCACCCTCGAGAGGTGTGGCGGTGACCTCGATTTCGCTTCCATCGATGTTGACCCACGCATTCGGGTTCGCCAGCAGGTTGGCGGTCCATGCGGGGTGGTGGGCTTGCCCGAAGTTGGAGCCGACCACAAACAATTCCGGATCCTCCCGGTAGAAAATGAGAGGGGACGTTCGCCGTTCGCCGCTCTTCGCGCCGATGGTGGTGAGCAACATGGTCGGAGCGCCGATCGGACCGAGTGTTGTGTATTTGCCGTTGGTCCGGCTCATCAACCGTCGGTCGATCGGCGTGAGCTTTCGGATCATCAACGATCCCGCGGAGGTTGCCGCGAAAGCCAGCGCCAACGATTTCAGTCGGGAATCTTCGGAACCCCAACGTCTATCCGGAAATGGTGTGGCCATCGCGACCCCTCTCGCTGGGGTCAGACGATACTCGCGGCGACCTCGGTACCTTGGCGGATTGCCCGCTTGGCGTCGAGTTCGGCGGCCACATCGGCGCCACCGATCACGTGGGTGTTCACACCCCCGACGGTCAATGGGTCGATCAGCTCGCGCACCGATTCTTGTCCGGCGCAGACCACGACGGTGTCGACGTCGAGGATGCGGGTGGTGCGATCTCCACCTTCTTCTTTCGGCGCGAAGCTCAGGTGCAGTCCGGCGTCATCGATCTTGTCGTAGGCGGCGCCCGAAATCTGTTCCACGCCCTTCATTTTGATGGTGGCGCGGTGCACCCAACCGGACGTCTTGCCGAGGGTCTTGCCTTGGCCTCCGGGCTTGCGCTGGACGAGGTAGACCTTGCGGGTGGCCGGAGTTGGCCGTGGCTTACCGACAAACCCGGGAACAGTGAGGTCGTCGGTGATGCCCCATTCCTGCTCCCACTCCTTGATGTTCAGTGTGGGGGAGTCGTCGACGGTGAGGAACTCGCTGACGTCGAATCCGATTCCACCCGCGCCGATCACCGCAACGGTCTTGCCGATCGCACCGCGACCGAGGACGGCATCGGCGTACGACAGCACCTTCGGGTGGTCGATGCCCGGGATGTTCGGCATCCGAGGTGTGACACCGGTGGCGACGATGACGTCGTCGAACTTTTGCTCGATGAGTTCGTCGGCGCTGATCCAGGTACCCAGGTGTACCTGCACGCCGGTGACTTCGAGTTGCCGTTTGTAGTAGCGGATGGTCTCGGCGAACTCTTCTTTGCCCGGGATCCTGGCCGCGATCGAGAACTGGCCGCCGATGTGTTCGCCTGCCTCGAAAAGGTGGACGTTGTGGCCGCGCTGGGCGGCGGCGACGGCTGCCGAGAGTCCGGCGGGGCCGGCGCCGACCACTGCCACACGTTTGGCCTTGCGGGTGGCGCCGAGGATCAATTCGGTCTCGCGCCCGGCGCGTGGATTGAGCAGGCATGACACTTTTTTGCCGACGAACGCGTGGTCGAGGCAAGCCTGGTTGCATGCGATGCAGGTGTTGATCTCGTCGCCGCGGCCCGCCTGTGCCTTGTTGGCGAACTCCGGGTCGGCGAGCAGTGGTCGGGCCATCGAGATGGCGTCGACCCGTCCGCCTTCGAGGATCTCTTCGCCGAGTTCAGGTGTGTTGATCCGGTTCGATGCGATCAGTGGGATCGACACCTCTTCGCGCAAGCGCTCGGTGTAGCCGACAAACGCGCCACGCGGAACCGACGTGACGATGGTGGGTACCTGCGCCTCATGCCAGCCGATGTCGGTGTTGATGGCGTCGACGCCTGCGGCCTCGAGTTTGCGTGCCAGCAGGGCGATCTCGTCCCACGTCTGGCCGTCTTTGACCAGGTCGGCGATCGACTGGCGCATGATCACCATGAAATCGGGGCCGGTCTTTTTGCGGATCTCCTTCGCGATCTCGACGACGATCCGCTGTCGGTTCTCCGTACTGCCGCCCCACTTGTCGGTGCGGTTGTTGGTGCGCTTGCAGAGGAATGTGTTGAGCAGGTAGCCCTCGCCGCCCATGATCTCGATGCCGTCGTATCCCGCGTCCCTGGCGAGTTTTGCGCAGCGACCGTACGACCAGATGGCGTGCTTGATGAGCGCATCGTTCATCTTGATCGGCCGGAAGGGGTGAACCGGTGACTTCTCCCAGCCGACACTGAACTTCAGGGGGGTGTATCCGTAGCGACCGGCGTACAGGATCTGCATCGCGATCTTGCCGCCCTCTTTGTGCACGGCGTTGGTCAGACGCCGGTGCCGGATGACGTCGACCTTGTTGGTGAGTTTGCTGCCGAAGGGCAGGAGAAGTCCGGCGCGGGTCGGCGCGATGCCGCCGGTGATGATCAGGCCGGCGCCGCCGCGCGCGCGTTCGGCGTAGTAGGCCGCCAGCTTGTCGGTGTCCCAGATGCGATCTTCGAGACCGGTGTGCATCGATCCCATGATGATTCGGTTCTTCAGGACGGTTTTGTTGATCGTCAACGGCTCGAACAGCTTCGGGTATGGAGTTGTCATTGCAAGACCTTCCTTCGTCACGGGGGCTGGCCGTGTTGTCGGCTGTGGGACTACGAGTCGAGGACACCTTCGAGTGCGGCGATCACTTCGTCGCACCAGTCGATGAAGCCGGCTTCGATGCGCACGCCACCACGCAGCACGAGGTGTTGTTTGAGTTTGCGCAAGTTCAGTGCGCTCGGATCGGGAAAGTCGTTCTTTTCGAACTCTTGGTAGAGGCGGAGGCGTTCTTCGTGCAGGGATCGTTGGCGCCGCAATTCACTGATCAGCTGCGGCAGATCCGCGGCTTCGGCGGCCCTGATCTTCACGCCCAATTCGTCGCGGAGTTGTTGGGGCTCGGTGGGTGCCCCGACCCAATCGCTCAGTGCGGCTCGGCCTTTCGCGGAGAGCGTGTAGACCTTTTTGTCTGGCCTGCCGTCCTGCGCAACTGACTCGAAGCTGACCAATTCATCGGAATGGAGCTTCTTGAGCGTCCGATAGATCTGCTGGTGTGTGGCAGACCAGAAGTGGCCGATCGACCGGCTGAACTGTTGGCCGATTTCGTAGCCGGTGCCCGGTCGCTCGGCAAGCGAGGTCATGATCGCGTGTTCGAGTGCCACCTCTGCACAATACCCATGCAACGCGGCACTATGCAATGGTGTTCATATACCCAGAAGTTCATATGGGCGACCTGCATGTTGATCCAGTTCATACCGCCATGAGCTCGAGGAGACTCAATGTTCAGTGCGCTGTGCTGATCGCGCCCGAGACGACACGGCGGATGAGCTCATCGACCGGGATGCCGGAGGTTGTCAGTTCGAGTGATCCTGACGCTGACAGGACCGCGATGCCGTGGATGCCCGCCCACAATGTCGCGGCGGCGATCTCGGGTTCCGCGGTGGCTGCTGATTGGCGAATCAGCGTGACAAGTTGATCGAACATCGGGCGGGAGGTGTTGCGCAATTGTCTGCCCGACCCCTCCAAGAGGTCGTGGCGAAATATGAGGGTGAACATCGCCGGTCGAAGCGTGGCGAACGAAATGTACGACTTTGCAACTTGATTGATCGCGTTCGTCGGAGTTTCTGAGGGTTGGAGGGCTGCGGACTGGAGTGCAGCGGCGAGATCGTTCAGACCGACCTCGGCTATGGAGGCGAGGAGCATGCGGTGCGTTGGGAACCATCGACGGGGTGCGCCATGAGAAACGCCTGCTCGCCGGGCAATCGCCCGGAGGCTGATGTCCGCGGTGCCTGCTTCTTCCAGTAGCTCGATCCCGGCTCGCACCAGTAGGTCGTGGGTGGACTCTTCGCTCATATAGACAGTGTCTACTGCACTGGGGTAGACACTGTCTATGTCGCTTACGGGTGCGGTCGCCTATCGGGTTTGTCGCCATGTTCTGGTCGGTCCGGTGCTGTATGTACTCGGGCGGCCGAAAATTGTTGGTCGCCACAATGTTCCGTCGACAGGTCCGGCGATCGTCGCCGCCAATCACTTGGCCGTGATCGACTCCTTCTACCTCACACTGGCTGCCCGCAGGCAGGTCTTCTTCCTTGCCAAGTCGGACTACTTCACCCGTACCGGGATGGTGGGACGCCTCCAGAGCTGGTTTTTCACCGCACTGGGGCAGATCCCGGTGGACCGGACAGGTGGGCACGCGGCGTCATCGGCCATGTCGGCGGCAACATCTATCGTGCGCGGCGGGAAGGTGTGGGGGATACATCCGGAGGGAACCCGATCGCCAGATGGGCGCTTGTATCGGGGTCGGACGGGAGTCGCGAGAGTGGCTATTGCCAACGGGATATCAGTTGTCCCGGTGGCGATCACCGGGACTCGGCCGGTGGCGGGTGTGAGGTGGTGGCGCCGTGGCCGGGTGGTCGTCGAGATACTGCCCCCGTTCGATCTCTCGCCGTATGCGGCGACCGGCGACTATCGCGGTGCGACTGATGCGTTGATGCGGATCCTTGCCCAACACAGTGGGCAGGAGTACGTCGACGAGTATGCGAAATCGTGGGTCGAAACCCCACCGCGCCGAGACGTCGCCTGACCGGCGCGGAATCCCGGCTCAGGTGGTTGCGTGATTGTGTTCGATGATGCGGATCTGACCGGTCTTTTCACACGTGGCGTATCCGTACCGTTTGGCGAAGAGTTCCCAGGACGGCTGCTCCGGGTGGCTCGGCAGGTCGATGGCGCTGCCATCCCCGAATCCGATGTGCAGGTCGCCGTCGTCGTTGCATTCCACGACGTCGGCCCGATTGCCCAGCATTGTGAAGAGTGGTCGCTGCTCGTCGATGACCTTCGCCGGGTTGATGCCGTGGTGTTCGACACCGAGTCCGCCGATCGGGGGAGACGTCAACCAGAACGGCGTCCACAACACCAACTCGCAGTGGTCGTTGAAGAAGAACGTCAGAGTGTCGTCGAACGTGAGTCGTTCCACTGTGTGACCTTGAATCCACAGTTGCATCGAAGCCTCCGTGTGTCGGACGTCACATTCGACGGTAACATCCGCCGGTCGGTGACCCAACCGCATCGATCAGGAATCGAGAAGCGCGGGTGGCGAAACCGCAGATAACGTCGCCGGTAGGACATCAACCAAGCAATGTCCACGCCAGACCTGGGAGGTCTTGAAGCCATGAAAACGATGACATGTAAGCAACTGGGTGGGCCATGCGAGATTGAACTCCGTGGCGACAAGGCGGACGACGTGATCCACGCCCAAGACCGCCATTTGAAAGAAATGGTGGAGAAAGGCGATGCAACCCACGAAGGTGCGCTGAAGGAAATGCAGGGCAGGTGGAAGCGACCCGTCGCTGGATTGGGTTGGTACCGAAGCACAAAGAAGGCCTTCGCGGCGCTTCCTGAGGACTGAACACCTGCCCGGTTGGGCAGGTGTCCGTGCAAGCAAAAACCAGGTGCCCCCGGCAGGACTCGAACCTGCGACCTAGAGATTAGAAGGCTCTTGCTCTATCCACCTGAGCTACGGAGGCGTGCCGATGGCCGGCGCAGGTGAGTATATCGGCACGGTCGAACACAGGCGGACGCGAGTCACAGTCGGCCGGTGCCTACCCTGGAGGGGTGAGTACACCCAGCCCCGATTCGATTGATATCCGTCGCAGTGCTGCGGCAAGCATTGGCTGGGTGTTGGCCTGGGTGGCAGCCGCCGTTGCGGTGGCGGTCACCGCAATCTCCGCCGGCGACGCACTTGATCTCGCCGGTGTCGGAGATCCGGGGACACTGACGCGGTACGGGCTGCCCACCGTTCAGACCATCGGTGAGATCGGCGCAGTGATCGCAGTCGGCGGCGCATTGTTCGCGGCATTCTTCGTGCCGCCACAATCTGACGGCGTCCTCGACGTTGGCGGGTATCGGGCGATCAAGTTCGCGTCGGTCGGCGCCCTGATCTGGGCGGTGGCGGCTCTGCTGATGATCCCGCTGACCATCTCGGACACGTCGGGGTATCCGCTGTCGGAGACATTGAGTCCCGATCGGATCATCTCGGCATTTGATCAGGTCGCGGACGCGCGGTCCTGGTTGTGGACCGCCATCTTTGCGGTGATCTGTGCGATCGTCGCGCGGATCGCCCTGCGATGGACGTGGACCCTGATCGTGTTGCCCCTGGCGATCCTGACGTTGATGCCGACCGCTCTGGCGGGGCATTCGTCGACCGGCGGTAGCCACGACGTCGCCACGAACAGTCTGATCCTGCACCTGGTCGGCGCCTGTCTGTGGATGGGAGGACTCTTCGCGGTCCTGATCTACGCCCGCGGCGCCGGGCGCTACACGCTGCTCGCGATCACTCGATACTCCCGTGTCGCGTTCTGGACGTTCATCGTTGTCGGGGCCAGTGGCGTCATCAATGCGCTGATCCGGGTGAAGGTCGATCAGCTGTTCACCGAGACTTACGGGCAATTGGTCCTGGCCAAGATCGTGGCGCTGGTCGTCCTGGGTGGATTGGGTGCGTGGCACCGGAAGGCCAGCATCCCGGCGATGGAGAAGGACGATAACCGGCGTCCGCTGATCCGGTTTGCCGTAGTCGAGTTGCTCGTGTTCGCGGCAACATTCGGTATCGCCGTGGGACTGTCGCGGACGCCTCCTCCGGTCAACGCCAACCCCTCGAACATGCCCGCTGCCGAACTGCTTCTTGGCTACCGAATCGATCACGAACCCACATTCGCGCGGATCTTCCTCGACTGGCGGTTCGACCTGCTGTTCGGAACCCTGGCGATTGTCATGGCCGTCGTCTACCTGCGCGGCGTGATCCGCTTGCGCCGTCGCGGTGATGCGTGGCCGATCGGTCGGACGATCGCCTGGATCCTGGGCTGCGCTGCGCTGTTGTTCGCCACCTCATCCGGGCTCGGCAAATATGCGCCTGCGATGTTCAGCCTGCACATGATCGCGCACATGACGCTCTCGATGCTGACGCCGGTTCTACTGGTCCTCGGTGGCCCGATGACGTTGGCGTTGCGGGCTCTGCGGCCGGCCGGAAAGAGCGCGCCGCCGGGACCGCGGGAGTGGATCTTGGCCATCCTGCACAGTCCGTACTCGCGGTTCATCACGCATCCGCTGGTGGCGTCGGTGCTCTTTGTCGGCAGTTATTACGTCCTGTACCTGGGTGGACTGTTCGAGAAGCTTGTCGACTATCACGCCGCGCACGTCGCGATGAACTTCCACTTCATCGTCAGTGGATACCTCTTCTACTGGGTGGTCATCGGGATCGACCCGGCACCACGAACGTTGTCGCCGGTTGCCAAGCTCGCAATGGTGTTCGGCTCGTTGCCTTTCCACGCCTTCTTCGGTGTGGCGCTGATGAGCACCGACAACGTGATCGCCCGCAGCTATTACCAGAGCCTGATGCTGCCGTGGAACCCCGATCTGATGAGCGATCAACGGTTGGGCGGCGGGATCGCCTGGGCGGCCGGAGAGATTCCGCTCGTGTTGGTCATGCTGGCCCTGTTGGTGCAATGGAGTCGCCAGGACCTACGACAGGCTCGCCAGTTCGACCGGCGAGCCGATCGTGACGAAGACGCCGAGTTGGCCGGCTACAACGCGATGTTGAAACAGATGGCCAGGGCAGACGAACCCGAGTCGGTCGTCGCAACGGGCACGGTTGGGGAGAAGCCGGTACCTGATGAGTCCGGGGACCAAGATTCGAGCGAACCCACTCCGGGCAGCCCGCGGGTAACCCCCAACTAGGTGCGGCCTAGAAGCTCGACTCTCCTCAGCACTCCGGTCGGTCCACTATTAGAGAGTCTCGTTCTCATGCCGAGATGAGGCAAGGGACAAATCGCACATAATTCGTATGTGGTGCAGTATATTTCGTGATTACAAAGGCCTTCCGAGAAAATGCCAAAAGGCCATCGGCCCCGTCCATTCCACCTTCCCTGGGATTGTCGCGAAAGGTTGATTTGCCCACTACGAACCTATGCGTAGGTACGCCGGACTCAATATCTGCTTGTGCATGAACGCGTGCCTCGGGCCTCGCTCTTCTGGAACAAGGTGTCTGTTGTCCATGAATTCTGCTCTGCAGCAATAGTATTGAGTTGATCAATGAATGCGCGGGCATGTGCATCTGGCTACCACGTGAAGGCCCTGCATTTGGTCAACGCGGCCAGTGTCTTTCGATAGGCCTAGGCGCATGTGACCACCATTTGATGACGTGGGCGCCGTCGGCAAACGAGCGACAGCCAAGGTTCGGGGTCTGCTGTCGGTCTCAGGTGCAGCCAGGTCGAGGGCTCCAATGGTCAAGCAGTAGTGGATGTTTCATGGTGGAGCGATGTCGCCACATCTGCACACTGCGCTTGCCGCAGCCCTAATTCGCCGATCGTCGGACATGAAGCCGTGGATTGGTGTAGGTAGGCGAGGACCTAGCCGTGGACCAGGCGAGGGTCTAGTATTCAAGTGGTGTGATCCTCACAGTCAAGTCCTTGTCCAGTCTTGAAGTCGCGCAACACCTGTCATAGGAAGGCGGGTCTCGGCGGCTGGCATCGGGACTTTGTGCACAGCTGTGTAGGACCACTGTGTCAGGCTTGGATAAGTCCTGGCGACTGCGGGGAATCTCCCATTTGAATACTCGGGCTTCTGCAACTGGCCGCGAGTGCGTAAGCGTGCCGGTGATATTCACCGGACCACGCATCATCATTCAAACTCTGTACGAATCGTAGGTGAACCTCGATGAGGCGACTAATTCCTGCTGTAATCGGAGCTCTGTTAACGTTTCTCGTTTTTCATGTCATCCAGGTGCCTGCGGCAAATGCCCAGGTGTGTCCGGCCTCGCAAAACTTCGTGGTCGGTGGGACCGGGGATCCGAACAGCGTGAACGTGCCGAATGTTCCAGCCGGACCCCGTACCAATATCATCTATCCAGCGAGTATTTCGCCGGTAGCCGGCAATGTATCGGCTGATGAATCCATTCGGATCGGTACCGAAAACTTGACGAATGCCGTCAACTCGTTCCGAGCCAGATGTCCGGGTTCGGGTGTGACCATCATCGGATACTCGCTCGGAGCCATTGTTGTCTCGGATGTGTGCGACCGATTGGATGGCAGGAACACGACCTGTATCACCGAGGGCAATCCGAAACGACTGCCCGGGCCGGAGGGCGCTGGAATCTTGGGTATCCTGCCCACTTTCATCCCTGGCTTCACTTTTACCGGTTGGCGGGTAGCGCCGCCGGGAGGTCCGGCAATTGTCGAGATTTGCAACCTGCGCGACCTCTATTGTTCGGCGGTGAATCCGTTGAAGGATCCATTGACATTTGTCGAACGTGCAATCGGTACGTATTGCCAGGCGCAGCACGCCTATCCAGCGCCATGTGCCGACCCGGTACTTCCGTCTTATCCTGTGCCCTGGGATGTTCCAAATCTACGTGACCTTGATCCTTTGACGCGGCAGTTGGTGCCTCATGCGCCTATTCGGCCGTTGGATGGACCCTATATACCGACTCGGATTGGCGACTTTCTCCCTCCTGTGCTGGACGCAGCATTACCGACTGAGGTGACCAACTATATTCCGCCTCCGGTACCTGACTGGGCGGTGGCCGGCTGGAATGACATTGTGGCTGCAGTCATCAATGCTCTGCCCGCGGCGGCTGCAGATGTGCCGTCTGCTGTGCCGGATGTGGTGCCTGCGGTGGCTACCGATGTGCCGTCTGCTGTGCCAGATGTTTCGGTGGCCGATGTCTCGCCCCCGGGGTCGGATACTGCGCCATCTACAGGCGGTGTTGCTGTGCCTGCGGTGGCTGATATCTCACCGCCGGTGGTCGATGTGCCGGATGTGGTGTCTGATGCTGTCCCACCTGTAGCCGAAGACGCCATTGCGGTCGTCGATGATATCGGGTCTGCGGTGGGTGATGCCGTATCTGCAGTGAATGATGCCGCGTCGTCTGTCGGTGGTGTCGTGACTGCCGTCGGTGACGCTCTGTCGACTGCGGTCGCTGATCAGGTGCCACCGGCGATAGGTGATGTCTTGCCGAATATTCAGGGATTGCCATGAGCGCCAATGATTTCGGACTGAATGCAACGAAAACACATGTTCCTGTTCATCGACAGAGCTCGGATCGTCGTTGGGATCGTGACCGACAACGAACCGCACCGGACGATGGGAACTTCTTCCGGTTTGTTTCACGCGTGAGATCCATCTCGCGTTGAAAGGACGGTTGTCATGCCCAAGCCATATCCGAATGAGTTTCGCCGCGAGGTGATCTCAGTCGCTCGCAATGGTGAGGCTTCAGTGCGTCAGGTCGCGAGGGATTTCGGGATTTCTGAAACGTGTTTGAAGCGGTGGATCAAGATCGCCGACCGCGAGGACCGTATCAACGGACCGACATCAGAATCCGTCGACGACGGCGCTGCTGGGTTGCGGGAAGCACGCAAGAGGATCAAAGAGCTCGAGCAGGAAGTCGAGGTGATGCGCCAGGCCGTTGTGTACCTGTCGAAGAGCATGATTTCAAAGTGAACATCCGGAAGTGCTCTGCTCAAGAGGTTGGCGTCCCGCCGGTACATGTTTGACAGCGGCACTCACCAAGCCCTGATCGGAACGTTCGTTCCAGGCATCCTCGCCTGGTTCGAGACGCTCGCGCGCCCACTCGAGGTGCCCGGGAACTTCATGGTGATGTTGCGACGTTGCTATCAAGGGTGATGGGCCTCTGCCGGCTGACGGGCGACACCGGCAACCGTGATTGCGCGGTGGCGGGCGAACGTGTCTTCGGCGATTGGATAGGGTTGTGGGGTGCAAAGCTGGCTCACCTCCGTGTGCAGCGTGTCCAAATCGGACAACGCCTCATCCCGGAGAACTGACCCGGCTCAGCGGAGGGCAGAACAAGGGCAATCCCTACGCCCATTACCCCTAAACAGCAGGTAGGAAGGCCACTAGATGCCAGAGTTCATCTATACAATGAAAAAAGTGCGAAAAGCACACGGCGACAAGGTGATTCTCGACGATGTCACCATGTCGTTCTACCCGGGCGCGAAGATCGGTGTGGTCGGGCCCAACGGTGCCGGTAAGTCGTCGATCCTCAAGATCATGGCCGGCATCGATCAGCCGTCCAACGGCGAGGCATTCCTCGACCCCGACGCGAGCGTCGGCATCCTCATGCAGGAACCCAAGCTCAACGAAGAAAAGACTGTTCGACAGAACGTCGAAGAGGGCATGGGCCTGATCAAGGAACAGCTCGACCGGTTCAACGAGATCGCCGAACTGATGGCAACGGACTACTCGGACGAGCTCATGGAAGAGATGGGCAAGCTGCAGGAAGCCCTCGACCACGGCGATGCCTGGGACCTGGACTCACAGCTCGAACAGGCGATGGACGCGCTGCGCTGCCCGCCGGCGGACGAGCCCGTCACCCACCTCTCCGGTGGTGAGCGTCGTCGCGTCGCACTGTGCAAGCTGCTGCTGCAGAAGCCCGACCTGCTGCTCCTCGATGAGCCCACCAACCACCTCGACGCCGAGAGTGTCCTGTGGCTCGAGCAGTACCTCGCGTCTTACCCGGGCGCTGTGCTGGCCGTGACCCACGACCGGTACTTCCTCGATCACGTCGCGCAGTGGATCTGTGAGGTCGACCGCGGAAAGCTCCACCCGTACGAGGGCAACTACTCGACGTACCTGGAGAAGAAGGCCGCCAGGCTCGAGGTTCAGGGCAAGAAAGACCAGAAGCTGCAGAAGCGCCTCAAAGAGGAGCTGGCTTGGGTGCGGTCCGGCTCCAAGGCCCGCCAGACCAAGAACAAGGCCCGCCTCGGCCGATACGAAGAGATGGCCACCGAAGCCGAGAAGATGCGCAAGCTCGACTTCGAGGAAATCCAGATCCCGACGCCTCCGCGCCTCGGTGATGTGGTTGTCAACGTCAGCCACCTCGACAAGGGTTTCGACGGCCGGGTGCTGATCAAGGACCTGTCGTTCACCCTGCCGCGTAACGGCATCGTCGGCGTCATCGGCCCCAACGGTGTCGGTAAGACCACTCTGTTCAAGACCATCGTCGGACTCGAAGAACCCGATTCGGGTGAGGTCAAGGTCGGCGACACGGTCAAGCTCAGCTACGTCGACCAGAACCGCGCGAACATCGACCCGAAGAAGAACGTCTGGGAGGTCGTCTCCGATGGCCAGGACTTCATCACGGTCGGCCAGAACGAGATGCCGTCGCGCGCCTACGTCAGCGCATTCGGGTTCAAGGGACCGGACCAGCAGAAGCGCGCCGAGGTGCTCTCCGGTGGTGAGCGCAACCGCCTGAACCTGGCGCTGACCCTCAAAGAGGGCGGCAACCTGATCCTGCTCGATGAGCCGACCAACGACCTCGACGTCGAAACCCTCGGTTCGCTGGAGAACGCGCTCGAATTGTTCCCGGGTTGTGCTGTGGTCATCTCGCACGACCGTTGGTTCCTCGACCGCACCTGTACCCACATCCTGGCGTGGGAAGGCAACGTCGAAGAGGGCAAATGGTTCTGGTTCGAGGGCAACTTCGAGGCGTACGAGGCCAACAAGATCGAGCGTCTCGGAGCCGACGCTGCCCGTCCGCATTCTGTGACACACCGCAAGCTGACACGTGATTAGCAATTCGCCGGCCGCCGGCGATCACTACATTTGAAGGCAGACCCTCGGAGATCCCGGGGGAGACCGATCAACTGGAGTGTGACGGTAATGGTCGGATCGACGCAGTCTGATTTTGCGGACACCCCGTCCGAGGATCTACCGGCATCTGTGAAAGCCCTGCTGGGAGAAGCAATCAGTGGGTACTTTCACGGACCGGGCACCCGTCGGCAGAAGACCTGGGAAGAGCTGGGATCGGCACAACGATCCCAGCTCTTCCGGCATCTGGGGCTGGGGCACATCAGGTCACCGGGCACAGCGGTCATCGACATCGACCACGACGGCGGGTCGGTGTTGATCGCAATGGTTGCCGACGACATGCCGCTGCTGGTCGAGTCGGTGGTGGCCGGTATCGAGGCGGCCGATCTGATGGTCGTCCGCATCGATCACCCAATTCTTCCGGTTGTCCGTGACGAGGACGGTGTGTTGCTGGAAGTCGACGGGTCCGAGGCTTCCGGCGACGTCGCCGGCCGTGGCCGGATCACCGAGTCGTGGATCTACGTCGAGGCGACGCCGACCACGTCGACGATCGATCTCGAACGAGTGCGGGCAGAGCTGGACACGGTCGTCGGCCGGATCCGCGACGTCAATCGCGATCGAGCCGCCATGATCGGTCTGATCGGGCGCCTTGCCGACGTATTCGGTTCGTATACGACCGCAGACGTGCCGGACGGTATCGACCGCGCGACGGCATCGGACCATGCCCAGATGCTCGGTTGGCTCGCCGAGCAACATTTTTCGGCTTACGGCTACGTGCACTGCGTAGGAACTGCCGGCGACCGGACTACCGAACCCGAGACGGGTTTGGGCATCTGGCGGGGCGATACCTCGGCGCACAGAATCGATCCCGGCGCCGGTCCGGTGACGGTGCAACAGCTCTACCTTCCGACGCGTATCCAGCGATCGAACTTTCCCACCCTGATCACGGTCGCCGACTACGACACCGATGGCACCCGAAAAGGGGATCACGTTTTCGTCGGGACCTTCACGTCGACGGCGCTGCACGAGAACGTCCTGGCGATCCCGGTGATCGACTCCAAGGTCGGCGACGTGCTGGCCAAGGCAAAGTTCGATCCCAGCTCTTTCAACGGCATGGCAATGCTCGAGCTGATGCAGACCCTGCCACGCACCGAACTGTTCTCGATGTCTGCCGATGAACTCGCCCGGACGCTGTCGGCGGTCCTCGAGGCCGTACCGAATCGACAGATACGGGTTTTCCTGCGCCCTGATCCCGCGGGCGAGATCGTTTCTGCGCTGGTTTATCTGCCACGAGACCGCTACACCACCCGGCTGCGCGAGACATTGCAGAAACTGCTGCTCGACGAACTCGGAGGCGGGCATCTGGAATACACCGCTCGGGTCAGTGAATCCGCATTGGCACAGTTGCACGTGGTGATGCGGGTCCGAGCGCGGGATTGCCGTGCACTCGGCAGCCTCGCGGTGGGCACGCCGGAACAGATTGCGTTGCAGGACAAGATGGTCGAGGCGGCGCGTGGCTGGGACGAATTGCTACGTGAAGTTGCCGCTGGCGATGCCGGGGATCTCGACGAGATCGCGTTCTACGCCGCGACCTTGCCCGACAGTTACAAAGACGTGCGGAGCCCGGCGGAGGCCTACGTCGACATCGCGATAGTCGACTCCCTCGGAGATGGCGACTTCTACGTTCGGCTGTACCGGCCTGCCGATGATGCCGAGCGCAGTGGTCAGGACTGGCGTTTCGCGTTCTATCTGTGCGGACGCCCGGCGACCTTGACGGAGATCCTTCCGGTCTTGCACAGCCTGGGCGTCAACGTCCTCGACGAACGTCCTCTCGAGATCGAGCGCCAGGACGGTCATCGTTGTTTCGTGTACGAGTTCGGGCTCTCACTGGCCGACGGGATGACGGTTGACGAGCAGAATGTCGCCGACGTCGAACATCGTTTCACCGAGGCGTTCTCGCAGATCTGGCGTGGCGACGCCGCGGTCGACAACTTCAACGAACTGATCTTCCGATGTGGTCTGACGTGGCACGAGGTGGCCATGCTGCGCGCCTACGCCCGCTATCTGCGCCAATGTGGGAGTTCTTACAGCACAACACATGTGGCTTCGGTGCTCGGAAGCAACGCAGTGGTCACGAAGTCGCTGGTTGAACTCTTTCGGGCCTCCTTCGATCCGGAGAGCGCCGACGAAAACCGTCGCAACGAGGTCCTCGAACGCCTATCCGTGGCGATCGGTGACATCATCAGCATGGATGTCGACCGGATCGTCAATGCTTATGTCTCCGCACTGTCGGCCACTGTGCGCACCAACTACTTCGGCACCGACCAAGCCGGATTGCAGCACCAGACCCTCAGTTTCAAACTCCGGCCGCGCGAGATTCCCCAAACCCCTTTGCCCAGGCCGTTGTTCGAGATCTATGTGTACTCGCCGCGCGTCGAAGGCGTGCACCTGAGATTCGGATCCGTTGCGCGCGGTGGTCTGCGCTGGTCCGATCGGCAGGAGGATTTCCGCACCGAGGTCCTGGGTCTGGTCAAGGCGCAGGCAGTCAAGAATGCGGTGATCGTGCCGGTCGGGTCCAAAGGTGGATTCGTGGTCAGGCGTCCTCCGCTGCCGACCGGAGACGCCGCTGCCGACCGAGAGGCGGTCCGCAACGAAGGCATCGAATGTTATCGGCGATTCATCGCCGGACTGCTCGATGTCACCGACAACATCGATGCGAAGTCGGGAGACATCGTCGGGCCTCCCGAGGTGGTCCGACGCGACAGCGACGACCCGTACCTGGTGGTGGCCGCAGACAAGGGGACTGCCTCGTTCTCCGATATCGCCAATGATGTTGCCGGGCAGTACCAGTTCTGGCTTGGCGATGCATTTGCCTCGGGTGGTTCGGCCGGATACGACCACAAGGCCATGGGAATCACCGCGCGGGGTGCCTGGGAAGCGGTGAAACGGCATTTCCGGGAGATGGGTTCCGATACGCAGACCGTCGATTTCACCGTGGTCGGAATCGGCGACATGAGCGGCGATGTGTTCGGCAACGGCATGCTGTTGTCCGAGCACATCAGCCTTGTCGCCGCATTTGATCACCGGCACGTGTTCATCGATCCGGACCCCGACACCGCGGCGTCCTTCGTCGAACGACGACGTCTGTTCGACCTGCCGCGATCCTCGTGGGCCGACTACCGCACGGACCTGATCAGCGAAGGCGGCGGAGTGTGGGCGCGCGATCAGAAGTCGATACCGATCAGCCCGCAGATCGCCGACGCGCTGGGACTGGCTGAAGAAGTCACGGCGCTGTCCCCGCCAGAACTCATCCGGGCGATCCTGCTCGCACCTGTTGACCTGCTGTGGAACGGTGGCATCGGGACCTATGTGAAGGCCAGCACCCAGTCCCACGCACAAGTGGGCGACAAGGCCAACGACACCATCCGGGTCAACGGAAACGAGTTGCGCGCCAAGGTCGTCGGGGAAGGCGGCAACCTCGGGCTGACGGAACTCGGGCGTATCGAGTTCGCACTCGGCGGTGGCCGGGTCAACACCGACGCGATGGACAACTCTGCCGGTGTCGACTGTTCCGACCATGAGGTCAACATCAAGATCCTGCTCGATTCCCAGGTCTCGACGGGCGAACTGCCTGCTGCCCAGCGAAACCCACTGCTCGAGTCGATGACGACCGAGGTGGGGGATCTGGTGTTGGCCGACAACGTCTCGCAGAACGCCGAACTCGGTACCAGCCGGGCCAGTGCCGACGAGACGGCAGAGGTCTACCGGCGGTTGCTCAAGGAGATGGCGGGGCGCGGCGTCGACCTGCGATTGGAGGCGCTGCCCCGTCCGGACGAATTGGCCAAACGCGGAAATGCCACCGGCCGTCACGGTTTGACCTCGCCCGAACTGGCCACCGTGATGGCCCACGTCAAGCTCCTGCTGAAGGCCGACATGCTCGCGGGCGAACTGCCCGACAACGATGTGTTCTCGTCACGCCTGAGCGCCTACTTCCCGGCCGCGTTGCGGGAACGCTTCGCCGAGGGGATCGCGACCCATCAGCTGCGCCGAGAGATCGTTACCACCACGGTGGTGAACGATCTGGTGGACAACGGCGGCATCACGCACGTCTTCCGCCTCTGCGAGGGCAGCGGCGGCGAGCCGGTCGACGTGGTGCGGTCCTATCAGGTGGTGACCGAGGTCTTCGGCTTGCACGCACTGTGGTGGGCGATCGCCGCGGCCCCGTGTCCGGTACCGGCCACCGACGCGATGATCGTCTACACCCGCCGGCTGTTGTTCCGGGCGTCCCGGTGGATGATCGCCGGGCGGCCACAACCGTTGGCGATGGCCGCTGAGGTCACCCGATACGGCGAACTGGTCGCCGAGCTGTCACCGCGTGTGCCCGGTTGGCTACGTGGTGCGTCGGCGAGCATTGTCGACGATCACGCCGCACGCCTGGTCGGTGACGGTGTCCCCGAGGATGTCGCGCAGGCCGTCGCACTGAGCCTTCACCGGTTCTGCCTCCTCGACATCATCGATGCCGCCGAGATCTCCGACCGCGACCCGGTGGAGGTCGGCGACCTGTACTTCGCGCTGATGGACCACCTCGGGGTGGAGGAACTGCTCAGCGCGGTCTCCGATCTCGACCGCATCGACCGTTGGCACTCGTTGGCGCGCCTGGCATTGCGCGACGATCTGCACCAGGCGCTGCGATCGCTGTGTCTGGTGATTCTGGACGCCGGTGAGCCCGATGAATCGGCGGACGAGAAGATAGCCGAGTGGGAACTGCACAACACCTCGAGGCTGTCCAGGGTCCGCGCGACACTCTCAGACATCTCTGAGAGTGGAAACCTCGATCTGGCAACCCTGTCGGTCGCAGCTCGACAATTGAGGAGCATCATCCGCTGATGGCCGATTTGACACTGTCCGCCCGTGACCGGATTGATCTCGCGGCTTTTGCCGGCCGCGCCCTGCGAGCAGACGACGTCGCCGTGATCCGGATCAAACGGCGTGGGGATGGTTTGCTCGGCGTCTGGGTCAACACCGGATTCGATGTCCTGGCCAGCCGTGTTGTGGCCGGTTCGATGTCCGGTGACGACGTGGTGTGTGGGGCGTCCGAGCTGCGAAATGTGTTGCGGGCGACCAAAGACGACCCTGCGGTGACGACCGTCGACACCGGGTTCGCCCTCGACAGCGCCTGGCGCGGTGCGTTGCCTTCCACCGACGGATTCACCCACATCGACGACATACCTGCGCGGGTGCTGGTGCAACTGTCCCGGACCGGAGCCGAGGTCGCGCGCACACAGGGCAGCGGCCACGGACCGCCGACCTCGCTGCTCGATCAGCAGGTGGTCGACGTGTCGTCGGAGTCATCAGATCAGGTCGTCGGGGTGTCGATGCGATCGGTTTTTGCGCTGACGGCCATGGGCTTCGTGCGACAGGCCGACAACCGCGATGTCACCGAGACATCGCCCATCGAAGACATCGACGACGCGGAAATGGTCCGGGTCCGGACCACCGCCGTGTGGGCACGACTCGACGCCAGATTCGGATCGGTCCATCAGCGCCGAACCATGCCTTTGGGGCTGTCGGTCAACTAGCGGTGCCCGGCCGCGCGGGCGGCCGGGCCGTCAGTGTGGTCAGACGAGCCAGGCCGCCGCATTGGGTGGGAGTTGGCCATCGACCAGCGGCGCGCTGGAGAGAAGCACCTCACCCGGAGGCAACCCGATCGGTTCCTCGCCTGCGTTGAGGGCACAGACCAACCTGCCGAGCGATCGGCGGAATGCCAGGCATCCGGTCGGGGCGCCGTACCACTCGATGGCCTCCCCGGCGAACTCCGGACGAGTCTTGCGGAACTCGATCGCCTGCCGATACAGCGACAGCGTCGAGGTCAGGTCTTCGAGTTGGTTCTCGACGGTCAGCGCCGCCCACTCCGCGGGTATCGGCAACCACGTGTCCGGGTTGCTCGAGAACGCGAACGGGGGAGCAGTGCCCTCCCAGGGCAGCGGTACGCGGCAGCCATCGCGGCCGCGTTCGGTGTGTCCCGACCGCTCCCAGACCGGATCCTGCAGCACCTCGTCAGGCAGGTCGACATTGGGCAGTCCGAGTTCGGCACCGTTGTAGATGAACACCGCGCCGGGTAGAGCGAGTTCGACCAGGATCATCGCCCGGGCGCGGTCGATACCGGCCTGCGGTGAGTCGTCGGACGCGTAGCGGGTGACCTCGCGCTCGACGTCGTGGTTCGAGAGCGTCCAGGTCGGGGTGCCCGAGACGTACGCGACTGCCTCCAGCGAATGCTCGATCGCAGCGCGGACAGCTTCGGACTCGAAGGGAATCTTGGCGAGTCGGAAATTGAATCCCAGGTGGAGTTCGTCGGGGCGCACGTATTCGGCGAAGCGTTCGTTGTCCTGCACCCAGATCTCGCCGACGGTCATCGCGTCGGGGTAGTCGTCGAGCACCGCACGGATCTGACGATGGATGTCGTGGACACCCGGGTTGTTGAACCGCGGATCGTCATCGGCGTTGCTGAGCAGGCCGACGTCCTCGAGATCCATGTCGGGTAGCCCTTCGGGCTTGGCCATTCCGTGGGCGACGTCGATCCGGAATCCGTCGACACCGCGGTCGAGCCAGAACCTCAAAGTCTTCTCGAGGTCGGCGAAGACCTCGGGATTCTCCCAGTTCAGGTCCGGCTGTTCGGGGGCGAAGATGTGCAGAAACCACTGGCCCGGTTCACCATTCGGTTCGGTGACCCTGGTCCAGGCCGGACCGCCGAAGACACTGCTCCAGTTGTTGGGCGGTTCGCTGCCGTCCTCTCCGCGCCCGTCGCGGAAGATGTATCGCTCGCGGGCCGCGCTGCCGGGCTCAGAGGCGAGTGCCTCGATGAACCAGGCGTGCTGATCGCTGGTGTGGTTGGGGACAAGGTCCATGGTGACTTTGATGTTGCGTTCGTGAGCTTCGCGGATGAGGTTGTCCAACGCCTCGAGACCGCCGAACAGTTCATCGATGTCGCGTGGGTCCGAGACGTCGTACCCGTGGTCGGCCATCGGGGACTTCATCACCGGGCTGAGCCAGATGGCATCGACACCGATCAGTTCCAGGTAGCCCAGCTTGTCGATCACGCCGGGGATGTCACCGACGCCGTCGCCGTTGTCGTCGGAGAAGGAGCGGGGGTAGATCTGATAGAAGATCGCGTTCTGCCACCACCGGGGAAATCCGGGGTCGGCCGGCGTGTGATCTTCAGCCGAAGCATTGCTCGCGGCCTCGGAAAGATCTTTTGTCTCGTCACTCACGTGATTTATCTTGCCTCACGACCTACCGAACGTCACGGTCACGTCGCCGTGGCAGGTCTCGGCGTCATATCGGGGAGTTCATCATCGAGTCGGCCGCCATCTCGACGTAGTCGGTCAAGGCCTGTCGATGGCTGTCGTCCAGACGCGCCGAGTCGATCGACCCGATCGCGATGTACATGCACCGCAGCCACGCCGCCTTCTCGATGGGACCGATCCGGAAGGGGTTGTGCCGCATCCGCAGTCTCGGGTGGCCGCGTTCATCCGAATACGTCCGAGGTCCTCCCCAGTACTGCACCAGGAACATGCGCATACGTCGCTCGGCAGGAGCGAGGTCTTCCTCGGGGTAGAGCGGTCGCAGGATCTCGTCCTTCGCGACTTCCTCGTAGAAACGGCCAGTGAGGTCGGCAAAGGTCTGTTCGCCGCCCACTGCCTCGTAAAACGTCTGCGGAGAAGTAGTCACGGCCCCATTCTTCCACCCGGTGAGCACATCGGCGTTGGCGCCGCCCGTCCGCAGGTTCGGGCCCGGACATCCAGTGTTCACACAGCTGACCGCGGGCGACCTGCAATTTGCCTCGCATTTGTTCGGCATCCGTGTTGAACTGAATCGTTCCCATCGAGGTCGGTTGTTTGGCCGGGAGGTTAGATGTCGCGGACGAAGGTGCAGCGTAAGAAGGGTCACGCGGGGTATGACCGCGGCTCGACCACAACTGATGGACGCGTGAGATCGCGCGGTGAGGCAAGCGTGTCCACGCTGGACACCGGACCCCGCTCCGTCGACGCGATCGGTGTGCCGCCAGGGGGCGGAACAAATTCGCGCTGGGGCAAGCACCGCGTGCTGCTCCTGAATGCGACCTACGAGCCACTTGCCGCGATCTCGATACGCAGGGCAATTGTGTTGGTGCTCCGTGAGCGGGCCGATGTCATCCACGAGGACGGCGCCGGCCCGCTCATTCATTCGGCGGAGATGGCGATAGCCGTGCCGTCGGTGATCAGGCTGCGGACGTACGTGCGGGTTCCGTATCGCGCGGTCATCCCCATGACGAGGGCCGCACTGATGCAGCGCGACCGTACGCGCTGCGGTTACTGCGGTGGCAAAGCCGACACGATCGACCATGTGGTGCCGCGCAGTCGCGGCGGAACCCACACCTGGGACAACTGCGTTGCCTGCTGCGCGTCCTGCAACCACAAGAAAGCCGACCGCCTGCTCTCGGAGCTCGGCTGGACACTCAAGGTCACGCTGACCGCGCCGAAGGGGCGGCACTGGCGACTGCTGGCGACGGTGAAGGATTTCGATCCGTCGTGGTCGAGGTATCTGGATGTGGGTGCGGCCTGAGCCGGATCTGTGCGGCATCGGAGTACCGTCTTCCGACGCGCCGGGCGACCTCGGCGAAGCAACCGCCGGTGCCGTCGGCTAAGTTTTGACACAAGAGTCGAGCGGTTCTGAAGGGCGGAACGATGGAAGACCTGATTGTGGCGGTCGGCATGCCGACCATCATCATCACTATCATTTCTGTGGTGATGGTTGTTGGAGCGTTGGTGTTCACCAACGGTGTCAAGTACCCGAAGGTGAAGTTCTACACAATCGACCAGAAGTGGGAGCACGGACCGTTGCTGCTCAGCGCAACTGAGGCAGCACCTGTGGCCCCGCTGTATCACGGGCATGGCACGGACGATTTGATCGGAGGCTCGGCAAGTGGCAAGTGGTGATGTGGTCAAGTCAACTGTCGATCCCGAATCGCTCCCCATGGGCTCGGCCCTGACCCTCAGTGGTCGGGTCTCAGCAGCTCGTTTCCCGACGGACGTGCCTTCCACGCCGCCGTTCAAGACCGACGAACTGGTGGCACTGGACGAGGCGTTGTTCGATGCAACCGATGAGACGGCCATCCGTTTCTCGGTGTACATCGGAGACCTGGGCGACGACGCTGTCGCGGGCGCCGCGGCGATCCTGCCGAACGCGCCTGAGCCTGAGCACGCCGCACTGATCGCGGTCTCGCCGAACACCAAGGACGTCGTGGTCGTCTCCGGCAAAGAGGTTGCCGCACGCCTCAACGATCGGGTGGCCCAGCTCGGGGTCACCGCAGCAATCGCGGGCATCCGGTCCGGTGACCTCGTCGACGGACTGATCTCCGCGATCCGGGTCATGGCCGCGGCAGTCACGGTTCGCTGACCCGAATCTGAACAAACACGCCTGAACCAACAAAGGGGCGGGACAACCTTTCGGTTGTCCCGCCCTTTTGTGTTCGTGTCTAGCTCTTGTCGAAGGTGCGGGCCCGCAGCGTCCGCGCCACGGTGTCGCGGCCTTCGGAGATCAACCGGCGCAGTGCAGGCGGATGATCTCCGGCCAGCAGTTCGTCGGCCAGGGCCAGAGCGTCCTCGTCGACTGCCCAGTTCGGATACAGCCCGACCACCACGGTCTGGGCGACCTCGCTCGAACGACGTTCCCACACCTGCGGGGCGATCTCGAAGTACTTCGCGGTGTAGGGCGCCAGGAGTGCACTCTGACCTGGTCGGGCGAAGCCGGCGATGATCGAGCGTCCCAGAGTGTTCGACAGGGTGTCATCTTCGGTTGCCTGGGCCCAGGCGTCTGCCTTTGCCTCCGCCAGCGGACGTGATGCCCGTGCCTTGGCGGCCTGCCTGCTGCCCGCGGAGGTGTTGTCGCGGGCGAGTTCGGCGTCGATCACCGGGCTGGAGGCCGGGTCGGTGTCGATGGCACCGGCGGTCGCCAGAGCCTGCACGATCGACCACCGCAGGTCGGTGTCGACCGTCAGTCCGGCCAGACCCTGGTCGGCGGGATCGGAATCGAGCAGTGCGCGAACAACACTGGTCTGCTGCGGGGCGAGTACGCCGGAGAGCAGAGTGTTGACAAAGGCGAGCTGATGATCGGAGCCGGGCTGCGCCGCCCGGGCGAGCTCGAGCAAGCGGGCACTGAAACGCGGCCACCCCACTTTGGTTGCCCACTCCGGATCGGCGTAGCCGTCGATTGCGGTCTGAGCCTGCATAAGGACTCGCTGGACGACACCGATCTCGGTTTCGGTACCGATACCCTGCTCCACCAATGCGGCGAACTCACGGGCGCGCATCTCGGCCTGCCGGGTCATCTCCCAGGCAGCCGACCACACCAGGGTGCGGGGCATGGGCTCGCTGATGTCGGCGAGCCGAGTGGTTGCCGTGGCCAGCGAATCGGGGTCCAGGCGGACCGAGCAGTACGTCAGGTCGTCATCGTTCAGCAGGATCAGCTGACCCCGATCGACCCCGACCAACTCGGAAACCGCGGTACGTTCACCGGTGACATCGAGCTCAACTCGTTTGGTGCGGACCAGCTTTCCGTCCACATCGTCGTAGACGCCGACTGCGAGGCGGTGGGTACGGGTCTCGCCCGCCCCGGGTGCCGCACCATCCTGCAGGATGTCGAAGCGGGTGAAAGCGCCGGATTCGTCGAGGTCGAAATCCGGCCGGATGACGTTGATACCGGTGGTCTTGAGCCACTGAGAACCCCAGTCCGACAGGTCGCGGCCCGAAGACTTCTCGAGAGCACCCAGGAGATCGGCGAAGGTGGCGTTGCCGAACTTGTGCGCCTGGAAGTAGTCACGCAATCCGGACAAGAACTCCTCGAGGCCGACGTATGCAACCAGCTGCTTGAGTACCGAAGCGCCCTTGGCATAGGTGATCCCGTCGAAGTTGACCTCCACGGCCGCGATGTCGGGGATGTCGGCCGCCACCGGGTGGGTGGACGGGAGTTGATCCTGCCGATATGCCCAGGACTTCTCGACATTGGCGAATGTCGTCCAGGCGTTCTTGTATTCGGTGGCCTCCGACTGGCACAGCACCGAGGCGAACGTGGCGAAGGACTCGTTGAGCCACAGGTCATCCCACCACTGCATGGTGACGAGGTCGCCGAACCACATGTGCGCCATCTCGTGCAGCACGGTTTCGGCACGGCGTTCGTACAGGTACTTGGTGACCTTGGACCGGAAGACGTAGTCCTCGAGGAACGTCACCGCACCCGCGTTCTCCATGGCACCGGCATTGAACTCAGGGACGAAGAGCTGGTCGTACTTGCCGAACGCGTACGGGATGCCAAAGTTCTTGTGGTAGAACTCGAAACCCTGCTTGGTCTCGGTGAACAGCCGATCATCGTCCATGAACTCGGCAAGTGACGAGCGGCAGAAGATGCCGAGGTCGATGGTGCCGTGCTCGTCGGTGTAGCTGTCGGTCCAGACCGCGTAGGGGCCCGCGATCAACGCCACCAGATAGGTACTCAGCAACGGGGTGGTGGCGAAAGTGTGCTTGCCGGGGGCGGTTTCGGTGCCGGCGCCGTTGGAGATCACCTTCCAGTCCGTCGGTGCGGTGACGGTGACGTCGAAGGTGGCTTTCATGTCCGGCTGATCGAAACAGGCGAACATCCTTTTTGCGTCGGCCGTTTCGAACTGTGAGTACAGGTAGACCGCATCGTCGGTGGGGTCGACAAAGCGATGAAGGCCCTCGCCGGTGTGCGAATAGATGCAGTCGGCGACCACCTCGAGGGTGTTGTCGTCGGCCAGGTCGGTCAGCGCCAGGCCGTCCTCTTCGGTGTAACCCGAGATGTCCACGGGTGAACCGTTGAGGGTGGCGCTGTGAAGCGTCTGCGCGATCAGATCGACAAACGATGAGGAACCGGCCGTGGCGGTGAAGGTGATGGTCACCGCCGACCGGAACGTCTTCTCGCCGGGTTTGCCCGAACCGTCGGTGAGGTCGAGATCGATCGCATAGTTGGAGACCGAGATGTTCGCCGAGCGTTGGCCCGCCAGATCTCGGGTCAAATTTGGTGCCGCCACGTTGCCTCGCTTCAGGAGAGATTTTGCCGGTTGCTACACAACTACCGTATTGCGTGGACAGTTGCGTTGGTTCGGTGCGGGAGGGAATGCGAACCGGCGCGAGTTGTTGAATCATGCAATGGTTCCACCGGCACCATGCCCACGTTCTACTGCTGAAGGAGTTCTCCAACTCATGACCGCCTCGACTGACCGCGTTGACTTCTGGTTCGACCCGCTGTGCCCGTGGTGCTGGATCACCTCCCGCTGGATTCTGGAGGTCGAGAAGGTGCGCGACATCGAGACGAACTTCCACATCATGAGCTTGGCCGTGCTCAACGAGGGCAAGGACGTCCCCGAGGAGTACCGCGAAGGCCTCAAGGAGGCCTGGCGCCCGGTTCGCGTGATCGCCGCCGCGCAGGCCGAACATGGCGATGAAATCCTGTCCCCGCTGTACACCGCGATGGGAACGCTCATCCACAACAAGGGCATCAAGGACTTCGGCGAGGTCATCCCGCTGGCTCTGAAAGAGGTGGGACTGTCCGCCGAGTTGGCCAAGGCCGCCGACGAAACCACCTTCGACGATGCGATCCGCAAGAGCCATCACGCCGGTATGGACAAGGTCGGCGATGACGTCGGCACCCCCACGATCCACATCAACGACGTGGCCTTCTTCGGACCGGTCCTGTCCCGGATCCCGCGCGGTGAGGTGGCCGGAAAGGTGTGGGACGGCGCATTGGCACTGTCGAGCTACCCGCACTTCTTCGAACTCAAGCGGTCTCGCAACGAGGACCCGCAGTTCGACTGACCAGGTAGTTCAACCGAGGTCAGTACTCGGGTTCGGTCTCCTCGCGCTTGCGGTCGGCCTGATCTTTGGTCAGGTCGACCGGTGGCGCCGGTGGAATCGAAGAAACCGGCACCATCCCGGTCGGCGGCATCGACATCGGACCGGTCGGCAGCACCAGCTGGACGTGGCCGCTACCGATTCCGCGAACGATCTGGCGCGGCCGGAAGAACATCCTTCCCGGCCCGGATCGGTCGCGCAGGGCCGCGGCTCGCCAGGTCAGCACCGGATGGGTCGACTGCAGGTTGGTCAGCCAGGTGAAGAAGCCCTTCTCCAGCGTTGCCCGATCTGCGAATTCGTCGAAACTGACCGAGGTCAGCATGTATTTGCCTGCGGCCAAAACCCCGATGGCGCCGGGTGATCCGGATGGCTGGTTGTAGTAGCCGTGATTGTCGGCGGTGTACTCCATCGACCGCGACAGTGCCTGGCCGAGCACGGGTAGGTTCAGGCCGATGATCGAACCGAGCTGACGCCAGTACGAGACGTGCCCGGCAGCGATGTGC
This sequence comes from Williamsia sp. Y844, assembly GCF_056786475.1. Taxonomy (NCBI): domain Bacteria; kingdom Bacillati; phylum Actinomycetota; class Actinomycetes; order Mycobacteriales; family Nocardiaceae; genus Williamsia; species Williamsia sp. Y844. The sequence goes on from NZ_JBXCJB010000003.1 coordinate 80,156, forward strand.
CCGACTTCGTGTCCGATGATGAACCGCAACGCTTCTGGACTGCGGGCGTGCCCGCCGATTTCGAAAAGGTCCGAATAGACGACGACAAAACGGCGGAATCCGTGGCCGGACGCAAACGCGTTGATCGTGCCGTTGCCGAGAACCACGTAGGCGTCCGGGACGTATTCGAGCCCGAATCTGCGGGCCGATTCGACCACCATCTGATAGCCCTCGGGGAACTGGGTCGGGCTCATCTTGACCCCGTTGACACGCGGCAGCGCGTAGGTCAGGCCACGGATCAGGTACAGCAGCAGCGGTGCGAGCAGGATCAGCAGGAACCAGGTGTTCAGGGAACCCAGTGCCACCAGGACCACAACCACGACGTAGCCGCCGAGTCCGACAACAAGAACCAGGACCAGGATCGGGATCTCCCACGGATGCCGTCGCGGGCGTCCGGCGAACGGTGCCGGGGTAAGCCAATGTGAGGCCGCTGCGGGCGGAGGGGAGTCGGGATACACCCTGATCAATCTAGTGCTGCCGAGCCGCAAAATGCCCTGCCCTTGGCCGGGCATTTCCGGTCGGTGCCCGGCGCGCCACGGCACTCTGTCAGACTGGTGGTATGCGCGTGTACCTAGGTGGCGACCATGCCGGATTCGAACTCAAAGCCCAGATTGCCGAACATCTGACCTCTGCGGGTCACGAGGTGATCGATTGCGGAGCGCACGAATACGACGCTCTCGATGACTACCCCGCCTTCTGCGTCGATGCCGCGCTGCGGACCGTCGCCGACGAAGGCAGCCTGGGGATCGTCCTCGGTGGCAGCGGAAACGGCGAACAGATCGCCGCGAACAAGGTCCCCGGAGCTCGCTGCGCACTGGCGTGGAGCGTCGAGACCGCGCAGTTGGCGCGTCAGCACAACAAAGCCCAGCTCATCGGAATCGGTGGCCGCATGCACAGCCAGGCCGAGGCGCTGGCGATCGTCGACGCGTTCATCAACACCGAGTGGTCGGGTGAAGAGCGCCATCAGCGCCGTATCGACATCCTCTCGGAATACGAGCGCACCGGCGTGCCGCCGCTGCTGCCGTAGCGCCGAGACTTCGAAACAAGCTGTGCCTGAAGGGCATACGCTTCACCGGCTGGCCCGGATCCACCATCGCGAGTTTGCCGGCCGACAGGTGGCGGTCAGCAGTCCGCAGGGACGCTTTGCCTCCGGGGCCTGCCGCATCGACGGGCAGACCTTCGTTCGCGCGGAGGCCTGGGGAAAGCATCTGATCCATCGTTACGGCAATGGCGAGATCGTCCACGTGCACCTGGGCCTCTACGGAGGATTCAGCGAAGGCCCGGCACCACTCCCCGAACCGGTCGGCCAGGTCCGGATGCGCATGGAATCCGACAACTACGGCGCCGACCTCCGGGGTCCGAGCGCCTGCGAGTTGTACACCCCGGCGGATCTGACGGCTCTCACCGCGCGGCTCGGTCCGGACCCGCTACGCAAGGACGCCGACCCCGAGCTCGCCTGGGCCGCGATAGCCCGATCCCGCAAGGCAATCGGTGCACTCCTGATGGACCAAAAGGTGCTGTGTGGCGTGGGCAATGTCTACCGCGCGGAGGTCCTGTTCCGGGCGTCGATCAATCCGCACCGCCCCGGAACCGGGATCGACCGTTCCGAATGGGACGGATTGTGGTCGGATCTGGTGGGGCTGATGGCAATCGGTGTGCGGCGCGGCAAGATGCACGTCGTCCGACCCGACGATGACCACGGGGCTCCGGCGTACGGTCCGGGTCGGCCGCGTACCTATGTCTACCGCCGCACCGGTGAACCCTGCCGAATCTGCGGGACACCGATCCTGATGGGGGAGATGGTGGCCCGCAAGGTCTACTGGTGCCCGACCTGTCAGGCCGACTGAAAGCCGAATTCTCGGCAATCGCAGTGTGACCGCCTAAGCAAGCCCTCAGGTTTCATCGGCATGATGGACGTATGGCAGTTGTGACGGTGCTCTTCGTGGGAGGAACCGGCGAATCGTACCCGGATGACAGCCGACACCGGGTCGGAGGTCTCCTCTCGGAGGTGGCAGGCCGACTCGACGAACGATTCGACTGCCGGTGGGTCGGATACCCGGCAAGCTATGGCCCGGTGCCGGATCTGGCCGGTATGAGTTACCTGGACAGCGTGCGCGAGGGTGTGGCAAATCTGCAGGCCCGGCTGGATGCGACCACCGGGCCGGTGATGCTCATCGGCTATTCGCAGGGCTCGGTGGTGATCCGAAACATGCTGGCGGGCTGCCAAAGTCACAGGACTGTGATGGCGGTCGGATTCGTGGCCGATCCGCACCAGCCGCCAGGGGTGGTCGCGGGCTGCGACGGCTTCGGACTTGCCGGCGAGGGCGCGGCGATACCGGGGGACATCCCGGTGATCTGGATCGCCGACCCCGCCGATGTGATCTGCAACGCCAGCGGTGACTCATTCCTGCGAGATTTCGCCGACCTGACCGCGGCGATGTCGATTCACGACGTGCGTGGCTGGTGTCGCCATCTCTGGCAAGTATTGAGGGGCAATGACTTCCAGAACGCGGCGCGGACATCGATCCATCCTCGGCAGTGGCGTAAAGACATACGGCGACTACGGGTCGCGGTGGTGGAGATCGCGGGGTACCTACCAGGCAAATTGATGTGGCGGGGTCTGCAGGTCGTGAACCGTCGCGGCGGACGGCACACCGCATATGACGCCGAACCACTTGCCGGGGGCGAGGCGTCCGGTTGCGAGGTACTGGCCCAGTGGTTGCAGGTGCAGGTGACATTTCTGCCCTTCGGCGGGGTCGATCGGCACGCTGCCTAGCCGGTATCCACTTGCCCGGTGGCAACAATTCACGCGCCTGAAATGTGAGACACCTGTATTTGGGTGACACTGAATCCCAGACTTGTCAACGCTGGGAGAAATGAACGTGGATCACTACGACCTGGTTGTCATCGGCTCCGGCCCCGCGGGGCAGAAGGCGGCGATTGCTGCTGCCAAGCTCGGCAAGAAAGCCGCGGTGGTCGAACGCCGGAACATGGTCGGTGGTGTGTGTATCAACACCGGCACCATTCCGTCGAAAACGCTGCGCGAGGCGGTCTTGTATCTGACCGGTCTGAATCAGCGGGAGTTGTACGGGCAGTCGTACCGTCTGAAGACGGACATCACCGTCGCTGATCTGTCCTCACGCACATCGCATGTGGTGGGGAAAGAGATCGACATCATCCAGAATCAGTTGTCCCGCAACCGGGTTGCGCTCCTGATCGGCAACGGCAGGTTTGTCGGACCCAATGAACTCATCGTCGAATCGGAGGGCGGTGACCGAAAGAACATCACGTTCGACTACGCGGTCATCGCCGTCGGTACCCGTCCGGCACGGCCCACCACCGTTGAGTTCGATGGCGCGACCATCGTCGATTCCGATCAGATCCTCGGGATCGACCGACTGCCACAGTCGATGGTGGTGGTGGGTGCAGGCGTCATCGGAATCGAGTACGCCTCGATGTTCGCGGCGCTGGGTACCAAGGTGACCGTGGTCGAGCAGCGGGAGAGCATGCTCGGCTTCGTCGACCGCGAAATCGTTGAGGCGCTGCAATACCAGTTGCGTGACCGAGGCGTCACCTTCCGGTTCGGGGAATCGGTGAAAATGGTCGAGAAGCACCCGTCGGGAACCGTCACCGTATTGGAATCGGGGAAGAAGATTCCTGCCGATACCGTGCTGTATTCGGCAGGACGCCAAGGTGTCACCGAGGAATTGGGTGTTGCCGCAGCCGGTTTGGAGGGTGACAACCGGGGTCGGCTCAAGGTTGATGACTGTTTCCGCACGGTGGTGCCGCACATCTACGCTGTCGGTGATGTCATCGGCTTCCCGGCATTGGCAGCGACCGCGATGGAACAGGGACGACGGGCCGCGTACGACGCTTTCGGCGAACCGGTCGGCGAATCCGACGCGTCCAAATATCCGATCGGCATCTATTCGATCCCGGAGATCAGCTTCGTCGGCAAGACCGAGGAAGAACTGACCGCGGAGAACGTGCCTTTTGAAGTGGGCGTTGCCCGCTACCGGGAACTGGCCAGAGGCGCGATCATGGGCGACGCCTACGGCATGCTCAAACTGCTCGTCGATGCGCACGACCGAAGCATCCTGGGAGTGCACGTATTCGGTTCCAACGCCGCGGAATTGGTCCATATCGGCCAGACGGTGATGGGTTGCGGGGGAACCGTCGACTACCTGGTCGACGCCGTGTTCAACTATCCGACCCTGGCCGAAGGCTACAAGGTGGCGGCACTGGACGCGGTGAACAAGATGCGGGCGATCGCCCGGGTCACCGGTGTCGGCAACGGTCACGACCTGGGTGCCGAATAACGCAGACATCAAAAAAACCCGGCGCCGAGAGTTGCTCTCGGCGCCGGGTTTTCGGATGTTTTCCGGAGGGTTAGCTACCCGGGATGTACTGCCCGCCGATGGTGCCCTGCACCACGATCGGGGTTCCTTCAGGGAAGTTCTCGTATACCCACTGGCCGTTCTCCGGGCTCACGTTGATGCAGCCATGGCTGACGTTGGTGTTGCCCTGCTGCTCCACCGACCACGGTGCGGCATGGATGAAGATTCCGTCCCAGGACATGCGGATCGCGTGTTCGACATAGGTGCGGTAACCGCCCGGGGCGTCGATCGGGACTCCGTACGTGGACGAATCCATGTACATGTCGCGGTACTTCTCTTTGGTGTAGTACGTGCCGTTGGGGGTCGGATGATCGTTCGAACCCATCGAGATCGGCATCTTGCGGACGATCTTGCCCTCGTGCCACACGGTCAATTCGTGGGTGGCGTCGTCGGCGAGGGCAACCCAGCCCGTGTCGGTCTTCACCGGGGGAGCGGGTTCGGCCGGCTTCGGCGGCTCCGGTGCGGGTTCTGGAGTGGTCTCCGGTGCCGGGGGTGTCGGGATGGTCAAGCCGGGGATCTGCGGTAGTGGCACGCCGGGTAGCCCTGGGATGGTGGGCGACGGTTGCGCCGAGACTGCAGTTGGAACTGCCAGGGCCATCACGACAACGCCGAGTCCGGCGGCCAGGAGGCGTTTGGCGGTGCGTCCGCGGGCGAACTTGCTGGTCGACACTATGTATAACCCTAACGTTGGGTGCAGGTTTATGCGCTCCCCGAAAGCGCGGATTCAATACTTGCATGTCGGTACCACGCCGCCAAACGTTACGAACCAGATTGGTGTCAGAGTTGCTGAAGTGACTGCTTTTATTCGACCATGGGCCTGAAAGTGATCTGGCTCACTCTATTTCGGCTGCGACTTCCGGGCTTCGGTCAGCAATTGCTCGGCGCGGGCACGCCGTTCATACGGTCGGTCATCCAGGCCAGTGCGGGCGGCAATCCGATCACTGCGGCCGTCAAGTGATCGGGTGACGGTGTCAGAACCGAGACCACAGGTGTTCCGGCCTGGCAGTAGCGCCGGTTGGTGTGGAGGATCGAGTCGATCGGAATCAAATTGTCGATCGGACTGTGCCACTCGAAAACCGGGGCATTCGGTATTCCTGAGAAGAACTCCAGGCTGTTCTCGTTGACCACTTTTCGGGCCGCGGGATCGTCGAAGATCTTGACGTCCGGTGTCATCTCTTTGGCGCTGTGACCGAGGCCTGTCAGCAGGATCTCGTTGGTGCAGGCATTTTGCATCTCGCGGTACATGGATCTTCCGAGCGGGGTCAGATTCTGCCAAACCGGCATCTCGTTCGGATACTCGCGGGACAGGCCGATGGCCGCGGCAAACGCGAGGCCGAACGCGGGGTGGGGATTGTTGTAACCGAGCCCCTCGGCCATCTTGATCAGATTCATCGGGGCGCCTCCGTATGCGCTGCCGGCGATATCGAGTTCGGGGGCGTACGAGGATGCCAGCGCGGATGCCCACGCTGTCGCCATCCCGCCACCGGAGTAGCCCATCAGCCCGATCCTGCTCTTCTCGACATCGGCGGGCGCGAAGCGTTGCGCTGCCTTGATCCCGTCGAGGGCGATCCGACCGCCGAGTTGCGCTGCGCCGTACGAACTACGGGGGCCCAGATGATCAGGAATGGCCAGTACCCACCCTTGTTGCAGCAATCCGTTCAGCAATGGGCGCTGGCTTGCGGTCAGACTGCCCGATCGCGGATCGATATTGGTAGTCGTCGTGTAGAGCTGTCGTGACGGCGCGCACTCGAGTCCCATCGCGTTCACGATGTCCTGCACGCTGAGCAGCGGACCGCCCGCGACATGGCTGTCGGGCACCAGCAGTGTGGTCACCGCTGCGATCGGCCGGGAGTACATGTCGGTACTGCGGTATTTGATCTGATAGGTACGCAGGTCGAACAACAGTGGGGGATCGGGCATCTCACGGCTTGCGATGACGTCGCCGTTGGCATAGCCCTCGATGTTGTCCGGCGCGTTGTAGAACGTGTCCGGTAGAGGCGTGGGTAGTGAGACGTCGTCGGCCATGGCCGACGACGGCGAGACAACAAGCGTGACCACCGCTACGAGGGCGCCGATCAATGACAGGCGGGCGAAACTCGGTACTCGGTGCATGGCTCGCTCTTCGCTCGTGGTCTGTGGATCGCGCGATCCAAGGGGTGTCAGCAGGTATTGGGCGCCGGTAACCCGGCGAATCGGTTCTTGAGCCAGTCGAGCGCGTCATTGATGCCGAGCGGGTAGGACGCCACGTGGTCGCCGGATGGAACCTTCTTGCTTGTCACCGCGACGCCGGCGCGGCAGTACCGCGCGTTGGTCTCGATGATGGAATCGACGGGGATGAGACTGTCGGTCGGGTTGTGCCACTCGTAGACCGGCGCGTTCGGTACGCCGGCGTAGGTGTCCAAGCTGTTGGCCTGAACCACTTTTCGTGCCTCCGGGTCGTCGAAGACCTTGACGTCCGGCGTCATCTCGTCGGCACTGTGATCCTCACCGATCTCCAAGATCTCGTTGATGCATGCGTTCTGCATGCGCACGAACATCGACTTACCCAGCGGGGTCAGGTTGTCCCACATCTCGATCTCGTTCGGATATTCACGCGAGAGGCCGACTGCGGCCGCGTAGGCGAGTCCGAACGCCGGATGGGGCTTGTTGTAGCCGAGGCCTTCGGCCATTTTGATGAGGTTCATCGGTGCGCCGCCGTATGCGCTGCCTGCCAGTCTGAGCTCGGGCGCATAGCCGGCAGCCAAGGCGGCCGCCCAGGCGGTTGCCATGCCGCCCCCGGAGTAACCGACCAGTCCGACACGGCTTCCCGAAAGGTCGGCCACGGCCAGGTTCTTCGCCGCCCTGATGCCGTCCAATGTGATCCGACCGCCGAGCTCGGCGGCACCGTATGCGCTGCGTGGTCCGAGATGGTCGGGGATGGCGATCGCCCAGCCCTGTACGAGAAGCGCATTGAGTGCAGGCAGCGCCAGGGCCGTCGTGCTGTCGCCGGGTTGGTACAGCGTGCGGGACGGTGCGCATTCGAGACCCAGTGAGTTGACGATGTCCTGGAAGCTCAACAGGGGTGCATTCTTCTGCCGGTTGAGAGGCAGGAGCAGGGTGGTGATGCCCGCGATCGGGCGGTCGTACATGTCGGTACTACGGAACTTCACCTGCCAGGTCTCGATGTTGAAGAAGTTCGGCGGGTTCGGCATCTTGCGTTTGGAGACGATGTCACCGTTCTCGAACTCGCCGATGTTGCCGGGTGTCGCGTAGAAGAGATCGGCGACCGGGGTTGGCAGTGCGACATTCGCCGGAGCTGATGTTGCCGGGGCCGCGGACAGTAGGGCGAGCGTGGTTGCACACAGAGCGCCGACGATCATGAACCGACGACGCGGTCGGGTTCGGAACACGGCAGAACGTATCGTGCGCAACATGGCCTCCGGGTAGCGGTAACTGTCGTCCGCCCCCCGGGCGACGATGGCACGACTTTAGCCGGTGTTCAGCTCGAATTGTCAAGTGAGTCACATTGTTTGCTTTGCGAGGTATGCATCACAGAATCATCTGTGGGTGTCACCCGGGAGACTGAGCCGATCTCCATCAACCTGCGGGAGGAGTGTCGGCCGGAGTGTTGTAGATGTGCTGCAGCAACCTCGCCGCGATGGTGAACGCGTTGTCGACGTCCTGGGTGACCGAGAGATTGGCCCAGACGACCATGCTGACGTCGTTGGCCTCGTCGTGAATCGCCATGGTGTTGAAGGCGGGAAGCTGGCCTTCGTGATAGGTGAGCCGGTTCGGGCCGAACCGGATCTCACTGATCCCGTAACCGTAGAACGCGCGGGGATCTTCGTCGTGCTGGATCACGATGCTGTCCCACCACAGCTGCTGGTTGGCGTCGTCGAGTAGATCCCCGCCGACAAATGACTTGATCCACGTCAGCATGTCCTCCGCGGTCGAGACGACTCCACCGGCGGCCCATCCCCATGAGGAGCTCTGCGCTGTCACATCATTGGGTTGCAGGGTGCCTGCCCGTGCCGCAGCGGTTTCCTCGGGTGTCATCGCCTTGTCCGAAACCTGGAGCGGGCCATATTGATAGCCGCGTGACGACGGCTCTGGAAGAGTTGTGATGGCGGGGTCGGGGAGTGCGGTGTTGCTCATCCCGAGCGGACCGAAGAAGCGGTCGGCAAGGCTTCGGTCGAGGGTTTTGCCCTCCACCTTCTCCAGGAGCAATCCCAGGAGGACGGTGTTGGTGTTGGAGTACTCGAACTCGGTGCCCGGCGCGAAGCTCGGTGGGTAGGCGAACGCCAGGGCAAGGAGTTCTGAAGGGGCCCACACCTTGGTCGGGTCGGCGCCGAAGGCGGCGCGGAAACCGTCGGTGTCGAGGTAGTTGTGCAGTCCGCTACGCATGTTCATCAGCTGCGCGATGGTGATGTCGGCACCATTCGGGACACCCGGGACATAGGCGTCGATCGGGTCGTCGACGCTGATCTTCTCTTCTTGGATCAGCGCAAGGACCGCGGCGGCGGTCATCGTCTTGGTGACCGACCCGATGCGGAATCCGTCGGTGGCGGCGGGTGGGTTGTCGGCGCCTACCGTCGTGGTACCCGCCGAGGCCGTATAGGTGCCTGCGGGCGTCTGGATCAGGGCGAGTGCGCCGGGTACGAGAAGTTCCTCGATCGCCGCTTCGAGGGTTGCGGTCATCGCTGCGGCGTCGATCGTCTTGAGCTCAGCGTCCGATTCCGTTGCCGAACTGTCGGATGAACAGGCGGCCAGGACGAGTCCACAGGTGACGGCGAGAGCGGTGAGAGCCGCGCTTCGCCGCCGTCCCGATGGTGGGGTGCGAAAGCTCTTCACGCGGCGCGCCTCTCGTGCGGCCCGTTCCAAAAACGGACATCGAAGAGCAGTCGTACCACGAGATCCGCTCCGGCCGTGCGGATTGCGGACAATTCCGACATCCACGGGTCGGATCAGGCCTCGATGATCGACCGGACCAGACGAGGTGCAAATCAATCTGACAAGCCGGGTCGCGATGAGAAGGAGCGCCATGGCAAAAAGCCCCGGTCAGCTGGGCTGACCGGGGCTTTTGCATCTGGAGCGGGTGACGGGAATCGAACCCGCGTAGCTAGTTTGGAAGACTAGGGCTCTACCATTGAGCTACACCCGCGTGCATACGACATCACTGGGATCGCCACTGCTGCCGCTGCGAAAGGAACTGTACCGTCTCGATCCTGCGGACGAGAAATCGCCTGGTCGCCGTGGCGTGGCTGTGCCCGGTGGGTGACCGGTTTAGGTTCGTGGCGCATCGGCACGTAGTATTTGCGTTCGGTGAAAGTGGCGCTGGTCGCCTGCTTTCACCGGAAGACCTCACGGGATGTGGCGCAGCTTGGTAGCGCATCCGCTTTGGGAGCGGAGGGTCGCAGGTTCGAATCCTGTCATCCCGACTCTAGAAAGAAACGCACTACAAGGGAGTCAAGTGAAGAGCACCGTCGAGCAGATCAGCCCGACGCGGGTCAAACTCAACGTCGAGGTTTCTTTCGAGGAACTCGAGCCGGATTTCGCCCGCACCTACAAGACGATGGCACGGGACATCCGGATCCCCGGCTTCCGTCCCGGTAAGGCGCCCGCCAAGCTGATCGAGGCCCGTGTCGGCCGCGACGCGGTGCTTGCTCAGGTCGTGAACGACGCGATCCCGGCCAAGTACAGCGAAGCTGTCGAAGCAGCCGAGATCAAGGCGATCGGCCAGCCTGAGATCGATCTGTCGGAGCTGGAATACGGCAAGAGTGTCACGTTCACCGCTGAGGTCGACGTGCGCCCCGAGATCGACCTGCCGGATTACTCGACCCTCGAGATCGAGGTCGAGCCGGTCGCAGTTGACGACGAAGCAGTCGAAGAGCAGCTCGAGGCTCTCCGCGCCCGCTTCGGCACCCTGACCGGTGTCGATCGTCCGGTTGCCGATGGCGACTTCGTCTCGATCGACCTGTCGGCCACCATCGACGGCAAAGAGGTCGAAGAAGCCGCGACGAGCGGTCTGTCCCACGAGGTCGGCTCCGGTGAGCTGATCGACGGACTGGACGAGGCGCTCATCGGCCTGTCGGCCGGCGAAGAGAAGGTCTTCAAGAGCACGCTGGTCGCCGGAGATCACAGTGGCGACGAAGCAGACGTGACCGTCAAGGTTGTCTCGGTCAAGGAGCGCGAGCTTCCCGAGGTCGACGACGAGTTCGCTCAGCTGGCCAGCGAGTTCGACACAGTCGACGAGCTGAAGGCCGACCTGCGCGAGCGTGTCGCCCGGTCGAAGAAGATGGCTCAGGCAAATGCTGTCAGCGAGGCGCTCGTCGCCAAGCTGGTCGACACCATCGAGGTCCCGCTGCCCGAGGCAATCGTGACCGCCGAGGTCGACGGCCAGATCCATCAGGTCGTCCACAGCCTCGGCCACGACGACGAAGCGTTCGAGCGTCTGCTCGAGGCGCAGGGGACCACCCGCGAGAAGTTCGAGGCCGAAGCTCGTGAGTCTGCCGAGAAGTCGGTCAAGACCCAGTTGCTGCTCGACGCCATAGCGGACCAGCAGGAAACCGATGTCGCGCAGGACGAGCTGATGCAGCAGATCATGTTCCAGGCGCAGCGCTACGGCATGCAGCCCGCCGAGTTCGCTCAGCAGCTGCAGCAGGCCGGACAGGTCGGCGCGGTCTACGCCGAGGTCCGTCGCAGCAAGGCACTGTCGTCGATCGTCAACGAGATCACCGTCAAGGACACCGACGGCAACGTTGTCGACACCGACGAGTTCTTCCCGAAGCCGGTTGCCGAAGCCGAGGGCGACGAGTCGACCGACCAGACATAAGAGACAAAACGCCAGCAAGCATTCTGCTGTCAGCGAATAGGGGCGACGCCGAGGGTTCGGCGTCGTCCCTATTCGTTACTGTCGGAGTCAGCAGTCAAATCATTGTGAGTCCGTTGAACGAAAAATCCCGGGAGCTGATCCCGGGACGCGAAGGTAGGTACCGTGACTGAGCCGAAGATCCACACGCCAGCACTCTCCGGAGTAACCGCGAGTTCGGGTGTGGCCGGACTTAATCTGACCGACTCGGTCTTCGAGCGTCTGCTGCGTGAGCGAATCATCTTCCTGGGCACCCAGGTCGACGATGAGATCGCCAACCGGCTGTGCGCGCAGATCCTGTTGCTCTCTGCAGAGGATCCGACCAAGGACATCAACCTCTACATCAACTCGCCCGGCGGTTCGGTCACCGCAGGAATGGCGATTTTCGACACCATGCAGCTCGCTCCCTGTGACATCGCCACGTACGCGATGGGCATGGCGGCATCGATGGGGCAGTTCCTGCTCGCCGCGGGAACCAAGGGCAAGCGGCACGCGCTGCCGCACGCCCGGATCATGATGCATCAGCCGTCCGCCGGTATCGGTGGAACCGCGGCCGACATCGCGATCCAGGCCGAGCAGTTCGCCCTGACCAAAAAAGAGATGAACAAGCTCAACGCCGAGTTCTCCGGGCAGACGCTCGAGCAGGTCGAAGCGGACGCTGACCGAGACAAGTGGTTCACCGCCGAGCAGGCCAAGGAATACGGCCTCGTCGATCACGTGATCACACGCGCCTGAACGCTTCCATGGTCGAGCTCCGCTCCGCTTCGTCTCCGGCCCCTCGCACACTCATCGGAAAGTAATGAGGACCATGAACAACCTTTCACCACAGTCGCGGTACATCCTTCCCTCGTTCATCGAGCACACACCCAACGGTGCGCGCGAGTACAACCCGTACGCAAAGCTTTTCGAAGAGCGAATTGTCTTCTTGGGCACGCCGATCGATGAGACCGTTGCGAACGACATCATGGCGCAGTTGCTGGTGCTCGAGTCGCAGGATCCCGACCGCGACATCATCATGTACGTGAACTCGCCCGGTGGCAGCGTGCCTGCAATGCTCGCCATCTACGACACGATGCAGTACGTGCACTGCGACATCGCGACCGTTTGCCTCGGTGAGGCCGCTTCGGCTGCCGCGATCGTGCTGGCCGGTGGAACTCCCGGAAAGCGGGCGGCCCTGCCGAACGCAACGATCCTGATCCATCAGCCGCGCACCGGTGGGGCATACCAGGGTCAGGTCTCCGACCTCGAGATCCAGGCCGCCGAGATCGAGCGCATCCGACGGAAACTCGACGACATCCTGGCCGGACACACCGGACATCCTGCCGACAAGATCCGTAAGGACACCGATCGCGACAACATCCTGACGGCCGAGATGGCCAAGGAGTACGGCATCATCGACGAGGTGTTCGCGTACCGGAAGAAGTCCGGCCGTAAGTAGTCGGTCACGTGTCGCGGGCCGCCGATTGGGCCCGCGACATTTGGCTTTATCGGTCGAAGTTCCGCCCACCTACGGGTACGGTCGTGAGTACTGTGCTCCCCGTGAGCTGGGACGGCCGTAAGACGGCAGCGTCTCCGGGCATCAGGGTCTTTGGGGCATCAGGTAACGGAAGTAGGGACAGCAACAGATGGCACGTATCGGAGATGGTGGCGATCTTCTGAAGTGTTCTTTCTGCGGAAAGAGCCAGAAGCAGGTCAAGAAGCTGATCGCTGGACCCGGTGTGTACATCTGTGATGAGTGCATCGACCTGTGCAACGAGATCATCGAAGAGGAGCTGGCCGAGACCAGCGACGTCAAACTCGATGAGCTCCCGAAACCGGCTGAGATCCGGGACTTCCTGGAGAATTACGTCATCGGGCAGGACACTGCGAAGAAGACGCTGGCCGTGGCGGTCTACAACCACTACAAGCGCATCCAGGCGGGCGACCGCAAGGACTCGCGTGGTGTGGAACCGGTCGAGTTGGCGAAGTCGAACATCCTGATGCTCGGCCCCACCGGTTGTGGCAAGACCTACCTGGCCCAGACCCTGGCCAAGATGCTCAACGTCCCGTTCGCCATCGCCGATGCCACAGCGCTCACCGAGGCCGGCTACGTCGGTGAGGATGTCGAGAACATCCTGCTGAAGCTGATCCAGGCCGCCGACTACGACGTCAAGCGTGCCGAGACCGGCATCATCTACATCGATGAGGTCGACAAAATCGCCCGCAAGAGCGAGAACCCGTCGATCACCCGCGACGTCTCCGGTGAAGGCGTCCAGCAGGCGTTGCTCAAGATCCTCGAGGGCACGCAGGCGTCGGTGCCGCCGCAGGGTGGTCGCAAGCATCCGCACCAGGAGTTCATCCAGATCGACACCACCAACGTGTTGTTCATCGTTGCCGGTGCCTTCGCCGGGTTGGACAAGATCGTTTCCGACCGAATCGGCAAGCGGGGCATCGGATTCGGCACCGAAGTTGCCAAGAACGACAACGACAGCAGTGATTACTTCGCCGAGGTCCTGCCCGAAGACCTGATCAAGTTCGGATTGATCCCCGAGTTCATCGGGCGTCTTCCGGTGATCGCGTCGGTGACCAAGCTGGACAAGCCGTCGCTGATCAACATTCTGTCGGAGCCCAAGAACGCTCTGGTCAAGCAGTACGCGCGACTGTTCGACATGGACGGCGTCGAGCTCGAGTTCGACGACGATGCTCTCGAGGCGATCGCCGATCAGGCCATCCATCGTGGAACCGGTGCTCGTGGACTTCGCGCGATCATGGAAGAAGTTCTGCAGCCGGTGATGTACGACATCCCCAGCCGCGACGACGTCGCCAAGGTTGTCGTCACGGGAGAAACCGTGCGCGACAACGTTCTTCCGACGATTGTCCCGCGCAAGCCGCGCCGCGACGAACGGCGTGAGAAGAGCGCCTAGCGGCGTGCGCCGGTCACTCGATCACGCGGTGACCGGCGGAGTAGATGTTCATCGATTCGCCGCGCAAGAAGCCGACGATGGCGACGCCCTGTTCGGTTCCCAGGTCCACCGCAAGTGACGACGGGGCCGAGACGGCGGCGATGATCGGTATCCCGGCCATCACGGCCTTCTGAACGAGCTCGAACGACACCCGGCCGGACAGCATCAGGATGGTCCCTCGCAGTGGCACCATGTCTTGCTGCAGTGCCCACCCGACCACCTTGTCGACCGCGTTGTGCCTGCCGACATCTTCTCTGGCCACGAGCAGGGTGCCGTCGGTTGTGAAAAGTGCGGCCCCGTGGACCCCTCCGGTGGAGCTGAATATCTTCTGCGATTCGCGGAGGCGGTCCGGTAGCCGTGCAAGGGTCTCGATGTTCACGGTGGCGTCGTCGTCGGCCGGGCGATGATTCGAAGCAAGTCGGACCGCGTCGAGTGAGGCCTTGCCGCACACCCCACAGGATGACGTGGTGAAGAAGTTGCGGGTGGCCGTCGACGGAAGACTGCGATTGTCGCGCAACGTCACATCGAGCACGTTGTAGGTGTTGCGGCCCTCCTCGTCGACCCCGTCGCAGTACCGGATGGCGGCGATGTCGTCGGCGCCCTCGATGATGCCCTCGGTCAACAGGAACCCGTGGGTGAAATCGATGTCTGCTCCTGGCGTCCGCATCGTGACAGACAGTGGCTTGCCGGCAACCCGCAGTTCCAGCGGCTCCTCGACGGCCAGTGTGTCCGCGCGGGAGTCGGTACCGCCGGGCCTGATCCGCCGGACACGGGCGCGTGTGCTCATCCGACCCATCAGCGACGCTCCAACCGGACGGTGAGGGCCTTTGATACCGGCGTATTCGATTTGGCCGCAACATGTTCGAGGGGGACAAGCGGATTTGTCTCCGGATAGTACGCCGCCGCGTTGCCACGTGGGGTGGGGTAGGCGACGATCCGGAATGCCTCGACGCGGCGTTCTTCGACACCGCCCGAACCATCGAACTCGGAGACCAGATCAACACTTTCGCCTTCGGTGAACCCGAGTGCGGTGATGTCGGTGGGGTTGAGCAGGACCACCCGGCGATCGCCTTTGATGCCGCGGTAACGGTCGTCATGCCCGTAGATCGTGGTGTTGTACTGATCGTGGCTGCGCATGGTCTGCAGGATGACGCGCCCTTCGGGTACCCGCAGCCAGGTCAGGGGGTTGGTGGCCAGATTGGCCCTACCGGTTCGGGTCGGGAACGTCCGGGTGTCGCGGGGCGGGTGGGGTAGGACGAAGCCATCCGGTTGGCGGACCCGGTTGTTGAAGTCCGCGAAACCGGGTACCACCCGCGAGATGTGGTCGCGAACCGTGTCGTAGTCATCTGCCATCGCGGCCCAGGGGACCGGGTGATCGGCGCCGAGGGTGGCGCCGGCCACGTCGCAGATGATCGATACCTCGCTGCGGAGCTGATCGCTCGCGGGCGGCAGCGAACCGCGGGACAGGTGGACCACCGACATGGAATCCTCCACGGTGACAGCCTGTTTGCGACCATCACGGACGTCCTTGTCGGTGCGGCCGAGGGTGGGCAGGAGTAGTGCGGTCGTTCCCGTCTGTAGGTGTGAGGCGTTGAGTTTGGTGCTCACCTGCACGGTGAGCCGGCAGTTCCCCATCGCGGCCGCGGTGGCGTTGGTGTCGGGGGAGGCGGACACGAAATTGCCACCCATGGCCATGAAGAATTTGACGTCGCCTGCGGCCATCGCGCGAATGGTGTCGACAGTGTCGAGACCGTGGGCGCGGGGCGAAGTGATCGCGAACTCGCGGTCGAGGGCGTCGAGGAACTCGTCGGGCATCTTCTCCCAGACACCCATGGTGCGGTCGCCTTGGACGTTGGAATGTCCACGCACGGGGCACACTCCGGCGCCGGGCTTACCGATCATGCCGCGCAGCAGCAGGACGTTGGTGAGTTCTTCGATGGTCGCGACACCGTGCGTCTGTTGGGTCAGGCCCATCGCCCAGCAGATGATGGTGCGATCTGAGGCGATCAGCCGATCGGCGGTGGCGCGGATCGTGTCCTGGGTCAATCCGGTCGCGGTGACGATCTCGTCGAGGTCGGTCTTCTCGAGTTCGTCGAGGTAGTCCTGCACACCGAGGCAGTGTTCGTCCAGGAATGCGTGGTCGAAAACTGTTCCGGGGGCCTCTTTCTCGGCGTCGAGCAAGAGTTTGCCCAGACCCCGGAACAGGGCCATGTCGCCGCCGATCCGGATCTGCAGGAACTCATCGGCCAAGGCGGTGCCCTTGCCGAGCACCCCGTTGATCTGCTGAGGGTCCTTGAATCGCAACAGACCCGCTTCGGGAAGGGGATTCACCGCGATGATGGTGGCGCCGCGCTTTTTGGCCTTCTCCAGAACCGAGAGCATGCGTGGATGATTGGTGCCCGGGTTCTGTCCGGCGATGATGATCAGGTCAGCGACCTCGATGTCCGGGACGGACACCGACCCCTTGCCGATGCCGATCGACGAGACGAGTGCACTGCCCGAGGATTCGTGGCACATGTTGGAACAGTCCGGCAGGTTGTTGGTACCCAGCGACCTGGCGAACAGTTGGTAGAGAAACGCGGCCTCGTTGCTCGTGCGGCCGGAGGTGTAGAACGCCGCCTGATCGGGATGCTCCAACGCCTTGAGTTCATCGGCGATCAGTGCGAATGCCTGCTCCCAGTCGATGGGACGATAGTGATCGTCGTCAGCGGTCAACACCATGGGATGGGTGATCCGGCCCTGCTGCGACATCCAGTATTCCGAGCGCTCGCGAAGGTCGGAAACGCTGTGCGCTGCAAAGAAGTCCGGCCCGACAGTTCGTTTTGTCGCTTCTTCGGCAACAGCTTTGGCGCCGTTCTCGCAGAACTCGGCATGCTTGCGGTGGTCCGGCGTTTCCGGCCACGCGCAACCGGGACAATCGAATCCGTTGCGTTGATTGAGGCCTACCAGGGTGCGAGCCGTACGGACGGGACCCATCTGCTTGACCGCGCGATTGAGCGCAACTGCAACCGCTGTGACTCCGGCCGCCCACTGCTTGGGCGGATGCTGGTCGAGCTCGGCGGGCCCGGGCTCCGGAATCGATTCAGTGTCCATGCAAACCATCTTCCCCTGTCGGCCCGAATCCACCCACAGCAACGCCCGGCTCGCGTTAACTGTCTGCATGGAGACATCACGAGTGGGCGCAGTGGTCTTGGCAGGCGGCGCATCGAAGCGGATGGGTAGCGACAAGGCGGCAATGGCCTGGAACGGCGAATCCATGTTGGGCCGGGTCACTCGTGTGGTGGCGGAGCGGTGTGATCCGGTTCTGGTTGTGGCCTCGGCCAAGTCGCCTGCGTATCTGGGGCTCAGTGAAGAACATCCCGGTACCGAGCAGATCCGCTGGGTCACCGACGAGAAGCCGGACGCCGGACCGTTGGCCGGTCTTGCCCGTGGGCTGGCCGCGGCAGCCGAAGCCGGACGCGACGTGGTGTTCGTGTGTGCCACCGATATGCCGCTGATCTCGGTGGAGATGATCGACGAGTTGCTGCGGGGTCTGTCCGATGCCGACGACGCCGTGATCGCGGTGGACTCGCAGCGGGCCCACCCGCTGGCCGGGGTGTACCGCACGCGGGTGGCCGGAACCCTCGCCGAGCTGGTCCAGACCGGGGAACGCCGGATGCTCGCCGCCGTCGACGCGCTGCGTACCCACCGGGTGACCTTGAGTGATCCGGCCTGGTTGACCAACGTGAACGCGCCCGAAGACCTGCATCGGCTCCGCGTCCACTGAGCCCGGATCGGTGTCGGGACCGCTATACCCGACGTGCGCTTTTCTCGCTCGCCGGGCGACTGCCTAGAATTGGCCGGTGACCGAATCGACCGCGCATCCCGACAGCAGCCCCACCGCCCTGCCCAAGGCCTGGGATCCAGGTGCGTACGAGGGTGAGCTCTATCAGGGATGGGTCGACGCCGGATACTTCACCGCCGACCCGACCAGCGACAAGCCGCCGTTCTCGATCGTGTTGCCACCGCCGAACGTCACGGGGTCGCTGCACATGGGACACGCCCTCGATCACGTGTTGATGGACGCCCTGTGCCGGCGACGCCGCATGCAGGGCTACGAGGTCCTGTGGCTGCCGGGCATGGACCACGCCGGTATCGCCACCCAGAGCCTGGTGGAGCGAGCGCTCACGGCCAAGGGCGAGAACAAGGACGACCTCGGTCGTGAGGAGTTCATCGATCGGGTCTGGGCGTGGAAGGCGGAGTCCGGTGGCACCATCGGCACGCAGATGCGCAGCCTCGGCGACGGCGTCGACTGGTCGCGCGAACGCTTCACGATGGACGAAGGTCTGTCGAAGGCCGTGCAGACCGTCTTCAAGCAGATGTACGACGACGGCCTCATCTATCGCGCCGAACGGCTTGTGAACTGGTCGCCCGTCATGAAGACGGCCATCAGCGACATCGAGGTCAAGTATTCCGATGTCGAGGGTGAGCTGGTCAGTTTCCGTTACGGCTCCCTCGATGACAACGAACCCCACATCGTCGTGGCCACGACCCGTCTCGAGACGATGCTCGGTGACACCGCGATCGCCGTGCACCCGGACGACGACCGGTACCGGCACCTGGTCGGCACCGAACTCGAACACCCGTTCGTCGACCGCAAGATCCCGGTGGTCGCCGATGACTACGTCGATCCCGAGTTCGGCACCGGCGCGGTGAAGATCACCCCCGCCCACGACCCCAACGACTTCGCACTCGGATCTCGCCACAATCTTCCGATGCCGACGATGATGGACGAATCGGCTCGCGTGGCCGGGACCGGCACCGAGTTCGATGGTCTGGACCGCTACGAGGCCCGCGCCAAGATTCGCGAAGTGCTTGCACAGCAGGGTCGCATCGTCAAAGAGGTGCGCCCGTACCTGCACAGCGTCGGTCACTCCGAGCGCAGTGGTGAACCGATCGAGCCGCGCCTGAGCATGCAGTGGTGGGTTCGCGTCGAGACGCTGGCCAAGGCCGCCGGTGACGCCGTCCGCAGTGGCGAGACGGTGATCCATCCGAAATCACTCGAACCGCGCTGGTTCGCCTGGGTCGACGACATGCACGACTGGTGTATTTCGCGTCAATTGTGGTGGGGGCACCGGATTCCGGTCTGGTATGGACCCGACGGCGACATGGTCTGTGTCGGACCCGATGAAGAGCCGCCTGCCGGATACGTCCAGGACAACGACGTACTCGACACCTGGTTCTCGTCGGGTTTGTGGCCCTTCTCGACGATGGGCTGGCCCGAGGTCGGCGACGAACTCAAGAAGTTCTATCCCACTTCGGTTTTGGTGACCGGATACGACATCATCTTCTTCTGGGTCGCCCGGATGATGATGTTCGGCACGTATGTGGCCGACGAACTGGGCAAGCAGATCGGCGCCGATGCGCCGGTCCCGTTCCGGAACGTCTTCCTGCACGGACTGGTGCGCGACGAACACGGCAGCAAGATGTCGAAGTCGAAGGGCAACGGCATCGACCCGCTCGACTGGGTGAAGCAGTACGGCGCCGACGCACTCCGGTTCACGCTGGCCCGCGGTGCCAACCCCGGCGGTGACCTGTCCGTCGGCGACGATCACGCGCAGTCGTCCCGGAACTTCGCGACCAAGCTGTTCAACGCGACCAAGTTCGCGTTGATGAACGGTGCTGTGGTCGGTGAACTCCCAGCGCGCGGCGATCTCACCGACACCGACCGCTGGATCCTGGACCGGCTCGAACAAGTCCGTCGCGACGTCGACGCCGGCTTCGAGGCCTACGAGTTCTCCAAGGCCTGTGAGGCGTTGTACCACTTCGCGTGGGACGAGTTCTGTGACTGGTACCTCGAATTGGCGAAGGTGCAGTTCGCGCGTGACGACGAAGCGCGTTCGGCCGCAACCAAAGTCGTGCTCGGCAACGTCCTCGACGCGCTGCTGCGGATGCTGCATCCGGTGATGCCGTTTGTCACCGAGGTGCTGTGGAAGACACTCACCGGCGGTGAATCAGTGGTGATCTCGCAGTGGCCGACCGATTCGGGTGTTGCGACGGACACCGTTGCGGCAAACCGGGTCACCGACACCCAGAAGCTGATCACCGACATTCGTCGCTTCCGCAGCGACCAGGGTCTCAAGCCGTCGCAGAAGGTGGCTGCCGAACTGATCGGCCTCGACGAGGCCGATCTTGCCGGCCAGCGCGACTACATCGACTCGCTCGCCAAGCTGACGCCTGCCGACGACGATTTCTCGGCGACCGCGACCATCGAGGTGCGTCTGCGAGCGACCACCGTCACGGTGAAGATCGACACCTCGGGCACCATCGACATCGAGGCCGAAAAGCGGCGACTGGCAAAGGATCTGGCTGTCGCCGAGAAAGAACTCGAGACGACCACCAAGAAGCTGGGCAACGAGCAGTTCCTGGCGAAGGCGCCGGACGCCGTGGTTGCCAAGATTCGTGAGCGGCAGCAATTTGCCCGAGATGAAGTCGTCAGGGTCACCGCGAAGATCGAGGCGATGGGTTCCGGATCGTGACCGAACCCCGAAACCCCGACCATCAGGCCCCGACCGCCGAAGACCTCGCCGAGATGGCCGAGGTCGAGGCACTGCTCGACACCCGCTGGCCGGAGACCCGGATCGAACCATCCCTGGCCCGGATCTCGGCGTTGATGGATCTGTTGGGTTCGCCCCAGAAGGGCTACCCGTCGATTCACATCGCAGGCACCAACGGCAAGACGTCGGTGTCGCGGATCATCGATGCGCTGCTCACCGCACTGCATCGGCGCACCGGCCGGATCACCAGCCCGCACCTGCAATTGGCCACCGAGCGGATCTCGATCGACGGTCTGCCGATCTCACCGCGGACCTATGTGGACACCTATCGCGAACTCGAGCCGTACATCGACATGATCGATGACCGGTCGATTGCCGCGGACGGCCCCCGGATGAGCAAGTTCGAGGTGCTCACGGCGATGGCGTACACCGCATTCGCCGAAGCGCCGGTCGAGGTTGCCGTGGTGGAGACCGGGATGGGCGGGCGATGGGACGCGACCAATGTCATCGACGCCACGGTGTCGGTGATCACGCCGATTGCACTGGACCACAGCGACTTTCTCGGTGACACACTCACCGCGATCGCGGAGGAGAAGGCCGGCATCATCAAAAAGGCGCCGGATTCACTGGTGCCGACCGATCCGGTGACGATCCTGGCGGTGCAGACACCCGAGGTCGCCGACGTGTTGTTGCGGGCGGCGGTCGAGGCCGATTCGTTTGTCGCGCGTGAGGGCTCGGAGTTCGCGGTGCTCGAACGGCGCACGGCCGTCGGCGGGCAGTTGCTGACGTTGCAGGGTCTCGGTGGCGAATACCCCGAGGTCTTCCTGCCGCTCCACGGCGCCCATCAGGCGTCGAATGCGGTGCTGGCACTGGCCGCGGTGGAGGCGTTCTTCGGCGCCGGAGCAGATCGGCAACTCGATGTCGAGGCTGTCCGCGCCGGATTCGCCGCTGTCACCAATCCGGGCCGCCTCGAACGCGTGCGCTCGGCGCCGACGGTCTTCCTCGACGCCGCGCACAATCCGCACGGGGCGGCAGCGCTGGCGACGGCACTTGCGGAGGAGTTCGATTTCCGACGCCTCATCGGTGTCGTCAGCGCGATGGCAGACAAGGACGTTGCCGGGTTGCTGCGCGCCTTTGAACCGATTTTCGACGTCATCGTGTTGACGCACAACGGTTCCCCGCGCGCGATGGATCCAGAACTCCTCGCCGAGGTGGCGATCTCGATCTTCGGCGAAGAGCGGGTCAAGGTCCATGGCTTCCTGCCCGACGCGGTCGAGGCCGCCATCGAGCTCGCCGAGGAAAGCCTCGACGACAGCGGAATGATGTCGGGAACAGGCGTGGTGATCACCGGGTCGGTGGTGACCGCGGGTGCCGCGCGCACACTTTTTGGTAAGGATCCGGCATGAGCGACAACGACTCCACCGACTCCCAGGGGTCGGCTCCGCAGCGGTTCACCGCCCCGAGCGTGGATCCGTGGCGGGGTTTTCGTGGCGTGATGGCCGGGACCCTGATCCTCGAGGCCATCGTCGTCGCACTGGCCTTTCCCATCGTGTGGCGGGTCGGTGGGGGACTGACACTGTGGTCAAGCCTCTACCTCGGCGTGCTCACGCTCGCCATGATCCTCGGTTCCGGACTGCAAGGCCGGAGTTGGGCGTTGCCGTACAACCTTGCGCTGCAAGCCATCACGATTGCCGGCTGGGCGATTCATTGGTCCATCGGCGTTGTGGGTGTGGTATTCGGGATCGTGTGGTTGTACATCGCATATATCAAACGTGATGTGCGATTGCGGATAGAACGCGGGCAGCTGAACGGCCAGGAACCGATAGAAGGCTGAATGTCCGGGCACAGGGACGTCGTTGCCGGACCGTGACCTGAAAAGCGGGCATATGGGGTGTCGCCGAGCGGTCGGCGCTGACAAGATCGCCTACACATCGTCTGCTGGCTAATCCGCCTCCTGTGATCGAAAGGTCTGTGCTCTTTATGTCGCGTACCCGGAAGTTTGTCCCTGCCGTATTCGCCGCGCTCGGTGCTGTTGCCTGCATCGCCACCGGGTTGGTCGTGGGAACCGGGGCGGCGTCGGCCGAGGCCGGCTCGCCGATGCCGGTCGGTGGCAGTCAATGGGGATACATCGCCACGCATGCACTCACCGAACGCGCCGCCGACATGAACCTGCCGGAGTTCGTCTCATCGATCCCGGTGCCCGAGGAATACAAGCTCGCGAACCTGGCCATGGCAGCGCGGTTCGACAGCGCCGTGGATGAGGCACTGGCCTCGCAGGGTGGTTGTGTGCAGGTTGTGGTCGATCCGGCTCCCACCGGCGGTGGGGTCTTCAGCTACGGATTCTTCGCGGTCACCGGCGAGTACTGCCAGCCGTAAGGCGGCGCGGGCCTCAGGTTAGGCTTGTTCAGTGACTGAACGCACTCTGGTACTGATCAAGCCCGACGGTGTGAACCGCCAACTTGTTGGCGACATCATCGGCCGAATCGAGCGAAAAGGCCTGTCGCTGGTGGCGATGGAGCTCAAGACCGTCAGCGATGGCATCGCTGCGGGCCACTACGCCGAGCACGAGGGCAAGCCCTTCTATCCCTCGTTGCTCGAATTCATCACCTCGGGGCCGCTGGTGGCTGCGGTCCTCGAGGGCCCCCGCGCGATTGCCGCTTTCCGGCAGATCGCCGGCGGCACGGATCCTGTGGAGAAGGCCGTCCCCGGCACGATCCGCGGTGACTTTGCACTGAGCACCCAGTTCAACCTCGTCCACGGGTCGGACTCGCCCGATTCCGCGGAGCGCGAAATCGCGCTTTGGTTCCCTGACCTCGGCTGATGGTGTGGCTGTCCTCCGAGTTCGCGACGAACTCGGAGGACTTGGCCGCGACCTCCGGGTTGTGTGGGATACTGGCAGAGGTTGTCGAGCCCGTCGGGCGCCGACCACCAGATGATCAGATCGAATGCTCGGTCCCCAGGTCGCATGGATTCTCATGCGACGTGGCGTGGACATTGTGGCGCTCGAGAAAGTCAATCATCACGCCAGGCATCGCCGGCGGGTGCGGGGAACGTCCCACATCCACCGGGCGAAGCGAGACCTAACAATCCCGGCCGAGTCCGGGTAAATAGCACAGCCCTCGCGTGGCCGCGTTTATCCGCGCCCGGGGGCTTGAGGAGAATACGTGGCCGACACGCAGTCGCCGGACGAACTGAACAACAGCAGTTCGGCGCAAGAGTTTCCGCACAAGATGCGAGTGCATGCACTGGCAAGACTTCTGGGGCTGAGTAGCCGCGAAGTGCTGGTGCACCTGGCCGACATGGGGATTGCAGCTCGCAGCCCCCAGTCGAGCATCGTGCGAAGTACAGCCATAGCTGTTCGCGACAAGATCGCTGCCGGTGAAGGCGCCGAACCGGCGGATTCTGAGGTAGCGGTCGAAACCGCGGACGCATCCACCCCGGCGCCCGAACCCCAGGCGCCGGCAGCTGACGTCCCGGTCGCTGAGCCCGCGGCCCCGGTCGCTGAGCCCGCGGCCCCGGTTTCCGAACCGGACGCCCCGGTTGTCGAGGCACAGGTCCCGGTCGTCGAACCCGAGGTCGCGGCTGTAGAAGCCGACGCCGTTGCCGAATCTGCGCCCCCCGAGGCGCGGGTACGTGCGCCCCGGGCATCCCGCAAGAAAGCGGCCGAGCCGCTCAATCTGTTCTCCGCGGTCGATGAGGACACTGCACCCGCACTGGAGCGTCCCGCAGTGGAGCGGCCCACGTCGGCAGCCGAACATGCCGGATCTCCGCTGTTCTTGTCCGCCGAACCGGCCGCAGCTGCTCAATCAGAGCAGGACCGGGATGAGTCGGACTCCGATACTGATTCCGATGACGACGATGGTGATGGTGGCTCGCGCCGGCGTCGTCGTGGCCGTCGAGGACGTGGCCGCGGGCGCGGTGAAATCGCATCGGCGGATGGAACCGACGAGGACAGTGCCGACGCGCACACCGCTGCCGAGGCGGATACAGAGGAATCGGATGCAGAGACCTCTGACGCTGCCGACTCCGAGGACGAGAAGACCGACTCGGACAAGCCCGAGGTCAGGAGCGGTAACCGCCGCAAGCGCAGCCGGTCGAAGAAGCCCAGGGTCGACGCCGAGGCGGATCAGACCACGACCGCATCCGGTACCGAGACCTCGCGCTCCGACGATGACACCGCCGACGACAAGGCCGATTCCGCAGTGGAATCGTCTGCAGACGATCTGGAAGGCTCAGATGACCGGGCGACCGGTGAGTCGAAGGAGTCGGACTCCGACGACTCGGACGAGTCCGGCGAAGCGGGTTCTGCCAACCGTCGTCGCCGTCGTCGTCGCCGTCGTAAGGGTGGCGAGGGTGGCGAGGGTGATGACACCACCACCACAGACGATCCGCCGAATACGGTTGTGCACGAGCGCGAACCCCGCAACAAGTCGCGTAGCCGCGATCGCGATGAGGTGCAGGGTATTTCCGGTTCGACGCGGCTCGAGGCCAAGCGTCAGCGTCGCCGGGACGGTCGTGACGCCGGTCGTCGCCGTCCGCCGATCCTGAGCGAGTCCGAGTTCCTGGCACGCCGGGAATCGGTTGATCGCGTGATGGTCGTGCGGGAACGTTCCGGTGTTGCCGCGACCGTGACCCACGAGGCGCACGGCGACAACTCGTCCTCGGACGCATCGCAGGCGACCCGTGACTACACGCAGGTCGCAGTCCTGGAAGACGGCGTTCTGGTGGAGCACTTCGTGACCACCTCGAACTCGTCGTCGATGGTCGGCAACATCTACCTCGGACGGGTACAGAACGTCCTGCCCGGCATGGAAGCAGCCTTCGTCGACATCGGTCGCGGCCGCAACGGTGTTCTCTACGCCGGTGAGGTCAACTGGGACGCCGCCGGTCTCGATGGCGGTTCGCGAAAGATCGAACAGGCACTTCGGCCCGGCGACCCGGTCCTGGTGCAGGTCAGCAAAGATCCGGTGGGGCACAAGGGTGCACGCCTGACCACTCAGATTTCTCTGGCCGGTCGCTACCTGGTGTACGTGCCCGGTGGCGGATCGACCGGGATCAGCCGCAAGCTGCCCGACACCGAGCGCAAGCGACTGAAGCAGATCCTCGGCAAGATCGTCCCCGACGACGCCGGCGTGATCATCCGCACCGCGTCCGAGGGCGTCGCTGCCGACGAACTGACCCGCGACATCGAGCGTCTGCAGCAGCAGTGGGAGACCATCAACGCCGCGACGCCTGCGGCAAGCAAGTCGAAGTCGACTGCACCCCAGGCCCTGTACGAAGAGCCGGATTTGCTGGTCAAGGTTGTCCGCGACCTGTTCAACGAAGACTTCAAGAAGTTGATCGTCGAGGGTAACGGCGCCTGGAACGAGGTCGAGGGCTACGTCCGTGGCGTCGCACCTGACCTCCTCGATCGTGTCGAGCGTTTCGAAAAGCCGCATGCGGACTCGCCCGACGTCTTCGACGTGTACCGAATCGACGAGCAGCTGGCAAAGGCGTTGGACCGCAAGGTCTGGCTGCCGTCCGGCGGCACGCTGATCATCGAGCACACCGAGGCCATGACGGTGGTGGACGTCAACACCGGCAAGTTCACCGGTTCCGGCGGAAACCTCGAAGAGACGGTGACCCGCAACAACCTGGAAGCCGCCGAGGAGATCGTGCGGCAGATGCGGTTGCGTGACATCGGCGGCATGATCGTCGTCGACTTCATCGACATGGTCCTCGAATCGAATCGGGATCTGGTGCTGCGCAGGCTCACCGAGGCCCTGGGACGGGATCGCACCCGGCACCAGGTGTCGGAGGTGACGTCGCTCGGACTGGTGCAGATGACGCGTAAGCGTCTGGGCACCGGACTGCTCGAGGCGTTCTCGACCACCTGTACCTGTTGCAATGGTCGTGGGATCATCGTGCACGCGAACCCGGTCGAGATATCCAACGGCGGCGACGACTCGAGCCGTGGTGGCAGTGATTCGAAGCGCCCGCGCCGAAATCGTCGGGGCAGCAAGCCGGATCAGCCGGTCGCCGCGCAGGTCGTCGAGACGAAGCCGACCGCCCACAGTCCGGCCGAACATCCGATGTTCCGGGCGATGGCGAGTCATAACCCGGACACCGATACCGAAACCCATGACGCGCAAGCCGATTCGGGTGCATACGACACGGTGACGTCGTCGGCTGCGGTGGAATCACCGGTGGTCGAGGACACCGCTGTGGTTCCGGAACCACAGACCGAGCCGAAGGCTCCGGAAATCGCTGCCCCCCAGGTTGCGAAGAGAGGGTCGAGGCGCGCGCCGAAATCGATCGTTGTCACCGCAGACAAGGTCGATGAGCCCCCGGTGACGGATGTCACGGTTGCCGAAACCCTGGTGCCGGCAACGAAGGTCGACACCACGGCCGCGGCAGACGACGACTCCTCGTCGCATGCCGCACAAGCACCGACCGGGCACACGACGCCACCCAAGCGTCGGCGCGCGGTACGGCGCAAGCCTGCAGTATCTTCGGCTCCGTCGCAGCCTGCGGTGGTTGTCGAAGCTGCTCCGGCCGCACCCGTCACCACGTCGGGTCCGGTGGGAGCGACCACAGAACCGGCGGTTGCCGTGCGTCGCAAACCGCGCCGCCGTGCGGCCGGACGACCGGCAGGACCGCCGGTCGAAGATTGAAAGACGTCCCGATATGGGAGCTGGTTTGACCTGGTCGGCCAGACTCCCGTAACCTTGCAAAGTCGCCATTCGGCGGACGGATAGCGCTGTGCCCGATGCAGCGCCCGGCCGGATCGGCAACGGGCAAGAGCCCGAATGAACCACGACAGACAGTTAGAGGTAGCTCTCCGATGGCAACGTACGCGATCGTCAAGACCGGCGGTAAGCAGTACAAGGTCGCTGAAGGCGATCTGGTGAAGGTCGAGAAGATTGACAGCAAGCTCGGTGAAACCGTCTCGCTGCCCGTGACGCTTGTCGTCAACGGCGCTGATCTGACCACTGACGCTGACAAGCTGGCGAAGATCTCGGTGACAACCGAGGTCGTCGAGCATGTCAAGGGTCCGAAGATCAAGATCCACAAGTTCAAGAACAAGACCGGCTACCACAAGCGCCAGGGGCACCGTCAGAAGCTGACGGTTCTCAAGGTCACCGGTATCAAGTAAACCAAGCCCACACACTTCTCAGGAGAACAGTCATGGCACATAAGAAGGGTGCATCCAGCTCGCGCAACGGGCGCGATTCGAATGCCCAGCGACTCGGTGTGAAGCGCTTCGGTGGCCAGCAGGTCAGCGCCGGCGAGATCATCGTTCGTCAGCGCGGCACGCACTTCCACCCCGGCATCAACGTCGGACGTGGCGGCGACGACACTCTGTTCGCTCTCTCTGCAGGTGCGGTCGAGTTCGGTGCCAAGCGCGGCCGCAAGACCGTCAATATCGTTCCGGAGCCTGTGCAGGCCTGATCCGGCGCAGCCAGCTTCACAAAGCTATAGCTCCTAAGGGGCGGGCAGGGTCACTCGATCCGGTCCGCCCCTTAGAAATTTCCTAACTCTCGCAAGGTGAAAAATGTCTAGATTTGTTGACCGCGTGACGATTCACGCGACCGCGGGCAACGGCGGCCACGGCTGCTCCTCTGTTCATCGCGAGAAGTTCAAGCCCCTCGGTGGTCCTGACGGCGGTAACGGTGGCAACGGCGGCGACGTGACCCTAGTGGTCGACTCGCAGGTCCACACGTTGCTCGACTTCCACTTCCACCCGCATGCCAAGGCAGGCAACGGCCGACCCGGTGCCGGTGCCAATCGCGATGGCGCAAAGGGCGAACCGCTGATTTTGCCGGTCCCGGACGGCACGATGGTCCTCGGCCCCGACGGCAAGCTCTTGGCCGACCTCGTGGGGGAGGGCACTACATTTGCCGCCGCCTCCGGTGGACGTGGCGGTCTCGGAAACGCCTCGCTCGCCTCCAAGGCGCGCAAGGCCCCCGGCTTCGCCCTCCTCGGTGAAGAGGGTGAGATCCGCGAGCTGGTGCTCGAACTGAAGTCGGTCGCCGACGTCGGACTGGTCGGCTTCCCGTCGGCAGGCAAGTCGTCGCTGGTCTCGGTGCTCTCGTCAGCAAAGCCGAAGATCGCTGATTATCCGTTCACGACGCTGCGACCCAACCTGGGTGTGGTCAACAGCGGTTCGGACATTTTCACGATCGCCGACGTCCCGGGCCTGATCCCCGGCGCCTCGGAAGGTCGCGGACTCGGACTCGATTTCCTACGCCACATCGAGCGTTGCGCGGTACTCGCGCACGTGGTCGACTGTGCGACCCTCGAACCCGGTCGTGACCCGATCACCGACATCGATGTGCTCGAAGCCGAACTGGCCGCCTATCAGCCGGTTCTGAAGTCCGACACCGGTCTCGGCGATCTCGCGAGCCGACCGCGCGTGGTGATCCTCAACAAGATCGACGTGCCCGATGCCCTTGAACTCGCCGAGTTGATCAAACCTGAACTCGAACAGCGTGGCTGGCCGGTCTTCATGATCTCGGCTGTCACCCACAAGGGCCTCAAAGAACTCACGTACGCACTTGCCGACCAGGTGCGGCAGTACCGGATCGATAACCCGAAGCCGGTTGCCCGTCGACCGGTGATCCGCCCGATCGCCACCGACGACAACGGATTCTCGGTGATCGCCGATCCGGACGAGCCCGGCGGCTTCATCGTCCGCGGTACGCGGCCGGAGCGCTGGATCAAGCAGACGCAGTTCGGGAACGACGAGGCGGTTGGCTACCTCGCCGACCGACTCAGTCGACTCGGTGTGGAGGCGGAACTGGTCAAACAGGGTGCCGAGGCCGGATGCGTCGTCACCATCGGCGACGTCTCGTTCGAATGGGAGCCGCAAGTTGCTGTGGCCG
This sequence comes from Williamsia sp. Y844, assembly GCF_056786475.1. Taxonomy (NCBI): domain Bacteria; kingdom Bacillati; phylum Actinomycetota; class Actinomycetes; order Mycobacteriales; family Nocardiaceae; genus Williamsia; species Williamsia sp. Y844. The sequence goes on from NZ_JBXCJB010000003.1 coordinate 109,781, forward strand.
AAGACTTCCCGATGAGTGGTCGTGGGTCGGATATCCGACTCGACCGCCCCGACCGGATCGGAGCCGCCGACCGTAAGATCGCCCGGCGCCTGCGCCGCGGCCTCGAAGTGGAACTCGAGGATCCGGACGAGTCGTGACCAGCGTTACCCGGCAACAGATCACCGGTGCCCGCAGCATCGTCGTGAAGATCGGCTCGTCCGCGCTCACCGAGTTGACGACGGGCCTGGACGTCGGTCGGCTCGACGCGCTTGCTGACGCACTCGAAGCGCGGATGCGCGCGGGATCGGACGTCATCGTGGTGTCGTCCGGTGCCATCGGTGCGGGTATTGCGCCGCTGGGTCTGAAGGTTCGGCCCAAAGATCTGGCGACCAAACAGGCGGCCGCCAGCGTCGGTCAGCTCGCGCTGGCGCACGCCTGGAACACGTCCTTCGGCCGCTACGGCCGGACGGTCGGGCAGGTGTTGCTGACCGCGCATGACGTCTCGCTGCGCGCTCACCACGCCAATGCACAACGGACACTTGATCGGTTGCGCTCGCTGGGTGCGGTGGCGATCGTCAACGAGAACGACACCGTCGCAACCAACGAGATCCGGTTCGGCGACAACGACCGGCTTGCCGCACTGGTGGCGCATCTGGCCGGGGCGGATGCCCTGGTCCTGCTGTCGGATGTCGACGGACTCTACGACGGTGACCCACGTAAGGGGGACGCCACGTTCATCCCCGAGGTCGGCGGACCCGAAGACCTCGACGGTGTCATCGCGGGTAGCGGTGGCGCACTCGGTACCGGAGGGATGGCTTCAAAGCTCTCGGCGGCCCGGTTGGCAGCTGACGCCGGACTCCCGGTCTTGCTGGCGGCAGCGGCCGATGCATCCGCTGCACTGACCGATGCCTCGGTGGGTACAGCGTTCGCGCCGCGCCCCCAACGCCTCTCGGCCCGCAAGTTCTGGGTTCGGCATGCCGCAGAGGCCACCGGTCGCCTGATCCTCGATGACGGGGCGATACGCGCTGTCGCCCGCTCGCGGCATTCGTTGCTGGCAGCGGGCATCGTCGCCATCAAGGGGCGCTTCTACAACGGTGATGTGGTGGATCTCGCGGATCAGAACGGGCAGACCCGGGCACGGGGCGTCGTTGCCTACGATGCCGGGGAAGTGGCCCAGATGATCGGGAGATCAACGTCAGACCTACCTGCGGACTTTCGCAGGCCGGTGGTTCATGCCGACGATCTGGTGGCGCTGTAGAGGTTGTCCTGGTCCTGGCTCAACACCTCGAGTACCTGTGAGCAGGAGCCGTCGATCTTGAGCGTGGCAATCTCGTCGCCGCGGGTAGACCCGCGGTTGACGATGTAGATGGGTGTGCCGCTGCGCCAGGCCCGCCGAACAAAACGCAGACCACTCATCACCGTCAGTGAAGATCCGAGTACCAGCAACGCGTCTGCGTCGTCGACCATCGCAAAGCCTTGCTCGACAATACTTTTCGGCACGCTTTCACCGAAGTAGACGATGTCGGGTTTCAGGATTCCGCCACAGGCCGGACAGTCGACCATGATGAAGTCGGCGGTGTCGGCGACCACGACATCGGCATCCGGAGCCACTTCGATGGCGCCCCGGCCACGGATGCGGGTGACATACCCGGCGTTGTGTGGTTCGAGCAGATCTGCGAGCCGATGGCGGGACATCACATGCGCGCAGCTCAGACAGCGGACTCGACCGTAGCTCCCGTGGAGGTCGAGCACGGCCCGGTTCCCGGCCTTGAGATGCAGCATGTCCACGTTCTGGGTGATGATGCCGCTGATCCGGCCGTCTCGCTCCAGGGCGGCGAGCGCGCGGTGTCCGGCGTTGGGGAGCGCGGCATCCATGTGCCGCCAGCCGATGTGATTGCGGGCCCAGTAATGACGGCGGAATTGTGGCGAACTCAGGAACATCTCGATGGTCATCGGCGTCCGGGCCGGGGCATCCGGACTGCGGTAGTCGGGGATACCGGAATCGGTCGACATGCCGGCCCCGGTCAGCACGAGTGCGCGCTTGCCTGCGAGCTGATGACGGAGTTGCTGCATCCGCGCAGGGAGGTCGGTGTCGGGATCGGTGGGCTCTGCAGGTGCCCACTGCACCGGGCGGGTTCGCACGACGTCCAGGGTACCGGTGGGTTGTGTGTGCCCGCCGCGGTGCGATATCCCCAACGCAAAACTCGGCACCCCATGCACTGGGGTGCCGAGTTCTTCTTGCTCCGGTCCGGCCGACGAGGACACCGAAGCCTCCGGGCAACTGGCGCATCGCACGTGCACCAGACAGCGCTACCCGGCGAGGTCCCGGAGGCGGCGGGTCTGCGCGTGGCCGAACCGCGTCAGGCGCCGACGGCGACCAGCGGGTAGACGCCGTTCTCGTCGTGGGTCTCATTGCCGACGACGGGCGGGTTGAAGACGCACAGCATGCGCATCTGCGTATCGGCGGTGACGGTATGGCGCTCGTTACCGTTGAGCAGATACATCGAGCCGGGGCCGAGCGGATACTTCTCGCCGGTCTCTCGGTCGAGAAGTGTTCCCTCGCCCTCGATCAACCAGACGGCTTCCACATGGTTGGCGTAGTGGAACTCATTGTCCGTTCCGGCCTTGATGGTGGTCTCGTGGAACGAGAAGCCGACCAGGTCGCCGCCGAGAACGATGCGCTTGGAGCGCCAGTTCCCGTTGTCGGCGGTGATGTCGCGGTCAGTGTCGGTGATGTCCTGCGTCGTGCGCACAATCATTCGAAAACCTTTCTGTTGCAGTGGAGTTCGTCAGAACTCAGGAGTAGAGAATGTCTGTGGTCGCCTGGGCGAGAATTGCCAGACCCTGATCGAGCTCGGCGTTGGTGATCGTCAGCGGCGGCAGCAGCTTCACAACCTGATCGGACGGTCCTGCCGTTTCGACCAGCAGGCCACGGTCGTAGGCGAGAGCGCAGACCTTGGCGGCCTTGTCGGCATCGTCGAACACCAGACCCTGGACCATGCCGCGACCGCGGGTGCTGATGCCCTTGTGCGTGCTGCACAGCGAGATGAACGCATCACGGATCCGTTCGCCCTTGGCCAACGTCTCCTTCTCGAAGGTGTCGTCGGACCAATAATGCTCGATGGCCTTCGTGGCGGTGACAAACGCGGGGTTGTTGCCGCGGAACGTGCCGTTGTGCTCGCCGGGCGCCCACACATCGAGGTGCGGCTTGAACAGTGTCAGGGCCATCGGCAGTCCGTAACCGCCGATCGACTTCGACAGTGTGACGATGTCGGGCACGATGCCGGCCTCCTCGAACGAGAAGAACGCTCCGGTACGGCCGCAACCCATCTGGACGTCGTCGACGATCAGCAGGATGTCGCGACGCTTACAGAGCTCGGACAAGGCCCGGAGCCATTCCGGGCGGGCGACATTGACGCCACCCTCACCCTGCACGGTTTCGACGATGACCGCGGCCGGACGGTTGAGTCCACTGCCCGAGTCGTCCAGGACGCGCTCGAACCAGCTGAAGTCCTCGACCACGCCGTCGAAGTAGTTGTCGAAGGGCATGGGAGTGGCATGCACCAGCGGGATGCCTGCGCCGGCACGCTTCATCGAGTTGCCCGTCACGGAAAGGGCCCCGAGGGTCATGCCGTGAAAAGCATTGGTGAAGTTGATGATCGACGTTCGTCCGGTGACCTTGCGGGCAAGTTTCAGCGCACTCTCGACAGCGTTCGTGCCGGTGGGGCCGGGGAACTGGACCTTGTAGTCGAGTCCGCGGGGGACCAGGATCTTGTCCTGAAATGCCTGCAGGAACTCACCTTTGGCCGTGGTCGACATGTCCAGCCCGTGGGTGATGCCGTCGTTTTCAATGTACTCGAGCAGGGCGGCCTTCAGCAGGGGATTGTTGTGCCCGTAGTTCAAAGCGCCTGCGCCGCCGAAGAAATCGAGATACTGGTTGCCATCACGGTCGGTGACCCAAACGCCCTTGGCGCTTGTGAAGATCGCGGGCCATGCGCGGCTGTAGCTGCGGACCTCGGACTCGCGGGTCTCGAAGATGTTGGCCGAAAAGGTTTCTTGCATTGAGGCAGTCATGTTTCCTCCGATGGGTGCGAAAAGTGCCCGTTTCTCTCACCTGAACGCGTCAGGGAGAACAGGTCGGTTTCGAACTGAGCTGGGAGTGCTGGCTGAACTGGCGGGCGGGTCGATCCCGGCTTCCGCCTTGGTGTGCGGCGTTTGCTACGCCGTAGGCCGCCTTGTGAGGCGGGTGGATGGATCGTGGGGGTCAGCGTCGCGGTGCGACGATGTACAGATCCTCTTGCTCGTGATTGTCCGGAAAATCGTTGGCCGAGAACAGATCTTCGCGTCGGATGCTCATCTCACGGCGATCGGCCAGACCTTGGAACAATGCTTGCGAGGCGTCGTTGTCTGGACTGATGGTGGTGTGCAATGTCGTGATTCCGCGCGGTTCGAGTCGATCCATCAACTGGGCCAACATCTTTCCGGCCAATCCGAGTCCCCGCTGGTCGGCGTCGACGGCAACTTGCCAGACCATCACGACGTCGGGCAATTCGGGACGTAGATAGCCTGTCACGAAACCGACGATTTCACCGTCGACTTCGGCGACAACTGATGTCTGGGCGAAATCCTGACACCACAAAACGTAAGCGTAACTCGAGTTCAGATCGAGAACTTTTGAGTCACGGGCGATTTCCCAGAGCCGGACTCCGTCAGAAACCTTTGGTGAACGAAATGCCACCGCGTCCGGCGCGGAGGTTAGGGTAGCGCTGATCTGAGTTGGGCTCATATCGAATTTCAAGTTAACAAGGCGTCACATCGATGTCACCCACCCAGCGAGATTGGTGCGAAAAGCACCCTACAAACGGCTGATCACCACCTGTTTGTGAGGTGCCTCACAAAATCTTGTCTTCCGAAACTGTTTGCGCTGCATCCCCCGATTTCCGGGTCCGTTGCCGTGACGGGAGAATGGACGCCATGACCCGCATCATCGCAGGCGCTGCCCGCGGTCGGCGCCTGACGGTTCCGGCCGTCGGCACCCGCCCGACGACCGACCAGGTACGTGAGTCGGTTTTCAATATCCTGAGCAATCGGATCGACTTCTCCGGGCTCGTGGTCCTCGACCTCTTTGCCGGATCAGGCGCCTTGGGCCTCGAAGCGCTCTCACGCGGAGCCGCGTCGGCGATTCTTGTCGAATCCGACGCCAAGGCCGCCAAAGTGATCGGTGGGAACATCACGTCCTCGGGCCTGTCCGGCGCCCGCCTCGTCCGCAGGCGCGTGGCCGACCATCTGCGTGCGGGTGCGCCGGTGGCAGACCTGGCGTTCGCCGACCCTCCGTATGACCTACCCGACGAACAGGTCACCGAGATGCTCACCCTGTTGGCCGCGGGGCCGCTGGCTCCCGGGGGTCTGGTGGTGCTCGAACGGTCGGTGCGCAGTGCGGACACCGACTGGCCAGAGGTATTCGGCCATCCGGAGGTCCGCAAGTATGGGGAGACCCGGATCGAAATGGCCGAACTCGGTTGAGTGGACGCGTGCTGCGGGCTGCTAACTTTGCTGTCATGTCCGGAGCCGTCTGTCCAGGATCGTTCGACCCCGTCACCTCGGGGCATCTTTATGTCTTCGAACGTGCCGCGGCCCGATTCGACGAGTTGATCATCACTGTGACGATCAACCCGAACAAGCAGGGCCTCTTCACAGTTGACGAAAGGCTCGAATTGCTGCGGAAGGTGACCGCGCACCTGCCGAACGTCCGCATCGAGAGTTGGCAGGGATTGCTGGTCGATCATGTGCGCGAGCAGGGTTTCGATACCATCGTGAAGGGCCTGCGCGGTGCCGTGGACTTCGAGTACGAACTACCGATGGCGCAGATGAATCGTGATCTCACCGGCGTCGAGACCGTGTTCATGCTCACGGACCCCCGCCTGGCACATGTGTCGAGCTCTCTGGTGAAGGAAGTGGCGAAACTGGGTGGATCGGTCCGCGACTTCTTGCCGCCCGTCGTGCACGAACAGCTGCTCGCAAAGTTGTCCTCCGGCCGCTGAGATCGCGGTGGTCGTCCCTCGTTGCCGCGGTGTTTGGCGACCACTCGGGGGTTTCGGTCGAGCATTCGGCCTACTCTGGACCCCGACACACCGGCCTGGGTTGCGTCGTCACAGCCGCAACATTGGGCACACTAGTCACAGAAATAACACAAACCACCGATCGCAACACGATGAGTGCGTGCCAACCCGGCACGACCGTCAGGGTTTGCGGCGAGGAGTGAGGTAGCTGTGTACCGGGTATTCGAAGCGCTGGACGAATTGGGTGCGATCGTCGAAGAAGCACGCAGTGTTCCGATGACGGCGGGTTGCGTTGTTCCTCGGGGCGACGTGTTGGAACTGCTCGACGACGTCAAGGACGCCATTCCCGGCGACCTCGACGACGCGCAGGATGTGCTCGATCAGCGCGACAAACTGCTGGGCGATGCGCGTCTGCATGCCGACACCATGGTCGGGGAGGCAACCGCCGAAGCGGATTCGTCGCTGGCTCATGCGCGCGCGGAAGCCGACCGGATCCTGGCCGAGGCGAAGTCGCATGCCGACCGCATGGTCGCCGAGGCGCAGTCGCACTCCGGCCAGATGCTGGCCGATGCCACCGCCGAGTCCGAGCGTTTGGCCGCTGCCGCGAGCCGTGAATACGAATCGGTGACCGGGCGGGCGCATGCCGAGGCCGAGCGGATGATCGAATCCGGCAACGCCAACTACGAACGTTCCATCGCCGAGGGCATCGCCGAACAGCAGCGACTGGTCTCCGAGACCGAGGTCGTGCAGGCCGCTCGCTCCGAGTCCGAGCGGATCATCGACGCGGCGCATGCCGAGTCCGATCGTCTTCGCGGCGAATGTGATGTCTACGTCGACAACAAGCTGGCCGAGTTCGAGGAATTGCTGACCGGCACGATCCGCTCGGTGAATCGTGGGCGCCAGCAACTACGTACCGGTGCCGGCGTGCACGACTACGCAGAGCACGTCCGCCGCGGCGATTTCGGTACCGGAATGGCCGTCTGAACCAGCGCATACACCGGATCTGAATCCCGGTTATGTCGGGATTGTCGAATGCGGCTATCCGAGGCGTATCGTGGTTCCTTGTGTCAGCTCGCGAAGGCAGTTCAATACGTCAATCCCATCCCGTAGATGGCCCGTTCTCCCTGGACATCCGTAGTTTGGGTAGACGGGCCGGTTCGATGCGGGAGGTACATCGGGCCATCACCGATGGGCCGCGCATCGGTCTGGATATGATCGCCATCCCGGCAGGCAGTGATGTGGATCTCGACCTCCGCCTGGAGGCCGTCTCCGAGGGCGTTCTGGTCACCGGCTGCGTGAGCGGCGAGACCGAAGGTCAGTGTGTCCGTTGTCTGGAGCCCATCTCCGGCACCGTGAGCGTCTTCCTGACCGAGCTGTACGTCTATCCGGACAGCGCCACCGATACGACGACCGACGCCGACGAGATGCATCGCATCGCCGACGACAAGATCGATCTGGAACAGGCGATCATCGACGCGGTTGCGCTCGACCTGCCAGGGACCCCGGTGTGTAGCGAGGACTGCCAGGGTCTGTGCCCCGAATGTGGCGTGCGGCTCGCAGTGACCGAAGCCGGTCATCGCCACGACAAGATCGACCCACGCTGGGCCGGCTTGGCAGCAAAGTTTGCCGAGGATCCAGAGTCGAAACAGTGACAGAAACCGTCGGGTCAGGTGTGAACGCTCCGGCCGATCATGGCGATCTGCTGGCAGCGGTGAACGTTTCGTTGTCCGATGAAATGTTGGAACTGGCTCTGACGCATCGCTCCTACGCATATGAACACGGTCGGCTCCCGACCAACGAGCGCCTCGAGTTCCTCGGGGACTCAGTGCTCGGTGTTGTTGTCACAGAACACCTTTACCGCACCCATCCCGATCGCGCCGAAGGTGAACTCGCAAAGATCCGCGCCAGCGTGGTCAACATGCACGCACTGGCCGATGTCGCGCGCGGTCTGGGTCCGGGAGGTCTGGGGGCCCACCTTCGCCTCGGCAAGGGTGAAGAGATGACCGGCGGCCGCGACAAGGCGAGCATCCTGGCGGACGGTATGGAGGCACTGATCGGTGCCATCCACCTCGAGCTGGGGCTGGAAACCGCGCGCACCACCGTGCTGGCACTCTTCTCGTCAGCGCTGAGCCGGTCGGCAGCGCTGGGAGCAGGCCTCGACTGGAAGACGTCGTTGCAGGAGCTCACGGCCGAAAAGGCTCTCGGGGTGCCGGTGTACCAGATCACGTCCACCGGTCCGGACCACTGCAAGGAGTTCACCGCGACGGTTCTCGTCGGCGATGAACCATTGGGTTCCGGGGTCGGGAAGACCAAGAAAGAGGCCGAACAGTTGGCCGCATCGACTGCCTGGAAAGCGATTTCCGGGACAGGAGAAGATGCCTGAACTGCCTGAGGTCGAGGTGGTACGCCGCGGCCTCGCCGATCACGTTGTCGGCCGCCGCATCACCTCGGTCGAGGTCCTGCATCCGCGTGCGGTTCGCAGACACCTCGGTGGCGCGCTCGATCTGATCGGAATGCTCGCGGGCGCAACCGTCACCGGCGCACGCCGACGCGGCAAATATCTGTGGCTGGAAGCCGATCCACTTGGCGGCGCAGATCCGTTGGCAGTTGTTGTGCACCTCGGGATGAGTGGGCAGATGCTGGTTCAGCCGGCCGGTGCCGTCGATGAGGTCCACTTGCGGATCAGGGCCACGCTCGACAACGGAACCGAACTGCGATTTGTCGATCAGCGCACATTCGGTGGCTGGATGGTCGACGATCTGATCGCTGCCCCGACGATCGGTGATCCCACCCTCGGCCCGTCGTCGATCGCGCACATCGCGCCGGATCCCTTTGCCGCAGAATATGATCCGGATGCCGTGGTCCGGGTGCTCAAACGCAAGCACACCGAGATCAAGAGGGCGATACTCGACCAGACCGTCGTGTCGGGCGTTGGCAACATCTATGCCGATGAAGCCCTGTGGCGCAGTCGGGTTCACGGCCTGCGGCTCACGGACAAGCTCACGGCAAAGGCGTTGCGGTCGGTACTGGACAACGCCGCAGAGGTGATGGCGCAAGCCCTCGAACAGGGTGGAACGTCATTTGATGCCCTGTACGTCAACGTCAATGGGCAATCCGGTTACTTCGAACGGTCCCTGAATGCGTATGGGCGGGAAGGCGAACCCTGTCGTCGATGCGGCGCGATCATGCGTCGCGAGCAATTCATGAACCGCAGTTCGTTCAGCTGTCCTCGCTGCCAGATCAGACCCCGGGGCTAGCCTGTTCTCAATCCGATGAGCGGGCAGGCATGATCGTGTCATGACCCTCGAACTGACACCGGATGAACTTCTCACCACCACCAGGACCGTGCGCAAGCGGCTCGACCTGACCCGGCCGGTACCGCTGGAATTGATCAAGGAGTGTCTTGAGATCGCACTGCAGGCACCGTCGGGGTCGAACCGGCAGGGGTGGCAGTGGCTGGTCATCACCGATCCCGAGATCCGGGCCACAGTAGGTCGCATCTACGGCGAACTCGTGGACGAGTACCTGGCTTCGGATCAGTCGGCGGCCAAACTCTTTGCCGACGACCCCGAGCGGGCCACCGTGCAGCACCGGATCGGCGGAAGTGTCGCCTGGCTCGGAGAACACATGGGTGAGGTTCCGGTACTCGTCGTCCCCTGCATCAAAGCCGGAAAGAACCTACCGGCGGGCAACCAGGCCGGACTGTGGGGTTCATTGTTGCCGGGCGTGTGGAGTTTCGCCCTCGCGGCACGGGCCCGCGGTCTCGGAACCGCTTGGACCACATTGCATTTGCAGCGCGAAGCCGAGATTGCCGAGTTGTTGGGGATCCCCGCCGGATATCACCAGGCCGCGCTGATCCCGACTGCCTACTTCACCGGTGAGACCTTCAAACCGGCGCCGCGGGAACCACTCGAGAACGTTCTGCACATCAATCGTTGGTGAAACCGCGGGGTGTGGCCGCGGTGCCATTGTGGGCGACCCGCCCGTGGAATTGCGGCCTGGCCGCAGGTGTTAAATATCGACATGACCGCAACCGAACCCATCAACTCTGCCGCGCCCTCGACCACCGAGTTGTGGGTACAGCGCACCGGAACCCGTCGGTACACCGGCCAGAGCAGTCGCGGCGCTGAAGTCCTGATCGGCTCGGACGGGGTCGAGGGCGTGTTCACGCCGGGTGAGCTGCTCAAGATCGCCCTGGCGGCGTGTACCGGAATGAGTTCGGACAAGCCGCTCTCACGCCGCCTCGGTGACGACTACGACGCCACGATCCGGGTCAGCGGTGCCGCCGACCGCGAGAACGAGGTCTATCCGCAGCTCGACGAGGTGCTCGAGGTCGACCTGTCCGAACTCGATCCCGAGGCAGCTCAGCGGCTGCTCGTGGTGGTCGAACGGGCCGTTGACGCGGTCTGCACCGTCGGCCGCACCCTGAAGGCCGGCACCAAGGTCGGTCTGACTGTCGAAACCGAATAGGCGAAACCGAATAGGCGAAACCGATCAGGCGGGACGGAGTAGGTCATGACGGAGTCGGGATCCGAGGTGGTGCGGATGCGGGCCTGGGTGCACGGATACGTGCAGGGTGTCGGATTCCGATGGTGGACTCGCTCGCGTGCGCTCGAATTGGGACTGGTGGGGTCGGCGTCGAATCAAAGCGATGGTCGGGTCCTGATCACCGCCGAGGGTGAGCGCACAGCATGCCAGGGCCTCCTGGACCTGATCGACGCCGGGAAGAGCCCCGGAAAGGTCGACACGGTGGTCACCGATTGGGAACCCCCACGGGGAGACCTGACCGGATTTGTCGAGCGCTGACGGTAGGCTGAGGCGCTGTGCACCTCAAGAGCTTGACGCTCAAGGGATTCAAGTCCTTCGCGTCGGCAACCACCCTGCGATTTGAACCAGGTATCACCTGCGTCGTCGGACCCAACGGGTCCGGCAAATCAAACGTGGTCGATGCCCTGACCTGGGTGATGGGCGAACAGGGCGCCAAGGCATTGCGCGGCGGCAAGATGGAAGACGTCATCTTCGCCGGCACCTCGGGCCGGGCCGCGCTGGGTCGGGCCGAGGTGACGCTGACCATCGACAATTCCGATGGTGCGCTGCCCATCGACTACTCCGAGGTGTCGGTGACACGCCGGATGTTCCGGGACGGCGCCGGCGAATACGAGATCAACGGCAGTTCCTGCCGGTTGATGGACGTCCAGGAATTGCTCAGTGACTCCGGCATCGGCCGTGAGATGCATGTCATCGTCGGACAGGGACGACTCGCCTCGATCCTCGAATCCCGGCCAGAAGAACGCCGAGCCTTCATCGAAGAGGCCGCCGGTGTGCTCAAACACCGCAAACGCCGGGAAAAGGCGGTCCGCAAGCTCGACGCGATGCAGGCAAACCTGTCGCGGCTGGGCGACCTGACCTCGGAGCTGCGCCGTCAGCTCAAACCACTCGGTCGCCAGGCCGAGATCGCCCGCCGCGCGCAGACGGTCCAGGCAGACCTCCGCGATGCCCGGCTCCGGCTTGCTGCAGACGACCTGGTGATCCGCCGCAGCGAACTCGCCGAGCAGCAGACCAGCGAAAGCGAACTCCGCAGGCAGCAGGACGAGCTGGCCGCCCAGCTCGATGAACTCCAGATCCAGGTCGACGACAACGAGAAGTCGCTGGCACAGATCGTTCCGGCGGCCAACGAGGCCGGCCAGGCCTGGTTCGCCCTGTCCGCGCTGACCGAGCGGGTCGGCGCGACCTGCCGGATCGCTGCAGAACGCAGCCGCTATCTGGCAGAGCCGGTTCGGACGGATTCGGGTCGTGATCCCGAACAACTCGATCGTCAGGCAGAGGCCGCCGCCGCCGAGGAGACCACGCTCACCGAATCCGTCGAAGAGGCCGGAATGCAGCTCGACGGCGCCAAGGAGGCCCTCGCCGAACTGGAGGAAGAGGCTGCCGAAGCCCAACGTGCACATATGGCGGCCGTCCGGGCCGTTGCCGACCGGCGTGAGGGATTGGCGCGACTCGAAGGCCAGGTCGACAATCTGCGCACCAAGGTCGAGACGATCGACGCGGAAACGGCCCGACTCGGTGCCGCCATCGAGAACGCGGCGGCCCGCGCCGAATCGGCCGGCGAGGAGTTCGATGCCGCGTCGGCGACGGTGGCCGACCTCGATGCCTCGGAACTGGGCCTCGACGAACACCACGAGCGCAGCGTCGCCGCGCTGAACCAGGCCAACGAGCGGGTCGCCGAACTACAGGCCGCCGAACGTGCGGCCGAACAACGGGTCACCTCGCTCAGGGCCCGGATCGATGCATTGGCAGTCGGTCTGGAGCGCAAAGACGGTGGTGCCTGGCTGATGGAGCACCGTTCGTCCGAATTGCTCGGCCCGATGTCCTCGCTGTTGCGCGTCGAGGAGGGCTTCGAACCCGCCATCGCCGCGGCACTCGGCCCGGCCGCCGACGCGGTGGCCACCGCCGATCTGCCCAAGGCCCGCGCATCGTTGTCGGCGCTGCGGGAGAACGAGGGCGGCCGCGCCTCGGTGCTCATCGGAGGTGTCGAAGCGACCGGTCGCGGAAGTGCGACCCTGCCTGCAGGCGCGCGGTGGGCGCTCGAGGTGGTCTCGGTCCCCGAAGCGCTGCACGGTGCTGTCGAACTCTTGCTGGGGTATACCGTCGTCGCCGACACGGTCGAGGTGGCCGAACTGGTTGTCGCGGATGCGAAACAAGTTGTACCGCATATTGGTTCGCTGCGGATCGTCACGCTCGACGGCGATTTGATCGGTGCCGGATGGCGTAGCGGCGGCACCGGCGCGCGGCCGTCCACCATCGAGGTGCAGTCCGCGATCGACGCCGCCCGCAACGATCTGGTGCAGGCCGGTCGACGCAGCGAAGAACTGATGGCCGCACTGTCCGGCGCGCTGGCCCAGCAGTCGGATTGCCGTGATACCGCCGAACAGGCACTCGCCGCGCTGCATGAATCGGACGCGCAGCTCGGTGCGATCTACGAACAACTCGCCCGGCTCGGTCAGGCGGCCCGTGCGGCGCAAGAGGAATCGGCACGTCTGGCATCGCAACGCGCCCGTGTCGAGGACAGCCGCACCGAGGCGATGGCCACACTCGCGGCCGCCGAGGAGCGGTTGCACATGGCCCGGGACGAGAGCACCGATCGCGGCGGTGGCGGTGAGCTGCCGGACACCGAGCGGGATGCGGCAGCTGCCGCGGTCGCCGAGGCCCGAGCAGTTGAGATGGAGTCCCGACTGGTCTTGCGCAGTGCCGAGGAGCGCTTGGCCTCGGTTCGCGGCAAGGCCGATTCGCTGCGCCGGGCCGCGCGCGCCGAGCGGGAGGCGCGGGAACGTGCCGAACGACAGAACAAGGCCCGCGCCCACGCCGCGGAGGTGGCAGAGGTTGCGCTGGAGTTGGGAAAACTGATCGCCGCGCGTCTGGAAATTGCTGTGGCACAGGCACAGTCGTATCGCGACGAACTCGAGCGTGAGCGCGCGACCCGGACCGAACATCTCGACGTGGTCAAAAAGACCGCAGCGGAGGTCGGTGCGCAGCTCGCCTCGTTGAAGGATGCGGTGCACCGCGACGAGGTGGCCAAGGCGCAGGTGTCGCTGCGGATCGAGCAGCTCGAAGAGCAGATCATGAACGACTTCGCGATCAGTCCCGACGATCTCATCGCCGAGTACGGGCCCGAGGTCGCGTTGCCGCCGACGGAGCTGGAGATCGCCGAGTACAACCAGGCCAAGGAGCGCGGCGAGACGGTGGTCGCACCGACGCCGATCCCGTTCGACCGTGCCACCCAGTCCGCCAGGGCCAAGAAGGCCCAAAAGGATCTGAACACTCTGGGCAAGGTGAATCCGCTTGCGCTGGAAGAGTTTGCCGCGCTGGAAGAGCGCTACAACTTCCTGTCCACGCAACTCGAAGATGTGAAAAAAGCGCGCCAAGACCTGCTCGACGTGGTGCAGGATGTCGACAACCGGATCCTGCAGGTGTTCACCGAGGCCTACGCGGACGTCGAACGCGAGTTCGTCGAGGTTTTCAAGACCTTGTTCCCCGGAGGTGAGGGACGTCTGGTCCTGACCAATCCGTCGGACATGCTCACCACCGGCATCGAGGTGGAAGCCCGTCCACCCGGCAAGAAGGTCAAACGCCTGTCGCTGTTGTCCGGTGGTGAGAAGTCGCTGACCGCGGTTGCCATGCTGGTGGCGATCTTCCGGGCTCGCCCGTCACCCTTCTACGTGATGGACGAGGTCGAAGCTGCGCTCGACGACACCAACCTGCGCCGGCTCATAACTCTGTTCGAGCAGCTGCGCGAAAAATCGCAATTGATCGTCATCACCCACCAGAAGCCGACCATGGAGGTCGCCGACGCCCTCTACGGCGTCAGCATGCAGGGCGACGGCATCACCACGGTGATCTCGCAGCGGATGCGGGGCCAAGACCTGGGCGCGCCGCCGACCGTCGAAGCAGGTCAGGCAGCGACCTGACTGAGCAGCACTGCGAAGTCTCCGGCCTGATCGGTCCAGGTGTGGTGGCGGTCGAGGCCGGCGGCCGCGAGCTCGCCGTGCAGGGTGTCGAGGTCGAACTTGGTGCTGATCTCAGTGAGGATCTCGGCACCTTTGGGTAATTCCCAGCTGCGCTCGATGGTCCCGAACTCGGCTGATATGTCGCGACGGGCGCGGAGCCACATCTCGATCCGATGTTCGGCGGGGTTCCACCTCGCGATGTGATCGAAGTCGTCCGCGTACAGGCCTCGTGCCGCCAACCCGGTCCGCAACACCTCGATCACATTGCGATTGAAATCGGCGGTCACGCCTGCGCGATCGTCGTATGCGGCGATGAGTCGGCCTGGATCCTTGATCAGGTCGGCGCCGAGCAGGAAAAAGTCCCCGGGGCGCAGCGCCCCGGAGATCCGCCGAAAGAAGTCGGCGCGTTCACGGGTGTCGAGGTTGCCGATGGTGCCGCCCAAGAAGATCGCCATCCGCGGGCCGGCATGGTGCGCCAGAGACAGTGCCGGATCCCCGAAATCGGCGTGGAGAGGTTCGACCGCGATTGCCGGGAACTCCGCGGCCAACTGCTCGGACGCCGAGGTGAGCATCTCGATGCTCACGTCGAGGGGCACATAGGTGAACGCGCCGCCGCGATCGGTGAATGCCTGCAGCAACAAACGGGTCTTCTCCGACGTCCCCGATCCGAGTTCGATCATGGTGCGGGCACCCGACTGCCGGGTGATGTCGACGCTGTGGGTCCGCAGGATCTCGGTCTCCCGGCGGGTGGGGTAGTACTCCGGCAGACGGGTGATCTCATCGAACAGCTCGCTGCCGCGCTTGTCGTACAACCACTTCGCAGGCAGGACCGGCGGGTCCTGCCACAGGCCGACCATCGCGTCGGCGACCAGATCCGGGTTCACAGACGTGTTCGACCCCGTCATCGGGCCAGCCGCAGCCCGCTGAGCACCCATCGAGAGGGCGCCGGGAAAAAATTGCGGTACGTGATCCGCTCGTGGCCGCGCGGTGTCAGAGCGCTTGCGCCGCGCAGGACGTGCTGATCACTCATGAACTTGCCGTTGTATTCACCGACGGCGCCGTTGGCCGGGACAAACCCCGGATACGGGAGATAGGCACTCGACGTCCATTCCCACACGTCGCCGACCATCGCCTCCGTGGCGATCGAAGGGTGACATCGCCTCGGATCGAGCAGTCCGCCGCGGCGCCCGCCGGTGAGGGCGGCGGCGTTCTCCCACTCGAACTCCGTCGGTAGGCGGGCACCCGCCCATCGGGCGTACGCGTCGGCCTCGTAAAAGGAGACGTGCGCAACCGGTTCGTCGAAGACCACCGGTCGACGGCCGGACAGCGTGAACGTGGTCCAGGTCCCGTCGTCGTTGCTCCAGTAACCCGGCGCGGTCCATCCGGTCTCCTGGATACGGGCCCAGCCGTCGGACAACCAGAACTCGCTGCGCCGGTAGCCGTCGTCGGCCATGAACTCGAGCCATTCACCGTTGGTGACCTGCCGGTTGGCGATCTCGTAATCGTGTAGGTAAACGGTGTGGCGCGGACCCTCGTTGTCGTAGCTGAACCCGCGATCGTCGGCACCGATCTCGACCAGCCCACCGGCCATCGATTGCCAGCGCAGGGGAGGGGCCGACGCGGTCGAACTTCGCGCGTTCGACTCTGACGCCCGATCGACGTACACCGGGCCGAAAGGATGGGTGGAGAGCAGATGCTTGATATCCATCAGCACTAGTTCTTGGTGCTGTTGCTCGTGGTTGCAGCCCAGTTCCACCAGTCCGATCGCCACGTCATCGAGTCGGTCTTCGGTGAGGGCGGCGGCCAGGGCCCGGTCGATGTACTCGCGGTAGCGGGTGATCTCCAGGGTGCCGGGCCGGGTGATCAGACCACGCTCCGGGCGGGGATGACGGGCACCGACAGCCTCGTAGTAGCTGTTGAACAGGTAGCGGAACGATTCGTCGTAGACGGTGTATCCGGGGAGGTCGCGGAGAATGAACTCCTCGAAAAACCAGCTGACGTGCGCGCGGTGCCATTTGGTCGGGCTGGCGTCCGGCATCGACTGAGGTGTCTGGTCTTCGGGGGAGAGTGCTGCGGTGAGACGGTCGGTGAGCCCGCGCACGTCGAGGAATTTGGTGGTCAGAGCGGACTGGTCAACCGAAATGCTCATGTTCGTCTCCTGGTCGTGGTCAGGGCGTAACGAGTATGGGTGCAGGGTCTGACAATCACCGTACGCCCAGATCCTGGTCATCGGTGCGGTTGCGAACGTTCCTCGACTGTGTCCGGACGTGCGGCTCAGATCCCCTCTGGCAGACTGGGCCGGTGAACTCAGGTGCCGTAATCGCGATCGTTGTTGTAGTTGCCGTGCTGCTGTTGGCGCTGGTGGTCGGAGGCCTGGTGGTCTCCCGTCGCCGTCGAATCTCCCTGCGCGACAGCGAAGATCAGATCACCGGATCCGATGGCACCAGGCAGGTCGACAAATCGGGTGGCTATCAGGCGGGTTCGGGCTTCTCCTTCACCCAGGGCGGGTCCGGGACGACAGTTGCCGAACCGCCGACCCCGGACGTCCCGAGTGCACCTGCGAAAGATGTTGCGCCCGAGCCCGAGGTTGTCGAACCGCCCGCTGCCCAGATGCCGGTCGTCGAGCCGGAAGTGGTCGAACCCGAGGTAGCGGAACCCGAGGTCGCCGAGCCTGAAACCCCAGCGCTTGAGACTGCAGCGCCTGAAACTGCAGCGCCTGAAACTGCAGCGCCCGAGGTGGCCGAGCCAGAGACTGCCGCCCCGGCACCCGAGCCTGCGCCTGAGGTTGTCGAGCCGAAGGTCGTCGAGCCGGAGATCGTCGAACCGGAGGTCTTCGAGCCGAAGATCATCGAACCGGAGATCGTGGCGCCGGAACCTGAGCTCGAGCCAAAGGCCGTGGAGCCGGCGCTCGATGAGATCGCGCCGACCGCGGGCCGCCTCGGCCTGCTCCGCGGTCGTCTGTCACGGTCCCAGAACGCACTGGGCAAGAGCATGCTCGGGCTGCTCGGTGCCGGTGACCTGGATGAGGACAGTTGGGAAGAGATCGAGGACACGCTTCTGATGGCCGACCTCGGTACATCGGTGACGATGGCAGTCGTCGACCAGTTGCGTACCGAACTCGCCCAGGCGCCGGTCCGTTCGGCGGCGGAGGTCCGGGCCCTGCTCCGCAAGGTGTTGATCGCACAGATCGAGCCGAACCTGGACCGCTCGATCCGCGCGCTTCCGCATGCAGGCAAGCCCTCTGTCCTGTTGGTGGTCGGTGTCAACGGCACCGGCAAGACAACCACCACCGGCAAACTGGCCCGCGTTCTGGTGGCCGACGGTCGCCGGGTGTTGCTCGGTGCGGCCGACACCTTCCGCGCCGCCGCTGCGGACCAGCTGCAGACATGGGCAGAGCGGGTCGGTGCCGAGGTGGTCCGCGGTAAAGAAGGCGCCGACCCCGCTGCGGTCGCGTTCGATGCCGTCTCGCGTGGCATCGAGGAAGGCGTCGACGTGGTGATGATCGACACCGCGGGTCGGCTGCACACCAAAACCGGACTCATGGACGAGCTGGGCAAGGTCAAACGTGTTGTCGAAAAGCGGGCCGCCGTCGACGAGGTGCTGTTGGTCCTGGATGCGACCACCGGACAGAATGGCCTCACCCAGGCGAAGGTGTTCTCCGAAGTCGTCTCGATCACCGGGGTGGTGCTGACAAAACTGGACGGCACGGCCAAGGGCGGGATCGTCTTCCATGTGCAGCGCGAGCTCGGGGTGCCGGTCAAGCTGGTGGGTCTGGGAGAGGGCGCAGATGATCTTGCACCGTTCGAACCAGAGGCGTTTGTCGACGCTCTGTTGGGCTGATCAAACGTTGCTCAGATCCTGCGAATTGCTGCGACTCGAGACGGCCTCACACAACAAATCAACGTAGGTTCGGCGGTCTGATCAACGTCATTCCTGCCGGTATACATAGATGAAACATGAATCGGGTCGCGGTTCACACGCATGAAACACCAGAGCACCCTAAACGCAATCCTCGCCCGCCAATCTCTTTGAAGGCGCCGAGCCGTCGGCGCACTCTAGGAGGTTTCTTACAGTGGTTTTGGCACTGCCAGACGATGCGTTTGCGCCCTACGACGTCGGGGCGACCGCCTGGGTCCTGACGAGCGCCGCACTCGTGCTCTTCATGACACCGGGACTGGCCTTCTTCTACGGCGGCCTGTCGCGTCAGAAATCCATCATCAACATGATGATGATGTCCTTCGGCTCCCTCGGTGTCGTGAGCGTGATCTACGTGCTCTGGGGTTACTCGATGTCGTTCTCGTCGTCGACAACCGGCGACAACGACATCCTGGGCATCTTCGACAACCCGTTCTCACTCTTCGGCCTCAATCAACTGATGGAGACCAAGGACATCGACGGCGAGACGTTGAATGTCATCGGCGGCTTCGGAGACGTTCCGGCCATCGTGTGGGCCGGCTTCCAGCTGACCTTCGCGGTGATCACCGTCGCGCTGATCTCGGGTTCGCTTGCCGAGCGCGTGAAGTACTCGACATGGCTGGTGTTCACGGGCGTCTGGGCCACCCTCGTGTATTTCCCGCTCTCGCACATGGTCTGGGGCGGCGGTCTGCTCTCGAACGCCGAGGACAGCTTCGCGTCGTGGATCTTCGGAACCGAGGACGTCGACGGTGACATCGTTGCCAAGGTTGCCCCGATCGACTTCGCAGGCGGCACGGTTGTCCATATCAATGCCGGCATGGCGGGTCTGGTCCTTGCTCTGATCATCGGCAAGCGCGTCGGCTTCGGTCGCACCGCCTACCGCCCGCACAACGTGCCGTTCGTCATGCTCGGTGCGGCAATCCTGTGGTTCGGTTGGTTCGGCTTCAACGTCGGATCCGAAGGCACCGCAGACGCTCTGGCAGGCCTGGTCTGGATCAACACCACCGCCGCGACCGCAGCAGGTCTGATCGGCTGGCTCGTGGTTGAGAAGATCCGCGACAAGTCCGCGACCGGCGTCGGCGCAGCATCGGGCATCGTTGCCGGTCTGGTCGCCATCACCCCGGCTTGTGGCGCGCTGACCCCGATCGGTTCGCTGATCCTCGGTGTGATCGCCGGTGCACTCGCAGCTGTTGCCGTCGGTCTCAAGACCAAGCTCGGCTTCGACGATTCGCTCGACGTCGTCGGCGTGCACCTCGTTGCCGGCCTGTGGGGCACCATCGGGATCGGCCTGCTGGCCTCCGAGACCGGCCTCTTCTACGGTGGCGGCGGAAAGCAACTGGTCATCCAGATCGTCATCGCACTGGTCGCTGTCGGATTCACCGCTGTCATGACCACCATCATCGCGTTCGCACTCAAGCCACTCGGCTGGCGGATCACCACCGAAGATGAGGACACTGGTATCGATGAGACGGATCACCGCGAAAGCGCGTATGACTTCGCTTAAGTCCTGCAAACTCAATTTCGCTAGGTGATCCTCATGGAGGGATACAACAAATGAAGCTAGTTACCGCGATCGTGAAGCCGTTCACGCTCGAAGATGTCAAGGCTGGTCTGGAACAAGCAGGCGTTGTCGGTATGACCGTCAGCGAGGTCCAGGGTTACGGTCGCCAGAAGGGCCACACCGAGGTCTACCGCGGTGCGGAGTACTCAGTCGACTTCGTTCCCAAGGTTCGGGTCGAGGTCGTTGTCGACGACGCCGCAGTCGACAAGGTTGTCGATGTGATCGTCGAAGCTGCACGCACCGGCAAGATCGGTGATGGCAAGGTCTGGGTGTCCCCGGTGGAAGCCGTCGTCAGGGTGCGTACCGGAGAACGCGGCAGCGAAGCCCTGTAAGACAGTGCCATTTCTCAATGGCGGTCGCGGTCCTGCTTCCGAGGAACCCTCGGAGGCGGGACCGCAGCCGTCTCACGCGACCCCTGCCGCGGCAACAGACCTTGTCACGGCACGCAAACAACTACTCACACGCGCCGACGGCAACAAGCGCATCGATGCGCCCGCCCTTCGGCGGGTGCTCGTCGACCTGCACGACTTCTGGCTCACCACCAAGGCTGCCGAGATCGGAATCAAACCGGGTAGTGGGTTTGCGATCGTCGCGGTCGGCGGACTCGGGCGGCAAGAGTTGTTGCCCCACTCCGATCTCGACCTGATCCTGCTCCACGACGAGATGGATCCTGCCATCGTCGCCGAGGTCGCCGATCAGATCTGGTATCCGCTGTGGGACGCACACATCAAGCTCGACCACAGCGTGCGGACGGTGTCGCAGGCCTTGCAGGTTGCCGCCTCTGACATGACTGCGGCGCTGGGGCTTCTCGAGGCGCGGCACATCGCAGGCGACGAGGACCTGTCGCGGCTGTTGATCGGTGGTGTTCGCCAGCAGTGGCGTACCGACATCCGGTCACGCTTCGGCGGACTGGTCGACCAGGCCCGTGATCGCTGGCGTCGCAGCGGCGACATCGCGCACCGCGCCGAACCCGACCTGAAATACGGTCGTGGCGGTCTGCGTGATGTGCACATGCTCGATGCCTTGGCCATCGCGCAGCTGACCGACGGCATGGCCGCGCTGCGGCCGGATTCGCCGGGTGGTGGTCTGCGCCAGGCATACACGCGCTTGCTGGACGTTCGTACCGAACTGCACCGGATCACCGGTCGACCACGGGAACAGCTACGGGCGCAGGACGCCGACGAGATCGGTTCCGCACTCCGGATCGGCGATCGGTTCGAGTTGGCGCGCACCATCAGCGACAGTGCGCGCACCATCAGCTACGCCGTCGACGTGGGTTTGCGGACCTCATCGAACTCCTTGCCCCGCAAGGGATTGTCGAAGTTGCGGAGATCCCCGATCCGGCGACCGCTCGACGAGGGTGTCGTCGAGCACCAGGGCGAAGTGGCGCTGGCGCGAAACGCGTTCCCCAGCAAGGACCCCGGACTCATCCTCCGGGTCGCGGCGGCGTCGTCGCGGACCGGACTGCCGATGGCCGCAGCGACACTTGCCCGGCTGGCGGATTTTGCACCGGAACTGCGCGAACCCTGGCCTGCGGACGCTCTCAGCGATCTGTTGGTCCTGCTCGGATCCGGCGAACACATGATCGCGCCGATCGAGGCATTGGACCGAACAGGTCTGTGGGGCCGGCTCATCCCGGAATGGGGTGCGGTGCGCGACCTTCCGCCCCGAGATCCCATCCACACCTGGACCGTCGACCGGCATCTCGTCGAGACCGCGGCCAACGCAAGCGCTTTGACCACGCGGGTGTCACGGCCGGACCTCCTGGTGCTCGGTGCCCTCATACACGATCTGGGCAAAGGCCGCGGTGCCGATCACAGCGTTGTCGGTGCCGAACTCGCCAACCAGGTGGGCAATCGCTTCGGGTTGTGGCCCGAGGACGTGGTGATCTTGTCGAAGATGGTGCGCTATCACCTGCTGTTGCCGGAGATGGCCACCCGCCGCGACCTCGACGATCCGGCGACGGTGCAGAGCGTTGTCGACACGCTGGGTGGCTCGCGGGTCCTGCTGGAGCTCCTCGCGGCGCTGGCCGAGGCCGACTCGCTGGCCACCGGACCGGGCGTCTGGGGTGACTGGAAGGCGTCGCTGATCGGTGAATTGGTCAGGCGGTGTCTGCGGCTGATGGAGGGTGGCGACCTATCCACCCCCGATCCGCTGACACCTGAGCTGATCGCCCTCGCCGAAGCCGGTGGGATCAGCGTGGACATGGTGTCCACCGACAATCAGCACACCTTCTCCGTGACCATGATCGCGCCGGAGCAGCCGGGCTTGTTGTCCCGGATGGCAGGCGTCCTGTCGTTGCGGGGTCTGCGGTTGCTCAGTGCGGTGGTGCAGACGCACGCGGGGAGTGCGGTCAACACGTTTCTCGTGTCGCCGATCTTCGGAGATCCCGGTGAGGTGGGATTGCTGCGCCAGCAACTGATCCAGGCGGTCGAAGGTGGGATCGATGTGATCGCACGACTGGACGCCAAGGAACGCGACAGCGCGCCCCTGGCGCCGCCGGACGGAAGCGTGTCGCCTGCGGTGCCCGCGTTGTTCGCGCAGGCACCCCCGAGGGTGATCTGGTTCGACGGCTACGACGACAGCAGTGTCATCCTCGAACTCCGTGCCGGCGATCGGGTCGGACTGCTGGCCCGGGTCAGTGATGTTCTCGAACGTCATGGCGTCAACATCACGTGGGCCAAGGTCGCCACGATGGGCGGATCGGTGGTCGACTCGTTCTGTATCCAGTTGCCCGGAGACGGCTCGCAGACCCGTGACCAGCTCGAACACGCGATCCTTGCAGTGGTGCCACCACCGGCGCCACCCCGAGAGCACGACGACAAACCCGGTAAATCCGGTGTCCCGATAGGCTAGGGGCATGTTCGACTCCCTCTCAGGCCGGTTGGCCGGTGTCCTTACCGATCTGCGCGGCAAGGGCAAGCTGTCCGATGCCGATATAGATCGCACCTGTCGCGAGATCCGTCTCGCGCTTCTCGAGGCAGACGTGGCGCTGCCCGTCGTCCGCGGCTTCATCAGCCGGATCAAGGAACGGGCCAAGGGCGCCGAGGTGTCCGGGGCGCTGAATCCGGCGCAGCAAGTCGTCAAGATCGTCAATGAGGAGCTTGTCGGCATCCTCGGCGGCGAGACCCGACGGATCCAGTTCGCCAAGACCCCGCCGACCGTGATCATGCTCGCGGGCCTGCAGGGCGCCGGTAAGACGACGCTCGCCGGGAAGCTGGCCGCGTGGCTCAAGAAGCAGGGGCACACGCCCATGCTCGTGGCCTGTGACCTCCAGCGTCCCGGTGCCGTCAGTCAGTTGCAGATCGTCGGTGAGCGTGCAGGCGTGCCGGTGTACGCACCCCATCCGGGGCAGAACGTCGGTGGTACCGGGGAGCTCGGTGTCTCGGGTCATGATGGCGCCGAGAGCCTTGCCGAGCCGATCGAGGTCGCCAAAGGCGGTGTCGCCGAAGCCAAATCGAAGCTGCACGATGTTGTGATCATCGATACCGCGGGTCGCCTCGGTATCGACGAGGAACTGATGCGCCAGGCCAGGGGGATCCGCGATGCGGTGAATCCCGATGAGGTGCTGTTCGTGCTCGACGCCATGATCGGTCAAGACGCCGTTGCCACCGCCGAGGCGTTTGCCGAAGGTGTCGACTTCACCGGTGTGGTGCTCACCAAACTCGACGGCGACGCCCGTGGTGGCGCCGCCCTGTCGGTCCGGGAGATGACCGGCCGTCCCATCATGTTCGCGTCGACGGGCGAGAAGCTCGACGAATTCGATGTCTTCCATCCCGACCGGATGTCGAGCCGCATCCTCGGTATGGGCGACGTGCTCAGCCTCATCGAGTCGGCGGAGCAGCACTGGGATGTGCAGCAGGCCGAGGACGCGGCGAACAAGATCAGTCAGGGTGAGCTGACGCTCGAGGATTTTCTCGAGCAGATGCTGATGATCCGCAAGATGGGCCCGATCGGGAACCTGCTCGGCATGCTGCCGGGTGCGGGCCAGATGAAGGATGCGCTTTCCCAGGTCGACGACAAGCAACTCGACAAGGTGCAGGCCATCATTCGTGGCATGACGCCTGCCGAACGCGACAACCCCAAGATCATCAACGGATCTCGCCGGGCCCGCATCGCGAACGGTTCGGGTGTCACGGTCAGCGACGTCAACCAGTTGGTCGATCGCTTCTTCGACGCGCGGAAGATGATGTCGCAGATGGCAGGCCGCATGGGTATGCCCGGCGCCAACCGCAAGGTGAATCGCAAAAAGGGCGGCAAGAAGGGCAAGAAGGGCGGTCGCGGACCGACGCAGCCGAAGGTGCGGGGCGGTTTCCCTGGCGGCATGCCCGGTGGAATGCCTGCCGGCTTCCCTGATCTGTCGAACATGCCCGCCGGGCTCGATCAGCTTCCGCCCGGGCTCGAGGGTATCGACGTCAGCCAGTTCCAGCGGCCCAAGAAGAAGTAGTCGGCACCACACCTATGGTGCAGTCGCGGTTGCACTTTCGTGGTCGTGCCGTCGGGACCGGGGAACCGATCGAGTTCTGGGTTTCCGACGGGGTGATCTCGTACGAGTCGGTGCCGGGCGCGGTCACGGTGACCGATGGTGGCTGGATCATGCCGGGTCTGGTGGATGCCCACAATCATGTGGGTATCGCACCGGGGCTGGGCGTGACCATCGAGCAGGCCCGCGCATTCGCCTACGCGGATGTCCGGGCGGGCGCGACGCTCATCCGTGAGGTCGGTTCTCCGCTGGACACGCACCCGCTCGACGCCGATTCCAAGTGTCCGCAGTTCATCCGGGCCGGCAAGCACATCGCCCGTCCCAAGCGTTACCTACGCGACTACGGCGTCGACCTCGACGACGTCACCGATCTGCCTGCCGAGGTGGCCAGACAGGTGGATGCCGGGGACGGCTGGGTCAAGCTCGTGGGGGACTGGATCGACCGCGACACCGGGGATCTGGCACCGCTGTGGCCGGAGGATGTGCTTCGCGAGGCGATCTCGGTTGCGCACGATCGTGGTGCCAAGGTGACCGCACACGTTTTCGGCACCGAAGCGTTGTACGGGCTGATCGCGGCCGGTATCGACTGCATCGAACACGGTACCGGCCTCAACGACGAACTCATCGCGGTGATGGCGGAGCAGCGGATCGGGCTGGTGCCCACCATGATCCAGGTGGAGAACTTCCCGTCGATCGCGGACGGCGCGGACCGGTTCCCGGCGTACCAGAAACACATGCGCAAGCTCTACGCCGATGCGCCTGCCACATTTGCCGGTGCGGTCGCCGCCGGAGTCGACATCTATGCCGGAACCGACGCCGGTGGATTCGTGGAACACGGTCGGATCGTCGACGAGGTGGTGGCACTGGCCGACATCGGTCTCGGCGCGCGGGCCGCCCTCGACGCCGCCTGCGGCTCGGCGCGGCGATGGCTCGGAGTCGGAACACTCGACGCAGGCGACCGCGCGGACGTCCTTGTGCTGTCAGGTGATCCGATCGCAGATCTCACGGTGCTGCGGTCGCCGGAGACCATCGTCTGCGGCGGCAACGTCATCTGAGCTGCGTTCACGAACGCGTCCGCACGTGGGCCCGTTCACCCTGTGCGCCGAAGAGGTTGAGGACCTCGGCAGGTTCTGTCCCCAGGGCGCCGACCCAGTGGGGTACGTGGGTGTCGAACTCGACCACTTCTCCCGGCATCAACTCGAGGTCCCGGTCTCCGAGGATCAGTCGAACCCGTCCCGACAGGACATACAACCATTCGTAACCCTCATGGGTCTTGAGTTCGGGGTCTCGGACGTCCTGCGGCGGCATGATCTGCTTGAACGCCTGCACACCACCCGCACGCTTGGAAAGTGGGATGAACGTGCGGCCATGACGGTTGATCGGCCGAAGATGTATGCGAGGGTCGCCGGTCGGGGGTGCGCCGACGAGTTCGTCGAGGGGTATCGAGTACGCCTTGGCCAACGGCAGCAACAGTTCGAGTGTGGGTTTGCGGCCGCCTGATTCGAGTCGCGACAAGGTGCTCTCGGAGATGCCGGTGGTCGCGGACAAGTCGGAGAGTGTGATGTCGCGGTCCCGGCGTAGCTCGCGCAGTCGTGGTCCGACTGCGCTCAGGGCCTGATTCAAGTCGTCGTCCATATCTGAAGAGTCTGCCAAAAATTGCCGAAATGGCAAACAAACTTGCTGGAACCTACGAGGGGAGTGCACGGTGGGGACATGACTGATGAGATGCAGAGTGATTACGACGTGGTGGTGGTCGGCGGTGGTGCCGCGGGTTTGAGTGGGGCGCTGATGCTGGGAAGGTCTCGGCGATCGGTCCTGGTCATCGACTCCGGGGCACCGCGCAACGCACCGGCGGCCGGGGTGCACGGATTCCTCACCAGAGACGGGATCGCACCGGCCGAACTCCTCGAGATCGGCCGCGACGAGGTCCGCCGATACGGCGTCGACCTGGCCACCGCCGAGGTCGTCTCGGTGGACGGCGCGCTCGACGCCGGCTTCGTGGTCACTGTCTCCGACGGGCGGACGGTTGGCGCGCGCCGACTCCTGCTGACCACAGGGTTGATCGACGAACTGCCTGACATTCCGGGTCTGCGCGAACGATGGGGCAAAGACCTGCTGCACTGCCCCTACTGCCATGGCTGGGAGGTACGTGATCAGGCCATCGGCGTTCTCGCGAGAAACGCCTGGGCGGTTCATCAGGCACAGATGTTCCGCCAGTTGAGCCAGGACGTGACGCTCTTCCTCAATGACGCGCTGACCTTGTCCGGCGAGGATGCCGCCGCGCTGTCGGCTCGAGGGATCAAGGTCGTGGAAGGCGCGGTCGTCGCGGTTGAGTCACGCGATGACAAACTCACCGGTGTCCGGCTCGCGGGTGGGACGTTCGTGGAGCGGGAAGCACTGACGGTGATGCCGAGATTTGTCGCCCGCGCGGGATACCTCGACGACCTCGGACTCGAATCGGTTGCCCACCCCATGGGTGTGGGTGAGCACATCCCCGCAGACGAGAACGGTGTGACGTCAGTCCCGGGAGTCTGGGTGGCCGGGAACATCACCAACCTGATGGCACAGGTGTCGGGGGCGGCTGCAGCCGGGGCGATGGCGGGCGCCCAGGTCAACGCCGATCTCATCGCGGAGGAAGTCCGGTCGGCCATCGACGGCGGGCAGGGCCGGTCGGAGACGGCGTGATTTCAGTTCAGGGGCCCGACTCTGGCAGAATGATCAGCTGGTTCGCCGGACCCGGCTCAACACCGACCGGCGGTCACGCCACACGAACAGCAAAACCGGGCGTTTCAATTCCGAAACGTCGCCGAATTGCACTGTGACCATAGAAGGAAGTAACTCGTGTCTGTCAAGATCAAGCTCACCCGCCTCGGCAAGATCCGCAATCCCCAGTACCGCATCGTCGTCGCCGACGCGCGTACCCGCCGCAACGGCCGGGCGATCGAGACCATCGGTCGTTACCACCCCAAGGAAGAGCCTTCGCTGATCGAGATCGACACAGAGCGCGCGCAGTACTGGTTGAGTGTCGGCGCACAGCCGACCGAGCCTGTCGCCGCACTCCTGAAGATCACCGGTGACTGGCAGAAGTACAAGGGCCTGCCGGGCACCGAGGGCACCCTGCGCGTTGCCGAGCCGAAGCCGTCGAAGCTGGATCTGTTCAACGCTGCGCTCG
The DNA here is from genome assembly GCF_056786475.1 of Williamsia sp. Y844. Lineage (NCBI taxonomy): Bacteria > Bacillati > Actinomycetota > Actinomycetes > Mycobacteriales > Nocardiaceae > Williamsia > Williamsia sp. Y844. The sequence goes on from NZ_JBXCJB010000003.1 coordinate 137,454, forward strand.
CCGCTGCCGACAATGCACCCGCCGCAGAGGCAACCACCCCGAAGAAGAAGGCCGCCAAGAAGGCCGACAGCAGCGCCGACGAGGCTGCAGCCGAGGCTCCCGCTTCTGAGGCAACCGACAAGTGAGTGTCGTTGTCGCTGACGCAGTCGAACATCTCGTTCGCGGCATCGTTGCCTTCCCGGATGACGTGCGCGTTGAGCTCGTCACCGGTCGGCGCGGACGTTTTGTCGAGGTTCACGTGAACCCGGAGGATCTGGGTAAGGTCATCGGCCGTAACGGCCGTACGGCCACCGCGTTGCGCACGCTTGTCACCGGTATCGGTGGCCGGGGTGTGCGGGTCGACATCGTCGACACCGATCGCTGATCGGTACAAGACACATGGATCTGGTTGTCGGCCGCGTTGCCAAAACGCACGGCGTGCGCGGTGAATTGGTGGTCGACGTCCGGACTGATGTACCCGGCGAACGCTTTGCCGTCGGCAGCGTCCTTCGTGGACGCAAGTCGACCGGCAAGAACACGTTTGTCGAGAACAACTACACGGTGACGGCCGCCCGGAATCATTCCGGGCGGCTGTTGCTGACCTTGGCGGAGGTTGTTGACCGCGATACGGCCTCCGATATGCGGGGGACGCTCTTCCTCATCGACTCGGATGATGTCTCCTCCGGTGACGACCCCGACGAGTTCTATGATCATGAGCTCCAGGGGGCCCCGGTCCGGACCGTGTCCGGCGACGATGTCGGTGTTGTCACCGACGTTCTTCACATGCCCGGCGGCGATCTGCTCTCGGTCAAAACGACTGACGGCCGTGAAATCCTCATCCCGTTCGTGACGGCGATCGTCCCCACGGTGAGTCCCGATCTCATTGAGATCGATCCCCCTGACGGCCTGCTGGATCCAGAGTGACCGAGGGGTCTGCGCAGGCGGGGACGCCACAACCGGCCCTTCGGATCGGCGTCGTCTCGATCTTCCCCGAGTACCTCGAGCCGATGCGAATGGCATTGCTCGGCAAGGCAATTGACCGAGGCATACTCGCGCTCGACACATACAACCTCCGCGACTGGACCCACGACGTGCATCGGGCTGTCGACGATTCGCCCTATGGCGGCGGTCCCGGGATGGTCATGAAACCCACGGTGTGGGGCCCATGCCTGGACGAGGTCTGTCCCGATGATGCCCTGCTGGTGGTGCCGACGCCGGCCGGAGTCCCGTTCACCCAGGAGACGGCGCACGCCTGGAGCAAAGAACGTCATATCGTCTTTGCCTGCGGCCGCTACGAGGGCATCGACCAACGGGTCATCGATGATGCAGCCAAACGTGTTCGGGTCCAAGAAGTTTCGATCGGCGACTTCGTACTCATCGGTGGCGAGGTGGCCGTGATGGCCATGGTGGAGGCCACCGTCCGGCTGATCGACGGGGTTCTGGGCAACGCGAACTCGCATCAGCAGGATTCGTTCTCTGACGGATTGCTCGAAGGACCGAGCTACACCCGGCCACCGTCGTGGCGGGGTCTGGACGTACCGCCGGTCTTGCTCAGTGGCGATCACGCCAAACAGGAGCGCTGGCGCCGCGAGCAGTCCATCGAACGTACCCGCGCCCGTCGTCCCGATCTGCTGCCACCTGATCTGCTGCCACCCGACCCGACGGCGTCCGGCGCGGGTTAGGATCTCCGCACACCATTGGGGGGGTGGCGATGAGTACCGAATCGGCAAGGACAGTGGCGGTCAGCAAGCGGGCATGGGACTCCCTGCTCGATGAAGTCGACCGACAGCGCGCACAACTGCGCGATGTCGAAGAACAACTGCGCACGATGACCGTCGAGGCGACCTCGACGGATCGGCTCGTCACAGTATTCATCAATGCGCGCGGCGCCTTGATCGACCTGCATCTGGAACCCCTTGCGCTGCGCCGCTATCGCGCCGACCAGTTGTCGTCGCTGATCTGTGAACTCACCGCGCGAGCAGATGGCGAACTCGCCAACCAACGGAACCAGCTGATCGAGCAGATCGTCGAAAACCCTGGACCGCACTATCGGGATCTCGATGAGGTCGCCGCGCGGGAGGAGGCGTGATGGACGAGCGAGCCGGCAGTGACCTGCTTGTCGACGATGCGGCACTGACCGCTGCGGTACACCGGCTTGCCCCGCTGGTCGGGGAGGTCGATGCGATCCTGGCAGAGGTCGATGTGATCATCGGTGATCTCCGGCGCGACTGCTCCGGCCACCACACCGGTTCCGCTTTCGATTCTGCCCAGACCGCCGCGGCCCGCGTGACCGAGGCGGAACTGCGTGCGGTCCGGTCAGCCGTCCTTGCCTTCAGTGACAACCTCACTCGCGTTTCCGTCGAGTTCGGCGACGTCGACACCGCGGCTGCCACCGCGCTCGGAACCCGGCAATGCTGAGTGACCCGGTCGCCGAACTATTGGAAAAGCTCTGGCCGACAACAGATCCGGGTCGAGTGAACCTCGCCGCGGAACGGTTTTCGGCGTTGGCGCGGCGCCTGTCGGACGTGCAGGTTGTCCTCGGCGGTACGGCCCGTGAGATCGCGGCGACCGGTGACGGACATGCCGTGATCGCGATGGCGGAGCAGGCCCGTCGCATCGTCGACGTCGACCTGACCACCGTGATCGACCGTCTCGCCCAACATTCGGCCACCACGCGCGCCTACGGTGATGCGGTCGCCGAGACGCAGGAACGGCTCACCGTTGTTGCGGCGATCGCCGATCGAGACGTGCTGGCGGGTCAGGTTGTCGCGACCGCGTCCGGCGACACCACCAGACTGTCGGGTGCGCATGACGCTGCGACCCGGGTGATGACCGCGGCTGCCGGACAACTCGACTGGCGAACCCGAGAGATCACCGACGATCTGTCATCAAAGAGTGATTCCGAACGCGGCGAAAACCAGTCGGGGGGCGGGGGAGCGCCGATGATGGCCCCGATGGGTGGCGCCATGGCCGGTGCGATGGCAGGCGCGATGGCGCACGCCCGCGGCGCGGACCACCGATCTGACCTCGACGTCGCCGACGCTGATCTGGCGATGCTGCGCTCACGTGCAGCACACCTGGCCGCCGTCCAGCCACCGGAGGTGGCGCCGTGGATTCGGATGGCGGTCGGCCTCGGCGTGGCCGGCGACGGCCGCCACGTCGTGGTGGTCGGGACCAGTGAATTGGGTGGATACCTACGTCCGGGTACGGCGTTGGAATCACACGAGATCGCCGTCGGCGATGGGCGAGCACCCGAACTCGCGATCATGAGCTATTTCGCCGACCGCGACATCGAGCCGTTGGCAGTCTGTGCCGCCACGCCGCCACCTGCCGAGGTCGCCGCCGAGATCGCCGATAGCGGAGCCCAGAATCTCCGCATCGACGACGGCGGCGACGAGGACTCCGGGCAATGACAGCGCACCGCATCGATGTGCTCGGATCAGGCGTCGCGGCTCTGGTCGATCGTGTCGAACCGCGACAGGTGAGTCGGGCCGGCCTGCTCCTGACCGTGACCGCACTCGATGCCGCAGCGGTGCCGACCGATGGCGTGATCACGGCTGTATTGACCGATTGGCGGGCCAATCGTCCGGTCGGTCCGGCACACCGACTGTCTGTCGGATCGATGCGAGCCCGACTGGACGGGGCTGCGTTGTCGGCCGGGCATGCGGGGCGGATGCCGGAATACCGGGCGGAGTTCAGCCGGGCGCGTGCCGTCGCGGCACTCGAGTTCGGGATCGCCAACACAGGGCGCGATGGCCTGCGGGAACTCGTCTGCGAGGCGTGTGCCGCGACCGGTTCGACCGTTTTGGTCGCAAATGTCCTTCGCGATCACATTGGGGGATAACCTCTTCGAATGGCCCACTGGTTCCAGGAGAACATCGTCGACAACGGGCGACTACCGCTCTTCGTGGCGTATGTCGGGTTCATTCTGGGCTTTCTCGGGATCCGGATCAGTGTCCGGCTGATCCGCGCCGAGGTCAGCTGGTGGTTCAACAACGTGACACCGGGTGGGATGCACATTCACCACGTCGTGTTCGGGACCGTGCTCACGATGATCTCGGGCCTGGGCCTGATCGCGATGTCGATCAACGGTTCGCAGGTTGTGCTGTCGATCTTCGCCGGCCTGTTCGGAATCGGGGCGGCGCTGGTCCTCGACGAGTTCGCGCTCATCTTCTATCTGAGAGATGTGTACTGGGCTGAAGAAGGCCGGGCCTCGATCGATGCGGTATTCGTTGCCCTCGCCGTCATGGGCCTGTTGCTGATGGGCTTTCGCCCGTTCGAGATCGACGACGCCGACACCGGCGATGTGGTGTCGTTGGTGGCGTTGGGCGTCTCGCTGTCGATTGTCGCGGCGCTCACCGGCATCGTTCTGCTCAAGGGCAAGATCTGGACCGGGTTGATCGGGCTGTTCATCTTCCCCCTTCTGATCGTCGGATCGATCCGTTTGGCGCGTCCGACATCCCCGTGGGCGCGGTGGCGTTACACAAAGCGCGAGAAGAAGATGGCTGCGGCGGTTCGCCGTGAACGCCGCATTCGGCGCCCGCTGATCCGGGCCAAGATCTTCATGCAGGACCTGATGGCCGGAAAACCGGACGTCGCGCACGCCAAGGCCGGGGCCGAGGCCGAACTCGATGTCGTTGTCCACGCCGCGCCTGCACCAGGGGAGTCCGGCGAGTTGGTGTTGACCAAGACGATTTCTCAAGGGCGGGGTCCTTCTGGCACAATTGACCAGTTGCCGATCGACGGTCAGACGCCAGGTTCTCCTGTTCGCTGATCTGTGGCGGCGACCAAACGAATCAGAGCACGAACCAGTCGAGCCGCAAGGCCGCTAGGTTCCTCTGCTCACGCCAATAGGATTGGAACCGACAGTATGAACACTCTGGATTTCTTGGACAACAGGTCCCTGCGCGACGACATCCCCGACTTCCGTCCGGGTGACACCCTCAACGTTCACGTGAAGGTGATCGAGGGCTCGAAAGAACGCGTTCAGGTCTTCAAGGGTGTTGTCATCCGCCGTCAGGGTGGTGGCGTCCGCGAAACCTTCACGGTTCGCAAGGTGTCTTTCGGTGTCGGCGTCGAGCGGACCTTCCCGGTTCACAGCCCGAACCTGGCCAAGCTCGAGATCCTGACCCGCGGCGATGTCCGTCGTGCGAAGCTCTACTACCTCCGCGACCTGCGTGGCAAGGCCGCGAAGATCAAAGAAAAGCGCTGACACACTAGGCTTGCGGCGTGGTCGACACCCCCCGCACTCCTGACGGTTCGAATCCCTACGGAAACGAACCCGCCAGCGACAGTCCGTTCGAATCGGATGACTCCCCGCGCCCCTGGCGCAGCCTGGACGATGATGATGGCCGCAAGCCCAAGAAAAAGGGTTCTCTGCTCCGCGAAACCGTCATCATCATCGTCTGTGTGCTGCTGCTCACCTGGGTGCTGCAGACATTCATCGGGCGGCAGTATGTGATTCCTTCGGAATCGATGCAGCCAACTCTCACCGGATGCGACGGATGCACCAACGACCGCATCGTGATCGACAAGCTGTCCTACCGCTTCGGTGATCCCGAGCCGGGAGATGTTGTCGTCTTCAAGGCGCCGACATCGTCGTGGGATCTGGGATGGAATTCCCCTCGGTCATCGAACACCTTGGTCCGCGGCACCCAGAACGCGCTGTCGTGGTTCGGCTTTGCGCCGCCCGACGAGAACAATCTGGTCAAGCGTGTGATCGCGGTCGGCGGCCAGCGCATCGAATGCCACAATGCCGATGGCACCGGCGCCAAGGTCGACGGCAAACCATTGGTCGAGCCGTACATCGACCTGGAACTGCAGCGGAAGAACGCAGAGCTCCGGCCTGCGGAACTCCTCGACACCAACGGCGAACTCAACTCGTGCTTCGGCCCCGATTTCGGTCCGCTCGATGTGCCCGAGGGGCAGGTCTGGGTGATGGGTGACAATCGGGGCAATTCCGCCGACTCTCGTTACCACATGGATGACCAGTTGCACGGCATGGTTCCGGTCGATGACATCCGCGGCAAAGTCCGCTTGATCATCTACCCGTTCTCCCGCTTCGGCAGCGTTGAGTCCATCAATCCACAGAAGTAACGATGTCCGCGCCAACGAAGTGGCCACCCCGGGTGGCGATTCGACGAGCGGCCGGGCTGCGCACTTTCGAGGCCGCTCTCAATCGCAGTGGACTCGGGCCGGTGGCCGGGGTCGATGAGGCCGGTCGCGGGGCCTGTGCGGGCCCGCTGGTTGTGGCTGCCTGTGTCCTCAAGCCGACTCAGCTGGTTTCGCTCGCAGGACTTGATGATTCGAAGAAATTGAGCGAGTCGACCCGGGAAAAGCTCTACAAGTCGGTGACCCGTCATGCATTGGCGTGGTCGGCCGTGATCGTCGACGCCGATGAGATCGACCGGATCGGGATCCACGTGGCCAATATCGAGGGCATGCGGCGGGCTGTGGCAGGTTTGCCGGTCAGCCCCGGATACGTGCTCTCCGACGGCTTTGTGGTGCCCGGACTGACCGCTCCCTCACTTCCGGTGATCGGCGGCGACGGGGCTGCGGCCTGCATTGCCGCCGCCAGCATCGTCGCCAAGGTCACCAGGGACCGGATCATGGTCGACATGGATCGTGTGCTTCCCGGGTATGGATTCGCAGTCCACAAGGGCTACAGCACGCAGATGCACATGAGCTGTCTCGACGATCTGGGACCGTCGCAGCAGCATCGGATGTCGTATCGCAACGTGCGAATGCGCGTCCGCGTGCCCTGAATGGTGTCCTCGGTGCCCTGATTGGTGTCCTCGGTGCACAGTCCTGTGGTGGGGGCGCGTTACCCTTACAGGATGAGCGCCGAGGATCTCGAGAAGTATGAAACCGAGATGGAACTGTCCCTGTACCGCGAATACAAGGACATCGTCGGTCAATTCACCTACGTGGTTGAGACCGAACGGCGGTTCTATCTTGCCAATGCGGTGGACATGGTGCCCCGCAATGCCGACGGAGAGGTCTACTTCGAAGTCCGCATGAGCGATGCCTGGGTGTGGGACATGTACCGTCCGGCCCGCTTTGTGAAGCAGGTGCGGGTGATCACGTTCAAGGACGTCAACATCGAAGAACTCGAGAAGCAGGATCTGCGTCTGCCCGAGGATGGGGTTCTGGGCGAATAGTCGGGGGATTCCTCGCACGGCGTCTGCGGGATGTGCTGTCGCACAACGGATGAACTCAGGACGAGATCACCGACCGGGAGCCGTCTGAGACGAGCAACGCCTGATCGTCGGCGAGCAGACGGAGCGTGAATTGCTTGCCGTAGCGGCGGGCGACCTCCTCGATGACCGCGCGACCCGACACGATGCCGTCGGCGTGCGGCACGATGACCTCGTCGATCCAGCCGAGCCCCACGGTCGAGCGCAATCCGCTCGCTTCGGTCGGGTCGTCGAGCAGGCCGAGCGGTTCGATGTCGGCGCCGACAACGCAGGCGCCCGCGCTCGCACCGATATACGGAAGACCTGCACGGACGTGTTCGGTGAGCACGTCGGCGAAGCCGGTGCGCCGCATCGCCGCCAGTAGGTGGAAGACGTTGCCGCCGGAGACGAAAACGGCGTCGACGGAGGTCAGCGCATCCTTGATGTCGGTCGCCGGCATCGTCTCGATGTCGAGTTCGGTCGTTTGCCAGCCCTGACCGCTCAATGTTGCGCGGTCGAAATCCACCCAGCCGCGGTCGGTATAGATCGATGACGCCGTCGGGACGAAACCGATGCGTGCGCCTGGTTTGGTCCGGGGCGTCAGAAATCCGGGGACGGCGTCCAGCCATCGACTGACCAGCAATAGTTCGGCCATGTCACCAGCCTGCCACAACTGCGTCGGACAGTCCGCCCTGAGATCTCCTGTGGCGCAACGGGTGAACTGGGTTGATCGGAAGACCGGCAATATCGCTGTTCAGTGGTGCCGGAGGCGGGATGGGTATCGCAGTTGGTACCCCGCGACTTTGTGATGGATGAAGTCATCGCGGAGACGTAGCTCAAGTAGTCCCGACTTTCCACAGTTCAGTGCTGTGTCCACAGGAGAGGATTCTGTGGTCGGTTTTTAGGTGGTGTGCCGGTGGTGGTCGTCATGGTTGGTCCATGAATCAGTCGGGAGATCATTCGGGTCGCGATGGCGCGAGGCTGTCGCGTCGTGAGGTCGGGCAGTTGGGTGAGGACCTGGCCGTCCGGTTTTTGGAGGACGCGGGCTGGGTGGTGGTGGCGCGCAATTGGCGTTGTCGCTACGGCGAGCTGGATGTGATCGCTGTTGACGGTGTCGCGTTGGTGGTGGTGGAGGTCAAGGCGCGGACGGGGTCGTTGTTCGCTGATGCCGCCGAAGCGGTGTCGTTCGAGAAGTACAAGCGGATGCGGCGGCTGGCGGCGCTGTGGTTGCGTGAGCAGGACCGGGGATGGCCGGTGGTGCGTTTCGACGTGATCGCCGTGCAGTTGAATTCGGCGGACCAGCCGACGTTTTCGCATCTGCGTGGGGTGTTCTGAGGTGAAGCTGGGTCGGGTGAGGTCGGTGGCCCTGAGCGGTGTCGAGGGTGTGGTGGTCGAGATCGAGGCGTCGATCGGCCAGGGGTTGCCGGGGGTGCACCTGGTGGGCTTGGGGGATGCGGCTTTGAAGGAGGCCAAGGATCGGGTGCGGGCGGCGATCACCAACACCGCGGCAGCAAGTAAGGGTTCTGCCGATGAGTCCGGTGGTGGGGTGCAGAAGTGGCCGGAGGGAAGGATCACGTTGGCGTTGTCGCCGGCGACGCTGCCCAAAGCGGGTTCGATCTTTGATCTCGGACTGGCGCTTGCGGTGTTGGCTGCGAACTCCGACAAGCCGTCGGGCTTGTTGGAGAAGTCGGTGTTCATCGGAGAGTTGGCCCTTGATGGGCGGGTGCGGCCGGTGCGGGGTGTATTACCGGCAGTGGTCGCGGCGCGTAAGGCGGGGTTCGCGTATGTGGTTGTGCCGCTGGCGAATGTCGCAGAGGCGACGCTGGTCTCGGGGATCGAGGTTGGTGGGGCGGCACACCTGCGGGAGGTGTTGGGGTGGCTGCGGGGTGCGAATGTGCTGGACACGGTGTGTGAAACGGTGCAGCGCGCGCCGGCGTCGGTGTCTCCGGATCTGTGCGATGTGGTGGGTCAGGATGAGGCGCGGTATGCGATGGAGATCGCGGCCGCCGGTGCCCATCATCTGTTGCTGACGGGTCCGCCGGGGATCGGGAAGACGATGTTGGCGCGTCGGTTGCCGGGGATTCTGCCGCCGTTGGGGGAGTCGGAGGCGTTGGAGGTCACCGCGATCCATTCGATTGCCGGTGGTCTGCCGGAGCATCATCCGTTGGTGACCGAGGCGCCGTTCATTGCGCCACATCATTCGACGACGGTGACGGCGATGATCGGTGGCGGGACGGGGATGGCCAAACCGGGTGCGGTGTCTCGGGCGCATCGGGGAGTTCTCTTTCTGGATGAATGTGCCGAACTCGGGGTGAAGGTGCTCGAAACGCTGCGAACACCGTTGGAAGACGGTGAGGTTCGGGTCGCCCGCCGTGACGGAGTGGCGCGGTTCCCGGCTCGTTTCCAACTCGTCCTGGCCGCAAACCCGTGTCCCTGTGCGCCTGCCAACGATGTGGATTGCGTGTGCTCACCAACGGCCCGCCGCCGCTATCTGGGGAAGTTGTCCGGCCCGCTGATGGACCGGGTGGACATCAGGGTCCGGATGGATCCGCCAGGCAACGCCGCGCTGACCGCCGGCGCCGCTGAAACGAGCGCCGAGGTCCGTGAGCGGGTGATCGCCGCCCGCGGCGCGGCCCGGGAACGCTGGCGGGGACAGGGGTGGCAGACGAACTCGGAAGTACCCGGTTCGGTGCTGCGGCGAGGGGAGTTCCGACTGCCGCCAGACGTGACCCGTCCGATCGAACTGTTCCTGCGCGACGGTCGCATCACCGCCCGAGGGGCCGACCGCGCTTTGAGACTTGCTTGGACGCTCGCCGATCTGGCAGGCGCCGGCGAGCCGTCGGAAGACCATGTGGCACAGGCACTGATGTTCCGTGACCGCGGATACAACTGAGGGGGAGTAGTGCTCGACGAACACGAACGGCGGGACTGGGCATATCTTGCCGCCGTTGCCGAACCGCCCAGCGCGGCGCTGCGTGCATTGATTGCCGATGTCGGGGTGAGCGAGACGGCAAAGGCCGTTGCCACCCGGGTGGTCCCGCCAAAGCACGCCGAGGTGCTTCGGCTGACCGAAGCGCGGTTCGGCGTCAACACCGCTGCTGCAGACCTCGAGGCGGCGGCGCGACTCGGTGGCCGGTTGGTGACACCGGACGACACCGAATGGCCGGGTTGGCAACTGTTGACCCTGAGCAACGCCGACACGGCCACGAAAGGCGGAGAACCGCTGGCCTTGTGGGTGCGAGGACCAGTCCGACTCGACGAGGCCGTCGACCGATCGATCGCAATCGTGGGGTCGCGGGCGGCGTCGGGGTACGGCGAGCATGTCACCGGACTGATGTCGAATGGGCTGGCCGCCGAGAGCTGGACGGTGGTGTCGGGCGGTGCGTACGGGATCGACGGCGTTGCGCACCGCAATGCGCTTGCCTCCGGAGGTGTCACCATCGCGGTACTGGCCTGCGGCATCGACCACGACTATCCGTCGGGACATGCCCGATTGTTGTCCGAGATCGCCCGCACCGGACTGGTGATGAGTGAGTACGCGCCCGGCACCACGGCAGCGAAACATCGATTCCTCACCCGGAACCGGTTGGTGGCCGCCATGTCGTCGGCGGTCGTTGTGGTGGAGGCCGGCCACCGGAGCGGTGCCGCGAACACCGCGGCCTGGGCCCGCAAGCTCGGGATACCGCTGGGCGCTGTACCCGGTCCGGTCACCTCGGCGACGTCGGTGGGTTGCCACCGGATGATCGCCGACGGTGTTGCACAGCTGGTGACCGACTCGCGTGACGTACTACGTCTGGCGCAACCGGAAGGTGCAGATGCCGTTGCGCCAGAGGCCGGTCCGCTCGGCCGCCGCACCGACAATCTCGATGCCGACCAGTTGCGGGTCTACGACGCCGTTCCGGCTTCCGGATCCCTGACGATCGGTGAGATCTCGTTTGCGTGCGGACTCGATGTGCGGCAGGTCCGATCGGCGCTGGCGGTCCTCGAGGCCCGAGGAATGCTCAACACCAACGGTTCGGGCTGGAGGTTGGCTCGGGATGGGTGACGTGCAGATCTCACGGTGTCTTCGGGACGCCGGTGACCTTGCCGATGATGAAGTCGGAAAGCCTGGTCGGCAACAATCCGACCAGTGGTGCCTGCACCTTGTTCGCAGTGCCGACCACATACCGGGCACGCGGCCGTTTGTCGGTGAGCGCGGCTTCGATCGAGGCCGCCACCAGATCGGCAGGCACCGCAGCCTTCTGAGATGTCGCGATCGTCTTGCGATAGCCGTTGATGTGTTTGGTGTACAGGTGCCGGTTCGCATCCGAGAGTTCGGTGAGGCTGCTGTCAAGAGTGGACTCGGCGTCGCGCCAGATGTCTGTATCGGTCTGGCCGGGTTCGATCAGAACAACCCGAACATTCCACGGCCGCAACTCGATTCGCAGCGCATCTGCCAGCCCTTCGAGAGCGAACTTGGATGCGTTGTATGCCCCGGTCATCGGTGTTGCGATCCGGCCGCTGACCGACGACACGAAAATGACCCGACCCTGGGCTGCCCGCAGTCGCGGCAGAACGGTCTGCGTCACCGCATGCTGACCGACTACGTTCACCTCCAACTGGTGGCGTAGTTGCTCCGGTGAAATGGTCTCGACCGGACCGCCCACAACGATTCCGGCGTTGTTGACAACGGCATCGAGACGGTCGGGTAACACGTCGTGCAGTGCGCGGATCTGCTCACCATCGGTGACGTCGAGTGTGACCGGCGTGATCCGATCCGGCGATGCGCTCTTCAGATCAAGGCCCGCCGCCTCGTCGCGAACTCCGGCAAGCACGTCCCACCCCGACGCCGCGAGCCGTAGGGACGTTGCGCGTCCGATTCCGCGGGACGCTCCGGTGATCAGGATCGTTGGCATAGAAAGACCGTAGCGGTGGGCAGGTGTGATCCGCACTACTTAGGGTTACCTATTTTCAGGTACGGTGGATCGGGTGGCTGGAGCCGACCCCGACGAAGATCGTCGGCCCACCCGCCATCGACGAGAGGACGTATGCGTGGCGAAGCGCGAAAACACGATGACGGTTCAGCGAACCGAACAGCTCACACCCCATCTGGTACGGGTGTACCTCGGGGGCGCCGGATTCGACGACTTCCAGGCGAACGATGACACCGACATGTACATCAAGTTCATGTTTCCGGCAGAGGAAGCGGAGGCCACCAAACCTCGCGGACTGCAACGGATTCGAGCCAAGCTTCAAGGTGATGAGCCGACGATCCTGCGCACCTACACGGTTCGGCGGGTCGATGCCGCCGCACGTGAGATCGCGGTGGACTTCGTTGTCCACGGCGACGAGGGCATCGCAGGTCCCTGGGCGGCTGCGGCCCAACCCGGCGAGGAGATCCGTTTTGTGGGTCCCGGCAGCGGCTACCGCCCGAAAGCCGACGTCGACTGGCACCTGTTGGCCGCGGACGAAGCGGGACTCCCGGCGCTGGCAGCAGCCCTCGAGGCCATGCCCGACGGAACCGTCGTGAAGGCATTCATCGAGGTCGCCGGACCCGAAGACGAAGTCGACCTGGTTGCCCCCGACACCGCCGAGATCGTCTGGCTGCACCGTGGCGTCGGCTCCGATGCGATCACCGATGAGGTCGGTGGGGCCAATGCCCCGATCGTCGCTGCCGTCCGGGACGCCGAGTGGCTGCCCGGTTCGGTACAGGTCTTCATCCATGGTGAAGCCGAGGTCGTAATGCAGAACCTGCGCGGATACATCCGCAAAGAACGCGGAGTGCCGGCAGGCAATGCCTCGATCAGTGGCTACTGGCGGCGTGGGCACACCGAAGAGGGCTTCCGTCAGTGGAAAGCGAGCCAACGAACTCTCGAAAGCGCCGGCTAGCGACATCCCGATCCCGATGATGTGCGGTTATGGCGAGCATTTGCCCAGGTCGGCATAACCAAAACAGCACATTATCGGGGTGTGGGGTGTGGCGGCTTGCGGCCGTCGGCCCAGATCGGTTGGCTGAGTGGGTGAGCGCATCGATCATCGAGGACTACAAGAGCTATCTGCAGCTCGAATGCGGGCACAGCGAGCACACCGTGCGTGCCTATCTCGGAGACATCCGCTCGCTCATCAGCTTTGCCGGTGTCCGCGGTCTGGCGCCCTCGGCGATCGACCTGGCAACCCTGCGGGCGTGGCTGGCCGCCCACAGCAAAGGCGGCGCCGCCCGGACAACCATTGCGCGACAGGCCTCATCGGCCAAGCGATTCACCGCATGGGCCACCCGCGAAGGCATCCTGGGTGTCGACCCCGGCACCCGTCTGCAGGCACCCAAGGCGCACCGCACATTGCCCGGCGTCCTGAGTGCCGACCAGGCCAGAGTCGCACTGACCCCGGCGGCACCTGACCACGATCCCGAAGATCCGATCGCGCAACGCGATCAGCTCATCGTGGAGTTGTTGTATGCCACCGGTATTCGCGTCGGTGAACTCTGTGGCCTCGACGTCCACGACATCGACCGTTCTCGCAACGTGCTGCGTGTCATCGGTAAGGGCAACAAAGAACGAACGGTGCCCTTCGGTACCCCGGCCGCCGCCGCCATCGATCGGTGGCTGCGAGTGGGCCGCCCGGCGCTGGCTCAACCAAAGGCCGGTCACGCGTTGTTGGTCGGGTCAAAAGGTGGACGACTAGATCAGCGGATGGCCCGGACCGTCGTCCACAAAGTGCTGGGAGCTCTGCCCGACGCACCAGATCTCGGCCCGCACGGGTTGCGGCACAGTGCCGCCACGCACCTGTTGGAAGGCGGCGCCGACCTGCGGGTCGTGCAAGAACTACTCGGTCACGCCAGCCTTGCGACCACACAGCTCTATACGCACGTCAGCGTCGAACGCCTGCGAAAAGTCCATGACCAGGCGCATCCGAGAGCGTAAGGCCGGTCAACCGTCACCCGGCTGCAGCGGCTTGAGTCGTACCCGCACCAGCCCGAGCAGGGCCAAGGGATCGAGGTACACCGCCGACGCTCCGGCGCCACGGCGTGCGCCCCAGTGCAGGCACCCTCGCAGGCAATCGGCATGTCCGGACTCCAGGACCCCGATCGGTGACCCGCGGGCGACCGCAGTTCCGGCAGGCACCGACCCGGTCACCGGTTCGTAGGTGGTCAACAACCCGTCCGCGTGCCGGATCGACACCACCGGTTTGCCTGCGACCTGACCCGAGAAGTGCACCACCCCAGCGCCTGCCGATCTGACGACCGCGCCGGGTGAGGCCGCCAGGTCCACACCTCGATGTCCGGGGAGCCAGCGCTGCGGCGGTGGTTCGAATCTGCGCAGTACCGATGGCACGGGGGACAGCGGCCAGCTGTAGGCCCGATCGCTGCCGACGGCCGGAGCCGCCCATGCAGGCGGTGCCGAGGGCGAGTTCAGCAGCGAAACGAAGACCAGTGCGGCGATCATCGACGTTGATGCCCGACGCACTTGCCACCTGAAGGCCATGTTGATGATGCTGCCCGGTGATAGGGGATCACGCCAGGTCAGAGACGTGTTTGGGGAGAACGCTGCCAATCATCCACAGTTGCGTCGAGTCGCTTGACAATCAGCGACGCGTGAAGTGGAGAGGCGATTTCTCCTGGAGGCCCCGCGCGCGTAGACTTATATGGCGCTCTCGCCTCGGTGGGAGTGACTTCGCGCGCCTGCGGTCGGCTGACATCAGTCCGTCCGACACGGGGTGTGGGCAGTCCTTCTTTGACAGAGGGTTCCACACCTGACAGGTGCCAGGGTCGGCGACCAACCGGATGCCGACGTCAAACTGCACATGAAAGTGAACACATGGCTGTCGTAACCATGAAGCAGCTGCTGGACAGCGGCGCTCATTTCGGGCATCAGACCCGTCGTTGGAATCCCAAGATGAAGCGATTCATCTTCACCGATCGCAACGGCATCTACATCATCGACTTGCAGCAGACGCTGACCTACATCGACAAGGCGTACGAGTTCGTCAAGGAGACGGTTGCCCACGGTGGCACCATCCTTTTCGTCGGTACCAAGAAGCAGGCTCAGGAATCCATCGCCGCAGAGGCCACCCGCGTCGGCATGCCGTACGTGAACCAGCGCTGGCTCGGCGGAATGCTCACCAACTTCTCGACCGTCCACAAGCGCCTTCTGCGCCTGAAGGACCTCGAGGCCATGGAGCAGACCGGTGGCTTCGAAGGTCGCACCAAGAAGGAAATCCTCATGCTCACGCGTGAGATGACCAAATTGGATCGCACCCTCGGTGGTATCCGGGACATGGCCAAGGTTCCGTCGGCCATCTGGGTCGTCGACACCAACAAGGAGCACCTCGCGGTCTCCGAGGCTCGCAAGCTGAACATCCCGGTCATCGCGATCCTGGACACCAACTGCGATCCCGACCTGGTCGACTACCCGATCCCGGGTAACGACGACGCAATCCGTTCCGCAGCTCTGCTGACCCACGTGATCGCCGCTGCGGTTGCCGAAGGTGTGCAGTCACGCGCCGGACAGGGTTCGTCCGACACCAAGCCTGAGAACGCAGCCGGCGAGCCCCTCGCCGAGTGGGAGCAGGAACTGCTGACGGAGGCCACCGCCCCCGCCGCAGAAGCCCCCGCCGCAGAAGCTCCGGCAGCAGAAGCTCCGGCAGCCGAGGCTCCCGCCGCTGACGCGGAAACCCCTGCACAGGCCTGATTCACTTCTGGTCCGACAACTTCCAGAATCATCGACAACAGGAGGCTCGCCCACCCATGGCGAACTACACCGCCGCTGACGTGAAGCGGCTCCGCGAACTGACCGGTTCGGGAATGCTCGATTGCAAAAATGCTCTGGCCGCCAATGATGGCGATCTCGACAAGGCCGTCGAAGAGCTGCGGATCAAGGGTGCCAAGGACGTCGGCAAGCGTGCCGAGCGGTCCACGGCCGAAGGTCTGATCGCCGCAAAAGACGGCGCGATGATCGAGATCAACTCTGAGACCGACTTCGTCGCGAAGAACGATGAGTTCCAGGCCCTCGCGGCCCAGGTTCTCGACGCTGCGGTTGCCGCGAAGACGTCCGACGTGGAGGTCCTCAAGGCCACGAAGGTCGGCGACAGCACGGTCGACGAGCTCGTTCAGGCGCTTGCTGCGAAGATCGGCGAGAAGCTGGTCCTTCGTCGCGTTGCTTACCACGGTGGCAAGGTTGCCTCGTACCTGCACAAGCGGGCGTCGGATCTGCCGCCGTCCGTTGGTGTCCTGGTCGAGTACACCGGTGACTCCGACGCTGCTGCAGAGGCCGCTCGCGGCGCTGCGATGCAGGTCGCCGCACTGCGCGCCAAGTACGCAACCCGTGACGAGGTCCCCGAGGATGTTGTCGCTTCCGAGCGTCGCATCGCCGAGCAGACCGCTCGTGAGGAGGGCAAGCCAGAGGCTGCGCTCCCCAAGATCGTCGAAGGTCGCGTCAACGGGTTCTACAAGGACGTCGTCCTCGTCGATCAGTCTTCGGTCACGGATTCGAAGAAGACCGTCAAGGCTGTTCTCGATGAGGCGGGCGCTCAGGTAGTGTCGTTCACCCGTTTCGAGGTCGGACAGGCCTGATTTTTGTGCAAAGAACCCCGTGCGAATCATCTGATTCGCCGGGGTTCTTTTGTGCAACGGTCCCGTTACGATCGAGCCCGACACAGATCACCCAGATGCAGATCACAAAGTGTCGGGCGTCAGAATGAGCCTGACGTACACAGGCACAACGAAGGGACACCCCACATGACCGAGGACATCACGCCCGAGCGCACCGGATTCAAGCGCGTGCTTCTCAAGCTCGGTGGCGAGATGTTCGGCGGCGGCAAGGTCGGGCTCGATCCCGATGTTGTCTCGACCGTTGCCGACCAGATCGCCGAAGTGGTCAACTCGGGTGTCCAGGTGGCAGTCGTCATCGGTGGTGGCAACTTCTTCCGCGGCGCCGAACTGCAACAGCGGGGCCTCGAGCGCTCACGTTCCGATTACATGGGCATGCTCGGCACCGTCATGAATTGCCTTGCGCTGCAAGACTTCCTGGAGAAACGCGGCATCGTCACGCGCGTGCAGACCGCCATCACCATGGGTCAGGTCGCCGAACCGTACATTCCACTGCGGGCCGAGCGTCACCTCGAGAAGGGCCGCGTCGTCATCTTCGGCGCCGGCATGGGCATGCCCTACTTCTCCACCGATACCACCGCCGCACAGCGTGCTCTGGAGATCAAGGCCGAGGTGGTGCTGATGGCCAAGGGCGTCGACGGTGTCTATTCCGCCGACCCTCGGGTCGACCCCGACGCCACGCTCTACCGCGAGATCACCCACCGTGAGGTCATCGAAAAGGGCCTCAAGGTCGCAGACGCGACAGCGTTCAGCCTGTGTATGGACAACCAGATGCCGATGCTGGTGTTCAATTTGCTGGTGGAGGGGAACATTGCCCGAGCGGTCGCAGGTGAGAAGATCGGAACACTGGTCAGCACCTGACCGGTCGCAATACCCACATCAGCACGTACACGACAACGGAGGACACCATGATCGACGACGCGCTCCTGGACGCCGAAGAAAAAATGGAAAAAGCAGTCGGTGTCGCGCGCGACGACATGGGCTCGGTCCGGACCGGACGCGCCAATCCGGCGATGTTCAACCGGGTCACCATCGACTACTACGGTTCACAGACCCCGATCACGCAGGTTGCTTCCATCAACACCACCGAAGCGCGCATGGTGGTCATCAAGCCGTATGAGGCCAGCACGCTTGGGCTCATCGAGACCTCCATCCGTAATTCCGATCTCGGCGTCAACCCGACCAATGATGGCAACATCATTCGGATCTCGATTCCGCAGCTGACCGAAGAGCGCCGACGCGAGCTCGTCAAGCAGGTCAAGTCGAAGGGTGAAGACGCCAAGGTCACCATCCGCAACGTGCGCCGCAAGGCCGTCGATGAGCTCAAGCGCATCCAGAAAGACGGCGAAGCCGGCGAAGACGACGTGACCCGGGCGGAAAAAGATCTCGACAAGACCACCGCGTCATACGTCCACCAGATCGATGAGCTGGTCAAGCACAAAGAAGCGGAACTGCTTGAGGTCTGAGTCACCGGTTGGTGACGTACCTCTGGCAGTGACTGAAGGAGCAGGGCATCAGGTGACCGATACAAATCGGCCGCAGGGCACACCAGGACCGCAGCCCAAGGGCTCGACTTCCCGCGCGGGACGTGACCTGCCGGCTGCCATCGGTGTAGGCGGCGCACTCGGTGTGTCGCTGATCCTGATCCTCATCTTCGTACCCGAGGTGTGGTTCCCCGTGGTCGCCGTGGCCATCGGTGTCGCCAGCTGGGAAGTCACCAAGCGGCTGCGTGAGAGCGGCATCAACGTCGCGCTGATCCCGATCCTGGTCGGCGGTCAGGCCATGATGTGGGTGAGCTGGCCGTGGGGTGTCACGGCGTCGATCGTCGCGCTGGCCGCGACGGTCCTGGTGTCGATGATCTGGAAGTTGTTGGCGCAGGGACTGAAATCCGCGCCCGAGAACTACCTGCAAGATCTTGCAGGCACCACACTTGTGTTGTGCTGGCTCCCGTTGATGGGTGCTTTCGGTGCCTCGATGGTCCTCGAGGACAACGGCGCTGCCCGAGTGTTCACACTGGTGATCGTGGTGGTCTGCTCCGACGTCGGCGGCTACGTCTTCGGTGTCCTGCTGGGCAAGCACGCCATGGCGCCGGCCATCAGTCCCAAGAAATCGTGGGAGGGGATGGTCGGCTCCCTGGTCTTCGGCGTTGTCGGGGCGGTCTTGACCATCGTGTTCGTCGTGGACGCTCAATGGTGGATCGGTTTGATCCTGGGACCGGTGCTGGTCATCTGCGCAACGCTCGGCGACCTTGTCGAATCACAGGTCAAGCGCGACCTCGGGATCAAGGACATGGGCACTCTGCTGCCCGGTCACGGCGGTATCATGGACCGTCTCGATTCGCTGCTGCCCTCTGCGTTTGTGGTGTGGGCGATCCTGGGCGCCCTGCTGTAGACAAAGCCAGGTGCGCCCGGTATTCAGAACCGGCCGGAACTCAGGGCTGAGACCTTTTGACGGCCCGGCGGACCTGCAGCATCCGCAGGCTGCCGACGATCGCGGTGATCACCGCACCCAGGATGGCCGCGATCAGCAAGCTGACTCCGAGTGGCAGGCTGACGGTCCAGAAGAACAATTCGATGTTCTGGCTGTCGAGATTCTGCACGATGAATACCAGCAACATCAGGGTGATGACCGCGCCGACGATCAGGCCGACCCAGGCGGCGCGGGTGCGGGTGTGCTTCACATCGTCGAGGGCTTGGCGTCGAAGTTCGTCCCGGTGATCGGCGACGGGCACGTCGCCACCGACCGGGCTGGTTTCCGGGGGAGTCTGGTCCGGGTTCACATAACCCGCGGGTTCCTGCGGGTATCCATCTGTCGGCTGCGTCATATGTCCATCTTCCTCTGACTGTCGCCCGACGACAATCACAGTCGCGAAATTGGCATCTGCGGCGGATCTACGTCACGCTTTAACCATGACAGTTCCGCTTCCGCTGGTGTTTGACGCGCCCAAACGCGGCATGCCTCCACAACACCTTGCAGATCTGGACGCCGAAGGACGTGTCGCCGCGGTCGCAAAACTCGGCCTGCCGAAGTTCCGCGCGGACCAGTTGGCCCGTCAGTACTACTCGCGGCTCAACGCCGATCCCGCAGAGATGACCGATCTACCTGCGGCGATGCGCGAACCGGTGGGACAAGCGCTGTTTCCCCAGCTGATGACCGTGGTCCGGCACGTCGCCTGCGACGACAACACCACTCGCAAGACACTGTGGCGGCTGCACGATGGAACCCTGCTCGAATCGGTGCTGATGCGCTATACCGACCGCACCACGCTCTGCATTTCGAGTCAGGCCGGTTGCGGCATGGCCTGCCCGTTTTGTGCCACCGGGCAGGGCGGCCTGGACCGCAACCTGTCGACCGCCGAAATCGTCGATCAGGTCCGGTCTGCGGCCCGTGCGATGCGTGACGGAGAGCTCGGTGAGCCCGGCCGCCTGTCCAATGTGGTGTTCATGGGCATGGGTGAGCCGCTGGCCAACTACAAGCGCGTGATCGATGCCGTTCGGAAGATCACCTCGCCGGCACCTGACGGTCTGGGAATCTCCCAGCGGTCGGTGACGGTGTCCACGGTGGGCCTGGCCCCTGCGATCCGCCGGATGGCCGACGAAGGCCTCACCGTCACGCTCGCGGTGTCCCTGCACACTCCGGACGACGAACTGCGCGACACCCTGGTGCCGGTGAACAACCGGTGGTCGGTGAAAGAGGTGCTCGACGCCGCCCGCTACTACGCGGACAGCACCGGTCGCCGGGTCTCGATCGAATACGCCCTGATCCGCGACATCAACGACCAGCCCTGGCGCGCCGACATGCTCGGTGACAAACTGCGCAAGGCTCTGGGCCCGCTGGTGCACGTGAACCTGATTCCGCTCAACCCGACACCGGGTTCGAAGTGGGATGCCAGCCCGAAGCCCGCCGAACGGGAGTTCGTCAGACGTGTCCTCGCCCAGGGTGTGTCGTGCACGGTTCGAGACACCAGGGGCCAGGAGATCGGCGCAGCCTGCGGGCAGTTGGCAGCCGAAGAGAAGTAGTCGTTGGGGCATCCGGCTCGCACCGGGTGCAACCGAGCTGCATCCGGGCTGCATCCGGGCTGCATTGTCCGAGCGCGATCATTGAACTCGAATCACTCGATACGAGGACAGGAATCGTGCCATGACCAGCACCACATCACCCACCACATCCGATTCGTCGGTCGAACAGTTCGCCGACGCCGTGTTCGCAGACCTGTTGGGAGCGCAGAACGTCTTCGCGCTCTATCTCGGCGATCGACTCGATTGGTACCGGACGCTTGCGACCGAGGGGCCGATTACCGCCGACGAGCTGGCGCACCGCACGGGCACCGTCGGCCGGTACGCCCGCGAGTGGCTCGAGCACCAAAGCGTTGCCGGGTACATCACGGCGTTGACGGAACATGAGCCGGTCCGGTTCGCACTGCCACCGGCGCACGCCGAGGTTCTGGTGAACCAGGACAGCCTGAACTACATGGCGTCGATATCCCGCTTCTTCGCGGCCACAGGCGCGGCCTTGCCTGCTCTGATCGAGGCGTACCGCAACGGTGGTGGCGTGTCGTGGCAACAGCTCGGCACCGACGCCCGCGAGGCGCAGGCCTACGCCAACCGGCCCATGTTCCTCGGCCAGCTCGCCCAGGAGTTCATCCCGAAGGTGCCGGACCTGCACAGTCGGTTGCAGTCGACCGGTCGGGTCGCCGATATCGGTTGCGGTGAAGGTTGGTCGGCGATCGCCCTGGCACTGGGTTACCCAGAGATCACGGTCGACGGCTTCGACGTCGACGCCGCGTCCATCGCGGCGGCCACCAGAAACGCCGCGGCCCACGGTGTGGGGGACCGGGTGCAATTCCGGATCGCGGACCTGCGGGAATCCGATCTGCAGGAATCCGAGCTGTCCGGTCGGTACGACGCGGTGTTCGCGTTCGAATGCGTCCACGACCTGTCTGATCCGGTGGCGTTCCTTGCGACCGCGCGACGGATTGCAGCAGCCGCCGCCCCGGTGGTGATCATGGATGAGCGCACCGCGGAAACCTTCTCCGCCGATGCCGGCCCTGTCGAACAGCTTCTCTACGGATTTTCGATCCTGTGCTGCCTGCCCGATGGCATGTCCGATCCGGACAGCGCCGCGACCGGGACGGTGATGCGGCATTCAACGCTCGAAAGTTATGCTCGCTCAGCCGGATTCGATGGTGCGACGGTCGTCGACATCGATCACGATCTGTTCCGTTTCTACCGTCTCCAATGACCCTTCCCGGCACTCGAGCAGTCGTCGGCTCTCGGTGACGGCGATCCGGCCTGCGGTCGACAGGTCGCGGGCTGCGCCGGCCGCGTACTCGGTGTCGAACACTTCGGCTCCGAGCCCGTCGCGCAGGGCGCGGAGGTGCCGACGAGGACAGGCGCGCGGTCCCGTCGGGTAGATCGAAAGCGCTACTTGCGCTTCTTCCACTTTCCGCGGCTGACGACCTCGCCGCGAACGAGCATGAAGATCAGCAAGGCGACGAATCCGAGCAGGTAGAAGTCTTCGATATGACCCTCATGATTGCCGACCAGCATGGCGAGCAACGCGATGACCGAAACCCAGGCGGCGATCTTGAACGTCTTGATGCCTTCGCCGTGCCAGCCGAACCGAGCTGAAGGCGCTTCCGCGGGTTCGGGCTTGTACTCGACCTCAGTGCTGGCCACGATTACTCCTGCTGGTTTCGATCCGACTTTTGCTGCGATGAGCATATCGCGACCCGATGCGTACCGGCAGTCGCGGTCCCGTCTGTGCGGGATGGACGGCGCGGCGTGATGCTGACGCGCGCTCGACCGGCGGCGTTGCCGGGCCGGTGCCAGAATGATTCGGTGCCGCTCGAGAACCACACCCGTGCCGACTATCCGAGAGATCTGATCGGATACGGCCCCACGCCCCCTGACCCGCAATGGCCAGGACAGGCGAACATCGCCGTTCAATTTGTCCTGAATTACGAAGAGGGCTCGGAGAACAACGTCCTCGACGGTGATCCGGGGAGCGAGACGTTCCTCTCGGAGATGGCAGGCGTCGCGGCCTTTCCGAACCGGCACATGAGCATGGAGTCGCTGTACGAGTACGGGTCGCGGGCCGGTCTGTGGCGGGTGTTGCGGGTATTCGAACGCCGTGGGCTCCCGCTGACGATCTTCGCCGTCGCCCAGGCGATGGCGCGCAACCCCGAGGCGGTGGCGGCTTTTCTCGAACGCGGCGACGAGATCGCCTCACACGGACTGCGATGGCTGAATTATCAGCTCACCGAACCCGACGTCGAGCGTGAGCACATGGCCGAAGCCATGGAAATCCTCACCGAACTCACCGGCAGCGCACCGCTGGGCTGGTACACCGGCCGCGACTCCCCGAACACCCGGCGCCTGGTCGTCGAACACGGTGGGTTGCTCTACGACTCCGACAGCTACGCCGACGACCTGCCCTACTGGGTGAAGGTGCCCTCGGGCGAATCGCAGATCGACCACCTCGTGGTGCCGTACACACTCGACACCAACGACATGAAGTTCGCGTCCCCGGCCGGGTTTCCCTCGGGGGATCAGTTCTATGCCCATCTCAGAGACGCGTTCGACGTTCTCTACGCCGAAGGCGAGGCCGGGGCACCCAAGATGCTCTCGATCGGTCTGCATTGCCGGTTGGCCGGGCGTCCCGCGCGGACCGCGGCTCTTGAGCGCTTCCTCGATCATGTGCAGTCCCACGACAAGGTCTGGATCACCCGCCGCATCGACATCGCACGGCACTGGATCGCGACGCACCCGCCGACCGGATAGTGCCGACCGGACAGTCCTTGGGCCAAGACAGCTACGCGATCCCTGTCAGCGCCAGGCAGAATGTCGCGACCGCGGTCAACAGGTAAAAGCCGGGAAACGCGATGTTGTAGAACACGCGAGCCCCGATGTGGAAGATCATCGCGCCGACGAAGAACATCACCAGGCCGGCCGAAGCCGCAACCACCAGTAACGGTGCGTCCATGACAACTCCGATCAGGACACCGAGGGCTCCGGCTGCCTTGCACGTCGCCAGCCACGGAAGCCACGCGATGGGCACGTTCACCTCCGCAGAATTGGCCAGGACAAAGGGGGCCCGGAACCAGTCGGCGACCACGATGGCCGCATTGATGGCGACGGTGACGCCTGCAATGGCGAGATAGATTGTGTGCATGGCTCTTTCACGTCCTCTTCGATGCTGCGGACGGAAACGCTTGTAGGGTCACGTCGGGTACTTCCTCCGATGTCGTCGTTCGATGATTGGTGGCACTTCTTCGACGCCGGCGACACCCGAAAGGTGACCCCATGGATCCGGACCTGCTGATCACACAATTCGAGGTGAACCGCGCGCACCTGCGGGCGGTTGCCTACCGGATCACCGGAAATCTGCACGACGCCGACGACGCGCTGCAGGCGGCGTGGATCAAGGCGCGGTCCACCGCGCCGCAATCGATCGATCGACCTGCTGCCTGGCTGACGACCGTCACCTCGCGGGAAGCACTCGACGTTCTCCGAGGCCGGCAACGACGGGCCGAAGTCGACATCGATCGACTCGAGGACCCCCGGGCCGCCGGGCCGGGGCCGGAGGAGGAGGCACTCTGGGTCGACTCCGTCGGACGTGCGCTCCTCGTTGTCTTGGATCGACTCTCGCCTGCGCAACGCGTTGCTTTTGTGCTGCACGACCTGTTCGCCGTGCCGTTCGAAGACATCGCCCTGGTTTTGCAGCGATCACCGGACGCAGCCAAAAAGCTTGCCAGTCGGGCGCGCTCTCGCGTCCGTCCGCCGCACGAAGGCATCGCGCCGGTGGCCGACACCGCCCTGGTGAAGGCTTATCTCGAAGCCTCCCGCAGTGGCGACATCGCCTCATTACTGACGTTGCTGGCACCTGATGTGGTCAGAATCGCCGACAGCACGCTGCTACCCGCACACGTGGCAGCGGTTGTCCGGGGCAGCCATGCCGTCGCAGATCAGACGCGGGATTTCCAGGACCGGGCACTGATCGCGGAGGTCGCGCTGGTCGACGGTCATCCGGCTGTGATCATCGCGCCATCCGGACGCCTCGTCGCGGCGATGCTGTTCAACATCGATGCCGCCGTCATCCACGAAATCCGTGTTGTCGCAGCGGCCGACCTGAGTACGGCCAGAATCGCCCTGGCCGCTTCGGCGGGTGCATAGCCGGGAGTTGCGGCGATCGAGGACACTGGAGAGGTGACCACACGTGTTCTCATCCTCGGCAGCACCGGATCGATCGGCACCCAGGCGCTGGAAGTGATCGCCGCCAACCGTGATCGCTTCACGGTGGTGGGCCTCGGCGCCGGCGGGGGAAACGTGGATCTACTCGCCAAACAGATCGTGGACCTCGGACTGTCCGGCTCAGCGGTCGCCGTGGCCGATCCGAACAAAGTGGACAAGGTCGCGGCGATGGCCGGGGTCGAGGGCATCCGCAGCGGGCCCGATGCCATGTGTGAGCTGATCGAGAACGTCGAGGCTGATGTCGTCCTGAACGCGGTGGTGGGTTCGCTGGGCCTGCGGCCGACGCTGGCCGCGCTCGCCTCCGGCGCGCGGCTGGCACTGGCCAACAAGGAATCGCTGGTTGCCGGTGGCGCGCTGGTGCTCGCTGCCGCGGCACCGGGCCAGATCGTCGCGGTCGATTCCGAACACTCGGCGATCGCGCAATGCCTGCGGGGCGGCACCGCCGACGAGGTCGACCGGCTTGTGCTGACAGCCTCCGGTGGACCGTTCTATGGCTGGGACGCAGCACAATTGGTCAATGTCACGCCGGAGCAGGCGGGCAAGCATCCGACCTGGTCGATGGGACCGATGATCACGCTCAACTCGGCCACGCTGGTGAACAAGGCGCTCGAGGTGATCGAGGCGCACCTGTTGTTCGGTGTTCCGTACGACCACATCGATGTCACCGTTCATCGGCAGTCGATCGTGCATTCCATGGTCACGTTCATCGACGGGGCCACCATCGCCAAGGCCTCACCGCCCTCGATGAAACTGCCGATCGCGTTGGCGCTGGGCTGGCCCGACCGGATCGCAGGCGCCTCCGCCGCCTGCGACTTCAGTCAGGCGAGTACCTGGACTTTTGCCCCCGTCGACAACGCCGTGTTCCCGGCGATCGACCTGGCCCGCGAGGCGGGAACCCGGGGCGGCTGCCTGACCGCTGTGTTCAACGCCGCCAACGAGGCCGCCGCCGACGGCTTCTTCGCCGGGCAGATCACGTTCCCGCGGATCGTCGGCATCGTGGGTGAGGTGCTCGCCGATGCGGATCAGTGGTCCGCGGACCCAGGTACGGTGGATGACGTTCTTGCGGCCGATGCCTGGGCACGCACACGCGCTACAGCGCTTGTAGCCGGCGCGCGCCGCTAAATGATCGAGAAGGGTAAGTACGACCGATGATGTTCGTCTTGGGCGTGGTGCTCTTTGCTTTCGGTTTGCTGGCCTCGATCGCGTGGCACGAGTGCGGCCACATGTGGGCCGCGCAACGTACGGGCATGAAGGTGCGCCGCTACTTCGTGGGCTTCGGTCCGACAATGTGGTCGACGCGTAGGGGCGAGACCGAGTACGGCGTCAAGGCGGTGCCGCTCGGCGGATTCTGCGACATCGCCGGCATGACCACCCACGACGAGATCGCGCCGGAAGACGAGTCCCGGGCGATGTACAAGCAGAAGCCGTGGAAGCGGCTCGTTGTACTTGTCGCCGGTCCGGCGATGAACCTGATCCTCGGGTTCGCGCTCATCGTCATCATGGCGATCGCCTGGGGTCTGCCGAGCCTGAACGAGACGTTGCCTGCGAAGGTCGGAGCAGTTCAGTGCGTCGGCGAAACCACGACCAACGGGAAGAGCGCTGAGTGTTCAGGTGAAGGCCCAGCCCAGCAGGCCGGACTTCTGCCCGGGGACACCGTCGTTGCGGCAAACGGCAAGAAGATCGACGACTACGCCGAGCTCAGCAAGATTCTGCAGGCAGCCAGCGCGCCGGTCGCCCTCACCGTTGACCGCGGGGGTGAGCAGCTCGATCTGATGGTCACACCACAACCGGTCGCCGCCACGGTGACCGACAGTGAGGGCGTGGCCACAACCAAGACCGTCGGCATGGTGGGAATCACCTACGATCTGCAAGCTGCGTGGGAGCATCCGTCGGTGCTCGGTGCTGTCCCGGCCGCAGCCGGATTCACCGGCGACCTGATGGTGCGGACCTGGGAATCGCTGATCTCGTTGCCCTCGAAGATCGGTGACCTGTGGACGTCGGTCACCGGCGGAGAACGCGCCGCCGACACCCCGGTCAGCGTTGTCGGTGCTTCGGTCATCGGCGGCGACGCGGCCGATCACGGTGTGTGGTGGTTCTTCATCTTCCTGTTGGCCAGCATCAACTTCTTCCTGGCACTGTTCAATTTGGTCCCGCTACTACCCTTGGATGGTGGGCACATGGCGATCGTGGGCTACGAGAAGGTGCGCAACGCGTTGCGCAGTTCCCGTGGCCTGGCCGCCGGACCGCCCGTCGATTACATGAAGTTGATGCCGATCACGTATGTCGTACTGGTGATCATGGGTGGATACATGGCCCTGACGCTCACCGCCGACATCGTGAACCCCATCAAGGCGTTCTAGCCAACAGCGAAGTTTTTTTCATCGATCAGGAAGTGACACAACGATGAGTGCAGACGCAACCGCTATCGGTCTGGGGATGCCACCGGTGCCTCCGCCGGTACTTGCGCCGCGCCGGAAGACCCGCCAACTCCAGGTCGGTTCGGTGCCGGTGGGCAGCGACCACCCGGTATCGGTCCAGTCGATGACGACAACCAAGACCCACGACATCAATGCGACGCTGCAGCAGATCGCGGAACTGACCGCGGCGGGCTGTGACATCGTCCGCGTGGCGTGCCCCCGTCCCGAGGACGCGGAGGCGCTTCCGGCGATCGCCAAGAAGTCGCAGATCCCGGTCATCGCCGACATCCACTTTCAGCCGAAGTACATTTTTGCTGCCATCGACGCCGGTTGTGCTGCCGTGCGGGTCAACCCCGGCAACATCAAGGAGTTCGACGGTCGGGTCAAAGAGGTCGCAAAAGCCGCGGGTGCCGCCGGGATCCCCATCCGGATCGGCGTCAACGCCGGTTCACTGGATCCGCGACTGCTCAAGAAGTACGGGAAGGCCACACCGGAGGCGCTGGTCGAGTCGGCGCTGTGGGAGGCGGGCCTGTTCGAGGAGCACGGTTTCGGCGACATCAAGATCTCGGTCAAACACAATGACCCGGTGATCATGGTCGAGGCGTACCGGCAGCTCGCGGCCGCCTGCGACTATCCACTGCACCTCGGCGTCACCGAGGCCGGACCGGCGTTCCAGGGCACGATCAAATCGGCCGTGGCGTTTGGCGCGTTGCTGGCCGAAGGTATCGGCGACACCATCCGCGTGTCCCTGTCGGCCCCGCCGATCGAGGAGATCAAGGTCGGCAACCAGATCCTGCAGTCCCTGAACCTGCGTCCGCGCAAACTCGAGATCGTGTCGTGCCCGTCGTGTGGGCGTGCGCAGGTCGACGTCTACAAACTCGCCGAAGAGGTCAGCGCCGGACTCGAGGGGATGGAGATCCCGCTGCGCGTGGCCGTGATGGGTTGTGTGGTCAACGGGCCGGGGGAGGCCCGCGAGGCCGATCTCGGTGTTGCCTCAGGCAATGGCCGCGGTCAGATCTTCGTCAAGGGTGAGGTCATCAAGACCGTCCCCGAAGCGCAGATCGTGGAGACACTCATCGAAGAGGCGATGCGGATCGCCGACGCCGCCGGTGAATCCGAATCGGGTGCACCGACTGTCACGGTGAGCTGACCGACTTTTTCGGCGAGCTGACCGATTGTCTTGAGCGAGCTGAACGAATTGTCACGGTGAGCTGACTGGGCACCGGGCGGGCTGGCAGAATGGCGTGGGTACGCAATCGTCTGTTGAGACCCTGGGAGCCGCGGTGCTGAAGCTGTTGGGTGACCGTCCGCTCGGTGAGCGGGATTTCTACGCGGTGACCCATGCCCTGGCCCAGGATCCGGTGGCCTCCTGCATGGTGGCCGCCCGGGTCGAAGACCACGGCATCCACCCCAGATCCCTCGGCGGTGAGTTGTGGAGCAACGACCAGCCGATGTCGTCGCTGTGTTTCTCTGGTGCCAACCTGGTGCCGTTGTTCGGGACCGCGGACGATGTCCAGATCTTCGCCGAACGGGCGGTACGCAATCCGCGTGCGTGTTCGTCGATCGTGGGTCCGACCGAACTGGTGATGCCGCTGTGGGAATACACCAGCGAATACTGGGGTCCGGCCCGTGAAATCCGGTGCAGCCAACCACTTTTGGCCTTGGCAACCGAGCCGGCGATCGCCGGTGACCCGTTGGTGCGACGTGTCCGTCTCGACGAGATCGACGCCTATCTGCCTGCTGCGGTGGAAATGTTCATCGGGGAGGTCGGTGTCGACCCTTGCGCCGGAGACGGTGGGCGTTCATACCGTCGCCGGATCGCCGGACTGATCAATGCCGGCCGGGCGTATGCGCGGTTCGAGAACGGTGAAGTGGTGTTCAAGGCAGAGGTCGGCGCGCTCTCCCGCAGCGTCGGCCAGATCCAGGGAGTCTGGGTTTCTCCGGACAAGCGTGGGCTCGGGCTCGGCACCGCCGGTACGGCTGCAGTTGTCGAAGCGATCGTCTGTGGGGGCAGGACGGCCAGCCTGTACGTCAATTCCTTCAATATCGCCGCGCGCGAGGCGTATCGACGCGTCGGCATGCACGAGGTCGGGACCTTCGCCACGGTCCTGGTCGACTGACACCAGGCCCCATGTCCGGCAGCAGCCGCTGCTTGCCCGACTGTGTACGCCATGTGGTTGAGGCGCCGACTTGCGCAGCCCCTGTTGCTTCATGCCTTGAGCGCCGCGAACATCGAGGTAGACCTTACGTCCGATGACGTGAACAACCCCCGCTCAGCGTGACCGAGCCGCGTTCGATTCCGGCAACGAAGTCCGACATCGCCCGCCTTGTGAAGACCTCCCTCAGTGAGAGGGGCATCACACTCCGTATCCGAAAATCGTTGACACCGACTTGTACCCAAGCTAACGTCATTTCTAATACCGAAACCAAATTCGAAATGCCGAAATGAGACGGTTGATGTCGAATAACAATTTTGTACGGCGGGCGCTGGCTGGCTCGAATCTGCACGCTCTGCGTTTGGCCCTGCTGCATGCGACGCAGGACCCCGCATTGGCGGAGATGAAGCTCGAGTTGGTGCCGATCCGAAGCGGCGCTGCGTTCGAGATGACGATCGCCGAGGAATCGCGTGAGGAGCTTTTCTCCATAGCTGAGGACTTTTTGGCCCACAAGGCCGCTGATTACATTCCGCGGGACCTCGATGAGGGTGAGCTGCGCAAGATGATGGAGTTGGCTCTGGGGCAGGAATTGACCGAGGCGGAGTTCGCGGTGGCGCGCACGATGCCCGCGGTCGATGAGTTTCCTCTGTTCACGCAGTGGACCGGCGAGCGTCCCGCCCGTACCGATGAGTTCTCGGTGGTGATCATCGGCGCGGGGTTGTGCGGTATTGCGATGGCTGTGCAGCTCGAGCAGCTCGGTATCTCCTATGTGATCTATGAGCGTCGGCCGGACGTGGGTGGCACGTGGGCGATCAACACCTATCCGGATGCGCGGGTCGACACCGCGAGCACCACTTACGAGTACAGCTTTGTGAAGAACCATCCGTGGACCGAGCAGTTCGCACGCCAGCCCGAGGTGCGCGGCTACGTGGAGATGGTCGCAAAGAACTACGGGGTGTTCGACAACATCCGGTTCGAGCATGAGGTGCAGGCGGCCGAGTTCGATGAACGGTCATCGTCGTGGGCGCTGCGTGTGTCGGACGCGGACGGTGTGGCATGGGATGTCAGCAGCAATTTCGTGGTCACCGCGACCGGATTGTTCTCCACGCCGAAAAAGCTTGTCGCCGAGGGTATCGAGGACTTCGCGGGCGAAATCATCCACACCACCGAGTGGACCGATGAGCACAGCGCGCAGGGGAAGTCAGTCGCCATCATCGGTAACGGTTCGACCGGTGTTCAGATTCTGTCGAGGATCGCCGAGGACGCAGCCCAGGTTCATGTGTTCCAGCGGACGCCGCAGTGGATTGCACCGCGCGAAGGTTATGGCGAGCCGGTCAGTCCGGAGATGCGTTGGATTCTGGATAACATCCCGCACTACTGGAATTGGGCCCGTACCACTGCACTGAAACCGAACAATCCGCGCGATACGATCCAGCCCGATCCCGAATGGCAGGCTGCTGGTGGGATTTTCAGTAAGAGCAACGACAACTTGCGGAAGAATCTGACCCAGTACATCCGTTCGCAGGTCGATGATCGCGCCGATCTGGTCGACAAGCTCATTCCTGATTACACCCCGGCAGCTCGGCGCCCGATCGTCGACAACGGTTGGTATCGCTCACTGACCCGCGACAACGTCGAGCTGGTGACCGAGGGCATCGAAAAGTTCACCGAGGGCGGGATCATCACTGCCGACGGCGTCGAGAGAAAGATTGATCTGGCGCTCACCGCTGTCGGTTTCGAAGTGACCAAGTGGCTCTGGCCCATCGATTTTCGTGGGCGCGGTGGGGTGCACATCGAAGAGCGTTGGAACCGGGAGGGTGGTCCGCGGGCCTATCAGGGTGTGGCGATCCCGGAGTTTCCGAATCTGTTTGTGCTCTATGGCCCGAATGCGCAGCCGGCGACCGGTGGCGGGATCGGGGTCGGTGGGCTGCCTGCGTGGATGGAGGCGTGGGTGGGGTATATCGGGCGGGTGATCGTCGCGGTGGTCGAGGACGGTCAGATGGGCGCTGAAGTGACCGAGGAGGCGTTCTGGGAGTACAACAACGCTGTCGATGACGAGGCGAGCAAGCTGATCTGGCTCCATCCTGCGGCCAACCCCGAGCGAAACTACTACGTCAATGAGCACGGTCGTCTTGGCACGAGTACTCCGTTGTCCGGTCTGGACCTCGGAACGCGCTTTTTGCATCTCGATCGCAGCGATTTCACGTTCACCGATGTCGGACGGGGTTCAACGGACGCAGAGGTCGGAGACGACTTCGACGACCTCGTAACAGTTGCCTGACACTCCCGGCGAACGTGCGTTGTCCCTCACTCGGTTGAGTTTCCCGACCGCGGGCTCGCCGAGTCGGGGGCACGAATTCCTTTGGCCCACAATCAGAATGGATGCCGTATGACCCAAACCCAAGAGCATGCCATCACCGACGCGTTTTTGGTGTCAGACAAAATAGCACTTGTCACCGGCGCCGGAAGTGGCATCGGACAGGAGACGGCGATTGTGCTCGCGTCGGCAGGGGCGCGTGTGATCGCGACCGACGTGAACGAATCCGGCTTGGACGAGACGCGTTCTCGCGCCGCCGAGCAGGGGTTCACGGTCACGACCCGACTGCTGGACGTATCTGACCCCGCAGCGGTGTCGGCCGTCGTCGATGACGTCGTCGCCGACCACGGGCGGCTCGATATCCTCGTCAATGCTGCCGGCATCCAGATCATGCGAAAAGCTCTCGAGGTCACGCCCGAGGAACTCGAGAAGGTGCTGCGCATCAACCTGAGCGGCACGTTCTTCGCGTGCCAGGCCGCGGGCCGGGTCATGTCGGCGGGCGGGTGCATCGTCAATCTCGCCTCGGGCATCATCGACAGCGCCAGTGCTGGGCGCATCACCTACGCGATCTCGAAAGGTGGTGTGGCGCAACTGACTCGCACCTTCGCGGTGGAGCTCGGTGCTGCAGGCATCCGCGTCAACGCCATTGCACCGGGCTGGGTCGAGACGGGGCTGACCAGGCAACATTGGACCAACCCCGACGGCACCGTCGACGATGGCAAGCGCACCGAATACGTGGCGATGATGGCAGCGGCGTCGCCGCTCAAGACGGTCGGGACCGTCCGCGACATAGCGTTGTCGGCGCTCACACTCGCGTTGGGGGCGAGCGCATTCGTGACCGGCCAGGTGGTGCGGGTCAACGGTGGGACGCACATGGTCTGACCCGTTTTCCGCCGTTTGCGGAGATCCCCGGGTGCTTGAAGCACCCGGTAACCCCTGCTCCTTGACATAGACGGCCGGATCAGGCCGATCAACAAAAGTGTGGAGGACTCTTGGGAGTTCTTCATCCGACAGATGAGATCTCGGCGCGCGCGTCGAATGTCTCAGGATTGCGAGAATATTGTGACCGACACGATGAATGCCACTGCGGATCAGAACATCAACCCGTACCGGGCGATCGGACTCGACCCGCGCAACGAGCTGGGGATCAGTGGTGGGCTGATCACGATGGTCGAGCCGGACCGCGGGCACGAGCGCGCGTACAACCGTTGGTACGAAGATGACCACTTCTTTGCCGGCGCAGTGGTAGGACCCGGCGTGCTCGGCGGTCGCCGCTGGGTCGCGACCCGCGATCTGCAGTTGCTCCGGTTTCCGGAGGACTCCCCGGTAGTCCAGCCGGTCACTGACGGTGCGTACATCTCGACGTATCTGCATGCCGCGGACCGCTTCGATGACGTCCGTTCGTGGAGCGCGCCGGCCATGGTCGAGAATCTGGCTCTCAAGCCCGAACGGACCTTTGAACACCGCAAGCACATCTACACCGGCATGCAACTCCACGAGTTCACCGTGGTGCGGTCCGATCTGCCCTCGATGCGCGCAGAGCATGCCTTCTTGCATCCGATGAAGGGGCTGGTTTTCGAGATCATCGACATTGCCGAGGGTGCCTCGCGCGATGAGGTTCTTGCTGCGTTGCGCGACACCGTGATTCCAGGGGAGCTCGAGGGTTCTCCGATCGCGATGGCGATCGCATCTCGATCACACCCGAAGCGTGCGCCGAACTTCGATGGTTCGGGCAGCACGATTCCGCGGGCGCCGGGTATGCCTTACAACGACAGTGTTGCGTTGCAGGTGCTGTGGTTTCTGCAGGAGGATCCACGCTCGTGCTGGTCACGTTTCCGTTCGCATACCGAGAAGATTGCCGCTGTGGGTGGCGAGCTTGTTTTCGCGGCACCGTTCGTTCCGACGATCGTCGGCACCGACGCCTACATCGACGAGCTGCGTTAGCGTCGTCGATCCCTCCTGCGACGCTGGCGTTGTTCAGTTGTTGGTGTGGTCGCTGTTGGATGCCGCATGCCGAGATTGTGGTAGCGCTGAGACGAATACGTCTGGCGGGTAACGAAATCCGCGACAGCGGAAGGAAAGGTCGGTTCAGTGAGTACGAGGCTTGAGGGCAAGGTTGCAGTAGTGATCGGCGGTGCCAGTGGCATCGGCGCTGCGTCGGTGCAGCGGTTTGTGCATGAGGGTGCGCGTGTGGTGATCGCCGACGTCAATGACGAGCTGGGGGAGTCCCTCGCCCGGGACCTGGGCTCGGGGGCTCTCTTCGTGCACGCCGACGCTACCAACCAAGGGGATTGGGATCGGTTGTTGGAGAAAACGAGTGAGCATTTCGGGCCGCTCGATGTGCTTGTCAACAGTGCCGGCGGTGGGCGCGGCGTCGGCAATATCGTCGACGAGGTGTACGAGGGTCATCACGCGATCCTCGAACTGAATGTCACCTCGGTATGGATGGGCACACGTGCGGCGCTGCCCATCATGGCCGCACACGGTGGCGGGTCGATCGTCAACATCTGCTCGATCGATGGGCTCGTCGGTGTATCGGGGATGACGTCGTTTGTCGCGGCGAAGTTCGCTGTCACGGGACTGACCAAAACCGTGGCGTTCGAGGGAGGCCCACTCGGCGTGCGGGTCAACTCGATCCATCCCGGATTCATCGAGACACCGATGATGCTCAAGAACACCGGCAAAGTGCGCGCTCGTCTCGTGGCGGCGATGGAGAAGCAGCCGATCGCCCGGTTCGGCAAGCCGGAAGACATCGCCAACGCGGTGTTGTTCTTCGCCTCGGACGAAAGCTCGTACTGCACAGGTACTTCGCTGGTTGTCGACGGCGGTCAGCTCGCCGGACCGCATCGCGAAGCGATCTGAGCCGTCACCCCCGACATCGGGCCCGTTCTTACTTTCTCTACCAATTGATTTCAGTTCCCTCGCTCCCGATACCCCCCAACACTCTTGTTATCAGTGAAAGGTCGACGATGTTTCGGCAAAGACGTCTTCTCAGCGCGGCGATCGCTGCGGTGAGCTCGGTGACCCTGTTGCTCACCGCCTGCGGTTCATCCTCAACCTCGGGCGGAGCTTCGGAGGATGTCGGCGAACCGGTCGCCGGGGGTGCCGGGCGTATCATCCAGACCGCCGAGCCGCGCAGCCTTGACCCGGCGGTGTTGTCGAACGTGTACGCGACGCAACCACAGTTGGGCAATGCGTTGTACGGGACTTTGATGGTCAACGATGTCGAGTCGCTCGACATCGAATACAAGATGGCCGAGGACTTTTCGACCACTGATGGCGGCAGCAGCTACACGCTGAAGCTTCGGCCGGGACTGATGTTCACCGACGGCACCCCGCTCGATGCCGCGGCGGTCAAGTTCAACTGGGAGCGCATGCGTGACCCGTCACTCGGTTCAGGCGCGAGCAAGGTCAGTCCCCAGATCTCCGGGACCGAGGTGGTCGACCCCACGACGTTGAAGGTCGCGATGGTGGCCCCGAATCAGCACTTTGCTCAGGCTGTGGTCAGCACTTCGCTGAACTGGGTTGCGTCGCCGACCGCGTTGCAAAAGGGGAAGGTGGAGTTCGACAAGGCCCCGGTCGGTGCCGGTCCGTTCACGATGACCAATTGGAGCCGTCAGGACAAGCTGACCATGGCGAAGAATCCGGGCTACTGGGATGCTCCCAAGCCGTACCTCGACACTCTCACCATTCAGTTCGTGCCCGATGCCGCTCAGCGTTTCAACGCTGTCACCAGCGGCGCAGTGGACCAGGCGTCGGAATCGAATGCCGCGAACTTCGCCAAGGCGGAAGCGGCCGGGCTCAAGACCGATCTCGTGGAAACCGGTGGCGGCTATTACATGGCGATGAACTTTCGCCGTGCGCCCTTCGATGATGTGAGAGCGCGCCGGGCGGTGTCCTTGGCCCTGGATCTCGACACGCTCAACATGGTGGTCTATAACGGTGCCGGAGACGCGTCGACGACCCTGTTCCCGGAGGTCTCCCCGTTCTACAGCGATATTCCGTTGCGTGAGAGCAACAAAGCCGAGGCGCAGGCGCTGTTCGACGAGTTGGCCGCCGACGGCAAACCCGTCTCGTTCGATTTCACCTCGTTCTCGTCCACAGAGAACAAACAAACCGGTGAGGCAGTACAAGCTCAGCTCAGCGCCTACGACAACGTCGAAGTGGGTATCACCGCGCTCGATTCCACTGCGATCGGTTCAGTCGTGGCAGCCCGTGACTTCGACATGGTGGTGTCCACCGCGATGATCCTGGACCCCGATACCGAACTGTGGGGTGCTTTCCACTCGAAATCCCCGGGCAACATGACCGGAGTCAGCGATCCCCAGCTCGATGCGGCACTCGATGCCGGACGGGTCGGCACCACGGTCGACGAACGTAAAGAGGCCTACGACGCCGTGCAGGAACGGCTCGTGGAGTTGGTTCCGGGCATCTTCTTCGTCCGTGCTGTGCCCTCCGTGATCTCCGGCACCAATGTTCAGGGCATCGATATGTACGGTCTGGGTTCACCGTTGCCCGAAGAGATGTGGTTGACGAACTAGTCGGGGACGGCAGAAACCTCGCGCGCGGCAATGGAACCCGAGCGCAGGTGAACCGTTGCCGGTGTTCGCCTCTGACAGATCAATCCCAATCGTGGTCTGGTGCGCGTCCGCCTATTTGGCGCGTCAGCAGTTGTGCCGATGCAATCACCGGTTGCGCGGCCGCGGCGATCTCGCTGCCCTTGAGGCTTCCGAGATGGAGCAGGGTGACGGAGAAGGCCACGCGTCCATCTGGGTCGAAGATCGGTGCCCCGATGTTCCCGACCAGATATTCGATATCGGGCTCGAAATCCAGTACGGCATAACCGGGTTGCTCGTCGAAGAATTGCTGCAGGAGGGCTTCGCGCAGCCCCGGTTCGTTCGGGCGATCGGCCAGCTGTTTGGTCAGCGAGCGTCGTTTGGGGCTGGGGTCGTCGAGGCCGATCGTGTAGCCCCGCTGCCTGACCACCGGGCCATAGGCCTGTGTGTATGCGGTGACGCGTTCCTGTAGTTCTTCCGGTAGATCGGCGATCCAGTCCCGTAGCGCAGCAGGCGGCATCCACGCCATGAAGGGCTGTCCGAACGGAGGTATGAGAGGTATGCGCTGACCGGGCGCCAGTGCAAGCTGTTGTCCGGTTGGTCTGCCCTCGACCGCGATACAGAGTATGTCGGTGCCAACCAGCACAGTGCCCGAGCATTCGTGGCCGGTACTCGCTGCCAGGTTGGCCATCTCAGATCGTGCCAGTTCGATGACCGGGTGGGCGTCGGCGGCCGCGTGCCCGGCGGCGACCACTGCCGGCCCCAGCGTGTAGGTCTTGTGGCGCGGGTGCCTGCTCACGTAACCCCCGTCGCTCATCGCCTTGAGCACCGAGAACATCGACGCGGGACTGACATCCAATGACTTGGACAGCTCGCTCAGCGTGAACGAGCCCCGCTTGTTCACGGTGAGGAAATCCAGCACCTGTAGAGCTCGCCGAGCAGCGGGGGACATTGAACTCCTTGTGTGTGGAACCACTTGACGCGAGCTGTGGTTCGGGCCAGCGTAACCCCGTCGTTCATGGAAGTCCTTTTCGACATATCAGAACAGATGCTCCAATGTCGAAGCGGTTCTACAGAGTTTGGCGCTGGGGGTTTTGGCTTCTGAACCGCACCGGCCCTGGGAAAGGCGAGACACCAGGTGTGCGACACGTGGTCAGGCGTTGGGGCTCTTAACGTTACGACGGCCCGGTGGTGTGGGAATATGGCCGACAATGATACAAATCGCGCGCCGACGGCCGATGAAGATGCTCGTGGTTGTTGTCACCACAATCGGCTTGGCGGGCACTGCTCTGGCCTGTTCCGCAAACGACACCGGACCCGGCGCTGCCGCGCAGCGATTCTTGGATGCCTTCGCCGACAACGATCCGGAGCGCGCGGGTCAGTCGACCGACCATCCTGACCCGGCGGCAACTGCGGTGAGTGCCACCTGGGACGGTCTGCGGGCAAGTGACATGTCGGCCGACGCGGGTCAGGTGAAGATCACCGGCGACACCGCGACGGTCAATGCCGACTACACGTGGGAGCTTCCCGGCGAGGAGAGCTGGGAGTATTCGGCGACGCTGCAGATGTCCCGGACCGATACCGGGTGGCTGGTGCGCTGGGTTCCCGCCGCGATCCATCCCCAGCTCGGTGGCACCCAGACGATGTCGTTGCGGACCCTCACGCCGGACCGCGCCCCGGTGCGCGAGAGTGATGGAACCAATGTCTTGGTGCCGGGAACGGTTCTCAACATCCAGTTCGACGCAGCTGTTGCCGCACAGTCGGATGCGGTGGCATCCACGGCAAGCGTGCTCGCCGACGCGTTGGGCAGATTCGAACCGGGTCTGTCTGCGCAGGTGATTGCCGAGCAGGCGACCGGACGCAGCGGCGCGTATTCGGTGATCACCCTGACCGAACGCGACTTCGACCTGGTGCGTGATCGGCTGGCCGGGTTGCCCGGGGTCGACGCCATCGAACAGGCAGACCTGGTGGCTCCCAACCCCGATTTCGCTCCGGCGTTGCTGGCGCAGGTCAAAAAGGAAGTGTCCAAGGATCTTGACGGGGATGCCGGCTGGCAAGTGGTGGCGGTGAATCCCAATGGTGCCGACGCCGGTGTCCTGGCCGAGACACCACCGGATCCGGCACCGTCCGTCGAGATCAGTCTGTCCCGTCAGGTGCAGGAAGCAGCACAGCGAGCGGTCAACACCCGCAACGACTTTCAGGTCGCGATGGTCGTCATCCAGCCGTCGACCGGGCGCATTCTGGCGGTGGCGCAGAACGAACTCGCCGACAAGGACGGGCAGAT
The DNA here is from genome assembly GCF_056786475.1 of Williamsia sp. Y844. Lineage (NCBI taxonomy): Bacteria > Bacillati > Actinomycetota > Actinomycetes > Mycobacteriales > Nocardiaceae > Williamsia > Williamsia sp. Y844. The sequence goes on from NZ_JBXCJB010000003.1 coordinate 176,173, forward strand.
CGCGACGATCGGCCTCTACCCGCCGGGCTCGACCTTCAAGGTGGTGACATCGGTCGCGGCGATGGAGACCGGTCTGGCCACGCCATCCACCATGGTCGGGTGCCCGGGGGAGATCACCATCGGTGAACGAAGTGTGCCCAACTACAACGGATTCGCACTGGGCGTGGTGCCGATGCAGACGGCTTTCGCCCGGTCGTGCAACACCACATTTGCCGAACTCGCCAGTCAGATGGGGCCGTCCGATCTGACCCGCGCTGCGGCTTCGATGGGGATCGGGCCGGAGTATTCGGTGGTCGGACTGCCTCTCGATTCGGGATCGGTGCCCATTGCGCCGGAGCTGGTGCAACGGACCGAGGACGGTTTCGGTCAGGGCAAGGTGCTCACCAGTCCGTTCGGATTGGCGATGGTCGCCGCGACGGTGGCCCACGGTTCGACCCCGGTCCCGCAACTCATCCTCGGTCGTGACACCACGATCGCCGGACCCCATCCGACGGCCGACGCCGACGCGATCAACGGGATCCGTCCGATGATGCGTGAGGTGATCGCGTCCGGAACCGCGCTGCGGATGGCCGATCTCGGCGTTGTCTACGGCAAGACCGGAGAGGCCGAGGTCGCCGGTGGATCGCATGCGTGGTTCGCCGGATACCGCGGGGACCTGGCATTTGCGACGCTGGTTGTCCTTGGGGGCAGCTCCGACAATGCCGTGGCCGTCACCCACGAGATGCTTGCCGCCCTGCCGGAGTGAGGGCAGGCCGCCGGGTCGCTGGCTTTCTAAAAGACGCCCTGCCTATAATTTCCCCGATTGCCGCTATTTACGGATTCCGCTGTCAGCGGAACCGTAGATGGATCACCGGCGTCAGATCATGACTCGGGCCGGCGGGGCACTAGAGGGGAGTGCCTCGCCGGTCCGAGGGACGTTCAGAGGTGTGCGACGCCCGGTCCGGCAGAACCAACAATTGGCCGGTTTCGGGATGCGTCCACGTCAACACCGGATGGTCGTAGATCCTCGACAGGAGTTCGGCGGTCATCACCGATGCGGTCGGTCCGGCCGCCACCATCTGCCCGGCCTTCATCAGCAGCACCCGATCGGCATACGCCGCCGCAAGCGACAGATCATGGACGACCATGAGAATCGCTGCGCCCGCTGACCTTCGTTTGGACAGCAAAGCCAGCACACGTTCTTGATGGTGGATGTCCAGAGCCGCGGTCGGTTCGTCCAGCATCAGGATGTTTGCGTGCTGCGCCAGGGCGCGGGCGAGTGAGACCCGGGCCTGTTGCCCGCCGGACAGTTGGCTGAACGGTCGGTCCCGAATCTCGAGCAGGTCGCACTCGGTCATCGATTCGGCGACGATGGCCGCGGACTCGGCAGCCTCGGGGGTCCGACTCCACGGGAACCTGCCCATCTCGACCACTTCGTGGACCAGGAACGGGATATCGGTCCGTCCCGACTGGGTGACAAGCGCACGCCGGCGTGCGAGTTCGAGCGCGCCGATCTTGGTGAGGTCGGTGCCGTCGAGTGTCACGGTGCCTGCCGACAGTGGTCGCAAACCGGTCAGTCCGGATAGCAGCGTCGATTTGCCGCACCCATTGGGGCCGACGAGCGCGACGATCTCACCGTGGTTCAGCTCGAGGTCGATATCGGTGACGATGCGTCGGCCACCGATCGACACCTCGACACCGGATGTGTTGAGCGCGGGTACGGTCACCAGCCGACCCCCGCGTGCCGGCTTCGGCGGAGCAGCAGGAAGAACACCGGCCCACCCACAAGTGAGGTGAGGACACCAAGGGGCAGGTCGGCCCCGTCGATCAGCGTCCGCGATCCCAGATCGGCGGCACAGACCACGATGGCACCACCGATGACGCTGGTGGGCAGCAGGATGAGATGACGTGGACCGACGATGAGCCGCATCACGTGCGGCACCACCAGTCCGACAAACATCACGATGCCGGTGAAAGCGACTGCCGCCGCGGTCAACAGCGCAACAAGGAAGATCGCGATGCGCCGCACGGGTTCCACCCGGACACCCAGCGCCGCGGCCTGGATCTCGCCGAGTGAGAGCAGGTCGAGGCGTCGCACCAGCAGCATGCTGATCGAGATGCCCACGATCGCGATCGGCAGGACGACCCAGACCGGCTTCCATCCGACGCCCTGCAATGAACCCAGCTGCCAGAAGACGATCTGCTCGCGGTCGTTGGTATCGGCGACAAAGGTCAGGAACGCGATGATCCCGGCGGCGAAGGCGTTGACCGCGATGCCGATGAGAATCAACATCACCGGAGAGGTGGCGCCATCACGCATCGACAGCGTGTAGACCAACGCCGCGGTGATCAGCGCGGTGACGAATGCAGCCCCGGCCAGCCCCCAGACGCTCGCCCAGACGCCGCCGGACACGATGACCAGACAGGCTCCGACGGCGGCACCGGCGGACACCCCGATGACACCGGGTTCGGCCAGCGGGTTCGCCAATACGCCCTGCAGGAGGCAGCCGCCGCAGGCCAGTGTCGCCCCGACGAGCAGGCCCATCACGATCCGCGGAAAGCGCACTGCCCATAGGGTCTCTTCGCCGTTGGGTGAGCTGGGCATCGGGCCGATGTCGAGTCCGAGGTGATGCATGACCGAGCCGAACACCTCTGCGGGTGGGATCCGGACCTGACCGATGGATGCGGACCAGCCCACCAGGACAACAAGCAGCACCAGCATCCCGACGATGATCGCGGTGTTGCGGGCAGAGAGGGTCGTCCGCATACCGGATGGTGCGCCGACGCGCTCCTTGAGCGATGTCACCGGTAGATCGCCTGGGACAGGGCTGCGAGCACCCGGCCGGTGTTGGGTCCGAAGGTGAGGACCTCGGCTTCATCCATCTGGACGACGCGGTTGTCGCGTCCGGCGTCGGTCTGCGCCAGTCCAGGCAACGTGGCGACCTTGTCGAGGCCGCCGACCGAGTCGGCGCCCTGTGTCATCACGATGATCACGTCCGGGTCCGCGTTGATCATGGCTTCGGTGTTGACCGTGGTGAATGCCGATGTGAGTCCGGCAGCGGTGCCCGCGTCGACACCCCCGAGCGCGGTGATCAGGTCATCGGCACCGGAGTTGGGGCCGGCGAGCAATTGCAGGCGCGGTCCGCGGAGGTACAGAAAAGCCATCTTCGCGCCGCGGGCATCGTCCGGGACCTGTTCTTGCGCAGCCTTGATCTGGTCGTCGGTGCGGGTTGCGAGTTGTTCGCCTTCGTCGGGGACTCCGAGCGCCGTGGCGACATCCCGGATCATGGTTCCGGTGGTGGCGAGGGTGCGCTCGCTGCTCAGGACCACGACGGTCTGGCCCGCCGCGATCAACTGGTCGATTGTTCCCGGCGGCGTTGTCGATTCGTCGATGAGCACCACGGTTGGATTCTGCTGGAGAACGGCTTCGATGTTGACCGAATGGCCGGTGTCGGTGATCGTCGGCAGGTTTACTGCTTCGGGGATACCGGCGGCGCGCGATTTGGCGACCACGTTGGGGCCCAGACCCAGCGAGTAGACGATGTTGGCGATCGTTCCGCCGCGGTCGATCGGGATGATCCGGCTGACGTCGGTCACGGTGACGTCGCCATGGCCGAGCGAGGGGACGGTCACCGGGAGGACCGGTCTCGGGTTGGCGGCGACCGGTTCGACGACGGGTCCGTCGATGACCGCGGTCTGCGAGCCGGATCGCAGGAACTCATCGGGCGCTGCCGAACTCGTGGCCGAATCAGTCATCGGGGCCGTGGAGCAGCCCGCCATTCCACATGTCAGGACAACCAGCAGTGCGGTGACGGCTATGCGGCCGCGCAGTACCGGCCCCCGGTTGTGTGTCATGCACCACTCCATCTCAAAGGTATGTAAGCATAACCTTACTTGTCGTTTCGTGGCCTCGGGCATTGCGGTCGCCTTCGCGGGCTAGGCTGGAGCGCATGCCAGTTCGTGCCGCCCTCGCCCCCGGAAAGATCTCACCCACACTGCCGGTCCCCAGCAACATCGCTCGACCAGAGTATGTGTGGAAATCCACTGCCAAAGAAGGCGATGAACCGTGGGTGCAGACCCCGGAAACCATCGAGAAGATGCGCCTGGCGTCCAAGATCGCTGCCAATGCGCTCGCCGAGGCCGGTAAGGCCGTCGCGCCGGGTGTCACCACCGACGCGCTGGACCGGATCGCACACGAGTACATGATCGACCACGGCGCGTACCCGTCGACCTTGGGCTACAAGGGCTTTCCCAAATCGTGCTGCACCTCGCTCAATGAGGTGATCTGTCATGGCATCCCGGACTCGACGGTGATCGAGGACGGCGACATCGTCAACATCGACGTGACCGCCTACATCAACGGAGTGCACGGAGACACCAACGCGACGTTCCTCGCCGGTGACGTGGCGCAGGACGTGGTCGACCTGGTCGATCGCACGCGAGAGGCCACCGCCCGCGCAATCAAGGCCGTGCGTCCGGGCCGGGAACTGAACGTGATCGGCCGGGTCATCGAATCGTATGCAAATCGGTTCGGCTACAACGTGGTCCGCGATTTCACCGGTCACGGCATCGGAGAGACATTCCACAACGGCCTGGTGATCCTGCATTACGACCAGCCCAACATCGACACGGTTATCGAATCGGGCATGGTGTTCACCATCGAGCCGATGATCAACCTGGGCGGGCTCGAATACAACATCTGGGACGACGGCTGGACCGTGGTGACCGCTGACAAGAAGTGGACCGCTCAGTTCGAGCACACACTGGTTGTCACGGACTCGGGCGCCGAGATCTTGACTTTGCCGGACGCCTGATCGGTGTCGGCCCCGCAGCCGATCCGGGGCGCTTTGCTGGTCGCCGGAACGAGTTCCGACGCCGGTAAGAGCCTGATCGTTGCCGGTCTGTGCCGGGCGCTGCATCGACGCGGTGTGTCGGTCGCGCCGTTCAAGGCGCAGAACATGTCGAACAACTCTGCGGTCACACTCGATGGCGGTGAGATCGGCCGGGCGCAGGCCATGCAGGCCGCTGCCTGTGGTCTGGCGCCGTCGGTCCGGTTCAATCCGGTGCTCCTCAAACCCGGCAGTGACAGCCAATCGCAGGTGGTGGTGCGCGGCCGGGTGGACGGAACGGTCGGCGCGTCCGACTATCACACGCGGCGGACGGCATTGGCTCAGATCGTCGCCGAGGAATTGGCTTCTCTGCGTGCTGATTTCGACGTGGTGATCTGTGAAGGTGCGGGGTCTCCCTCGGAGATCAACCTGCGGCGCTCCGACATCGCGAACATGGGCCTGGCGCAGGCCGCGGACTTGCCGGTGCTGGTGGTCGGCGACATCGATCGCGGGGGAGTGTTGGCCCATCTGTTCGGCACACTGGCGTGCCTGAGTCCTTCGGATCAGGCCCGCATAGCCGGGTTCGTGATCAACAAATTCCGCGGATCTGTTTCGCTGCTGGAACCAGGGTTGGTGCAGCTCGAACAACTCACCGGCCGACCGACGCTGGGTGTGGTGCCCTTTGCCGAGGGTTTGTGGCTCGATGCGGAGGATTCCCTGGCCTCGGTGGTCGGTCATACGGTCGGCCGTGCCGCCCCGGCGGTGGGTACCGATCGCCTGTCGGTGGCTGCGATCCGGTTGCCACGGATCTCGAACTCGACCGACGTCGAGGCGTTGGCGTGCGAGCCGGGTGTCGATGTCCGGTGGGTCGACGACGCGGCCGCGGTGGCGACGGCAGATCTTGCGGTGCTGCCCGGCAGCAAGGCCACGGTCTCGGATCTGGCCTGGTTGCGATCCCGAGGCCTCGATACCGAGTTGATCAACCGGGTTGGTCAGGGCAAGTCGGTGCTCGGCATCTGTGGTGGTTATCAGATGTTCGGACGGGAAATCGTCGACAACGTCGAAGGCAGCGCGGGAGCAGTACAGGGGCTCGGTCTCCTCGATCTGCGGGTGCGGTTCGAGACCGACAAGATTCTTCGACAGGTCAGCGGTTCCGCATTCGGAAAACCGGTGCACGGCTACGAGATCCATCACGGGCGGGTCGTCGGCAGCGGTGATGCCGCGTTGCTCACCGACAACGATTTCGGTCCGGAGGGCAGCGTCGCGGGTGTGGTCGTCGGCACGCATTGGCACGGACTGCTCGCCTGCGACGAGTTCCGTCGGGAGTACCTGATGCGGGTGGCGGAGCAGGCGGGGCTGGCCGGTTTCGTGGCCGGCCGGGTCTCGTTCGAAGCCGCGCGCATGGCTCAGCTCGATCTGATCGCCGATCTGGTGGAGACACACCTCGATTTCGATCGCGTGAGCGAGATCATCGCCAATGGGGCGCCGAGCGGATTGCCGGTGATCACGACCGCGTTGACCTGATCAACAAGACTCCGACCCATCGCCGATGTGGTGTCGAGTTCACCCGCGGCGAGGGTCTCGGCACGTAGGCTGACGCAGGTGAGCATCGAACACCGCAGCATCACTGTGGGCGACCTGGAATTCGACGTCCGGATCGGTGGCCCAGAAAACGGGCCGTCCGTACTCCTCTTGCACGGATTCCCGACCACCGGAGCCTGTTTCGACCATGTGGTCGGCCGATTGCACGATTCCGGCCTCCGAACGATCGTCCCTGATCAGCGTGGTTACAGCGCCGGCGCCAGGCCCGACGGCGCCGAGAACTATCAGCTCGAGTATCTGGTTGCCGACGCGATCGGCATCCTCGATGCGCTCGGTGTCGGCTACACGATGGTGGTCGGCCACGATCTCGGGTCGCTGGTCGCCTGGCATCTGGCATCGAAGCATCCGCACCGGGTGACCGGACTCGTTGCGATCAGCGTCGGCCATCCGTCGGCCATTGCGGCGTCACTGGCATCCAGTGACCAGCGCGACCGCTCGGCGTACATCCTCGATTTCGTGAAGACCGGGGCCGAGGACGTGATGCTGGCCGACAACGCGAAGATCCTCCGCGATCTCGTGCCCGACGACAGCGTTCTGCCCCTGACCGAGCGACCGGCACTGACGGCGGCGTTGAACTGGTACCGCGCCAACTTCACCGGCGACATCAAGACCAACCTCGCCTGCGGGCCGATCGAGGCGCCGACCACAGTACTCTGGGGCGACGGCGACGCCGCCCTCGGACGTGAACAGGCCGAGGCCAGTGGACGATTCGTCTACTCCGACTTCCGCTTCTCCGCGCTCGAGGGGATGGATCACTGGATCCCGCAGAACGCCCCCGCCGCCGTTGCCAGCGAGGTCGCACTGCGTTCATCCGTCTGGTGAGGATCTAGTACGTCGGTGGCGGACAGTTTCGTCCCCGTTCCTCGCGGAGTTCACGGGTGAGTTGCGCTTCCAGTTCACGCTGTCGACGGTTCGCAAGTCGTTCTTGTTGGCGGCGTGCGTGTTTCGCGATGGTGCGCGACTGTTTGCGGTGCTGACCTGATTCTGGTCGTGTTGGCGGCCGCAGGCTTGGTGAGCCGCGTTGGTTGTCGAAGACGATCAGCCGCAGCGTCGGGAACAGATCGTCGCCGGTCCAGCCTGGGCCGTGGTAATGGCGTCCTTCGGGGGTGGTGAAGACCAGGCGGGTACGACCGGTCGAGGGGTCAGGATACTGATCATCTAGCCAGTCAGAGTAGGTCTTGAGCAGGTGATGAAAACGGCACAGCGTCTTCATTTCTGACGGATGGGTGCAGCCACCGGCCTCGGGATCGTTGTGGTTGTACTCGCAGGTGTGATCCAGGTCGGCGCCCCAGGCGTTGTGGTTGCAACCGGGCCACATGCAGTAGACATCTCGGATGCGGATATAGCTGTCGAGCACAGCTGAGGGCCGGTATTTGTCGCCGGGCTGGGTCGCGGGCACCGGAACCACCTGCACCCACGGCACTTCCACTGTTTCGGACGAATCCGGGAAGTCCGCGACGTCGGGAATCGGCGGTGCCTGGGCAAACATCTTCTTGATCGCCCGCGCCTTCTTCGACCGACGGGTCTTGCGGTTGCCCGCCGGCATGCTGCCGCCGGGATGCGTGGCCTTGTTGCCGATCGGCCGCGTGATCGACTCCGGCCGGGTTGCGATATCGCGGACATGGTCGCCGGAGATCACCCCGTGCCCGTCCAAGAACCCGGGATTGTCGGCAGTGCCGTCCAGGGTGGCCTGATCGGTGATCACGTGGAGCACGATCTTCACATCAACACCCGAGACCACCTGATCGGCCGGGACGGTGGTGATCTCGGCGGTGCACGGATGTTTGGGGTCGTTGGGACACTGGCAGTAGAACTCGCGGCCCATCACTGTGGCGAACAGTGCATCGGCCATCCGGTCGGATTTGCGGCGCGGATCAGCTTTGCAGGTCGACATAGCCAGCTTCTCCAGGCGGGCCATGATCATCGTCATTTCTTCCGCCGTGCCGTGGGCGTCCATCACGGCCATGCCGTGGTCGGCGTTCGAACCCCACACCCCACGATTCTTCTTCGCGTCCTGCCGGTTGTTGCGCACAAGGTCAGGGTCACGGCGGAAGATGGTGGCATCAACCATGTCCCGCATCCGGGGCTTCGACCACGAGCCGCGCCTGCGCAGGTGTTCGGCGATCTCACGATCAATGTCGGCCATATGCTCCGAACCGTCGATCAGATCAGTCCGGGAAATGATGTCTGCGATGTGGTGAACACGGATCCGTCCTGCCTTGAGCAGAGCGTTGACCTGGGGGAGTCGGTCCCGTAACGCAAGCCCGCAGTTGATCTGACGTTCCGCAGCTTGCTGCGTGATTCCCTGAGCTGCCGACAATCTCGCAGCACACTGGGCAAACGGATCGAGCGCCCGCATCTCGACCTCGGTGCCTGCGGACGGTTGGACCAACTGACGGTGCAACTCCGCAGCGGCGGTATAGCGTTCCCACTCCATCCGACTCTGCCGCTTCATCGCCAGGTCGGTGTTGCGTAACAGTTCGTTTGGACGCAGCAGATGGGCAGGGCCGATCTCATCGTCCCCACCTGCATCTTCGATCTCCCCCTCGAACATACATGCGATGCTATCCGAGGGGTCTGACATTCGATTCTGTTAGGAGGACCGACTAAATCTCCAGGCCGAGCAGTGCGTTCTCGAGAACCTCGGGCATCGCGGGGTGGATCCAGTACTGGCCGCGTGCCAAGGTGTGCGCGTCGGTGCCGAAGGACATCGCCTGGATCAGCGGCTGGATCACCGTCGGCGCCTGCGGCCCGATGATGTGGCCACCCAGGATCCGGCCGGTGCCCTTTTCCGCAATCACCTTGCACAGGCCGGTGGTGTCTTCCATTGCCCAGCCGTAGGCGACGTCGCCGTAGGCCTGGACCTTGACGGTGATGTCGAGACCGGCAGCGGCGGCTTCGTGTTCGGTCATCCCAACTGATGCGATCTGAGGGTGGGTGAAGACCGCACCCGGGACAAACCGGTTGTCGAAGGAGTCGAGATCGGTTCCGTTCCAGTCCCGCAACAGGTTTGCCTGCACAATGCGGCCTTCGTGATTGGCGACATGCTTGAGCTGGTACGCCGAACTGACGTCACCGAGCGTCCATACGTTTCGAGCTGCCGTGCGGCCGAACGCATCACGCCGGATCCGGCCTTCGTCGTCGACTCCGACCCCGATGGTCTCGAGCCCGAGTTTGTCTGAGTTCGGTGTCCGGCCGACAGCGACAAGCAATGCGTCGGCGTCCAGGACGGTGCCGTCGGCGAGTTCCATCCGAAGGCCCCGCTCCATGGGCTTGAGGGTGGTCAGCTTGGAGTTGAGGTGCACATCCCAAGCCTCGGTGGCAATCTCGGTGAATCGTGCGGAGATGTCGTGGTCCTGGGCCCGCAGCAGTGCACCGCTGCGCGCGATGATCGACACCTTCGAACCCAGTGCCCCGAAGACGTGGGCGAACTCGGCCGCGATGTAGCCACTGCCCACGATGATGAGATGTTCGGGCACCTCCGGCAGTCGCATGATGTCGTCGTTGGTGTGTACTTTTACGCCGCTGTCAGTGATGGCATCGGGTATCACCGGCCGCGAACCCGAAGCGATGACAACCTTGGTGGCCAGAACGAGATCGCCTGCCGCAGTGCGCAAACGGTATCGTCCGTCGGCATCGACACCGTCGAACTCCACGTGGCTGGAATAGACCGTGATGTTGTCGCAGTCCTCCACGCGGTAGCGCTTGCCGCCTGCGGAGATCGGGTCGATGCGTCCGAAGACGCGGTGCACGATGCCCGGCCAATCGACCTTGTCGACCGAGCCGGTGACACCCACACGGGCGCCTTCGCGGATGGTCTCGGCGACCTCGGCGGCGTAGACGAACATCTTGGTGGGGATGCAACCCACGTTCAGGCAGGTCCCGCCGTAGATGCTCTCCTCGAAGATCGCGATCTGCTGGTCTTCGAACCGCTCGTCGGGAATCGAATTACCGGTACCCGATCCGATGATCGCCAGATCAACCAATGTCGGTTCAGGCATTCTGTCCACCTCGTATTCGTTTTTGGTTGCTCTGCAACCAGTTGTCCATCTCGGCGTACGCGAGTTCGCGTACGCCCGTTTTCGACAAGAAGACGTCATGCCGCGCGCCGGGTACGGGGACCACGCAGACGCGGTTGCCCAGGCACCCGGCCCAACGCGCGATCTGGCGGGTGTCCAACACACCGTCGGCCGAATCTATGTGCGGAACCACGCCGTCCGGGCCGGGCCCGGCCAGAGTGGTCGCGTCGGAGCGCAACACCAACGACGGGACGCCGACGTCGAGGCCTTGGTGCAGGCGGGCCTGGCCGTGGCGGACCGCGCTGAGGAATCCGAAGGTCACCGGATATCCGTCCAGCGGTTTGTAGTTCAGGTCGTAGTCCCATTCGCCGTACACCGAGTTGTGCAGGCTTCGGCCATAGGCGCCCTCGAGCTTGCGCGGGATGGCTGTCGTCGGCCGAACGCGGGCGACCGAATTGATCACCGTGGTTCCGACGGTGCGCAGGAGCGGTGCACCCTGCAGATCGAACCAGGGGGAGTTGAGGATCAGCCCGGCCGGCCTGCCGACCGCGGTACCGGGACGCGCGCGGCGCCGGTCGAGCCAGAGTGGAGTGACGAGGCCTCCGGTGGAGTGGGCGACGACGATCACCGGCGCTGAGGCGGTGTCGGAGTTGATCTGGGCCATCGCCAGGTCGAGTTCGGTGTCGTAGGCCGCCAGGTCGGTGATCTGGTGTGGCGTTTGTCCCTGGCGTTGGGAACGGCCACATTTACGCAGGTCCAACGCATAGAATGCGTATCCGCGCGAGGTGAAGAACTCAGCCAGTTCGCGCTGGAAGAAGTAGTCGGTGAATCCGTGGACATAGAGGACTGCTGCCGTGGTCGCCTCGGGCCGCTGGTGCCGGATCAGGGTTGCGACGATCTCGCCTTCTCCGTCGGGATCGGTTCCCAGGTCGAAGGTCAGTGTCGAGAAGTCCGGGCCGAGGGCGTCGGGCTGCCAGGATGAAGGTGCCACGGTTGTTCACTGTAGCCAGCGCCGCGGGCGGCGGCGTCGTGGTGCGGCAAGGGCGGACCAGTTGCAGTGCACCGGGACTGATGAGAGACAATGGTCGCCACACGTAGATAGGCTGGAACAGGAAGTTGAGCTGGAGTGTCTGAGTCTGCAACCCCGCGCGACGGTGGAGTGATCACAACCGACATTGCGCTGGTAGGCGCCGGAATCATGAGCGCCACGCTGGCGACGCTGTTGCATCGTCTGCAGCCGGAATGGTCGATCAGCATTTTCGAGCGACTCGACGCGGCCGCTGCCGAGAGCAGTGATCCGTGGAATAACGCGGGTACAGGTCACTCAGCGTTGTGTGAGTTGAACTACACCCCGCAGACCGCTGACGGCGATGTCGACATCACCAAGGCGCTGACGATCAACGAACAGTTCCAGGTGTCTCGGCAGTTCTGGGCCAATTCGGTCGAGACCGGTGTGCTCTCCTCTCCCGAGGAGTTCATCAACCCGATCCCGCATGTGAGCTTTGTTCACGGCCAGTCGAACGTCGATTATCTCCGCAAGCGTTACGACAACCTTGCCGGGGAGACCCTCTTCAAGGGCATGGAATACATCACCGACCCCGCCGAGTTCACCAAGCGCCTGCCGCTGATGTCGGCCGGTCGCGACTTCTCGGATCCGGTGGCGCTCAACTGGTTCACCGGCGGCACGGACGTCGATTTCGGTGCACTGACCCAGCAACTGCTCGGCTTTGTCGGTCGCTCCGGGGCCACCGTCAACTTCGGTCATTCCGTCACGAACCTGAACAAGGAATCGGACGGCAGCTGGCAGCTGAAGATCAAGAACCTGCGTACCAAGGAGAAGTCCACCGTCAAGGCGGGCTTCGTGTTCGTCGGTGCCGGTGGTGGCGCACTGCAGCTCCTGCAGAAGTCGGGCATCAAGGAGGCCAAGGGATTTGGTGGCTTCCCGGTCAGTGGCGCGTTCTTCCGCTGCACCAACAAAGAGTTGATCGCCGAGCACAGCGCCAAGGTGTACGGCAAGGCGGCGGTGGGCGCACCTCCGATGTCGGTCCCGCACCTCGACACCCGCGTGATCAACGGCACCGCGGGCCTGCTGTTCGGTCCCTACGCCGGCTGGTCGCCGAAGTTCCTCAAAGAGGGCAAGAACACCGACCTGCTCGCGTCGATCAAGCCGGGCAACGCGATCCCGATGCTGTCGATCGCTCCCAAGGAATTCGGTCTGCTGAAGTACCTGATCAGTGAACTCGCCGCCGGTCCCGCGGACCGCGTGGAGACACTGTCCGAGTTCGTGCCGCGCGCTGCTGCCGAGGACTGGGAAATGATTGTCGCCGGTCAGCGGGTGCAGGTCATCCGGAAGAAGGGTCACGGCGGTGCGCTCGAGTTCGGCACCGCGGTGATCGCTGCCGAGGACGGCAGCATCGCGGGTCTGCTGGGTGCCTCACCGGGCGCTTCGACGGCGGTCCCGGCCATGCTTGACGTCCTGCAACGCTGCTTCCCGAAGCATTTCCAGTCCTGGGAGCCACTGCTCACCGAGATGATCCCGTCGTACGGCACCAAGCTGAACGACAACCCCGATCTGTTCGGTCAGGTGTGGGATTGGTCATCGAAAGTACTGAACTTGGTCGACAACAACGGTCAGGGCACCGGTGAGGCATCTGCTCACCTGGCAGCACCTGCCGGCGTGTGATAGGTATCCCATATGACAGCCACCGCTAGCCTGCACCGCAGCTGGGCCCAGGACATCGACATGCCGACGCTGTACAAGATTTTCCAGTTGCGGCTGGAGGTGTTTGTCGTCGAACAAGCCTGTCCGTACGCCGAACTCGACGGTCGCGACCTCGATCCCGACACCCGGCACCTGTGGCTGGAAGAAGACGGCGAGATCATCAGCACCCTGCGTCTGATCGAAGAGCACGACGGTGGCAAGTCGTTCCGGATCGGCCGACTCTGCACCGAGCGTTCGCGTCGTGGCCAAGGTCACACCAGTCGTCTGCTGCAGACCGCTTTGGCCGACGTCGGATCAGACCTGTGCAATATTCACGCACAGACCTACCTGGTCGATATGTACGCCAAGCACGGGTTTGTCGTCGATGGTGAGGAATACCTTCTCGACGGTGTCCCGCATACGCCGATGAAGCGTGGCGGATATCGCTGACGGTGTGACAACTCGGGCGGAACCGGATATCCGGTTCCCGTTCAGCGCGGTGGTCGGATCGGAGCAGCTCAAGCTTGCTCTGATCCTGTCCGCGATCGCACCGTCGATCGGTGGGGTGCTGATCCGCGGCGAGAAGGGGACAGCCAAGACGACGGTGGTTCGTGCACTGGGTCCATTGCTGCCCGGGCACGGGGATTCCGCGGCGACGGTTGTCGAACTACCGATCGGTGCCACCGAGGACCGTGTGATCGGTTCGCTGGATCTACAGAAGATCCTCGCCGAAGGGGCAAAGGCTTTCACCCCCGGGCTGCTGGCACATGCAGATGGCGGAGTCCTCTACATCGACGAGGTCAATCTCCTCGCCGATCATCTTGTCGACGTGCTGCTCGACGCGGCTGCGACCGGCCGGGTGGTCATCGAACGAGATGGTGTGTCGCACACCCAATCTGCGCGATTTGTTCTGGTCGGCACGATGAACCCCGAAGAGGGTGAGCTGCGACCGCAGCTGCTGGACCGATTCGGGCTGGCCGTCGATGTGACCGCACCGCGCGAGGTGTCGCAGCGCGTTGCGGTGATCGAACGCCGGATGGCGTTCGAATCCGATCCCGCGGGATTCGCTGCGGAGTACGCCGACGCCGACGCCGAGATCGCCGCTGCGATCGAAAAGGCAAGGGCTGCACTTGAATCGGTTGTCCTTCCGACTGCGCAGCTGCACCGGATCGCGGCGATCTGCGTTGAGCTCGAGGTCGACGGTCTGCGGGGCGACCTGGTGGTCACCCGCACTGCCCGGGCCCATGCTGCGTGGCGCGGAGCTGTGGAGGTCGAGGACATCGATGTTCGCCGCGCCGTCGAATTGGCACTGCCGCACCGACGTCGGCGAGATCCGTTCGATGAACCCGGCCTCACCGAGCAGCAGATCGACGATGCCCTCGAGAGGGCTGATCAGCAGGCGCCACAGGACCCCGGCACCGAGAACAACGATGCCCCAAATGAATCGGCACCACAGGATTCGGCACCACCCGATGCCGGGGCGCCCGAATCCGGTGAACCTGATCCCGATCCGGACAACCCCGGAGGCGGTGGTGTGCCACCACCGGGTCCGGGTTTCTCGCCGGACCGCCGTGGTGGCGCGGTAAAGGCACTGCGCGCCACCGGCGTCGGCAACGGCGAACCGGGGCGACGGTCACCGTCGCTGAGCAGTCGGGGACAGGCTCTCCGTGGGGTGCGCGATGGCGGCCATGGGGTGCACCTGATGGGCACGATCCTGGCGGCCGCCGACGAGCACATCGAACGCGGTCAGGCCCGACTGCACGTGCTGCCGCAAGACATCCGGTACGCCGAGCGGCGGGGCAAAGAGGGCAATCTCGTGGTGTTCGTGCTCGACCTGTCGGGTTCGATGACCGCGCGCAAGCGACTCGATGCCGTGTCCGGCGCGGTCGTGTCGATGCTCACCGATTCCTATCAGCGCCGCGACCGCGTCGCGGTGGTCACCCTCCGAGGCGCAGGCGCCGAGGTCACCGTGCCACCCACCCGTTCGGTGGACGCCGCTGTGCGCAGGCTGACCGGTGTGTCGACGGGTGGCCGGACGCCGCTGGCAGAAGGGCTGATCGCGGCTCGAGACGTGGTGCGCCGCAATGCTTACAAAGAACCGAACCGGCGACCGCTGATGGTTGTGCTGACCGACGGCCGGGCCACCTCGGGAAGCGGAGCCCTGGCTCGCGCCGGTGCCGCCGCAGACCGACTGCGTCGTGACGGCACGTCGGCGATCGTGGTGGACTGTGAACAGGGTTTGGTCCGCCTCGGTCTGGCCCGGTCGCTGGCCGGCCAGTTGGGTGGCGATTGTGTGCAGCTTGCCGATCTGACCGCCGGTGGCGTCGCCGCAGTTGTCAGATCGGCGGCATGAGCGACTCGGATGAGTCCTCGGCGAGTCGTGGTGTAGAAGGGAAATGTTGTGCCCCAGGGTGTTCCATCTGTTATTCCGAACGACGGACTGACCACACGTGCGCGGCGCAATCAGCCGGTGCTCGCTGTGCACACCGGCGACGGCAAGGGTAAGTCGACCGCGGCCTTCGGAATGGCCATGCGCGCCTGGAACGCCGGTCTGGACATCGGCGTCTTCCAGTTCGTGAAGAGCGCGAAGTGGAAGGTCGGCGAGGAGAGCGCGCTCATCGCGCTCGGAGAGCTCCACAGCACCACCGGTCAGGGCGGTCCGGTGCAGTGGCACAAGATGGGCGAGGGCTGGTCGTGGATACGCCACGCAGGCGGCGATGCCGACCATGCCGAGCAGGCTGCGCAGGGATGGGCCGAGATCCGCCGACGCATCATCGCGGGGGAGCATCAGTTCTATGTCCTCGACGAGTTCACGTATCCCATCAACTGGGGATGGATCGATCTCGACGATGTCCTCGACGTGCTGGGCAGCCGCGAGGGTAAGCAACATGTGGTGATCACCGGTCGGCGGGCGCCTGCCGCGCTGATCGAGGCCGCCGACCTGGTCACGGAGATGGTGAAGGTGCGCCATCCCATGGACGCCGGGCGCAAAGGTCAAAAGGGCATCGAATGGTGAGCTCGTCTCCCCCTGCGATAGTGAGCTCGTCTCCCCCTGCGATAGTGATCGCGGCCCCGTCATCAGGGAGTGGAAAGACCACGATCACAACGGGTTTGATCGGTGCGCTGGCGCGGGCGGGGCATCAGGTCGCACCGTTCAAGGTGGGGCCGGACTACATCGATCCCGGCTACCACGGCATCGCCGCCGGTCGGCCGGGCCGCAACCTCGATCCGGTTCTGGTCG
This sequence comes from Williamsia sp. Y844, assembly GCF_056786475.1. Taxonomy (NCBI): domain Bacteria; kingdom Bacillati; phylum Actinomycetota; class Actinomycetes; order Mycobacteriales; family Nocardiaceae; genus Williamsia; species Williamsia sp. Y844. The sequence continues at coordinate 192,544 of NZ_JBXCJB010000003.1, forward strand.
GCGAGGAACGGATCGGTCCGCTGTACCGATCGGGTTCGACCGGATGCGACATCGCGGTGATCGAAGGCGTGATGGGCCTGTTCGATGGCCGGATCACCGAAGACCACATGCCCGCGATCGCTCCCGGATCTACCGCGCAGGTGGCCAACCTCCTCGGGGCGCCGGTGGTATTGGTCGTGGACGCATCCGGGCACAGCCAGTCCCTGGCAGCGATCCTGCACGGGTTCGTCAGCTTCGACCCGGGCATCGACATCCGTGGCGTGATCCTCAACCGGGTGGGATCACCGCGACACGAATACGTATTGCGACAGGCTTGCGACCGCGCCGGACTTCAGGTTTTCGGTGCGGTGCCGCGTAACCCGGAGATGGCGGTGCCCTCGCGTCACCTCGGACTCATCCCGGCCGCCGAACGCGGCCCCGAAGCAATTGCCGCCATCGACGCGATGACCGAATTGGTCGGTGGCGCAGTGGATGTGCCGGCACTGGTGGCGGCGGCCGACATCGGGCCTGCCGGCCGTTCCGGTCCGATCTGGTCTGCTGATGAGGAGGTCGGAACACCGGAACAGCAGGGCCCGCGGCCGGTGATCGCGGTTGCCGCCGGTGCGGCGTTCACATTCGGCTATGCCGAGCACAGCGAACTGCTCCGGGCGGCCGGTGCCGACGTGGTCACCTTCGATCCGGTGGTCGACCTCCTCCCGGACGGTTGCACGGCAGTGGTGATCGGAGGCGGATTCCCCGAAGAACACGCCGCGGCGTTGGCGTCGAACAGACCGCTGCTCACCGCGCTGCGTGCGGCGGCCGGTTCGGGGATCCCGATCCATGCCGAATGCGCAGGCCTGCTGTATCTGTCGCAGAGTCTCGACAACCACGCGATGGCCGGAGTGCTGCCGTTGCGGGGCACGTTCGGCAAGAGGCTGACGTTGGGCTATCGCGATGCGGTGGCCATCACCGATTCCGTGTTGTTCCCCGCAGGCACGAGGGTTCGGGGACACGAGTTCCATCGCACCACGGTTACGGCAGTGGATGATTCGGTTCCCTCGGCCTGGGGCTGGCGCCGGGACGGGGTGGCCGAGAGGGAAGGCTGGACGTCGGCTCGGCCGGGTGCCCAGGTTCACGCGTCGTACCTGCACACGCATCCGGCGGGAAATCCGGAGGCGGTGTCGCGTCTGGTGGCTGCCGCGCGCCGAGCCCCTGTGGAGCAGCGATGAGCGGTGGATCAGCGGAGCTGGATCTGACGGCGGGCCTGTTGGCCGGGATCGACATGTCCGAGCTCAGCGACAGTCCGGTGGTCATGCGGGAGCTGCTCGAAGCGGTGCTGGCGGTCGGCAGTGGCCTGGATCTCGACGCCACCCTGCAGCGGATCATCAATGTCGCCGTGGATGCACTCGATGCCCGATACGGCGCGCTCGGTGTGCGCGGTGATGACGGGCAGCTCTCGGCTTTTGTTCACACGGGCATCGAACCTCAGGTGCGGGCGACGATGGGCCATCTGCCGGTGGGCCGTGGTGTGCTGGGGCTGCTGATCAACCATCCGCAGGTGCTGCGTATCGACGAGTTGGGTGCGCACCCGAGCGCGGTGGGATTCCCCGCCAACCATCCGCCGATGGCGACGTTCCTCGGGGCGCCGATCATCGTCCGCGGCGCGGTGTTCGGCAGCATCTATCTCACCGAGAAGGTCACCGGCGGGGGTTTCAACGAAGCCGATGAGGTGGCGGTACGGGTGCTGTCGGCGGCGGCCGGTGTCGCGATCGACAACGCCCGGCTGTTCGAGAGTGCACGCACGCGGGAACGCTGGATGCGGATGCTCGCGCGCCGGGGAGCCGGACCGCTGGTGGGGGCCGCGCTCGAGGACACCCTCACCGCGCTGGCCGTCGACCTTGCGGACTTGGCCGGCGCCACAGACGTTTTCATTCTCGGGACCGATGACAATCGGGCCAACGTGCTGGCGCACACCGGCGAACTACCGCGTTTGGGCGCATTCGAGCTGGGTCAGTTCTCGGGTATCGAGGTCGCCCCGGCAACTGATGTCCCGGCACCGTTGGTGCGCGGCGGGGCGGCGTGGGTGAGCATGGTGCCGCTGCTGCGCGCCGGTGGGCGTTTCGGCGTGATGATGCTGACGCACACCGCGCGTCCCGTGTGGGCCGAGGAGGAGGAGTCGGGTCTGATCGCCACGGCCGACATCGCCTCGATGGCACTGGCATACGAGCTGCAGCAGGCGGTGACCAGGGAGATGCACATGCTCACCGATCGCCACCGGATCGCCAGGGACCTCCATGATCACGTGATCCAGCGGTTGTTCGCGATCGGGATGTCGTTGCAGTCGTTCTCGTCTCGGATCGGTGACGATGGTCAGCTCAGCCAGGCGATCGTCGACCTGGACCGGACCGTCGAGCAAATTCGCACGTCGATCTTCGATCTCAACACCTCGGGGGAGAGCGCACAGGATTCGGCCACCTTGCGGCGTCGGGCACTGGACATCGTCACGGAGTTGTCGGCTCATGCACCGATCTCACCGTCGGTGCGCTTTGCCGGACCCGTCGACACCCTGGTCCCGTCGCGGCTGGATGGGCATATCGAAGCTGTTCTGCGCGAAGGAATTTCCAATGCGCTACGGCATTCGAAGGCAGAACGGATCGACGTCCTCGTCTCTGCGGACGAAGTGTTGAGTATCTCGATCACCGACAACGGAACAGGGATCGGTGCGACCGTGGCGCACAGCGGATTGAACAATCTCGCGCGCCGGGCCGAACAGAACGATGGCACGTTCGCCATCTCCGACACCGCCGGCGGCGGGACCACGATCAGCTGGACCGTGCCGCTGTAACTCCGCTAGGACTGACGGCCGCGCTCGTTCTTTTCCTTCAGTTTGGTGGCCATCACCGCAACCTGTGTCCGCCGCTGCAGATCGAGTTTGGCAAGGATCCGGGACACGTAGTTCTTGATGGTCTTTTCGGCGAGGAACATCTTCGCCGCGATCTGGCGGTTGGTCATCCCCTCGCCGACGAGTGCAAAGACCTCACGTTCCTGACCGGTCAACTCGGCGAGTGGATCGACGCCGTTGCCGTCGGCCCGCAGTTTGGCCATCAACGCGGCGGTGCTCCCGGCGTCGAGCAGTGATCCACCGGTGCCGACCGTGCGCACCGCGGCCACCAGGTTGTGCCCCAGGATCTGCTTGAGGACGAACCCGGCGGCGCCGGCCATCACGGCCGCCAGCAACGCCTCGTCGTCGGCGTAAGAGGTGAGCATCAGACACTGAACCGACGGTGTGGCACTGCGGATCTCGCGACACAACTCGACGCCGTTGCCGTCGGGCAGCCGGACGTCGAGGATGGCCACGTCGGGGACCGCGGCGGTGATCGCAACCAATGCCTCACTGACACTTGAGGCCTCACCGACCACCTCGATGTCGTCTGCCGTCCCGAGGAGATCGCGGAGCCCGCGGCGTACCAGTTCGTGATCATCGACCAGAAATGCCCTGATTTTCGCCGTCATGGATTTCAAAGTACCGCACCACAAAACGAGGCGATCGCCCCGGTGAACAGGGACTTTTGACCCACGCGCGGACAAGATGTCCGGAGGCAGACTCGGATGCATGAAAACGATGTCCGGGTCGGATCTGCTGCGCGAGTTGTTGCCTGTCTGCGAAGGAGAGGTCAATCGGCATCTGGCGATGTCGAAGGATTGGCACCCGCACGACTTCGTGCCGTGGGATCAGGGACGGAACTTCGCCGCACTCGGTGGAATCGACTGGGATCCGAGCCAGTCCCAGTTGGACGAGACGGCCAAGGCGGCGATGTTCACCAACCTGCTGACCGAGGACAATCTGCCGTCCTATCACCGGGTGATAGCGCAGAACTTCACCCTCGACGACGCCTGGGGTTATTGGGTGGGCCGGTGGACCGCGGAAGAGAACAAGCACAGCGTGGTCATGCGTGACTACCTGGTCGTCACCCGTGGTGTCGATCCGGTGGCGTTGGAAGAAGCCCGGATGATCCACATGACCCAGGGTTTCAACCCGATGCCCGCCGACGACGGGGATCGAGATCGGTCCTCGGACATGCTGTTTGCGGTGGCCTACGTCACCTTCCAGGAACTCGCGACGCGCGTGTCACACCGCAACACGGGCAAGGCATGTGGCGACCCGATCGCTGACCGGATGCTCGCGCGGGTTGCCGCGGACGAGAACCTGCACATGCTGTTCTATCGCAACATCCTTGCAGGCGCGCTCGACCTGACTCCCGATCAGACCATCAAGGCGATTGCCCTGGTCCTGTCCATGTTCCAGATGCCGGGTGCCTCGATGCCGGGGTTCCGTCGCAACGCCGTGCTGATCGCCAAGGCCGGGATCTACGATCTCCCGCAGCACCTGCACGAGGTTGTCGAACCGGTCCTGCGCAAGTGGAACATATTCGAGCGCAACGATTTCGGTCCCGAAGGCGAACGCACCCGCGACGAGTTGGCCGTATTCCTCGAAGACCTGCAAGGCAAAGTCGATCGATTCGAACGGTCGCGTGCGCGCATGCTCGCACGCGATGAACGGGAAGCGTCGTGACAATCGAGGACGTCGGGCAACGGAAGGTTCCGTTCGACGCGGTGATCGCGATGGCAGAGGCTGCGCATTGCGGGAACATCAGCTGGTGGAACCAGATCCGTGCGGATTCCGCGGACAGTACCGAAACCGAATACCTTGCCTCGCGCATGTTGGCCCGGATGATCGCATCGGCTGCACATCGGCAGGGGATACCCACCGCCGACGTGTGGGCCCGGATCCGGGAGACCGGGGAACTGCCTCTCTGAGACTGCGTGGTCGGTGTCCACTCAATTGCCGCCGAAGGCCCACAGTACGGTCTACGCATGACCGAATCGACACCCGAGATGGGCCACGACCACTACCTCGTCGGGCTGAATCTTGTTGGCAGGCGGGTGGTGATCATCGGCGGCGGCTCGGTGGTGCAGCGCAGGCTCGGCACACTCGCCGACAGCGGCGCCGACATCCACGTGATCACACCGGAGGCCACGCCAACGGTGGAGTCGTTTCCCGGCATCACCCTGCACGCCCGTCCTTATGAACCCGGTGACCTCGACGGCGCGTGGTACGCCCTGGCCTCTACCGACGACCCGGACGTCAATGCCGCCGTGGTTGCCGAGGCCGAGCAGCGCCGGATCTTCTGTGTCCGCGCCGACGACGCCCGCCACGGCACCGCCGTCACGCCTGCCTCGCTGCGTCACGACAATCTGACGGTCGGCGTCCTGGCAGCTGGTGATCACCGTCGCTCGGCCGCCGTGCGGACGGCCATCGGTCAGGCGCTCGGCGGCGGAGAGCTCGGCGCAGCCGGGCTCGAAGCCGCCGCTCAGGAACGGCAGCCGGCCGGTGTGGCGCTGGTCGGTGGCGGACCCGGCGACCCGGATCTGATCACCGTGCGGGGACGACGTCTACTTGCCGCTGCCGATGTTGTGGTCGCCGACCGGCTCGCGCCACCGGCATTGCTGGCCGAACTGGGGCCCCACGTCGAGATCATCGATGCCGCGAAGGTGCCCTACGGCCGTGCGATGAAGCAGGAGGCCATCAACGACGTCCTCATCGACCGTGCCAAGGCAGGCAAGTTCGTGGTCCGTTTCAAGGGCGGCGATCCGTACGTCTATGGGCGCGGCTTCGAAGAACTCGAGGCGTGCGTTGCCGCGGGCGTCCCGGTCACCGTGGTCCCCGGGATCACCAGTGCCATCGCCGGACCATCGGCGGCCGGCATCCCGGTGACCCACCGAGGCGTGACCCACGAAGTCGTGATCGTTTCCGGGCACATCCCGCCTGATCACCCCGATTCCCTGGTCAACTGGCCGGCACTGGCGCAGATGCGGGGGACCATCGTCCTGATGATGGCGGTCGAACGTCTCGACATCTTCGCCGACGCGCTGATGGATGGCGGCCGTGACGCGACGATCCCGGTTGCCATCATCGAAAACGCCACACTGAGCAGCCAGCGGGTAGTCCGGACAACGCTCGGCGAGGCTGCGGTGGACGCCAAGAACGCGCAGGTCCGGCCACCCGCGATCGTGGTCATCGGACCGGTTGCCGGTTTTGATGCGGCGCTGTGACACGTCGATCCACCGTGCGATCGTTACAACCATGATTGTGAAGCGGGAGTCCGGCACCGGTAGCCTCGATCCCCATGACCTCATCACCAGCCGTGGCCGCTGACGTCGGCCAGACCCGTGTGTGGGGCCCGCAGATCGCCGTGCTGGGCGGAATGCAACTGCTGGTCGTGCTCGATGGCACGGTCGCGGCGCTGGCGCTCCCCAGAATCCAGAACGCGCTGGGCCTGTCCGACAGCGGCGGCGCCTGGATCATCACCGCCTACGTGCTGGCCTTCGGTGGCCTCATGCTGCTGGGCGGACGGTTGGGTGACACCTTCGGTCGTAAACGTATGTTCGTCGCCGGTGTTGCCGCGTTCACGGTCACCTCACTGCTGTGTGGTCTGGCCTGGGATCCGATCAGCCTGATCATCGGACGCGCCTTGCAAGGTGCGTCTGCGGCGGTGGCCGCACCGACCGCGATGGCGCTGGTCGCGACCACATTTGCGCCCGGCAAGCCACGGAACCAGGCGTTTGCCGTGTATGCGGCGATGACCGGCATCGGATCGGTCGCCGGGTTGATCGCAGGCGGAGTGCTCACCGAACTCTCATGGCGCCTGGTGTTCCTGATCAATGTGCCCATCGGCCTGCTGGTCGTGCTCGGGGCGGTCATGTGTCTGCGCGAATCGCAGGGCGAGCGGATGTCCCTCGATGTGAAGGGCGCGGTCCTGGCAACGCTGGGCTGCACCCTGGTCGTGCTGGCTGTGAACGAAGGACCGGGCGGCTGGCTGCGTCCGGTGGTGGTGATCCCGCTGATCGTCGGACTGGTCTCGCTGATCGCGTTCGTATTCGTCGAGCGCCGCGCCGCGAATCCGATCCTGCCGTTTTCACTGTTCGCCAACAGCAGCCGGGTGGCGGCGCTGGTGGCGATCCTGCTGGCCGGCGCCATCATCATGTGCATGGCGGTGTTCATCTCGCTGTACCTGCAGGGAATCCTGAAGTATTCGCCGATCCAGAGCGGTATGGCAGTGGTGCCCTTTGCCTTCGGGCTCGGTACCGCGGCGGCCATCGCCTCCAAACTCGCGCTCCGATACCAGCCACGCTGGCTGGTCCTCGTCGGCGGTCTGGTGGTGGTTGCCGGCTGCGCGTACGCGGCGAGCATCGCGCGCGATGCCCCGGCGTACTTCCCTCACATCTTTGTGCCGGTCGTCGTGATCGGTGCAGGCGTCGGCATGGCGGTCATCCCGCTCACCCTGTCGGTGGTGGCCGGAGTCGGCCCCAACGAGATCGGCCCGCTGACCGCTCTTGCCCAGGTGGCCCAAAACCTCGGTGGTGCGATCGCGTTGGTCGCGGTCGGCGCGATGGTGACCAGCCGCACCCTCTCCGAAGGCGGGACCACCGGGCCGATCGACGAGATGGATGCGAGCCAGCTCGATGCGTTGGCAAGCGGCTACGGACTGGCTTTCGTCTGCTGCGCGTTGATCGCGGTTGCGGCCGGAATCGTCGTCCTGTTCATGCGCTTCACACCGGAGGACGTGGCTGAAGGGCAGGCGGCCCAAGAAGTCGCCCACACCTCGGTCGATCCCGACGAGTTGACGGCCTGAGCGCAGGTCGAAGCCGGTCAGTCCGTGAGGATGATCAGCTCGCGGTCCGAGCCGATCTCGGCACGCTGACCGCCCGCGACGGCAACCGCCGCCAACGAGTTGACGTCGCGTACCTGCTTGCGGGAGCCGAGCAGCGATCGCGTCAGCACCCCCTTGTGATGCTTGTTGAAGTGGCTGACCACCGTCCGGGTGCCGTTCGCTGCCTCGGTCAGCACGGTGACCGTGATGGCATCGGGGACCGGTCCCAGTTGCTGGTAGCCACCTGACCGCAGATCGACGATCAGATCCTCGTCCAGGCCGACGAGCGCATCGGTGAGCACCGGCTTCCAGTTGGCCGCGAGGGTGCCGAATCCGGGCAGTTTCGACCCGGCCGACAGCCGATATGCGGGAATTGGGTCGGTAGCGCGCACCACACCGAACAGCGCCGAACCGATCGCCAACCGATCTGCGGCCTTCGCTTTCGCGGACCGCGTCAGTGACTTGAAGTCGAGGGCGTCGAACAACACGCCCGTGTACCGCTCGATCGCCGGGCAGGTCGGACTCGACCACAACTGGGCGTTGCGCTCGATCTCGTCGAACTGGGATACGCCCAGCCCCAGCGCCTTCTGACTGGCCGCCGCGTCGCCGGCCACCGTGACGAGCGCGTCGGCGATCTTGCGGCGCAGCGGCGTCAGGGTGGACAGCGAGAGCAGGTCGAGGTCGAGGGGAGCGCCACGGCCACCGGTGGCCTTGGTCTCTGAGGGGGGCAGCACGATCAACACAGTGATAGACCGTATCGGTCCACCCCGGCCACCGCCCCGGCCCGGTCTGCTCGGAGGGCCTGCGCTTGTCCCGGTTCGAGAGATGCAGCCGCCTCTGGTCACAGGGATGCAGGGCCGGTGTGGTCGCAGAGATATGGTGTCTGACGTGATCACACGCATGTCGACCCTTTTCCTGCGCACTCTGCGCGACGATCCTTCCGACGCCGAGGTGCCAAGTCATCGGCTGCTGGTCCGCGCCGGATATGTCCGCCGCGTCGCCCCCGGCGTCTACAGCTGGCTGCCACTGGGACTGAAGGTGCTGCGGCGGGTCGAGGCCGTCGTCCGTGAGGAGATGGACAACATCGGTGGCCAGGAGATCTCGTTGCCCGCGCTGCTGCCGCGCGAGCCCTACGAGACGACCGGACGATGGACCGAATACGGCGACGCGCTGTTCCGGCTCAAGGACCGCAAGGGTGCCGACATGTTGCTCGGACCCACCCACGAAGAGTTGTTCGCCCAGCTGGTCAAGGGGGAGTACTCGTCCTACAAAGATCTGCCACTGACGATCTATCAGATCCAGACCAAGTACCGCGACGAAGAGCGTCCCCGGGCCGGCATCCTGCGCGGGCGCGAGTTCATCATGAAGGACTCGTACTCGTTCGATCTGAATCTCGACGGTGCCAAGGCGTCCTACGACGCCCACCGCGAGGCCTACCAGGAAATCTTCCGCCGTCTTCAGGTCAAGTACGTGATCGTCGCCGCCACCTCCGGTGCCATGGGCGGTTCGGCATCAGAGGAGTTCCTGGCCGAAAGTGAAGTGGGCGAGGACACCTACGTGCGCAGCCCGGAGTCGGGTTATGCGGCCAACGTGGAGGCCGTCGTGACCCCGGCGCCGCCGGCACTGCCGATCGAGGGTCTGCCCGCGGCCACCGTGTACGACACCGGCAACACCCCGACCATCGACACGCTGGTCGCCTGGGCGCAGGAGACGTTCCCCGACCGCGGCTTCACCGCCGCGGACACATTGAAGAACGTCGTGGTGAAGTTGCGTCGGCCCGACGGCAAGACCGAACTGCTGGCGATCGGTATCCCCGGTGACCGCGATGTCGACATGAAGCGGCTCGAAGCCGCCGTCGAACCGGCCGCCGTCGAAATGATCGGCGACGCCGACTTTGCCGCCAACGCATTCCTGGTTCGTGGCTACATCGGCCCGAAAGCATTGCAGGACAACGGGGTGCGTTACCTGGTGGACCCCAGGGTCGTCGAAGGTACGTCCTGGATCACCGGTGCAAATGAACTGGGCAAGCATGTTGTCGACCTGGTGGTCGGCCGGGACTTCGTGCCGGACGGCACCGTCGAGGCCGCCGAGGTTCGCGACGGTGACCCGTCGCCGGACGGCCTGGGCACCCTTGTCGCAGCCCGCGGTATCGAGATCGGTCACATCTTCCAACTCGGCACCAAATACACCGATGCCTTCGAGGTCGACGTCCTCGGCGAGAACGGCAAGCCGGTCCGGTTGATCCAGGGCTCGTACGGTGTGGGCGTCTCGCGGATGGTTGCCGTCATCGCCGAGCAGCAACACGACGACAAAGGCCTGCGCTGGCCGAAGTCTGTGGCGCCGTACGACATCCACCTGGTCATCGCGAACAAGGACGAGCAGGCCTGGGCCGGTGCGCAGAGTCTTGCCGCCGATCTCGATGCCGCGGGTATGTCCGTGCTCCTCGACGACCGCAAGGCGAGCCCGGGTGTGAAGTTCAAGGACGCCGAGCTGCTGGGCATGCCGGTGGTCGTGGTCGTCGGACGCGGCTGGGCCAACGGCACCGTCGAGATCCGCGACCGGTTCACCGGAGAGGCGACCGAGGTCGCCTCCGACTCCGCGGTCGAGGCACTGCTCGCCAATCGCTAGTCGGTTCGCGCGATCGGCCCGATCATTGATCGGGCCGATCCGCGGTTCGGGCTACGTTGGGTCTCCGCCCCACCTGGTCGAGCTCCGCTACGCTGCGTCTCCGCCTGGCAGGGCGACGGTTGCCGGTGAGATCCTCAGGACCACCCGCCAATTCGCTGCCCGGAGGGCACTGCCGGTCAGTCCTTGAAGGCCGAGCCGGCGACTGCCTACATCGGACGCCCGCTCGAGCAGGCTGCGATAGGCCACTGCACAGTCCTCTTCGGCGGCCAGCGCGACTTTCAGCGCCGACGCGGGATCGGTGACGGCGATCGGCAGGTTGTAGCCGGCCGCCGCCGGTGGTACCGGGGCGCCGACCGCGGTCAGAGCCGTTTCCAACTCGGTTCGCAGTGCGCGGTGTTCGGCGGTGTATTCGCTGATCGCCTGCTCGCGCGAGGGTGCCGCGTGTGCCGCAACTACGCCGTACGTGAAAATTGCGGCGTTCTCCGCGGTCACGGCAACGGCGAGTGCATCGGTCGTTGGGGTCATGAGAGCTGCACCGCCGCAAGAGTTGTGGTCCCGGCGCTGATCGACCCGAGAAGGCCGGCGACGTAACCGTAGAGTTCGATGGCCAGGTTTCCGGCGGAGTTCGCAGACGCCGTGAGCTGCGTTCGGAGTTCATCGATTGTCGGTGGTGCGGTCACCGCGGGGCTCGGTGTCGCTGAACTCGACGCGATCCGCGCCCGGCCGGAGTCGAGCCGGGTGATCTCGTCGGTCAGTGCGACCGAATGGGCTGTTCGCTGTTCGGCGATGACGGTGAGTGCCGCCGCCCGGTCCGGGTTGCCCGCAATCGCCGCCGTCGCGGCGGCGGCGTCGGTATTGGCCGCGGTGACCTGGGGTAGCAGCTGATCGGCCAGTTGTTGCTGCGCGCTTGTCGTGCCGTCCGATCCGCAGGCCGCGACCGCAGAGATCGCGCTCGCGCCCGCGGCGAGCGCCACTGCCGATTGCAGGAAAGTGCGGCGGGAGGACGTGATTCCCCGAATGCCATCTGATGTTGGAACTTCACTGACCGTCACACGGTCAATAGTGCCAGCCCGCGTCGGCGAGGGCAGATCCCGCGCACCGCTCGGCGGTTCGCCGTCCGACTGTGGCCCATTCGTCACCGGATGGCGCAGTCGATGGTCAAGGACAGGCGGTCAGGGGCGTTAAGCTGTTCGGAGTAAAGACCTGACAACTGCACATGGAGGAGACACCGATGCCCGGGGCAATCGACCACGAACGGATCAGTGGACTGATCGAACCGGCAGTCACCGACAAGGGGTACGACGTCGAGGAACTGTCAGTGGTGGCGACGGGCCCGGAGAACCTGGTGAAGTTGGTCGTCGATCGCGACGGCGGCGCGTCGCTCGATGAGCTGGCCGAGCTGAGCCGCTCGGTCTCGACGATCCTCGACGGTACGGACGACGAGACCGGCGCCGAGGGTGACGACGCGTTGGCCGCATTACCGACCTACACCCTCGAGGTCACCTCGCCGGGTGTCGACCGCCCGCTGACACAGCCGCGGCACTGGCGCCGCGCAGCCGGACGCAAAGTGGTGGTCGACCTCATCGCCGATCCGCCAGAGCGACTCTCCGGCCGGATCGGGGCACTCGACGACGACCAGTCGAGCGTGCAGCTGGTCACGAAGACAAGCAAGGGTTTCGCCACCACGACCGTGGCATTGGCATCAGTACGCAAAGCGTTTGTACAGGTCGACTTCGGTGAGCCCAGTGCTGCCGAACTCGAGGTGTGCGGCCTTGATCCCGAGCAGATCGAGGCAAGAAGGAAAGGGAACAAATGAATATCGACATTGCAGCGCTTCGTATGATCGAGGCCGAAAAGGGCATCACGATCGATGCCGTCATCGAGACCATCCAGTCGGCATTGCTGACGGCCTACCGGCACACCGACGGGTTTGCACCACACGCGTACATCGATGTCGATCGCAAGTCCGGCAAGGTCCGCGTGATGGCGCAAGAGCGTGACGCCGATGGCAACGTCATCTCCGAATGGGACGACACCCCTGAAGGTTTCGGGCGCATCGCGGCCACCACGGCCCGCCAGGTGATCCTGCAGCGTCTGCGAGATGCCGAGCACGACAAAAACTTTGGCGAGTTCTCCACGCATGAGGGTGAGATCGTCGGCGGCGTGGTGCAGCAGGACGCGCGCGCGAACGCCCGCGGCATGGTGGTCGTGCGCATCGGTAGCGAAGCCACCGGCCAAGAAGGTGTACTGCCGCCTGCCGAGCAGGTACCCGGTGAAACCTATGTGCACGGCGAGCGGATCAAGTGCTACGTCGTCGGCGTCGCACGCGGATCCCGCGGCCTGCAGATCACACTCTCGCGTACCCACCCCAATCTCGTGCGCAAGCTCTTCGCTCTCGAGGTTCCCGAGATCGAGGACGGGTCGGTCGAGATCGTCGCGGTGGCCCGGGAGGCCGGTCATCGGTCGAAGATCGCCGTCCACACCGGGGTTGCCGGACTCAACGCCAAAGGTGCCTGCATTGGACCGATGGGGCAGCGTGTCCGCAACGTCATGAGCGAACTCGCCGGCGAGAAGATCGACATCATCGACTACGACACCGACCCGGCCGTGTTTGTCGGCAACGCACTCTCGCCGTCGAAGGTGGTATCGGTCACAGTCGTCGATCCAGTGGCAAAAGCCGCCAGGGTCGTGGTGCCCGATTACCAGTTGTCGCTGGCCATCGGCAAGGAAGGGCAGAACGCCCGCCTGGCTGCCCGCCTCACCGGATGGCGCATCGACATCCGTAGCGATGCCCAGACCGACTCGGATTCCGAGCCGTCTGCGGCAGGTGCGAGCTGAGCAGAAACGCGCCGAGACGGGTGTCATTAGCATCTAGCTCGCCGTGGACGGTAGACTCACCGGTGGTCCACAGTGATCCTTCGCGCCACCGCGAAAATCTGCCGATGCGTACCTGCGTCGGATGTCGACAGTGTCACCCGGCCGCCGAACTCGTTCGGCTGGTCGTGCGGCGCGACGACAGCGCAAAGGTGGTTGTGATGGACCATCGGAAGACCATGCCAGGGCGTGGCGCCTGGCTGCATCCGGATCTCGATTGTTTGGGAACCGCGATTCAGCGGAAGGCTTTCGCCAGGGCATTTCGGGTCGGCGGGTTGACCGTCGATACCGATCTACTGAGCCGAGAAATCGAAACGGTAGCCAAACAGAGAGGCCGGCAGCAGTCGGCCACTAAGGAACAGGTAGCAGAAGACATGAGCACACCGTGAAGTTCTTGCGATGAGCACGTTTCGGACGTAAACCGAGGTCGTAGCGGGCAATGCCGCTCGACCTCCAAGTGAGGAGAGCAGTGGCAGGCAAGGCCCGCGTGCATGAATTGGCCAAGGAACTGGGAGTGACAAGCAAGGAAGTGCTTGCACGTCTCAGCGAGCAGGGCGAGTTCGTAAAATCTGCGTCGTCGACCGTTGAGGCCCCCGTGGCCCGGCGACTTCGCCAGTCCTTCCCAGGACAGGACACCCCCGCCGGTAACGCCGGGGGACAAGCAGGATCCGCCGGAGGCGATGCCCCGGCCGGAAAACCATCACCGGCAAAGCCGGGCGCAGCGCGTCCGGGACCGGTATCCACCAGCAATGCAGGTGCTCCGGCAGCACCGTCCACCGGCGCCAAGCCCGGTGCACAGCGGCCGACCCCTGCGCCAAAGGCAGCTCCGCGCCCCGCTGCGCAGGCTCCGGCCCCGTCGAAGCCCGTGTCCAGCGCACCGGCGCCGAGTGCACCCGCACCGGCCGCACCGGCCAAGAGCACTCCCGCTCCGGCCGCGCCCGAAGCACCGGCAGCAGCAGCAACCCCGCCTGCCGCAGCTCCGTCGCGTCCGGCTCAGGCACCGCGTCCCGGTGGCCCCAAGCCCGGCCCGCGTGCACCGCGTGTCGGCAACAACCCCTATTCGAGTGCAGCACCGGTAGAGCGCCCCGCTGCGCGTCCGGCACCAGGTGCCGGTGGACCCCGCCCAGGCGGGGGACAGCGTCCCGGCGCCGGTGGCGCAGCCGCCGGTGGCCGTCCGGCCCCGGGTCAGGGCGGTCCTCGTCCCGCACCGGGACAAGGCGGACCTCGTCCTAGCCCCGGCAGCATGCCTCCTCGCCCCAACCCGGGTGCGATGCCGGCACGTTCGGCACGTCCCAGCGGTCCCGGTGGACCCGGCGGCGCTCGTGGTGGACCCGGCGCAGGCCGTGGTGGACCCGGTGGCGGCGGCGGTCGTCCCGGTGGCGCAGGCGGTGGCGGTGGCTACCGTGGCGGTCCAGGTGGCGGCGGTGCCGGTGCCGGTGCACCCACAGGTGCACCCGGTGGCCCTCCCGGTGGATTCCGGGGTCGTCCCGGCGGCGGTAACCGTGGACGTGGCGGTGCCGCAGGTGCCTTCGGTCGTCCGGGTGGTGCCGTTCGTCGTGGTCGCAAGTCGAAGCGGGCAAAACGCGCCGAGTACGAGAGCATGCAGGCTCCCGCAGTCGGCGGCGTCCGGTTGCCACGTGGCAACGGCGAGACAATTCGCCTTGCTCGTGGAGCTTCGCTGTCCGACTTCGCAGACAAGATCAATGCGAACCCGGCAGCACTTGTGCAGGCGTTGTTCAACCTCGGCGAGATGGTCACGGCGACCGAGTCGGTCAACGACGAGACGCTGGAGCTGCTCGGCGGCGAGATGAACTACACCGTTCAGGTCGTCAGCCCGGAAGACGAAGATCGCGAACTGCTCGACTCCTTCGACCTCACCTACGGCGAGAATGCCGGTGGCGAGGAAGATCTGGAACAGCGTCCGCCGGTGGTGACCGTCATGGGTCACGTCGACCACGGTAAGACCCGACTGCTCGATACGATCCGTAAGGCGAACGTCCGCGAGGGCGAAGCCGGCGGCATCACACAGCACATCGGTGCCTACCAGGTCCTCACCGAACTGGATGGCAACGAGCGCCTGGTCACCTTCATCGACACCCCCGGTCACGAGGCGTTCACCGCCATGCGTGCCCGTGGTGCGAAGGCCACCGACATCGCGATCCTCGTGGTCGCGGCGGATGACGGCGTCATGCCGCAGACGGTCGAGGCGATCAACCACGCACAAGCGGCCGACGTGCCGATCGTGGTGGCGGTCAACAAGATCGACAAGGAAGGCGCCGATCCGCAGAAGATTCGTGCCCAGCTCACCGAATATGGGCTGGTTGCCGAAGACTTCGGTGGAGATACGATGTTCGTCGACATCTCGGCCAAGCAGGGCACCAACATCGACGCACTGCTCGAAGCAGTGCTGCTGACCGCGGATGCCTCGCTTGACCTGCGGGCGAACCCGGACATGGACGCGCAGGGTGTTGCCATCGAGGCGCACCTCGACCGCGGTCGTGGCCCGGTGGCCACCGTGCTCATCCAGCGCGGAACGCTCCACGTCGGCGACTCGATCGTGGCCGGCGACGCCTACGGACGTGTCCGTCGGATGGTCGACGAGCACGGCGAGGATGTCACGGCGGCCACGCCGTCGCGCCCCGTCCAGGTCATCGGCTTCACGTCGGTCCCCGGTGCAGGCGACAACCTGCTCGTGGTCGACGAGGACCGTATCGCCCGGCAGATCGCCGACCGTCGCAATGCGCGTAAGCGCAACGCGCTGGCCGCACGCGGCCGCAAGCGGATCAGCCTGGAAGATCTGGATTCGGCACTGAAGGAGCACTCGCAGCTGAACCTGATCCTCAAGGGCGACAACTCGGGAACCGTGGAAGCCCTCGAAGAGGCACTCATGGGTATCGAGATCGACGACGAGGTGCAGTTGCGCGTCATCGACCGCGGTGTCGGTGGCGTCACCGAAACCAACGTCAACCTGGCGTCGGCGTCGAACGCGATCATCATCGGGTTCAACGTCCGGGCCGAGGGCAAGGCGACGGAGCTGGCGAACCGCGAAGGCGTGGACATCCGGTACTACTCGGTGATCTACCAGGCCATCGACGAGATCCAGGCCGCACTCAAGGGTCTGCTCAAGCCGGTCTACGAAGAGGTCGAGCTGGGCCGGGCGGATATCCGTGCGATCTTCCGGTCGTCCAAGGTCGGCAACATCGCCGGCTGTCTGGTCACCTCGGGCATCATGCGGCGTAACGCCAAGGCTCGTCTGCTGCGTGACAACAAGGTCGTGGCCGAAAACCTCACCATCTCCTCGCTCAAGCGTGAGAAGGAAGATGTCACCGAGGTTCGCGACGGTTACGAATGTGGTCTGACGATCACGTACAACGACATCAAGGTCGATGACGTGATCGAGACCTACGAGTTGCGGGAAAAGGCACGGGACTGATAGTCCCGGCAGGCTGAGATGTTCGTCGGTTCACTGGAAATCGACCTACTGCTCGGCGACATCCACTCGCTCAAGCAGAAGCGCTCAGTGGTGCGACCCATCGTCGCATCACTGGCGCGTCTGCGGGTGTCGGTCGCCGAGGTCGACGATCATGACCTTCACCGCCGTGCCCGTATCGGTGTCGCCGCAGTTGCCGGCGACACCCGGCACGTCGGTGAGGTTCTCGACGCCTGTGAGGCTTTGGTCTCGGGTCGCCCCGAGATCGAAGTATTGTCGGTTCGACGCACAGTTCGCGGCAGCGACGATTGAGACTGTTCGCGGCAGCGACGATTCAGACCGTGCGCGGCAGCGACGCTTGGCGAAGTGCTTGCGACAACGACGATTGCGGATGAGAGACAATGGGTGATCCGGCTGGCGCCGGATGCACCGGAAACCAGGAGAGTGAGCTGCCATGGCAGACCCAGCACGGGCACAGCGGCTGGCCAAGCGGATCTCGACGATCGTCGCGTCGGCGATCGCCGGTGAGATCAAGGATCCCCGGCTCGCCTATGTGACGGTGACCGACGCCAAGGTCACCGGCGACCTCCATGAGGCGACGATTTTTTACACGGTGATGGGTCCATCACTTGATACGCCGCCCGACTATTCGTCCGCAGCGGCCGGATTGGCCAAGGCCACCGGAGTTCTGCGGTCCAAAGTCGGTGCGGGAACCGGTGTCCGGTTCACCCCGACGCTGAGTTTTGTGCTCGACCGGATCCCCGACACTGCGCGGGAGATGGAAGAGCTGCTCGAACGTGCCCGTCTTCAGGACGAAGAGGTGGCCCGCCTGGCGCGGGATGCCGCTCCGGCCGGAGAAGCCGACCCATACCGTGAACCACGTGCTGATGATGACGACGAGGATTCCGGGGACGGTGCTCCGGGCTCAGGCGAGCGGTGAGTAGCACCCCGGTTCCGTCCGACCCGGTCCTGGGCTCTGTCGCCGAGGTGTTGTCGGCGGCTCCGGAGGTCACGGTTCTCTGCCATACCCGGCCCGACGCCGATACGATCGGCAGCGGTCTGGCGATCGCGGATGCGTTGCGGCGGTTGGGTGCTGTCGTCGAGGTGAGTTTTGCCGGACCAACGGAGCTGCCGACAGCGCTGGCCCAACTACCCGGCGCAGATCTGATCATCGATCCCGCGGATATCGTCGGCTATCCCGTGGTGGTTGCAGTCGACTGTGCGAGCATTTACCGTCTCGAAGCACTTTCGACGGTGGTCGAGGCGGCGACGCATTCGATCGTCATCGATCACCACGTGTCCAATGCCGGTTTCGGAACGATCAATTATATTGATCCGCAGGCAGATTGCACCGCAGAACTCGTCTTGTCGATCATCGACGTGCTCGGTGTCGATATAGGGCTCGACATGGCGACCTGCATCTACGCGGGCGTTGTGACGGACACCGGATCCTTCAAGTGGGGCCGGCCGAAGTCGCACCTGATCGCTGCGCGAATGCTCGAAGTCGGTGTCGACGGTCGGCGATGGACCAGGACTCTGCTCGACACCCATAGATTTGGCTGGCTTGCCATGGTTGCAGCCGCACTCGAATCCGCGGTACTGGTGAAGACGGCATTTGACGGACTCGGACTGGTGTACGCCGTGGTCGACCATGCTTCCGCGGCCGAATTGGGCTGGGAAGAAAGCGAAAGCGTGGTCGACATCGTTCGGACCACCGCTGAAGCAGAAGTCGCAGTGGTGTTCAAAGAGTCTTCCCCCGGCCAGTGGACTGTGTCGATGAGGGCGAAGTCGAAGGTTGATCTGGTGCCCATCGCACTGATGCATGGTGGCGGTGGTCATCAGCTCGCGGCCGGCTTCGGAGCCTCCGGGACGGCCGCCGAGGTGGTCGAGCAGTTCCTCTCCTCCGTGTGAGTACGGAATCCGGAGGATCCGGAATCGCTGAATCAGCGCCGGAAGTAATGCCGACCAATAGGCGGATCCTGCGACTGTCGATGTCGGCCCTGGTGGTCTTGATCGCCGAACCGCTGTATCTGATGCTCGACCTGGCGGTGGTCGGCCGGCTCGGTGGTACCGATCTCGCCGCACTGGGGGTCGGCGTCCTGGTGTTGGGGGTGGTCAGCACCCAACTGACGTTCTTGTCCTATGGGACAACTGCACGCGCCGCACAGAAGTTCGGTGCGGGTGATCGCGCCGGCGCCGTATCCGAGGGAATGCAGGCGTCCTGGATCGCGCTCGGGGTTGGCACCGCCATCGTCGCGCTGGTCCAGCTCGGTGCGCCGTGGATTCTGGACGTGTTGACCGGTGGGGGATCGGTGGCGCAGGAGGCGACCGCATGGCTACGGATCGCGGTGTGCGGGGTACCCCTGATCTTGCTGTCGATGGCAGGCAACGGGTGGATGCGAGGTGTGCAGGACACCCGTCGACCGATTGTGTATGTGGTTGTTGGACTGGGTATCTCAGCTGTGTTGTGTCCGCTGCTTGTACACGGTCTGCTGGGTGCACCCGAGATGGGCCTGGAAGGCAGCGCGGTTTCGAACGTGGTCGGGCAGGGCGTCGCCGGCGTCTTGTTCGCGGTGCGTGTGGTCGCGGAGTGTGCACGAGAGCAAGTGCCGAGTCGTCGGCCCCGGTGGTCGGTCATCATTTCGCAATTGGCATTGGGACGCGACCTGATTCTGCGGAGTCTGTCTTTCCAGATCTGCTTTCTGTCCGCCGCTGCGGTGGCCAGTCGTTTCGGGGTGGCGGCGGTGGCCTCGCATCAGTTGGTGTTGCAGCTGTGGAACTTTGTCGCGCTGTTGCTCGACTCGTTTGCGATCGCCGCCCAGGCGCTGGTCGGTGCGGCGCTCGGTGCCGGTGCGGTTCCGGCCGCCTGGCGGGTGACCCGCCGCGTGACCCAGTGGTCGGTCGGGGTGTCGATCGTGCTGGCCGTGCTGTTTGCGCTGGGGAGTTCGCTGGTGCCGAAGATCTTCACCTCTGATCCAGATGTGCTCGATGCGGTCAGCACACCCTGGTGGTTTTTCGTCGCAATGTTGCCGGTCGCCGGTGTGGTGTTCGCCCTCGACGGTGTTCTCCTGGGCAGCGCGGACGCGGCATTCCTGCGAAATGCGACATTGGCATGTGCCCTGTTCGGATTCTTTCCGTTGATCTGGTTGTCGCTGATCTTCGACTGGGGTCTGGCCGGAATCTGGTCGGGATTGGTTGTGTTCATGGCACTTCGACTGATCACGGGCGTGTGGCGGGTCCGTGGTGGCCGGTGGACTGCGGTGGCGAACGTGCATTCGCCGCAAAGTTAACCTCCAGCCTGGGCATTTGCGGCCTAGTATTTATCCGTGGCTCGCACATGGCCGTTGATAGAACGCGAGCGGGAGTTCAAGACGATCCAGTCGGCTCTCGCGTCCGAGGCACCAGACCTCGGTGTTGTCCTCACGGGTGAACCCGGCGTGGGCAAGACCACTCTGGCGCGCTATGCCACCGGCACGTTGTCCGGGCAGGTGCGCTGGGTGGCCGGAACCGAATCGGCGCGGAGCATCCCGCTGGGTGCGTTTGCGCATCTGGTCGGGCCGTCGACGTCGACCGACCCGGTCACATTCATGTCCGCTGCTCGTGCGGCCCTGCTGGCCGGTGGCGACACGGTGATCGGTGTCGACGACGCGCACCTCCTCGATGAACTGTCCGCGACGTTGCTGCATCAACTCGCCATCGATCGGGCGGTCCGGATCATCGCGACCGTGCGCAGTGGTGAAGTGGTTCCCGACGCGGTGACCTCGCTCTGGAAAGACCGGCACCTGGTGCGTCTGGTGCTCTCACCGTTCTCCAAGGAGCAGAGTGTCGAGCTGATCGAATCAGTCCTCGGCGGCCACCTCGAAGGTCTGAGCGCCGACGTGATCTGGAACGCCTCCGGCGGCAACGCCCTTTTTCTGCACCACCTCGTCGAAGGCGCCTTGGAGTCCGGTGCGTTGCGGCAGGTCCGCGGCGTGTGGCAACTGCGGGGGCGGGCCGCGGTCACATCCGAGCTGGCATCGTTGCTCGAGAGCCGGATCGACCAACTCGAGGACTCGTCGCTGCAGGTGCTCAAGCTCCTGACGTTCTGCGAACCGTTGGACATGGACGTGTTGAGCGAACTCGCCGGTGACGCGGCCGTCGACGATTCCGAGGCCCGAGGACTGATCCGGGTTGCGCGTGAGGGTTCGCGGTTCAACGTCCACTACACACATCCGCTGTTCGGTGATGTGATCCGACGCCGGCTCGGTATCGCGTCGTCACGCCGGCTGCGTGGTCAATTGGTGAAAGCGCTGGCCGGCCGGGAAGTCGGCGGCCCGGCGGAGCGGATCCGGTTGGCGGAGCTCTCCCTCGACAGCGACGAGAAGGTGGACGCCGAGTTGCTCGGCCGGGCGGCCAATGATGCGATCTCCTTGGCGAATGTGCCCCTCGGTGAACGTTTCGCGCAGGCGTCGCTTGATGGCGGTGGAGGTCTTGCTGCAGCGAATCTGCTTGCCCGGGCACTGCTTTGGCAGGGACGGGCCGAGGCTGCCGAGAAGACTCTCACCGCCTTCGACCCGGACGAGATGGATCCGGTGCAGCTGGTGCAGTGGGGGTTGACCCGCATCAGCAACCTGCTGTGGTCGATGGGCGAGAGCCGTCGCGCCGATGAGGTGCTCGCGTTGGTGTCCGAGCGGGTCGATCATCCCGCGCTGGAGCAGGCGGTCGACGGCATCGCGTCGGCCTGCGCCCTGTTCGAAGGGCGCCTGGACGAGGCCCTGGAGCGGTCGCAGCGGGTACTCGAGGCGCCGCAGACGTCTCCTTGGGCGTTGGAATGGGCTTGTTTTGGTGGTGGCTGTGCGCGGGCTCTCAGCGGGCGTGGCTCCGAAGTTGCCGAGATCTCCGCACGCGGCCGGGAGGTGGAACTGAAGATCGATGGTCTGCTGAAGTTCATGGCCGGATACGGAGGCGTTCTGGGCTTGGTCTACACCGGGCGATTCGATGAGGCCGAGGAAGAGGCCGGCCGCAATCTGCAATTCAAGGCTGCGGGGCAGTTCCTGGGTTGGGCGATAGCCAACGTCGTGATGGGTTTGGTCGACCTGGCCCGAGGGCGCCTGGAGCCGGCCGTCGGCCGCTTCGAACAATCTCTGGCCGCCCTCGAGACCACCTCTGCTGCGGCCTGGACCTTTCCGGCCAGAATAATGTTGTCCCAATGCTATTCGGCGCTGGGTCGCGATGCCGATGCGCTTCGCGTCCTGACCGATGCCCAGCAGCGGAGTGGTCGTTACGTGAGTGTGTTCGGCCCGCAGGTGCAGCTCACCGCGGCGTGGCTCGCCGCGGCACAAGGGGTCACGGGCGAGGCGATCTCAGGTGCCCGCGCGGCGGCCGAGCAGGCTGCCGACGCGGGCCAGTACAGCATCGAGGCCGAAGCCCTGCATGCCGCGGCCCGGTTCGGTGACGAGACCGCAGCACCGCGGCTGACCGAACTGGCAGGTCAGATCGACGGTGTTCTGGTCGGTGCGTACGCACGTCACGCCAATGCGGTGACCGCAGGCGACGGTGCCGCACTGGACGCCAGTGCCGACGAGTTCGCGCAGATCGGTGCGCTCGTATCTGCCGCAGACGCGGCCGCGCAGGCCGCCACTGTCCACGACGCCGCCGACGAACGCGCAGCGATGGCGGCGTCGGCGTCCACTGCGGCCCGGCTCTCCGCGGAATGTGGCGGACTGCGGACCCCGGCCATGATCGCGGCCGCCCATCCGTTGCCGCTGACCGCCCGGGAACGGGAGATCGCCACGCTGGTCGCGGCAGGTTTGTCGAACAAGGCGATCGCCGAGCGGCTGACGGTGTCCGTGCGCACCGTCGAAGGACACATCTACCGGGCGTGCACCAAACTCGACCTCTCTGACCGCGCGGACTTGGCGACGTTGCTGAAAAACGAGAACTGACAACTGCTTCGGGGGAGGGCATGGCGTGAAGAACCTGGTGGTGTGCTGTGACGGCACGTGGAAGAACGCCGATGACAAGGACGTCTCGAACATCGAGAAGATCGCCCGGGCGATCGAGACCACACCGAAAGATCTTCCGGTCCAGATCGTCTACTACGCCGCCGGGGTCGGTACCGGTGCCACGCGATTCGAGAAGCTCGTCGGCGGCGCCTTCGGTCTGGGACTCGACGCGGCGATCGTCGGGGCCTACCGGTTCCTGTCATTGAATTACGAAAAGGAAGACCATATCTACGTTTTCGGATTCAGTCGCGGTGCCTACACGGCGCGGAGCCTGGTGGGGATGATCGATGCGATCGGTCTGCTCACACCCGACGGGCTGGCGGAGAACAACCTGTCGAAGGTGATGGGGCTGTATCGGGGACGACCGGCCGACGGTGAGAAGCCCACCCCCGAATGGTCCAGGAGTGTGGCCGATTTCCAGACCGACTGTTACGACCAGAATGACGTCATCGTCCGGTTCCTCGGGGTGTTCGACACGGTCGGGACCCTGGGTGTTCCGGGTGTGACACGCCGGAACTACCGCTTCCACAACGTGGCGCTGACACCCCAGGTCGCGACAGCCAGGCACGCCTTGGCAATTCACGAGCGTCGGCGGGCTTTTGCGCCGGCTCTGTGGACGGAGAACAAGAAAAAGAAGGCGACCCCAGACGTCAGACAGATCTGGTTCGACGGTGTGCACAGCGATGTCGGCGGGGGCTACGAGGAGTGCGAGCTCGCGAACAGATCACTCAAGTGGATGGTCGACGAGGCGCGTGCGGCAGGGCTGGTGTTCGCAGACAGTCGGCTTGTCACCGAGCCGCAGGACGTGATGCTGCACAAGACGTTGAAACTTCCCTACCGGGTACTGAACGCACTGAGTGCGATGGTCGATTCGTTGACGCCTGCGAAACGGTTCGGTTCACGTTTCCAGCGCGGATGGCGGGTACTCGAACGCCGCGCCGGGACGTATCAGGACGCCGACGTCGCCGTGGACCTGGCCGACGACGTGTATCGGCGGTGGGTTGTCGAGCGCGGTGGCTCGCTGCCGGTTGCCGGTGTCAAGTGGTGGATCGATGGCGTCGGTGACGACCGATATCAAACCGTCGCAGCACAGCTGACGACGCGGGGCGCCGAAGAGCCCGGACACAGCACCGTCCGGTAGTCGACTACCCTCGCGTGTTGGGGCAAACCGCCTCTTTCAGGCGCGCGCGAAGGGATATCCATGGCGACATTGTGGGCGATCAGCGACCTACATGTCGCACATCGCGGCAACGAATCGGTGATCGACAGGATCCAGCCGCAGAGCGAAGGTGACTGGCTCATCGTCGCCGGTGACGTGAGTGAGCGCACCGACGACCTCTCTGACACGCTGCGCCGCCTGAAGACAAGGTTCGAGACCGTGATCTGGGTCCCGGGCAACCACGAGCTGTACACCACAGCCAAAGACCCGATGCAGATCTTCGGAGTGGCGCGATACGACTACCTCGTCCAGATGTGCCGCGACCTCGGCGTCGTCACGCCCGAAGACATCTATCCGCTATTCGATGCCGGTGACGGGTCGACCCCGGTCCGCGTGGTCCCGATGTTCTTGTTGTACGACTACACCTTTCGCCCGGCAGGAACCACGAACAAGCTGCAGGCGCTGGCTGTGGCCCGTGAGAACAACGTGGTGGCCACCGACGAGTTCCTGCTCTCGCCAGAGCCCTACCCGACCCGTGACGCATGGGGACGCGCCCGGATCGAGCAGACCCGAAAGCGGTTGGATCAACTCGATCGGACCGAGCCCAAGGTGCTCATCAACCACTGGCCTTTGCGTCGTGAACCGACCGACGCACTCATGTATCCCGAGTTCGCGTTGTGGTGTGGCAGTGAGCTGACCGCCGACTGGCACACGCGATACAAGGCGTCGTGCTGCGTGTACGGACACCTGCACATCCCACGGACCACCTGGTACGACGACATCCGCTTCGAAGAGGTATCGGTCGGCTATCCCCGCGAATGGAACCGGCGTGGTCTGCCCGAACCCTTGCTCCGCAAGATCGCGCCCGACGAGGGTCTGCGGCCCGAGCACCTACCCGAACACGGCGCCCGGTTCGAATTACCGCCCGATTATCGGGAGCGGGCGGCGGAGTTCACCGAACAATTGACGCGCAAGCGTGAAGACATCAAGGCGCGCAGAGCGCAGCGTGAAGAGAATCGAGGCGGGACACCATGATCGAAAAGCTGTTGCCCTCCGGGGTTGCGGTGGCCGAATCGTTTGGTGAGATGCCCGATCTTGCACCCTTGGCCGCCGAGGCCGGGTTGGTCGCGCGGGCTGTCGAGAAGCGTCGCAAGGAATTCGTCACCACGAGAAATTGTGCACGAGAAGCTCTGGGCCAGTTGGGGATCGAGCCGGTGCCGATCATGCGTGGCGACAAGGGTGAGCCGTTGTGGCCGCGCCAGGTCGTCGGCAGCCTGACCCACTGCGACGGCTATCGTGCTGCCATCGCGGGATATTCGATGCAGGTGCGGTCGCTGGGTGTGGATGCCGAACCGCACGCACCGCTGCCCGAAGGGGTGCTCGACGCGGTGAGTCTGGAACCGGAGCGGGAGGTCTTGGCAGCACGGGATGATTCCATGCACTGGGATCGACTCCTGTTCTGCGCCAAGGAGGCAACGTACAAGGCCTGGTTTCCGCTGACCAAACGATGGCTCGGTTTCGAGGACGCACACATCACCTTCCAACAGGCAGAGACGGGGACCATGGGCACGTTTCGCAGCGAGTTGCTCGTCGACGGTGCCACGATCGACGGCGGCGAACCGCTTCTCGGGTTCGACGGCCGGTGGCTTGTCGAGCGCGGACTGATCATCGCGGTGATCTCGCTATGAGCACATTGAGTTCGGGCCTCGACGGCGCCGGCCTGCTGATCGTCGACAAAGCCCAGGGGCTGACCAGTCACGATGTGGTGGCCGCGTGCCGAAAGCTACTCAAGACCAGGAAGGTCGGGCACGCAGGCACTCTGGATCCCATGGCCACCGGCGTGCTGGTGATCGGCGTCGAGCGGGCCACCAAGATTCTGGGCCTGCTGTCCCTGACCACCAAGGCGTACACGGCCACCATCCGTCTCGGGGCGGCAACGGACACCGATGATGCCGAGGGGCAGATCATCTCGTCGACCGACGCCGGGCACATCGACGTCGGCCAGATCACCGAACAGGTCGCGGCCCTGACCGGCGACATCAGCCAGATCCCGGCGCGTGTCAGCGCCATCAAGGTCGACGGCCGTCGGGCGCATGCACTGGCCCGCGACGGTGCCGAGTTCGAATTGAAGGCCAGGCCGGTCACCGTGTCACGTTTTGAGGTCGGGCAGGTCCGCCTGGTGCCGCCCGGCGAGAACAATCCCGATGGCGTCACCTACACCGATGTCGATGTCGAGGTCGAATGCTCGGCAGGCACGTACATCCGGTCGCTGGCCCGCGATCTCGGGAGCGCACTGGACGTCGGGGGACACCTGACGGCATTGCGCCGCACCAGGGTTGGGCCGTTCGGACTGGATGTCGCCCGTACCCTCGAAGAAGTCGCCGACTATCCAGGTGTCTCCCTCGACATCGACGCGGCCGCACAGTTCGCCTTCCCGCACCGGAACATCACAACCGAAGAAGCCGAATCGATCAGCCAGGGTCGCTGGTTGGAGCCCATCGGTTTGGAGGGCACCTACGCCGCCATCGACCCGGACGGTCACACGATCGCGTTGCTGCAAGAGAAGGGCCGTCGCGCCAGTTCGGTCATGGTTGTGCGGCCGGCGACCCTGCGCGGGCATTGAGCTCCGCTAGGCGGTGACGAGCCAGATCGCCCGGGCGGCAATGTCTCCCAGGTCGATGGGTGTGCCTTCGTCGATGCTGATCTCGATGGTTCCGGCGAACGGCCGCAGTTCGCGGATGGTGACCTTGCGGTCGAGAGCGATACCGACGGAATCGAAGTAGCGCAGCATCTCTGGATCGGTGTCGGCGATCCGTGCGATGCGTCCTCCGGCGCCGACTTCCAGATCTGCCAACAGCGAGGCATCCGGGGTGGGGACCGAACCGTCTATGGACGGGATCGGATCGCCGTGCGGGTCGCGGGTCGGATGATCGAGTTTGATGTCCAGGCGTGCCATGAACCGGTCGGAGACCGCGTGTTCGAGAACCTCGGCCTCGTCGTGGACCTCGTCCCAGCTGTATCCGAGTTCTCGGACAAGGAACGTCTCGAGCAGACGGTGGCGGCGGACCATCAGGATCGCGGCGGTACGGCCGGTGTCGGTCAAGGTGATCGACCCGTAGCGCTCGTGCACCACGAGACCCTGGTCGGCGAGTTTGCGGATCGCCTCAGAGGCCGTGGACGGGGACACACCGAGCTTTTCGGCAAGCATCTTGGTGGTTATCTTCTCGGGCTTCCATTCTTGCCCGGTCCAGATGACCTTCAGATAGTCCTGGGTGACCGTCGACAGCTCGGAAACCGCCTTCAGCCCGGCCAGGGTGGCGGCGTCCACCGTGGATTCGGGGGGAGTCTCTGAGGAGGGCACCGATCGAGTTTATGACGACCGACTGGGATCTGTGTCATTGCCGCACCAACAGTGCGCCGTTTCCGGGTCTGGACGCGTGGACGGAGTGTGCGCTGTCGCACCCGGCGGTGCGGGGTCGTACGCTTGTGCGGTGTTGCGTTGGCGAGGGCTCGACGATATCCCCGCGGACTGGGGCAGATGTGTGGTCACGATCGGCGTTTTCGACGGCGTCCACCGAGGACATGCGCAATTGATCACCAGGGCTATCCGGGCGGCCAAAGAACGTGGCGTGCCTGCGGTCCTGATGACGTTTGATCCCCATCCGGCCGAAGTCGTGCGTCCGGGAACCCATCCGCCGCAGCTCTCGACCCTGACGCGTCGCGCCGAATTGGCCGAGGAACTTGGCATCGACGTCTTTTGCGTCATGCCGTTCACGCCCGTCCTGGCCGCACAGTCACCCAAGGATTTCGCGCACGAGGTGCTCGTCGAGCGGTTGCATGCCCAGGTCGTGGTCGTCGGCGACAACTTCACGTTCGGCAAGAAGGCCGCAGGCAACGTCGACACACTGCGCAAGTTCGGTGAACGGTTCGGCTTCGAGGTCGAGGCCGTCTCACTCCTCGGAGAACATGCGGTCACGTTGTCGTCGACGTACATCCGATCGTGTGTCGACGCCGGTGACGTCGCGACCGCCACCGAAGCGCTCGGACGACCGCACCGCGTCGAAGGTGTTGTCGTTCGCGGCGACGGCCGTGGCCGCGACCTCGGATTCCCGACAGCCAACATCGCCCCGCCGATGTATTCGGCGATCCCGGCCGACGGTGTGTACGCCGCTTGGTTCACGGTCCTCGGCGCCGGTCCGGTGGTGGGACAGGTCGAACCGGGGGAGAGTTACCGCGCAGCGGTTTCGGTGGGTACCAACCCGACGTTCTCCGGCCGCACCCGAACCATCGAGGCGTATGTCCTCGACACCTCGGCCGATCTGTACGGCCAGCACGTGGCGGTCGACTTCGTCGCCCGGATCCGCGGTCAGGTGAAGTACGACGAGGTCTCGAACCTGACCGACCAGATCTCCGCAGATGTGGACCAGACCCGCCTGCTGCTCCCGTAGCCATGCTGACCGCCGATCCCGGACGATTTGGCCGGGCGGTCACGCCGCCGGTAGAGTCATTCGTTGGTGTGCGCTGCGGTTCGCGGTGGCCGCACCGGTGCACGCGGCGTTCGAAAGATCGCCGGGTGTTCTCACACTCACGCGCGATCGTCATAACCAGGAGTTTTTGTGGCACTGACCGTTGAAGAAAAGAAGACCATTCTCGCCGAGTACGGCTTGCATGAGACCGACACCGGGTCTCCCGAGGCCCAGGTCGCAATGCTGACCAAGCGGATCGTCGATCTCACCGAGCACCTCAAAGAGCACAAGCACGACCACCACAGTCGTCGTGGCCTGCTGCTGCTCGTCGGTAAGCGCCGCCGGTTGCTCAAGTACGTCGCCAAGGTCGATGTGCAGCGCTACCGCACGCTGATCGAGCGCCTGGGTCTGCGCCGCTAGTTACCGTCGGCGACTCGCCCCGGCGATTCGCCAGGTAAAGCGTGTCTGACCGGCCAGCCCGGACAGATGTAAACCCCAAGATCGTCAAAGCCGAGGATGTCAAGTGATATCCTCGGCTTGGCTTTTGTGTCAGGAAAATGTTCGTCTGTGCGTCCGCACTGGTGAGCGGTCTTCGGTAGTGGCTCCCGGAACGTAGGTATTTTCGTCCGGCGGCTTCGATCGACGGCCGTCACACGGCGACAGCCGCACATTCTCCTGGCGCAGGGCCTACTCGCGTGTGTTTGCCCGCGAGCCGGCCGACTGTTTGCAGGTCGGTCGCGAACCTGAAAGCCAACAGTAGGAGATTCCCACACATGACCGACGTCACCAGCACAGACGCTGTGGAGTACGACGACGAGATCACCGAAGCGACCGCCATCATCGACAATGGCACCTTCGGCACCCGCACCATCCGTTTCGAGACCGGACGTCTCGCACAGCAGGCAGCCGGCGCAGTTGTCGCCTACCTCGACGAAGAGACCATGCTGCTCTCGGCCACCAGCGCCGGCAAGCACCCCAAAGAACAGTTCGACTTCTTCCCGCTGACCGTGGATGTCGAAGAGCGGATGTACGCCGCAGGCCGCATCCCCGGATCGTTCTTCCGCCGCGAAGGCCGTCCGTCCACCGACGCGATCCTGACCTGCCGCCTGATCGACCGGCCGCTGCGCCCGTCGTTCGTCGACGGCCTGCGTAACGAGATCCAGGTTGTCGTCACCATCCTGAGTCTCGATCCCAAGGACCTGTACGACGTCGTCGCGATCAACGCGGCTTCTGCGTCCACCCAGATCGCCGGACTGCCGTTCTCCGGACCGGTCGGTGGCGTCCGCGTCGCCCTGATCCCGACCGACGAGAACAAGGCCGGCCAGTGGGTTGCATTCCCCACCGTTCAGCAGCTCGAAGGCGCAGTCTTCGACATGGTTGTCGCCGGCCGCATCGTCTCCGGTGAAGGAGACAGCGCCGACGTAGCGATCATGATGGTCGAGGCCGAGGCCACCGACAACGTGATCGAGCTCATCGAGGGTGGCGCCCAGGCGCCGACCGAGGCGATTGTCGCCGAGGGCCTCGAGGCAGCCAAGCCGTTCATCGCCCGTCTCTGTGAAGCACAGCAGAAGCTCGCCGCCGAGGCTTCCAAGCCGACCGGCGACTTCCCGCTGTTCCCGCCGTACGGCGATGACGTCTTTGCCGCTGTCGAAGCTGCCGGCGCTGCGCGTCTCGGAGAGATCCTGAGCATCGCAGGCAAGCAGGAGCGCGACGACAAGACCGATCAGCTCAAGTCGGACATCGTGACCGACCTCGCAGGCAAGTTCGAAGGCCGCGAGAAGGAGATCGGCGCTGCATTCCGCTCGCTGACCAAGAAGCTCGTGCGCAAGCGCATCCTGACCGACCACTTCCGGATCGACGGACGCGGTGTCACCGACATCCGTTCGCTGTCCGCTGAGGTCGCGATCATCCCGCGTGCACACGGCAGCGCCCTGTTCGAGCGCGGCGAGACCCAGATCCTGGGCGTCACCACCCTCGACATGGTCAAGATGGCCCAGCAGGTCGATTCGCTCGGACCCGAGACCAGCAAGCGCTACATGCACCACTACAACTTCCCGCCGTACTCGACCGGTGAAACCGGTCGCGTCGGTTCGCCGAAGCGTCGCGAGATCGGGCACGGCGCACTCGCCGAGCGCGCTCTGATGCCGGTGCTCCCGACCGTCGCGGAGTTCCCGTACGCCATCCGTCAGGTATCCGAGGCGCTCAGCTCCAACGGATCGACCTCGATGGGCTCGGTCTGTGCATCGACGATGTCGCTGCTGAACGCCGGTGTGCCGCTGCGGGCGCCGGTTGCCGGTATCGCCATGGGCCTGGTCACCGACGAGGTCGACGGCCAGACCCGTTACGTGGCACTGACCGACATCCTCGGCGCCGAAGATGCCTTCGGTGACATGGACTTCAAGGTCGCAGGCACCAAGGACTTCGTGACGGCCCTGCAGCTCGACACCAAGCTCGACGGCATCCCCTCGAGCGTGTTGGCCTCGGCTCTGGCCCAGGCAAAGGACGCGCGGAACACCATCCTGGAGGTCATGGCAGAAGCCATCGACGAGCCGGACGAGATGAGCAAGTACGCGCCGCGCGTGACCACGGTCAAGGTTCCGATCGACAAGATCGGCGAGGTCATCGGGCCCAAGGGCAAGATGATCAACTCGATCACCGAGCAGACCGGTGCGAACATCTCCATCGAAGACGACGGCACCGTGTTCGTCGGCGCCACCGATGGACCGTCTGCCCAGGCCGCGATCGACATGATCAACGCCATCGCCAACCCGCAGCTGCCCAAGGTGGGCGAGCGGTTCCTCGGAACCGTCGTCAAGACGACCACCTTCGGTGCGTTCGTCTCGCTGCTCCCGGGCCGCGACGGCCTCGTCCACATCTCGAAGCTGGGCAAGGGCAAGCGGATCAGCAAGGTCGAAGACGTTGTCAACGTCGGCGAGAAGATCCGCGTCGAGATCGCCGACATCGACGATCGCGGCAAGATCAGCCTGGTCCCCGTCGAAGACGAGCCCGCTGCTCCCACCGACGCTGCTACAGAGGCGAAAGCCTGAGCCGCACAGCAGATTTAACCGGGACGCATAAGTCTGTGTCCTCAGTTACCCACCGGGCAGTACGGAGATCCGTACTGCCCGGTGGGCTCCGGGTGGTCACCGAGTATCTTCCTGGCGTGCGTTCGGCGTCGGTGGGACTCTGGGTCGCGGTTGGATCAAGAGACGAGAAGCCCTCGGTTGCCGGGGCGGCACACTTCCTTGAACACCTGTTGTTCAAGTCGACGCCGACCCGATCTGCGGCGAGCACTGCGCAGCAGATCGATGCAATCGGCGGAGAGCTCAACGCCTTCACCGGCAAAGAGCAGACCTGCTACTACGCCCATGTCCTCGACGAGCACATGGCAACAGCCATCGACATCGTCGCCGACGTCGTCCTGCGGGGCGAATGCCGAACCGAAGACGTCGGGATCGAGCGCGCGGTGGTCCTCGAAGAGATCGCCATGCGCGACGACGATCCCGAAGATCTGCTCGCCGACCTGTTCATGACGTCGATGTACGGCAATCATCCGCTCGGACGGCCGGTCATCGGTTCGGCCGAGTCGATCACGTCGATGACGCGCACGCAGGTGCGTTCCTTCCACCAGCGCCGCTACACGCCCGACAAGATGGTTTTGTCGGTGGCGGGCAACGTCGACCATGCCGAGGTTCTTGCCGCGGCCCGGGCGACGTTCGCCGGACATCTGGACAAGGAAGCAAAACCGGCACCGATTCGATTGGGTGCCAAAGCGATCGGCGGCCGACCCACGCTGGAGGTGTCCTATCGCGACACCGAGCAGGCGCACCTGTTGCTGGGCGTGCGGGCGCCGGGTCGTGGCAGCGGCGACCGATGGGCACTGTCGGTCCTCAACACCGCAGTGGGTGGGGGACTGAGTTCCCGGCTGTTCCAAGAGATTCGCGAATCGCGGGGACTGGCCTATTCGGTGTATTCGTCGGTTGACTCGTTCGCCGACGTGGGTGCGTTCTCGGTGTACGCGGGCTGCTCGCCCGACCATCTCGCCGAGGTCACGTCGGTCATGACCACGATCCTGACCGAGGTGGCAGAACACGGGATCACCGCAGAAGAGCTCGACCGTGCCAAGGGGTCGCTCCGCGGGGCGATGGTCCTGGGCCTGGAGGATTCGCAGTCCCGGATGCACCGCAATGGTCGCGGTGAGATCAACTACGGCAAGCGGATGACGGTCGACGAGGCGTTGCGCAAGATCGACCGTGTGAACGCTGCCGACACCACCAGGGTCGCTCGGGAACTGCTCGGACAACCGTTCGGTGCGGCCGTGATCGGTCCATACCGCAGCCACCGCCAGCTACCCAAGTCATTGACCTCGCTGGTGAATTGACGGGCGCGGCGCGCTGCGGCCGGCGACCTGGCACGATTGCGCCATGACGTCGATCGCCGAGTTTCTCTCCGGGCACCCGCCCTTTGATGCGCTCTCCGGCGACGAGTTGGCGACGGTCGCTGCCGTGTCGCGGATGGAAGACCACGGATCCGGCAGCACGATCATGAATGGCTTCACCGAGCCGATCGAAGAGCTTGCGGTGGTGGTTTCCGGGCAGGTCGAATTGTGGAACTCTCCCGATCACAAACCGGACGGACCCGACGAGATCTTGGGCCCGGGCGGTGTTTTCGGCTACTCGGGAATGCTCACCGGATCGTCCATCGGCCCGCTGGCACTTGCGGCCGGTCCGGTCCGGGTCTGCCGGATTCCGGGCCACACCGTGCGCCCGGTCTTCTCGTCACTGGCCGGTGCGGAGTTCCTGGCGCGCAAACTCACGGTCGCGCAACGTGCCGACTCACCGTTGGTGAGCAACTTCGGGACAGTCGACGAACTGATCCGGACGCCGCCGGTGGTGGGGACCGCCGACATGACCGTCCAGCAGGCCGCGCAGAAGATCACCGAACACCACAGCGGCTATATCGTGATCCCGTGTCCGGACGGCCGGTTCGGGGTACTGACCGACCGTGACATCCGCGCCCGCGTGGTGGCGACCGGGTCGGACCTGAATCAGCCGGTCCATCAGGTGATGTCCTATCCGGCGGTCACGGCACTGACGACGACCCCGGCATCCGATGTCCTGGTGGACATCCTGGACCGTGGGGTCACCTGCATACCGGTGACAGACCCGCACGGGACGCTGCGCGGTGTGGTGGTTCCGGAGGACTTCGTCAACGCACCGGCCGGCGCCGGTGTCTCCCTTCGCGAACAGATCGCGCGCGCCGACTCTTTCGATACGTTGGCCGAGCGAGGTCGGCGAATGCGCTACGTGGCAGCCGATCTCCTGCGTCGGGGACGGCCGTCCTATGAGGTGACCGCGGTCCTGTCCGTGCTGACGGACGCGGTGGTCCGGCGGGCTCTGGAGATCGAGCTGACCTCGCGCCCCGACCTCGATCCGGCCGCGCTGACCTGGCTGTCGTTGGGTAGCAACGCACGTCGGGAGTCGGTGCTCAGTTCAGACGTCGATTCTGCGGTCTCATTCGACGAGTCGGTGTCCGATCCCGAACGGATCGCCGCCTACCGTGCCGCGTTCGCCGACGTCGGCGAAGTGCTGCGCCGCAGTGGACTCGGCGTAGACACCAACGGTGCCACTGCGGACATGCCGCTGTTCTCCAGGACCCACAGCCAATGGCGTGAGGTTGCCGAACAGTGGCTCGAGTCCCCGCTCGACAACAAGGGGATGATCCTGGCTTCGTTGCTACTCGACGGCCGTCCGATCTGGGGTGACCCGGGAGCGACCGCGGTCTCCGAGGTGTTCCGTGATCTGCGCCGACACCCTGGGACGATGCGGCTGCTGCTTGCCGAATCACTGTCGTACAAGGCGAAATTGCGGTCGATGCGCGACGTGCTGGCGCGGCGGGGTGGAACGTTCGACATCAAAAGTCATGCGCTGGTTCCGGTGATCAATATCGCCCGGTGGGCAGCGCTGAGCGTTCAGAGTCCCGAACTCGGAACCCGCGGACGGCTGTCGGCGGCCGCCGGGAGCGCAATGCTCAGCGAAGACAACGCGAACACGCTCATCGAGGTGTTCGAGGTGCTGCAGAAGATTCGTCTGACCTACCAGGTCGCGCAACTCGATCATGGTGAGGCGGCATCGGATGTGCTGACCATGCAACGCCTTTCGCCGCTGGACCGCAGCCTCGTCGGACAAGCGGTCCGTGAGGTGTCGGCAGTCCAGCGGCGAATGGACAATATGTCCCACTACATGTCGGTCCGGCAATGGGCCGAGCCGGACGGGTCAGATCCGCAGGGGTGAGACGCCGAGCGGGATGTCGAGAGCTTCGGAGACGTGCGCGCAGAGCAATTCACCCTGATGGGTGGACAGACCCTTGGCCAGTGCCGGATCTCGCCGCAGGGCTTCGGTCCAGCCGAGATCGGCGAGGCGCAGGACGTAGGGGAGGGTCGCTCCGGTCAGCGCCATCGTCGAGGTGCGGGCCACTGACCCGGGCATGTTGGCCACGCAATAGAAGACCGAATCGTGAACCATGAACGTCGGGTCGTCGTGAGTGGTCGGCCGGGAATCCTCGAAGCAGCCACCCTGGTCGATGGCGATGTCGACCAGTACGGAACCGGGCTTCATCTGTGCGACCAGGGAATTGGAGACCAGGACCGGCGCCTTCGCGCCGGGGACCAACACGGCTCCGATGACGAGATCGGCCTGCTTGATTGCCTCGTCGAGGTCGAACTTGGTGCTGTAACGGGTGTGGACCCGACCGTTGAAACGCGCGTCGATGGCCCGCAGCTTGTTGATGTCGAGGTCGAAGACCGTCACCTCTGCGCCCATCCCGACCGCGATCGTGGCTGCGTTGACTCCGCTGACGCCGCCGCCGATGACAACAACGTTCGCCGGCAGGGTTCCGGGGACTCCGCCCATCAGTACGCCGCGGCCACCGGCTGAGCGCATCAGATGGTAGGCGCCGACCTGCGGGGCGAGTCGTCCGGCGACCTCGCTCATCGGGGCGAGCAACGGCAGCGATCCGTCGGCTTCCTGCACGGTTTCGTAGGCGATCGAGGTGGTGCCGGACTGCAGCAGGGCGTCGGTGCAGGCCCGGCCGGCAGCGAGATGCAGGTAGGTGAAGAGCGTCTGGCCTTCGCGCATGAGTTCGTACTCCGAGGCGATCGGCTCTTTGACCTTCAGCAGCAGTTCGGCCTGCTCCCACACTTCCCGGGCGGTGCCGAGGATCTGCGCTCCGGCCTCCTTGAAATCTGTGTCGGCAATCGCGGACCCGGTGCCGGCTTCGTGTTCGACGATCACTTCGTGGCCGCGGCGGGTGAGTTCGGCTACACCCGCAGGCGTGATGGCAACTCGGAACTCGTTGTTCTTGATCTCGCGGGGGATGCCGACGCGCATGAATGACTCCTCGGTAGTGGTGGGGCTCGGCCCTGACTTCAAGGGTGAAGAAACAGCGGAAAGCCTGCAAGATCAGTGACAAAGATTCTCAAATAGGTAGTCTCTGGTGAAGATGTTGCGGGATTGGAGGTCGTGATGGCTCTTGAGTCGAACAATATTCGGGCCCGCGCGGCCGGGCTCGACGACATCGATCGGCGACTGCTTGCCCTGCTGCAGGTCGACGCGCGCATGCCGAACAGTGCGTTGGCAGCGGAGGTGGGCATCGCGGCATCGACATGCCATGGGCGGATCCGGCGTCTGATCGACATCGGGGTGGTGCGCGGCTTCTTCGCCGACATCGATCCGGCTGCTGTCGGTCGGCCGTTGCGTGCCATGGTCGCGGTGAGTCTGCAGTCGGATGCGCGTGGCCAGATCCGGCGACTTGTGGCTGAACTCGGCCGGAAAGATGAGGTCATCGACGTCTTTTTCCTGGCCGGGGCAGACGACTATCTTCTGCATGTGGCCACCGCGGACACCGAGGCGCTTCGAAAGTTCATCGAGACGCTCAATGCACGGCCCGAGGTGGCCGGAACGACCACGTCGCTGGTGTTCGAGCATCTTCGCGGTTCGGCGCCGATCTTCTGATCGGATGTCAGGTCTCCCTGGTCGGAGTGGCCGCGTCGAGCTGACTAGACTCGGCGGGGTGACTGACCAGATCAAAGTAGGTGTCCTCGGTTCCGGCGGCAAAGTGGGCCAGGCAATCGTGGCGGGTGTCGAGGCCGCAGCAGACCTCGACTTCAGCGCAGGCGTCGACAAGGGCGACCCGTTGTCGCGGTTCGTCGAGACCTCGACCTCTGTCGTGGTGGACTTCACCCACCCGGACGTGGTGATGGACAACCTGAAGTTCTTGATAGAGAACGGGATCCACGCGGTTGTCGGCACGACGGGCTTTGACGACGCGCGACTGGACACTGTTCGCGGTTGGCTTGCAGCCAAGCCCGGAGTCGGGGTCCTGATTGCACCGAACTTTGCCATCGGCGCGGTGCTGAGCATGCGATTCGCCAAGCAGGCGGCACGCTTCTTCGATTCGGTCGAGGTGATCGAACTCCACCACCCGCACAAGGCCGATGCGCCGTCGGGTACTGCATACCGGACTGCGGCCTTGATCGCGCAAGCTCGGGCCGAAGCCGGCGTGCCGATCAGCCCGGATGCGACCACAGCCGAACTCGAGGGCGCCCGCGGTGCCGATGTCGACGGCGTCCGCGTGCATTCGGTCCGGCTCGCCGGATTGGTCGCCCATCAAGAGGTCCTCTTCGGGACACAGGGTGAGACCCTGACGATCCGGCACGACTCGATCGACCGCACCTCGTTTGTCCCGGGGGTGCTGCTCGGTGTCCGTGAGATCGGTGACCGTCCGGGCCTGACCGTGGGTCTCGACGACTTGATGGACCTGTGAGCGGGCCTGAGGTGGTGAGCGAGAAGCAGAAAGACGCACGGCCGATCGTCATCGGGATCGTTGTACTCGTCCTGGTGCTCTTCTTCTACTTCTTCTTGCTGGGGACTCGTGCCGTCGATCTGATGGCCACTGGCGAAGTGGTCGGAATCGGTCTGGGTATCGGGGTGATCATCCTGCCGTTGCTCGGTGTCTGGATGGTGGTCGGTGCGCTGCGGTCCGGTATCGCCCATCAGCGACTGGCCCGCCGGATGCGCGAGGAGGGTCATGAACTCGACGTCTCGGCCCTGCCCAAGCGTCCTTCGGGTCGCATCGAACGTGAGGCCGCCGATGAGCTGTTCGCTCAGGTCAAGGCGGAGTGGGAAGCCGACCCGAGTAACTGGCGGTCGACGTACCGCATCGCACGCGCCTACGACTACGCCGGCGACCGCAGCCGTGCTCGCGAGATGATGAAACGTGCTGTGGCGCAGGAGAAAGAATCCGAGTCGTAGTACAGGGGAGCGTTGATGTCGCGTTTGTTGATCATTCACCACACACCGTCGCCGCATTGTCAGGCGATGTTCGAGGCCGTGGTGTCCGGCGCGAGCGATCCCGAGATCGACGGCGTTGACGTGGTGCGCCGGGCTGCGCTCACGGTGTCACCTGCCGAGATGCTCGAGGCCGACGGTTACGTACTCGGAACGCCCGCCAACCTGGGCTACATCAGCGGCGCGCTCAAGCATGCGTTCGACGGTGCGTACTACCAGATTCTCGACTCGACCCGCGGACGACCGTTCGGGCTCTACCTTCACGGCAACGAGGGCTCCGAAGGGGCCGAACGGGCTGTCGATTCCATCACCACGGGCCTGGGCTGGTCCAAAGCCGCCGAATACGTTGTGGTGTTGGGCAAACCCAGCAAAGACGATCTCGAAGCCTGCTGGGAACTCGGGGCGACGGTTGCTGCGCAGTTGATGGGGTAGACAAATGCACCTGTTCCAGTCATTTACACACGTTGCAACATGTGCAAATGACTGGAACAGGTGCATTTGTCTCGGATCCAGTGTCGCTGTCTAGGCGCGGCTGGGGCCGCGATGTGCAGAGATGTCGGCGTCGCCCTTTAGACTTGGGCCCGTGAGCGACGCGGTGAACATTCCGACCCCTTATGAAGATCTGCTGCGGCTGGTCCTGGAAACGGGGACTCCCAAGGCCGACCGCACGGGCACCGGCACCCGGAGCCTGTTCGGTCACCAGTTGCGTTACGACCTATCTGAAGGGTTTCCGCTGATCACGACCAAGCGGGTGCACCTGAAATCCATCGTCTACGAGCTGCTGTGGTTCTTGCGCGGCGATTCGAACGTGCGGTGGCTGCAGGAACACGGCGTCACCATCTGGGACGAGTGGGCCGACGCCAACGGCGAACTCGGACCCGTCTACGGCGTGCAGTGGCGCAGTTGGCCGACACCCTCGGGCGAGCACATCGACCAGATCAGTGCTGCGCTCGAGATGTTGCGCACCAATCCGGACTCGCGACGCAACATCGTCTCGGCATGGAACGTCGGAGAGATCCCGCAGATGGCACTTCCGCCGTGTCATGCGTTCTTCCAGTTCTATGTCGCCGACGGAAAACTGTCCTGCCAGCTCTACCAGCGCAGCGCCGACCTGTTCCTCGGAGTGCCGTTCAACATCGCGTCCTACGCACTGCTCACCCACATGATGGCGGCGCAGGCCGGCCTCGAGGTCGGGGAGTTCGTCTGGACCGGCGGCGATTGTCACATCTACGACAACCATGTCGAACAGGTCACCAAGCAGCTCTCCCGTGACCCGTACCCGTACCCGACATTGGCTCTGGCGCAACGTGATTCGATCTTCGACTACCGCTACGAGGACATCGAGGTGCTCGACTACAAGTACCACCCGGGGATCAAAGCGCCGGTGGCGGTCTAGAACCTGTGACCATCGCACTCATCTGGGCCCAGACTGTCGACGGTGTGATCGGCCGCGGCGGAGACATGCCGTGGAAGCTGTCCGAAGATCAAAAGTACTTCCGGCAGGTGACCGGCAAACATCCGGTGGTGATGGGCCGTCGCACGTGGGATTCGTTGCCGCCGAGGTTTCGTCCGCTGCCGGGGCGCGAAAACCTGGTCGTCACCCGGAAGCGGGACTGGCTCGGCGAAGGCGCTCGCAGCTTTCCGGATGTCGAATCGGCGATCGCCGCCGGGCGCGAACTCGACACCACGGTCTTTGTGATGGGTGGCGGTGAAATCTACCGGGCCACTCTGGATCTGGCTGACATCGTCTACGTCACCGAAATCGATATCGAGGTGCCCGATGGTGATACCCGGGCACCAGATCTGGAGCCGCAGCGCTGGGAACTCTCGGCCGATGAGCCGTGGCAGGAATCCGGGAACGGTCTTCGCTACCGTTTCCTGAAATACACGGCCAGGGCGTAACAGTGGCCGGCCGCGATCAGCTGTCAGGTGCGCAGGCGCGTCGAATTGCCTTGGCGGCACAAGGTTTCACCGATCGACTTCCAGCCGGGCCGGTGACCCGTAAACACCTGCAGCGGGTACTCGAACGAACACGACTGTTGCAGATGGACTCGGTGAGCATTGCGGTCCGTGCCCACTACATGCCGGTCTTCAGTCGTCTCGGAAACTACGACCGCGCGGTACTCGAACAAGCTGCCTGGGAACCGGGTCCGCGCCGGCCAACTCTGCTCGTCGAATACTGGGCGCACGAGGCGGCGCTGGTCCCGCTCGAGCACTGGCCGCTGTTCCGGTGGCGGATGGAAGACTTCCGGCACGGCCGCTATCGCCAAGCGGTTGGAGACCGGAACTCATTGGCGATGCGCGCGGTCATCCGCGACACCATCGCAGAGATCGGGCCCAGTACCAGTGGGTTGATCGAAGACCACCTCGGCCACGAGAAGCGTCCGAAGAAGGGCACCTGGTGGGACCGCAGCCAGGTCAAACACCTGTGTGAGGTGATGTTCGCCGCCGGAGAACTCTCGGCGATGCGGCGCAACGGATTCACGCGCTACTACGACCTCGCCGAGAACGTGGTGGGGGAGCACTTGCACGTCGAGATCGCACGCGACGACGCGATCCGTGAGCTGGTGCGGGGTTCGGTGACCGCGCTCGGAGTCGGCACCGAAGCCGACATCCGCGACTACTACCGGCTCAAACCCCAACCCGCGCGGGACGCGATCGCCGACCTGCTGTCGGCAGGGACGATTCAGCAGGTGACGGTGGAGGGTTGGTCCAAACCGGGTTACCTCGACCCGGCCGCGCGGATCCCACGCACGGTGACCCGAAGCTCGTTACTCAGCCCTTTCGACCCGCTGATCTTCTTCCGGCCCCGTACCGAGCGGGTTTTCGACTTCCACTACCGCATCGAGATCTACGTGCCCGAGCCCAAGCGGGTCCACGGCTACTACGTGCTCCCGTACCTGATGGGCGACCAGATCGTCGCCCGCGTCGACCTCAAGACAGACAGGGTCGGGGATCGGCTGCTGGTTCTCGGAGCCTTCTGCGAATCCGGGCCCAACCCCACGGTGGTGGCGCAGTCCCTGGCCGCAGACCTCCACGCGATGGCGCTCTGGCTCGGTGTCGGCCGCGTGGAGGTCGGCGATCGGGGCGATCTTGCTCCGGTGCTGGCAAGGGCCATCGGGTCAGCAGCTTTCAGATGACCTGCTGTCAGATAAACCGCTGTCGGACGAGCCGCCTCAGACGAGCAACGTGGACTTCAACGCGCTGACGTCGTCGTCGCCGAGGCCGAGCCCGGCGCGCACGTAGTTGTCGAAGCTGCCGTAGACGTCATCGGCGGTGTCGAACGAGGCACGCAGCCAATCGATGTTCACCCCGTTGAGTGGATCGTCGGCACTGGTGTGGCGGTACGTGTTGCTGGCCAGGAAGTCGGCTTCGACGGTCGCGCGATCCACGCCGAGCAGGGTCAGCAGAACTGCGGTCGTCCAGCCGGTCCGGTCTTTGCCCGCCGAGCAGTGATAGAGCACGGCCTTGCCGTCGGCGGCCGCGGTCTTGATCTCAAGCAGCGTCGCCGCGAACGCTGCGCGGGCGCCGCTGTCGGTGACAAATGCGCGGTACGCCGCCGCCAGATCGATGAGGCTGGTCGGCGGGAGGGCGCCGAGCACGTCGTTGGACTCGGACGTCGTGCCGGCAATCGGCTTGTTCGGTTGCAATGCCCGTTCGAAGACGGTCCGCAGATCGACGACCGCGACAACCTGCTGAGCCTGCAGAATGCTGACATCGGAAGCTGCCAGCTTCGAGAGATTGTCCGAGCGCAGGACGCGGTTCTCCCTGACCACGGAACCGTCCGCGGTACGGAAGCCGGCCAGTGTCCGGGTGTTCTCGGTACCCTCGAGGTCGATGAGTCGTCCGGCCAGTGAGGACGCTGCGGTCCCGGAATCGGAGACAGTCGGTATTCCACCACCGAGCGCGACGCCGGTCATCACCGGTAGCGCAGTCGGACCGAGCAGGAATCCGGTGGTCAGGAGGACGGCGGTCAATCCGCGACGGGTACGCATTGCGCTCACTTTCGGGCGAAGAATCAACGCCGGATGTGTGGCGCGTTGTCACAGTAGAGGGTTCTGTGGCGGCCCGGACCCGGTTTCGGCTCGCCGATCCGTCGATGTTCATCGTCGGGAACGGCAGCGTTCATCCGCGCCGGCGGGCCCTGACCCGGCAGGTGAGGTCGATAACATGTGCGTCTCCACGGTGGTGGACAATCGATGGGGTTCGAACCCACAGGAAAGAGGAAGTGCAGTGTCGGAATTGGTGCCGTTGAAGGTGCAACTGGTGGCGAAAACGTCGTTCGACGCTCCCGCCGATGTGCCGTGGAGCACTGACGTCGACGGCGGGGAAGCGTTGGTCGAGTTCGCGGGCCGGGCCTGCTATCAGAGCTGGGACAAACCGAATCCCCGGACAGCAACCAACGCCGGATACCTGCGTCACATCCTGGAAGTCGGACATCTGTCGCTGCTCGAACACGCGACCGTGACGTTCTACATCGCCGGGATCTCGCGTTCGTGCACCCACGAATTGATCCGGCATCGTCATTTCTCGTATTCGCAGCTCTCGCAACGCTTTGTGCCGGAGCACGATTCGAACGTCGTACCGCCACCGGCCATCCGCGGCGACGCGGAACTCGAGGCACTGTTCATCGAGGCCACCGACGCCAGCCGTAAGGCGTACTCGGAACTATTGACCGCGTTGGAAGAGAAGTTCTCGGACGTACCCAACAACATCCTGCGGCGTAAGCAGGCCCGGCAGGCAGCCCGAGCGGTCCTTCCCAACGCCACCGAAACCAAGATCGTCGTGACCGGTAACTACCGCGCGTGGCGTCATTTCATCGGCATGCGGGCCACCGAACATGCCGATGTCGAGATCAGGCAACTGGCGATCGAATGCCTGCGTCAGCTCATCGATGTCGCGCCAACTGTTTTCGGAGACTTCGAGATCGGGACACTCTCGGACGGCACCGAAGTGGCCACGTCGCCGTTTGTTCTCGAAGGCTGAAACGCCGCGGCGCCCCACAGGTGCCACGGATTAAGCGACTGGCCTGTGCTCCGGTAACCTTAACGACCATGATCACCGGTGCGACGCAACCACAGAGCTTCCCCTTCGGGACTGTCAGTGTTGCGATGGTTACCCCGTTCACCGCTGACGGATCGCTGGACCTCGAACGAGCTGCTGAACTTGCCGACCGGCTCGTTTCCGGTGGCTGCGACGGACTGGTTGTCTCCGGCACCACAGGCGAATCGCCCACCACGTCTCCGGCCGAGAAGCTCGACCTGCTTCGGGTGGTCCTGGACGCGGTCGGCGACCGCGCCCGGATCGTGCAGGGCGCGGGCAGCTATGACACTCGCGAGAGTGTCTGGTTCGCGAAGGAGTCGGCAGCGATCGGTGCGCACGGCCTGTTGGTGGTGACCCCGTACTACTCGCGTCCGCCGCAGGCAGGTCTGCTGGCGCACTTCACCGCCATCGCCGACGCCACCGACGTGCCGGTGTTGCTATACGACATTCCTCCCCGGTCGGTCATCCCGATCGAGCACCGAACCCTGTTGGAGCTCTCGCGCCACCCGAACATCCGCGGCGTCAAAGACGCCAAGGGTGATCTG
Organism: Williamsia sp. Y844; assembly: GCF_056786475.1. Lineage (NCBI taxonomy): Bacteria > Bacillati > Actinomycetota > Actinomycetes > Mycobacteriales > Nocardiaceae > Williamsia > Williamsia sp. Y844. The sequence goes on from NZ_JBXCJB010000003.1 coordinate 235,711, forward strand.
AACTCGGCGGCATCGCTGATGGCCGACACCGGCCTTCAGTATCTTTCCGGCGAAGACGCCTTGAACCTGCCGTGGCTGTCGATCGGAGCAGCGGGTTTTGTCAGCGTTATCGGCCACCTGGTTCCCGACCGCTTGCGTGACATGCTCGACGCGGTCAACAAGGGCGATCTCGTCCGGGCCCGTGAACTCAATTTGTCGATGATCCCGCTCGTCAACGCGATGGGCCGTCTTGGAGGCGTCACGATGGTCAAGGCAGCGTTGCGCATCCTGGGTATGGATGTCGGCGACCCCCGGTTACCGCAGGTGCCGGCGAACGGTCCACAAATCGAAGCGCTGATCGCGGATCTGCGTGCAGCGAAGGTGCTTTCATGACATCTCCAGATTCGTCCGGCCGTAAGCGCGGCAGAGTGATCCGCCGCAAGGCCGGACCACCGGCAGAGCCGAAACCACAGACGATCCCCGCTGCGGCGGAACCGAAGGCGGACAACATCCCCGAATCGAACGCACCCAAGTCATCAAAGTCGGTCGCACAGAAGCGGTCTCCGCGGAATCGTCGTGGCGGTCAGGGACAGTCGGCAGCGAAACGGACCGATGCCCGGGTTGTCGAGAACAGCAACAGGCTCGGCACCCCGCCGAAACTCCCGGCCAACGGCATGCGCATCGTGGCGCTCGGCGGAATCGGTGAGATCGGCCGCAACATGACCGTTTTCGAATACGACGGCAAGTTGCTGATCGTCGACTGTGGTGTGTTGTTCCCCGAGGATGCCCAGCCCGGTGTCGACCTGATCCTGCCGGACTTCCGGTACATCGAAGACCGGATGGATGACGTCGAGGCGATCATCCTGACGCACGGACACGAAGATCACATCGGCGCCGTGCCGTTCCTGCTCCGGTTGCGGTCGGACATCCCGGTGATCGGCGCGAAGTTCACGCTTGCCCTGTTGGCGGCCAAGTGCAAAGAGCATCGCCTGCGTCCCAAGCTGATCGAGGTGTTCGAAGGCGAGTTCACCAAACACGGTCCGTTCGAGGTCGAGTACTTCGCGGTCAACCATTCGATCCCGGACGCGCTGGCAGTGGCCATCCGCACGGGTGCCGGCGTGGTCTTGCACACCGGCGACATCAAGCTCGACCAGTTGCCACTCGACGGCCGTCTCACCGACCTGGCCGGTTTCAGCCGGCTCGGCGATGAAGGCGTCGACCTCTTCCTGGTCGACTCGACCAACGCCGAGGTTCCCGGATTCGTCACCCCCGAACGTGAGATCGGTGGCGTTCTCGACCAGGTGATCGGCAAGGCCAAACACCGTGTGATCGTGGCGTCCTTTGCCAGCCATGTCCACCGGATCCAGCAGGTTGTCGACGTGGCCCACGCCCACGGGCGCCGGGTGACGTTTGTCGGACGCTCGATGGTCCGCAACATGCAGATCGCCCAGGAACTCGGCTACCTGCGGGTGCCCGACGGCGTGGTTGTCGACATGGACACCGCCGCCGCACTGCCCGACAACAAGCTCGTGCTCGTCTCGACCGGATCGCAAGGCGAGCCGCTCTCCGCGCTCTCGCGGATGGCCAAAGGCGAACACCGGCAGATCAACATTCACGCCGACGATCTAGTGGTCTTGGCGTCATCGCTCATCCCTGGTAACGAGAACTCGGTGTTTGCCGTGGTCAACGGCCTCGCGCGACGCGGTGCCACCGTGGTCACGCAGCAGAGCGCCAAGGTGCACGTCTCCGGACACGCATCGGCAGGAGAGCTGCTGTACCTGTACAACGCCGTCCGGCCGTCGAACGTGATGCCGGTCCACGGTGAATGGCGTCACCTGCGTGCCAACGCCAAGCTGGCCGAGGCCACCGGTGTCCCGTCCGATGCCGTGGTCCTGGCCGAGGACGGCGTGATCGTCGATCTCGTCGACGGTCGCGCATCGATCACCGGCCGGGTTCCGGTGGGCTTCGTGTACGTCGATGGACTGTCTGTCGGAGATGTCGGCGAGTCGACGTTGTCCGAACGACTTGTCCTCGGTGAAGGCGGCTTCATCGCGATCGCGGTGGTGATCGACGCCGACACCGGTCGAGCGGTCAGCCCGCCCGAGGTCTCCGGTCGTGGATTCTCCGATGATCCGGCAGCGCTCAAAGAAGCGGCAAACCTGGTCGACCACTCTCTGGAGCAGCTGGCCAACGAAGGTATCACCGACGCGCATCGGATCGCGCAGACCATCCGTCGGGTGGTCGGCCGTTGGGTCGCCGACAAGTACCGCCGCCGGCCGATGATCGTGCCAACGGTTCTGACAGTGAGCGACTCCGGCAACAGCTAGTTGTTATGCGCCGCAAGGGTGGTCGGCGCCACATAGGGTGGTGCCATGACGATTGCCCGAGATGAACGTTCAGCGCTTGTGACCACTCTTCGTGCGGTCGGACCCGACGCGCCAACCCTCTGTGAGGGATGGACGGCCCGGGATCTGACCGCGCACATGATCGTTCGTGAGTATCGCCTCGACGCGGCGCCGGGGATCCTCATCCCGGCCTTTGCCGGGCATACGAAGTCGGTCCAGGACAAGGCTGCGAAGGCCGACTGGGATTCGATGGTGGCAAAATTCGCTGCCGGGCCCCCGCTGTATTCGCCGATGAAACCGCTCGATCGCTTCGCGAACGTCACCGAGATGTTTGTGCACCACGAGGATGTCCGCCGTGGGGCGCCGGGATGGGAGCCTCGGACCCTTGGGGCCGATGAGACCAAGGCGATTCTCACGCCGCTGAAGGCGATGGCGAAAAGGGCGATCGCAAAGTCACCCGCGACTGTTGAATTGGTCACCCCTGATGGTGAACAGATCGCAACCGGAGGCAGCGGGCCTGCGGTTCGGATCACCGGTGAACCGCTGGAACTGTTGTTGTTCACGTTCGGACGAGCCCAGACGCGTTTGGTTTTCGAGGGTGACGCCGAGGCGGTCGCGGCGGTGAAGGCAGCCAAGCGCGGTTTCTAGCAACAATCACGAATTCGACACGCAAGCCCGATACACGTGTTGTAGATGAGGTTTGTGTGACTGTTGCCGACTAAGGTGGCACCCATGGCAACCAAGTCCACCGCTCGTTCTGGCGCGCCCGCTCGCAGTTCTGCGGCCGGGAAGAAACCTGCCGCCAAGAAGGCTGCCCCGCGTAAGGCTCCGGCGAAGAAGGCCGCGGCGTCGGCCAAGAGGCCCGCTGCGAAGAAGGCGACAACAGCCAAGAAAACAACCGCAGGCGCCCGGGCATCGAGCAGGTCGGCAGCGACCTCGGCCCGGACCAAGGCATCGGCGCCACCGCGGCGCTCGGCGCTCAAGGCTGTGGGCGGTGGTGTCGGTGCGGGATGGGGACTGCTGGCCAAGGGTGTCGGTGCGGTCGCCCGGTCCGGTTCGCGTGGCGGTGACCCCCACTACGACGAGCGCCAGTACAGCGGCGACGACGGCTGGGACGACCAACCGAACGATGCATTCGACGATTCGTCCGGCGGGGGAGCGGACCAGAACGTCCACACGCAGGGGCGCGACGGACTCGCGCTCGTATTGATCGCATTGTCGATCGTGGTCGTCGCTGCAATCTGGTTCGACGCCGGAGGGCCGGTCGGCGCGTTTGTCGATTCCGCAGCCAGGGCTGTCATCGGCACCGTGGCCATACTGCTGCCGCTGATCTTCATCGTTGCCGCATTTGTGCTCATGCGGCATGCCCCGAATCCGCGCAGTCGTGGTCGGTACATCGGCGCTGCATTGTTGATCGGGCTTCCACTGCCCGGGCTGTGGCACATCTTCGCCGGCCGCCCGGCTGAATTGTCGGAGCGTCAGGACGCTGGTGGATTCTTCGGGTTCGCCGTCGGCGGACCTCTCACCGACGGGTTGACCGCATGGATCTCCGTGCCGATTCTGTTGCTGTGCATGGCATTTGGTCTGCTCTTGCTGTCCGGGCTGACGGTGCGCGAATTGTTCGTCGTGGTCGGGTCGTACCTCGGTCTTGGCGTCGCCCAGGAATGGGATGAAGAGGGCGACTACGAAGACGACGACTTCGGCGCGGACAACTCGTTTGGCGAGGCGGCCTACGGTGACCCGTACAACAACTACCCACCTGATCTTCCGCCGCTGCCTACCCGCACCGAGTCGCTGAGCAGGCCCCGTCGGCGGACCCCGCCGCCGGTGACTGCCGCGGAGGCATTGACCGAAGAGATCATCGACGACAACGGTGCACCGACAGCGGTCACCGAAGCCCTGCAGACGCCTCCTGCCGGAGCCAAGCCGGTCCGCAAACGGCCCGTCGCCAAGCCGACCCCGCCGCCGGTCCCGGCCGACGACGACGAAGACGACGACATGCCGCAGAACGGGATGTTGGTCGATCGTGCCGTGGAGGGCGACTACAAGTTGCCGCCGGCCAGCCTGCTGATCGAAGGCGACCCGCCCAAGCTGGGCAGCGCCGCCAACGACGAGATGATCGACCGGATCTCCGCGGTTCTCGAGCAGTTCAAGATCGACGCCGCCGTCACCGGCTTCACCCGGGGGCCCACGGTCACCCGGTATGAGGTCGAACTCGGACCGGGTGTGAAGGTCGAGAAGATCACCGCACTGCAGCGCAACATCTCCTACGCCGCGGCCACCGACAATGTCCGGCTGCTTGCCCCGATTCCCGGCAAGTCGGCCGTGGGTATCGAGGTCCCCAACACCGACCGTGAGATGGTCCGACTGGCCGACGTGCTCACCGCAGCGTCGACCCGCAAAGACAAGCACCCACTGGTTGTCGGCCTTGGCAAGGACATCGAAGGCAATTTCGTTGCCGCGAACCTGGCGAAGATGCCCCACCTCCTGGTCGCCGGCTCCACCGGTTCAGGTAAGTCGAGCTTCGTGAACTCGATGCTGGTCTCGCTGCTGACCCGTGCGACACCGGAAGAGGTCAGGATGATCCTGATCGACCCGAAGATGGTGGAACTCACACCATATGAAGGCATTCCGCACCTCATCACGCCGATCATCACCCAGCCGAAGAAGGCCGCCTCCGCACTGGCCTGGCTCGTGGAGGAGATGGAGCAGCGCTATCAGGACATGAAGTCGTCGCGGGTGCGTCACATCGATGACTTCAACGCGAAGGTGAAGTCCGGGGAGATCACCACACCGCTCGGCTCGGAGCGCATCTACAAGCCGTATCCGTACATCCTGGCGATCGTCGACGAGCTCGCCGACCTGATGATGACGGCCCCGCGCGAAGTCGAGGAATCGATTGTCCGGATCACCCAGAAGGCGCGCGCCGCGGGTATCCATCTGGTCCTGGCCACGCAGCGACCCTCGGTCGATGTGGTCACCGGTCTGATCAAGACCAACGTGCCCTCCCGGCTGGCGTTCGCGACGTCGTCGCTCACCGACTCCCGGGTCATCCTCGACCAGCCCGGTGCCGAGAAGCTGATCGGTATGGGTGACGGGTTGTTCCTGCCGATGGGAGCCAGCAAGCCCATCCGGATGCAGGGTGCGTTCATCACCGACGAAGAGATCCAGGCGGTGGTGGATTTCGCGAAGGAGCAGAGCGAGCCCGACTACACCGAGGGTGTCACCATAAAGAAGGTCGCGGACAAGAAAGACATCGACGACGACATCGGTGGCGATCTCGACGACCTGCTGCAGGCGATCGAGCTTGTGGTGTCGAGTCAGTTCGGATCGACATCGATGCTGCAGCGCAAGCTCCGCGTCGGTTTCGCCAAGGCCGGACGCCTGATCGATCTGATGGAGACCCGCGGGGTTGTCGGACCGTCGGAGGGTTCGAAGGCGCGTGAGGTGCTCGTAAAACCCGAGGATCTCGCCGGTGTCATCGCCTCGATCACCGGTGGTGGCGGTGCCGACGACACGGACGACGACCCGGACTTCTAGGGGCAGACCAGGGACTTCTGGCGGCGAGCAACCTTCCGCGACCGTCAGATTGATCTGAAGGTTTTATCGTGGTAGCAGGTGGCCGGTCGCACAGTGTGCGCGGGTCTACGTGAATCGATGCGTAAAGTAGTCTTTACTATTCGTTCGACTGCCGCTTGGAGGCTTCAACTGTGCATGTGTCACCCATTGTGTGGATCATCACCTGTCTGGTGATCTTGGGGTTGTTCGTCTTCGACTTCTTTGCTCACGTACGGGTCCCACACGCCCCGTCGATCAAAGAATCCGGATTCTGGTCCGCTTTCTACATCACCCTCGCCCTGATCTTTGGCGGGTTCGTGTGGTGGAAGTGGGGCTCGACGTCGGGTACCGAGTACTACGCCGGCTTCGTCACCGAGAAAGCACTCTCGGTAGATAACCTGTTCGTCTTTGTCATCATCATGGCGAAGTTCGCGGTACCGCGTGAGTATCAGCAAAAGGTGCTGCTCCTCGGAATCGTGATGGCTCTGGTGATGCGCGGTGCGTTCATCGCAGTCGGTGCCGCCGCCATCGATGCCTACTCGTGGGTGTTCTACCTGTTCGGCGCCTTCCTGATCTTCACCGCCATCAAACTTCTGCGCGAATCCGACCACGTGGTCGAAGCCGAGGAAGAGCGCGAAAGTGCCATTCAGCGCTTCGTGAAGAAGGTGCTGCGCACGTCGGACAACTACGACGGCGACAAGCTGTTCACCAGGGAAAACGGCAAGCGGCTGGCCACGCCGATGCTGATGGTGCTGATCGTCATCGGATTCACCGATGTGCTGTTCGCGCTCGACTCGATCCCGGCGATCTACGGACTCACCGAAGAGCCCTACATCGTGTTCACCGCGAACGCTTTCGCCCTGATGGGTCTGCGCCAGCTGTACTTCCTGCTCGGCGGGCTCCTCGACAAGTTGGTCTACCTGTCGTTCGGACTCTCGTTCATCCTCGGCTTCATCGGTGTGAAGCTCGTGCTGCACGCACTGCACGAGAACACCCTGGGATTCCTCAACGGTGGTGACCCCATCTCGGTGCCGGTGATCTCGACACCGGTGTCGCTGTCCGTGATCGTCGGAACCCTGGTGATCACCACGGTGGCGAGCCTGCTGAAGACGAAGTCGGACGATAAGAAGGCCGCCGCCAAGTCAGACGAGACACCCCACGGTCGGGATCTGAACGGGCGGTGACCTGGATCAGTCGGTGATCGGTCCGATCACCGGGTTCCACCCGCGAATCGACGTGGCGTCGATGGCCGAGACCGGAACGTACGGATCATCCTGGATCAGGGCCTTCACGGCGGCCTCGTCCTCTGCCCGGAATATCAGCAGAGCGCCGAGGCCGTCCGGGAACGGTCCGGACGCCTTCAAGATGCCGTCGTCGCACAGACCCGACAACCAGGCGCGATGCGCCTGCCGGGTCTCGTCGCGGATGGCCGCGGTGCTGGGGGAGAAGGTGTACTCGACGAGAAACGTTGCCACGGTGCTTCTTTCAGTTGGAAGAGCGGTCGGGTCCTAGAGGGTGGCCAACATCCGGGTATTGCCAAGGGTGTTGGGTTTGACGAAACTCAGGTCGAGGAACTCGGCGACACCGGCGTCGTACGACCGGCACATCTCCTCATAGACCTCGGCGGTCACCGGGGTACCGGCGATTTCGACGAAGCCGTGTTTGCCGAAGAAGCGGGTTTCGAAGGTGAGCACGAACACTCGGCTCAGTTGGAGTTGCCGCGCCATGTCGAGCAGTCGGCTCACCAATCGGTGGCCGATGCCGTGCCCGGCCATCGACTGGTCGACGGCGACGGTACGGATCTCACCGAGGTCAGCCCAGAGGACGTGGAGCGCGCCGCAACCGACCACGCGGCCGTCGTCCTCGGCGACCCAGAACTCCTGGACGGCCTCGTAGAGCGTCACCAAATTCTTTTCGAGGAGGATCTTGCCCGCGTACTGGTCGATCAGCTCTTTGATGCGCGGCACATCCGAGGTTCGTGCCCGGCGCACAATCGCGTCAGCCTTCGAATCGGTTGCAGCAGCAGGCTCGTTCGCCGAGCTGTTGTCAGATGCCATGCGTGAAACATTAATACCTGTGTACCCCGGCCCTTCGCCGCAGTCGGGGCAACCTATCCTTGTGCACGTGGGTATTGGGCATCTTGATTCGGCGCTGCAAGGTGCATCGCGTGGCTGATCGTTTGCGTCGCGAGATGAGCGGCGCCGAGCCGGACCCGATTGTGGATCTGGTCAGCGAAGAAGTACCGATCCTCAATCTGGCCAATATCTTGACGATCTTTCGGATCGCGCTGGTGCCGGTGTTTGTTGCGATCCTGTTCATCGACGGTGGTGACGACCCGTGGTGGCGAACCCTGGCGTGGGGCGTTTTCGCGCTGGCCGCGATCACCGACCACTACGACGGCCGGATCGCGCGCGAACGCGGCTTGATCACCGATTTCGGAAAGCTCGCCGACCCCATCGCCGACAAGGCGTTGATCGGCTCTGCATTGATCGGTCTGTCGATCCTCGGTGAGCTGCCCTGGTGGGTGACCGGCGTGATCCTGGCCCGGGAACTCGGGATCACGGTCCTGCGGTTCTGGGTGCTGCGGCACGGAGTGATCCCGGCCAGTCGCGGCGGCAAGATCAAGACGCTCTTGCAGGTCTTTGCGATCGGCCTCTATATATTGCCGCTGTCCGGACCGTTGCACTGGATCGCGATCGTGCTGATGGGTGCGGCGCTGGTGGCGACCGTGGTCACCGGCATCGACTATGTATGGCAGGCCTTCGCCAAACGGGCCCAGCGACGCCGGGACGCGGCGACGATACGTCGGGACGAACGGTCCGGGCACCCCGGCGACAGCTCCGCACGGTGAGCGTCGATCCGCTGGCCGGGGAGCCGGCGCGGCGGTTGGTGGCCGAGTTGCGCCGCCGCGAAGAAACCGTGGCCACCAGCGAGTCGCTCACGGCCGGCCTGCTGTCCGCGATGATCGCGGGAATCCCCGGTGCCAGCGAGGTGCTGCGGGGCGGTCTGATCGTCTATGCAACCGACCTCAAGGCGGCCCTTGCGGGGGTCCGCGCCGATACGCTCGAGGAGTTCGGACCGGTGGCGGCGCGAACTGCCGAGGAGTTGGCGATCGGTGCGGCCACCCGGTGTGGTGCGACGTACGGGATATCCCTGACCGGAGTGGCGGGTCCCGATCCACAGGACGGAAAGGCTCCGGGCACGGTGTTCTGCGGCTTGGCTCGGGCGCGCTCCGATCAGGCGGCCGGGACCATCGGATTCGACACCCAGGTCGTTGGCATGTCGCTGCAGGGCGACCGCTGGGATATTCGTCTAATGTCGTGCACACGGTCAATCGGTGAATTGCTCGATTGGCTCGACTGAGTTCGTGTGAGTGCTGCATCCGCGGCAGTGACGAAAAAGTGCAGACCTGCGGGCAGAGGAATGAACGTGGGTTTGCGGACCGGGAACGGAATCGGACCGTCCTGCGTTGGACAGACTGACGTGTTGAGGAGGACTCATATGGCATTGCTCCTGCGGGAAGCACTCGGTGGCAGCCTGCGGCGGGTTCGGATGGATCAAGGCCGCACTTTGCGTGAGGTATCGACGAGCGCCCGGGTCAGCCTGGGCTACCTGTCTGAGGTCGAACGCGGCCAAAAAGAGGCGTCGAGCGAACTGCTCGCTGCGATCTGCGATGCACTCGAGGTGGAGATCGCCGACGTCCTGCTGGATGTCCGCGACACACTTCGCACCGATCTGGACCACGTTTCGCAGCCTTCCGGGCGCGCATCGATCGCGACCGACACGAAGGTTGTCATACCGCAGCCGGCGTCGGCGCTGGCTGCCGCCTGACACTCGCTGGTGTCACTGCGCGGGCTCAGACGATAGATTGGGTCGAGGACTGCTCGGAATCGTACTGAAGACAAGGCAGGGGCAATGGCTAACCCGTTTGTGAAGGCATGGCGTTACTTGATGGCGTTCGGAAACGCCAAGATCGATGAGAATGCCGACCCGAAGATTCAGATCCAGCAGGCTATCGAAGATGCACAGCGTCAGCATCAGGCTCTTTCGCAGCAGGCCGCTGCCGTCATCGGCAATCAGCGCCAGCTCGAGATGAAGCTCAATCGGCAGCTCGAGGACATCGAACGGCTGCAGGCCAACACCCGGCAGGCGTTGACTCTGGCAGACAAGGCGACGGCGGCAGGTGACACCGCCAAGGCGACCGAATACACCAATGCTGCCGAGGCTTTCGCCGCGCAGTTGGTGACCGGGGAGCAGAGCGTCGAAGACCTCAAGGCGCTCCACGATCAGTCGCTGCAGGCCGCCGAACAGGCCAAGCATGCAGTTGAGCAGAACTCGATGATGTTGCAGCAGAAGCTTGCTGAGCGGACCAAATTGCTGAGTCAGTTGGAGCAGGCCAAGATGCAGGAGCAGGTCTCGGCGTCCCTGAACCAGATGAGTGAACTGGCCGCGCCCGGCAACACCCCCAACCTCGAGCAGGTGCGCGACAAGATCGAGCGTCGTTACGCCAACGCACTCGGGTCGGCCGAACTCTCCCGGAATTCGGTGCAGGGCCGCATGATGGAGGTTCAGCAGGCCAGCGTGCAGATGGCCGGGCACTCCCGACTCGAACAGATCCGGGCCTCCATGGCCGGTGAGTCGTTGGCTGCCGGTGAGACCACCGCCGCACCCGCCGCGGAGCCTGCGGCACCGTCGGTCAACGTCGAGAAGCCCCAGTCGAACTGAGCGCGTACTCGGGGTAGTCCCTGAACTTTCCCCCATCTTGCCTGTTCACCGATGACAAACGGGTGCTGTGCTGGCACCGTTGATGTCAACGGATGGATCAACGAGGAGGATGACATGTGGTGGAAGGTGCTGCTGGCAATCCTGGTGGTGTGGTTGGCTTTCGGCCTGATCATGGCGCTGGTGAAGGGGCTGCTGACAATTCTGGTGATCGGCCTCGTGGTGATCGGCGTGATCGCGCTGATCAAGTGGTCGAGTTCTGACAAGAGTCCGACGAACACCGGACTGTGACGGCGGGGCCGATAGGCGAGGAGTCGTAGGTGCGGGTAGCGCTGGTGGCCGGTTCTGATGCCGGTCATGCGTTCCCCATGCTGTCTCTCGCGAACCTGTTGCAGGGCAACGGTTTTTCACCAGTTGTCTATACGGGTTCGGGTTGGGCACAGGCAGCCGCGGCACGGGGGTTGCAGGTTCGGCAGCTGCCGGGGCTGGCCGCAGAGGCCGACGATGACGACAGCGACGCCGGTGCCAAGCTCAGTGCCCGCGCCGCGCGGATGTGCCAGTTACTGGTGCCTGAACTTGCCGACTTCGACCCCGATCTCGTCATCTGCGATGTCATCACCGTCTGCGGGGGATGGGCGGCCGAGTCGCTGCGAGTCCCGTGGATCGAACTCTCCCCGCATCCGCTCTACCGGGCCTCGGTGGGCCTCCCACCGATCGGTAGCGGGCTGGAACCGGGGACCGGTCTGTCGGGGCGGATCCGGGACGGATTGATGCGAGCGGCGACCGCACGTTCGATCAGGCAGGGCGATCGGCAACGAGAAGCCGCACGCGCGGGGATGGGATTGCCCCCCCGGGCGCCCGAACCCACCGCCCGGATGATCGCCACCCTGCCTGCTCTCGAGGTTCCGCGTCCGGATTGGCCCGAAGGCGCTGAGCTGATCGGCCCCTTGCTGTGGGAACCCACCGACAAGATCTTCGACCGTCCGGCGGGCGATGCGCCCCTGGTCGTCATCGCACCGTCCACGGCAACAACGGGTTCGGTGGGTTTGATCGAAGTTGCATTGATGGCACTGGACCCGGACGTGCTCGGCATGCCGGTCCGCGCCGTCGTCTCGGGACTGGCGCCGCAGGTCGATGAACTGCCCGTCTGGGCCGTCGCCGGGCACGGCAGGCAGGACGAGTTGCTCGCCGAGGCGACGCTGGTGATCTGTGGTGGGGGCCACGGGATGCTCGCGAAATCAATGCTCGCCGGCGTTCCGCAGGTGCTGGTTCCCGGTGGCGGAGATCAGTGGGAGCTCGCACAGCGGGCCCGGCGATGGGGATGCGCGGAGGTCGTCCGACCGCCGACAGTCGATGCGATGGCGTCGGCGGTTCGAAAAATATTGCAGAACAATTCATTTGCCATCTCTGCCCGCCGGGCAGCTCAGAGCAATGCCGATGTCCTAGATCCGGTGGCGTTGTGTGCCCGTGCGGCGGGCCCACAACCGTTTCGCTAGCCTTGACGGCGTGCGACTCACCGAATTCACCGAACTTCTGACCACCGAGTTCGGCGCCGCCACGGCCGATTCGATGCTTGTCGACCATGCGCTCATGGAGTTCGGCGGCAAGACGGCCGCGCAGGCTCTCGAATCCGGGGTGGATCCCCGTGACGTGTGGGTGGCCCTGTGCCGGGACTTCGATGTCCCTCGCAATCGCTGGTAGAGCGCTTCTACGCCAGACCCTCCTTCGGCGTGTCGCGTGCGATGGTAGTTGACTCGAACAGATGTTCGCCTACAGTGGTGGGCAAGCAACGTTGGGAAACGTCGGGACTCCGGACTGCGAGTCGAGGAATTGTCAGAGGGTTGATCTAGCGTGACGTCAGTGCGCAAAGAGATGCCGAATACGCGAAAAAAAGATCGCTCCCGCCAGACCGGCGGCACCACCGCCGAGAACTCGGCCAGACCACTAGGGGAAAAAATGGCAGCCCAACCAGACCGCGAAAAGGCACTCGACCTGGCCTTGGCCCAGATCGACAAGAATTACGGCAAGGGCTCGGTGATGCGACTCGGCGAGAACGCCCGCCAGCCGATCGCCACCATCCCGACAGGATCGATCGCACTCGATGTCGCTCTGGGTATCGGCGGATTGCCGCGTGGCCGGGTCGTCGAGATCTACGGCCCGGAATCCTCGGGTAAGACCACCGTGGCCCTGCATGCGGTTGCCAATGCGCAGAAAGCCGGCGGTATCGCAGCCTTCATCGACGCCGAGCACGCGCTCGACCCGGACTACGCACAGCGGCTCGGTGTCGACACCGACGCGCTGCTGGTCTCGCAACCCGACACCGGTGAGCAGGCCCTCGAGATCGCAGACATGCTGATCCGGTCCGGTGCCCTCGACATCCTGGTCATCGACTCGGTGGCAGCGTTGGTTCCGCGCGCGGAAATCGAAGGCGAGATGGGCGACAGCCACGTTGGCCTGCAGGCCCGTCTGATGAGCCAGGCGCTGCGCAAGATGACCGGTGCCGTGAGCAATTCCGGTACCACCGCGATCTTCATCAATCAGCTCCGCGAGAAGATCGGTGTCATGTTCGGATCGCCGGAGACCACCACCGGTGGTAAGGCGCTGAAGTTCTATGCGTCGATACGACTCGACGTCCGCCGGATCGAGACCCTCAAGGACGGAACCGACGCGGTCGGTAACCGGACCCGCGTCAAGGTGGTCAAGAACAAGGTGGCACCGCCGTTCAAGCAGGCCGAGTTCGACATCTTGTACGGCCTCGGCATCAGCAAGGAAGGCTCGCTCATCGATATGGGTGTGCTGCACGGATTCGTCCGTAAGGCCGGCTCGTGGTTCACCTACGAGGGTGAACAGCTCGGCCAGGGCAAGGAAAACGCTCGTAAGTTCCTGCTGGAGAACACCGAGATCGCAGATGAGATCGAGAAGAAGATCAAAGAAAAGCTCGGAATCGGTGCAGTGCTGACCGCGGACGACGCCGTGGCGCCGGCACCGGTCGAGTTCTAAAGGGTCAGCAACAGGTGAACGAACCTGGGGGAGAGGATATCCGCGCTGACATCGCCGATCTACGATCGGCGACCGCGGAGATCCTCTCCCGACCTGTATCCATCGACGCCCCGGTACCAGAGAGTCGGGGCCCCGTCCTCGAGACGCCGCCGCTGTCGGCATCCGCACCCGAGCCGAGATCGTCTGCGTCGAGCACCGGTGCGTCGGCATACGACGCCGCGCTCCGGTTACTCGGTGTCCGGGCGCGTAGTCGTTCCGAACTGCGAGGGCGGCTGCAGGACAAAGACTTTCCGGCGGCCGAGATCGATTCGGTGATGCAACGGCTCGAACGTGCCGGTCTGCTCGACGACGTGGACTTTGCGGAGCAATGGGTACGTTCGCGCCACCGGCACAGCGGCAAGGGACGTACCGCGCTGCGCCATGAGCTACGCCAGAAAGGCGTGGTGGACACGGTGATCGAGCAGGCAGTCAGTCAGGTCGACGACGAAGCCGAGCGTGAGCGGGCCGCGGAGTTGCTCCGACGCAAAACAGCACGACTCTGTGCAGAGGACGTGTCAGAACGCGAAAGCCGCGACAAGCACACACGCCGACTGGTGGCGATGCTTGCTCGTCGCGGCTATGCGCCGTCGCTTGCGTTTGATCTGGTGAGGGCCGAACTCAGCGATCTGCGGTGATCGCGTCGTCCTCGATGGTCACCTTGCCGACAGATCCCTTGCGCTTGCCCTCTCGAACACGACGCTCGACCACGGTGGCCAGATTCGACAATCCGAAGTTGAGGATGATCATCACAATCGCGACAACCACCAGGGCCGGCAGGTAATTGCCGTAGAACGATGCCGACTGGATTCCGGAGCGCACCACTTCGATGTAGCCGATCGCGTATCCCAGAGCGCTGTCCTTCAATGCGATGACCATCTGCGAGATCAACGCCGGGAGCATCGCGGTGATCGACTGCGGCAGCAACACCATTCGCATGGTCTGCGATTTACGCAGACCCAATGAATGGGCGGCCTCGGATTGTCCGGAGGGCAGCGAATTGATGCCGGACCGCAGGATCTCCGCGATCACGGAGCCGTTGTACAGGGTCAGGCCCGTGACCACGGCGGCAAACGCCAGCTGCTCGGCGGGGAACACCGCATACTCGGCAAACAGGTAGTACGCGAAAATCATCAGGATCAGCACCGGGATGGCGCGGAAGATCTCGACAGTGCCGCCGCTGAGCATCCGGATCCACCGGTGCTCGGAAAGCCGGCCGATGCCCAGGAGCGCTCCGAGGATCAGAGCGAACACGATGGAGAGCACCGCCGCCTTGATCGTTCCCCACAGACCCGGCAACAGGTAGGTGGTCCAGGTGTCGGCCTTGATGAACGGATCCCACTTCTCGGCAGTGAGCTGCCCGTTGTCCCCGAGTGCCACCATCACGTAGACGAACACCGCGAGCAGGACCACGCCGAACGCGATCGCGATCAACAGGTTACGTCTGCGGGCCTTCGGTCCGGGTGCGTCGTACAGAACAGTTGCGCCGCTCATCGCTTGACCGCCAATCGCTTTGCCAGGTAGCCGAAGACAAAGCCTTCGGTGAGTGTGATCACCATGAAGCCGGCGGCGATGATGACGAAGATCCAGACCACCTGATCGGCGTGGTTCTCGATCTCTTCTTTCATCAGCAACGAGGCCTCGGCCACACCGATCGCCGAAGCGATGGTTGTGTTCTTGGTCAGGGCGATCAGGACGCTGCCCATCGGTCCGATCACCGATCGCAGGGCCTGAGGCAACACGATGATGGAAAACACCTTGGAGAACGGCAATCCCAGCGATCGTGCGGCTTCGGCCTGGCCGATCGGCACGGTGTTGAAACCTGACCGCAGAGTTTCGCAGACGAACGTCGAGGTGTAGAGCACAAACCCGAGAACGGCCAACCAGAAGTTGTTGTTCTTGACGAAGTTCTCGTTCTCAGGTGCCAACGCAAGACCGAGGTTCTGGTACAGCCCCACCGAACAGAAGATGACGATCAACGTCAACGGGGTGTTGCGCACGATGTTGACGTACCAGGTGCCGAACACGCGCATCACCGGAACCGGCGACACCCGCATGCCTGCGAGAATCGTTCCCCAGATCAATGCGCCGATGGCGGAGTAGAACGTCAGCTGAATGGTCACCCAGAACGCAGGCCACAGTGCAGGTCCGATATCGGACCACAGCTCGCTCATGAGAGTCCTTCCGGGCACGGCGTCGGTGTGGAGTCGAGGAAAGCCAGATCACCCGGCGTCGGGGTGAACGTGTACTTGGTGTCGGTTGTCTCGGTACGGGCGATCATCGCGTCGACCTCCGAATCACCGATGGCCTCGCGTAGCGCGAGCTCCCATGCGGACGGTCCACCGCCGGGAGGCGGCGTCATCATGTTGACGAGCGCTTCGTTGACCGCCGCCACTGCTTCCGGGTACTCCTTGGCCAGACCGATGCCGTAACGCTCGGTCGAGAACGGGGTCCCGGCCTTCTTCAGCGATTCGGGATTGCCCGCGCAGGCGTCTTTGGGGTAGGTCATGTCGACCAGCTTGAATTCGCCGGGATAGAAGTTCGAGAATCCGGCGAGGATCGCCTCGTCGGTGGTCAGCGCGTCGACCTTGCCGCGGCGCAGGGCCTCGACACAGGACGAGTACGAATCGAACTCCTGCAGCTGGACATTCGGCAACTGGTTCTTGACGTTCTGGGCCGAGGTCGAGCCGGTCACCGAGCACAGTTTCTTGCCATTGTTGAGGTCGGTGAGGGTTTGGATCTCATCATCGTCTTCGCGGACCAGCAGACCTTGGTAGTTGATCAGGTAGGGACCGGCAAAGGCGACCTTCTTGGAACGCGCCGCGTTGATCGAGTAGGTGGCCGCGATCATGTCGACCTCACCGTTGGCGATGAGCGTCTCGCGTTGTGCCGACGGTGTTTCTCGCCACTCGATCTTCGGCTTGTCCCAGCCGTTGGTCTCGGCGATGTTGTTGACCACATACTCCGACACCGAGACATCGAATCCGGTGAACGACTCGTCGGGGTGACGCAGGCCGAGTCCGGGTTGATCGAACTTCGTGCCTGCGATCACCGACCCGTTCTCGATCGACTCGAGCAGGTTGCGTGGATTGGTGTTGCCACAGGCGGCGAGCCCGGCCGTGACCAGCACCGCGGCGAGCGCCAGACCGATCAGTGTGGTCAATCGTTTTGGTCGTGCTCTTCTCGTGAGGCGCATGTTGTTCGTCTCACTCATCAGTGGCCCAGGATCTTGCCGAGGAAGTCACGGGCCCGGTCGGACTTGGGCGCAGTGAAGAACGTCTCCGGATCGTCGTCCTCGACGATGGCTCCATCGGCCATGAAGATCACCCGGTCGGCGGCTTTGCGGGCAAAGCCCATCTCGTGGGTGACCACGACCATGGTCATACCCTCCTTGGCCAGCGAGACCATCACGTCGAGCACCTCGTTGACCATCTCGGGATCGAGCGCAGAGGTGGGCTCGTCGAACAACATCACCTTCGGCGCCATCGCCAGCGAACGGGCGATGGCCACACGCTGCTGCTGACCACCGGAGAGCTGGGCTGGGTACTTGTCTTTCTGGCTGGCGATCCCCACCCGCTCCAAGAGCTCGAGCCCGCGCTTCTCGGCCTCGGCCTTGCTCTTGCCGCGCACCTTGATCGGTGCGAGCGTGACGTTCTGCAGGATTGTCTTGTGGGCGAAGAGGTTGAACGACTGGAACACCATGCCGACGTCGGCACGCAGCGCCGCCAGCGCCTTGCCTTCACTCGGTAGGACGCTCCCGTCGATCCAGATCTCGCCGCTGTCGATCGGCTCGAGGCGGTTGATCGTGCGACACAGGGTGGACTTGCCTGAACCCGAGGGGCCCAGGACCACGACCACCTGGCCGGCGGGCACGTCGAGTTGGACGTCTTTGAGCACATGTAGATCGCCGAAGTGCTTTTGCACGTTCTTCATGCTGATCATGGTGTTCGCGGTGCCGGCCTGAGATGTCGGGACCGACTTCTCGGCGTCCGAACCGTCCGAAAATGCTGTCATGAATACCGACCCTATTAGTATGACCTGGCACTCGGCAGCGCAACCCCGGCAACAGACCTGGGCCGGTCCTGGGTGGTTGCTGATGTCTAGCAGTGGACTAAGCAGCTGACCGGCGTCATTTCGCCAGGTCGAACATGGCAAGTACCCTGGGGCAGGTGACAATCTCGTTGACAGATCCGCAGGCCACGGACCGTACCGTCGGCCAGATCGCCGAAGGCCGTACCTATGAGGTCCGCACCTACGGCTGTCAGATGAACGTCCATGACTCCGAGCGGATCTCCGGGTTACTCGAGGAAGCCGGCTACGTCCGGGCCGACGCCGACGCCGAGCCCGATCTGGTTGTTTTCAACACATGCGCGGTCCGCGAGAACGCGGACAACAAGCTGTACGGCAATCTTTCGCACCTGGCCCCGGTGAAGGCCCAGCGCCCGGGAATGCAGATCGCTGTCGGTGGTTGTCTGGCGCAGAAGGATCGCAGCACCGTGGTCCAGAAGGCGCCGTGGGTCGATGTCGTCTTCGGCACGCACAACCTCGGTTCGCTGCCCGTCCTGCTGGAACGGGCGCGCCACAACGAGGTCGCGCAGGTCGAGATCATCGATTCGCTCGAGGCCTTTCCGTCGACGCTGCCTGCCAAGCGTGAGTCTGCGTATTCGGGCTGGGTGTCGATCTCGGTGGGGTGCAACAACACCTGCACGTTCTGTATCGTTCCGGCGTTGCGAGGCAAAGAGGTCGACCGTCGCCCCGGGGACGTGCTGGCCGAGGTGCAGGCACTCGTCAACGAAGGTGTCCTCGAGGTGACGCTGCTCGGCCAGAACGTCAATGCGTACGGGATGTCGTTTGCCGACCCCGAGCTCGGACGTGACCGTGGGGCGTTCGCGGCGTTGTTGCGCGCCTGCGGTGAGATCGAAGGGCTCGAGCGGGTCCGTTTCACCTCTCCGCATCCGGCCGAGTTCACCGACGACGTGATCGAGGCGATGACGCAGACCACCAATGTGTGTCCCCAGTTGCACATGCCACTGCAGTCGGGTTCCGATCGAATCCTGAAGGCGATGCGGCGCAGCTACCGGAGCACCAAGTTCCTCGGAATCATCGAGCGCGTCCGGGACGCGATGCCGCACGCGGCGATCACCACCGACATCATCGTCGGGTTCCCCGGAGAGACCGAAGAGGATTTCCAGGCGACTCTCGACGTGGTGGCCAAGGCGCGGTTCACGAGTGCCTTCACGTTCCAGTACTCACCTCGGCCGGGTACTCCCGCAGCCGACATGGTTGACCAGATTCCGAAAGAGGTTGTCTCGGAGCGCTATATGCGCCTGACCGATCTGCAGGACCGGATCTGTCTGGAAGAGAACCAGAAGTTGATCGGAAGCCCGGTCGAGGTCTTGGTGACCGCCGATGGGCGCAAGGATTCCGGTCGGATGACCGGACGCGCTCGGGATGGGCGACTGGTGCATTTCGAGACCAGCGACCCCGCGATCCGTCCCGGCGATCTGATCGACACCGACGTGACAGGTGCGGCACCGCACTACCTACTTGCCGACTCGGGTGTGCGGAATCACCGCCGCACCCGCGCGGGCGATGCGCATGCCGCCGGCACCACACCCCAGACCCCGCCGATCGGGGTGGGCCTGGGACTGCCGACAATCGGAAAACCAATGGAAGCGCCGGTTGAATCCGGCTGCGGCTCGGGATGTGAGAACTGATGGCCAGCAAAAACCGAAGCGACGATTTCGAACAGTTCGAAGGCGACCTGCGCAAAGCCGAGCGGAAGGTCGCGGGGGAGATCGATCCCGGTGCCCGCGCATTGGTGGTCGCGGGCGCGGTGCTGGTGGTGATGTTGTCGATTGTGTTGCCACATACCGGTTCGGTCAGCGGTATCGATGTCCTGACATTCAATTCCGAGGCCGTGGCGGAAAACGTCACCATCACCTCACGTATCTCGGTCTGGCTCCAGCTGATCTTCGGTATCGGCTTCTCGACGCTCGCCCTGCTCACCCGGCGCTGGTTCTTTGCGTGGATCGCCTTGTGCGGCTGCGCGGTCGGCTGTGTCGCGGGCATGCTGGCCTGGTGGTCGCGCAACACCCCCGGCGTGTCGGGCTTCGACCCGCCGAGCGGGATCGGCGCCGGACTCGTGGTCGGTTGGCTGGCGATGTTCGTCCTGACCTTCCATTGGGCGCGCGTCGTGTGGGTACGCACCTCCGTGCAGCTGTCACTGGAAGCGCAGCGGCGCGACGATGCAGCCGCGCAGGAGCTCAAGGCTGTTGCGCTGCAGCGCAAGTCGGCCACCAAGCATCCCAAGAAAGACAACTGACCGACGCGTTGAAGTACTGATCATACGAAAATGACCGGGCCATCGGCCCGGTCATTTTTGTATCTGTATGAAGGTCAGTCGTTGATCGCACCCTCGGCCGCGCTGGCCCATTCACGCCACTGCTCGGCCTGCTCGCGGAGCTTGCGGGCGTCCTTGGCCTTGCCGTTTGCCTCTGCCTTGGCTGCCTGATCTTCGAGCTGGGCAACGCGGTCGGCGAACTGCTGGGCGCGGGCCTTCACGGCCGGATCGGTGCGCTCCCACTGTGCGGACTCGGCATCGCGGATACGTTTCTCCACGGCCTTGATCCGGGCTTCGAGGGAGTGCATCTGGTCGCGGGGAACCTTACCGATCTCGTCCCACTGATCCCGGATCGAGCGGAAGTCACGACGAGCGGCCTCGAGATCACCATCGGGATCGATCGTTTTCTCGGCACGGACGAGGAGTTCGATCTTTGCCGCGGCGTTCTCCTCGAACTCTGCATCGCGTTCTGACGATGCCGCGTTGCGGGCGCTGAAGAACACGTCCTGGGCGGCTTTGAACCGGGCCCACAGTGCGTCGTCCTGATCGCGGGGTGCGCGGCCTGCGGCTTTCCACTGGGTGAGTAGATCGCGGAACTTTGCCGCGGTGTCGGTCCACTCGGTGGAGGACGAGAGCCCCTCGGCCTCTGCGATCAGCTCCTCTTTGCGGGACCGCGCGCCTGCGCGCTCGCGGTCCATCTCGGCGAAGTGGGCACCGCGCCGCCTGTTGAAGGTGTCGCGGGCCTTTGAGTAGCGCTTCCACAACAGGTCATCGGTCTTGCGATCGACACCCTTGATGGTCTTCCACTCGTCGAGAATCTGACGCATCCGGTCGCCTGCGACCTTCCACTGCGTGGATTCGGCGCCGATGGACTCGGCCTCTTCGGCCAGTTCGTTTTTGCGGGCGACGGCCTTGGCTCGGGATTCGTCCCGTTCGTGCTTGACCTTTTCGGCAGCGCCTTCGGCCCAATCGATGATGGCCTGCAGGCGAACCGCGACGGCGTCGACATCACCGATGACCGCTGCGGTCGGAAGCGATTCGAGCAGTGCTGCGGCGCCGACCTTGGTCTTACGTGGATCGCCCGTACCGGCGTCGAGTCGCTCCTCGAGCAGTTCGACCTCGACGACCAGGTCGTCGAAGCGGCGTCCGAAGTGGGCGAGACCCTCGGCGGCGGTGCCGGCCTGCCAGGAGGCGATCTGGTGCTCTCCGGCGGAGTTCTTCAGCCACACCGCACCGTCATCGTCGATCCGTCCGAACTCGGACGGATCGGAAGCCTGCCTACCGGGCTCGACGGGTGCGGGATGAGGATGGGCCGGCGGATGATGGCCGGGCCGCGGACCGGGCCGGGGGCCCGGCTTGGGACCCGGTTTCGGGCCCGGAGACGGGGTGGGGTTGTCGGTGGCTGCCGGCTGCGGCGTGTGGTCGGTCATGTCATTCCTTATCCCTGCCGCGCGACACGGCTGCCAGTCACATCTGATGCCGACGGTGATTCACCTCCACCGCCCACACCCATTGAAGCAGGTCACCGGCACGGGTGGGGACAGTCGCCGACAAATGACCGGCGGATCCCCGGTTGCGATGGCGTCGGCAGTGCGCCCTGCGGCCGGTCGACTAGCGTTGCGCAAGTGTTGATCGCTACCGCCTTTGTGCCCTCCGCACCCGCTCTGGTGCCCGAACTGTCCGGGTCGCAGGTGCCGGAGTTGGTGCCTGTTCGGGCCGCGACGCTGCAGGTATGTGCAGATCTGGCCGTTCGGTGTCGCGATTGGGTGATCGTCGGAGCGGGCGATCCGGCGAGGCCGATCGCGCCGCGAGGGAGCTTTATCGGCTTCGGGGTGGACGTTCAGGTGGATCTGGCCCCCGAGGCAACCGGCCCGGCCGACCCGGAGATGGATCTGTCGTTGTTGATCGGCGGATGGCTTCGCAATGAGGTCGATCCGGAGGTCCGGATGACCACCGAATTGGTGTTCAGCTCGAGTGGTTCAGCGGCCTGCGCGCAGCAGGGGCACACGCTGGCCCGCTATCTGGCGACGCGGCCGTACCCGGTGGGACTGCTGGTGGTGGCCGACGGGGCCAATACACTCGGCCCCAAGGCTCCCGGTGGCGTCGCCGATGGCTCCGAGGCGTTCCAGGACGGCATCGACAGCGCCCTCGGTTCGGGGGACCGCGCCGCACTTGCCGCCCTCGGTCAGCCGGAGTGCGAGATCTTCGGTGTCGATGGTCGGGGCCCGTGGCAGGTTGCCGCGGCAGCGACGCAGGGTTTTGCGGTCACACCCGAATTGCGTTATGCCGGAGCGCCGTTCGGCGTCGGCTACAGCGTTGCCCTATGGGATCTGACACCGGGGGACCTGACGCCTGGGGACCCCGCATGGTGACCCCGATTGCCGTGATCGGTCCCACGGCCAGTGGCAAATCTGATCTGGCACTCGACATCGCCGAAGCACTCGGTGGCGACATCGTGAACATCGACGCGATGCAGCAGTACAAGGGGATGGACATCGGCACCGCAAAGGTGCCGGCCGGCGAGCGCCGCGGCATCGTTCACCATCAGATCGACGTCCTCGAGGTCACCGAGACCGCGACCGTCGCGCGCTACCAGCAGGCGGCGCGGGCCGACGTCGAGGCGCTGCTGGCGCAGGGTCGCACACCGGTCGTGGTCGGTGGGTCGATGATGTACATCCAGGCATTGCTCGACGACTGGAAGTTTCCGGCGACCGATCCGGAGATCCGCGGGCGCTACGAGGCCGACCTGGAACGGCTGGGTTCGCTGGCGCTGCACGATCAGCTGGGCACGGTCGATCCCGAAGCCGCCCGCAACATCCTCGACACCGACGGCAGGCGCATCGTGCGCGCGCTGGAGGTGGTGGAGCTGACCGGGCAACCGTTTGCCGCCTCGGCACCGACAATCGGTGAACCACGTTGGGACACAACCATCATCGCGCTTGATCGCGATACCGCAGAGCTCGACGACCGCATCGCGTCGCGGACCGAACAGATGTTTTCGCAGGGGTTTGTCGACGAGGTGCAGGCACTGTTGTCGCAGGGCCTGCGCGAGGGTGTCACCGCGGCGCGAGCGATCGGATATTCGCAGGTGATCGCCGCCCTCGACGGCGAATACGACCTCGCACAGGCGCAGGAACTGACGTTCATCGGCACCCGCCGCTACGTGCGCAGGCAGCGGTCGTGGTTCCGGCGCGACCCGCGGGTGCACTGGCTCGATGCGGCGACACCCGATCTGCTCGGTCAGGCGTTACGCGCCGCAGGCAGGTGAGAACCGGACAGACCCCAGGACGGGTAGTCTTGACGAAATGTTCGGGCGTGTTGATTTTGTGAAGGGGCACGGCACGGAGAACGACTTCGTGCTGTTGCCCGATGCCGGGGTGCAACTGGATCTGACACCCGATTTCGTGTCGGCACTCTGTGATCGCCACCGTGGTATCGGTGCTGATGGTGTGCTCCGAGTGGCCACTGCAGGCGCACTGCTCGGTGCCGGAGTCCTCGAGGTGCTCCCACCCGGCGTCGCCGAGGATGACTGGTTCATGGATTACCGCAACGGTGACGGATCGGTTGCAGAGATGTGTGGCAACGGGGTGCGGGTTTTTGCGCACTACCTCGCCGCACACGATCTGGTGACCGGGCGGACCTTCACGGTCGGCTCGCGCGCAGGTGGGCGCGAAGTGACCGTTCACCATCTGACCGAATCCTCGGCCGACGTCAGTGTCCTGATGGGCCGGGCCCGCGCCGGCGTCGAAAGCAAGGCCACCATCGGAGACCAGACGTATTCGGGTTTGTCGGTCAACGTCGGCAATCCTCATCTGGCCTGCGTTGTCGAGGGCCTCACTCTCGAGCGTTTGAGGAACATCGACCTCACCGCACCGATTGCCTTCGACCACAACGACTTTCCCGAAGGCGTCAACATCGAGCTGATGACACCGCTGGCCGAGTCGGCCGACGACGCGGTGGTCGGTGAGGTGTCGATGCGGGTGCACGAGCGCGGTGTGGGAGAGACCCGCAGCTGCGGCACCGGCACCGTCGCGGCGGCAAATGCGGCTTTGCGGTCGGTCGGGCGGAGCACCGGTGCGGTGGTCGTGAACGTTCCCGGTGGTGCGGTGACCGTCACTGTCGGTGAGAACGACAACGAGCTCCGTGGACCCTCGGTCTTGGTCGGTGCCGGAATGCTCAACGCAGGGTGGCGTTAAATCCGTTATGCAGCAGACCTGTCCGAATGTCACGATGTTCATCTCATGACTGAACACGAACCCGACTCGAACAAAGCCGACGCGAACGAAGCCGACGCGAACGAAGCCGATCCGAATACCCCCTACTCGGACGGCCCCGACACGGACGGCCCCGACGCAGACGGCCCCGACTCAGACTTTCCGGAGTCGAAAGCCCGAGCGCCACGCGCCCCGGAGGTTCACCTGCCGAACTTCCACAAGGGTCCGACGATCGGCGACATGCAACTCGACGATCGTGCGTCGTTGCGACGGGTTGCAGGTCTGTCCACCGAACTCACCGACGTCACCGAGGTCGAATACCGGCAGCTTCGCCTCGAACGGGTCGTTCTGGTCGGTGTCTGGCTGCAGGGAAGCACCACCGCCCAGGCGGAATCGAGTCTTGCCGAACTCAAGGCCCTGGCCGAGACCGCCGGGTCCGAGGTGCTCGAAGGTCTCATCCAACGTCGGGACAAGCCGGATCCGGCCACCTACATCGGATCGGGCAAATCCCATGAACTTCGCGACATCGTCGAGGCCACCGGTGCCGACACCGTCATCTGCGATGGTGAACTGACGCCCGCACAGCTCACCGCGCTGGAGAAGGTGGTGAAGGTCAAGGTCATCGACCGCACCGCCCTTATCCTCGACATCTTCGCCCAGCACGCCACGTCGCGCGAGGGCAAGGCCCAGGTCGCGTTGGCCCAGATGGAATACATGCTGCCGCGTCTTCGCGGTTGGGGTGAATCGATGTCCCGTCAGGCCGGTGGCCGGGCGGGCAGCAACGGTGGCGTGGGTCTGCGTGGTCCCGGTGAGACGAAGATCGAGACGGACCGCCGCCGTATCCGCGAGCGGATGGCGAAGTTGCGCCGCGAGATCCGTGAGATGAAGACGTCGCGAAACACCAAGCGCACCAAGCGGAAAGAGTCCGCTGTCGCATCGGTCACGATCGTCGGTTACACCAACGCGGGCAAGTCCAGTCTGATCAACGCGATGACCGGATCAGGTGTGCTGGTGCAGAATGCGCTGTTCGCCACCCTCGATCCGACAACCCGGAAGATGTCCCTCGACGACGGTCGAGAAATCGTGGTCACCGACACCGTCGGATTTGTCCGGCACCTGCCCACCCAGCTGGTCGAGGCGTTCCGTTCGACCCTGGAAGAGGTCATCGACGCAGATCTGCTGTTGCACATCGTCGATGGTTCGGACCCGATTCCCACCGAGCAGATCAGCGCGGTGCGCAAGGTCGTCGATCAGGTGATCCAGGACGAGAAGGCAACCGCACCACCGGAGCTTCTCGTGGTGAACAAGATCGACGTCGCCGATCCGACGGTCCTGACACAGCTTCGCAGTCTGTTCCCCGACGCGGTCTTCATCTCGGCGGCCACGGGCGAAGGTATCCCGGAACTGCTCGAGCGGGTCCGCGAGTTGGTGTCGCGGCATGACGTCCATGTCACCGTCCGGGTGCCGTACTCCCGGGGTGACCTGGTCTCACGCATCCACGCCGAAGGCGATGTGTCGCGGGAGGAGCACGGAGCCGATGGCACGGAGATCGTCGCCAGTGTGCCTTCTGCGCTGGCCAGCCAGCTGGCCGAGTTCGCCGCATCTGATCTGTTCTAAAAATCCAGGCCTCCAGGCCCTTGGGCAGAATGTAGAATCCGGTTACAGTTACTGGCACGTCCGCGTTTTGACACCTCGTTATGGAGACCTTGATGGAACGTACGATTTTCGAGCCTGAACATCTTCTGTACCGCGATTCGTACAGAAGCTTCCTCGAACAGCATGTGGCGCCGTATCACGCCCGCTGGGAAGAGCAGAACATCGTCGATCGTGATGTGTGGATCGAAGCGGGTAAGAACGGCTTCCTGGCCGTGGACGCTCCCGAAGAGTTCGGCGGCGGCGGAGTCGACGACTTCCGCTACCAGGCCATCGTCTCCGAAGAGTCCGCCAGGGGTGGGTACAGCGGTTTGGGCTTCACCCTGCACAACGACGTCATCGCGCCGTACCTGCTGGAACTGACCACCGAGGAGCAGAAGGCGCGCTGGCTTCCGGGATTCACCTCCGGCGAGCTCATCACCGCCATTGCGATGACCGAGCCCGGAACCGGTTCGGACCTGCAGGGCATCAAGACCAACGCCAAGAAAGACGGCGACCACTGGGTGCTCAACGGATCGAAGACCTTCATCACCAACGGCATCAACGCCGACCTGGTGATCGTGGTCGCGCGCACCGACCCCGAGGCCGGCGCGAAAGGTTTCAGCCTGCTGGTCATCGAGCGTGGCATGGAGGGCTTCGAACGCGGCCGCAACCTCGACAAGGTCGGCATGAAGGCGCAGGACACCGCCGAACTGAGTTTCGACAACGTCCGTGTGCCCGCCGAGAACCTGCTCGGTGAAGAAGGCCTCGGCTTCATCTACCTCATGCAGAACCTGCCTCGCGAACGCCTGTCGATCGCTGTTGTCGCCGCGGCGGCGATGGAGCAGGTGCTGGAGACCACCGTTCAGTACACCAAGGACCGCAAGGCCTTTGGTCGCTCGATCGGGAACTTTCAGAACACCCGGTTCCTGCTGGCCGAACTGGCGACGTCGACCACGACGACCCGCGTCTTCGTCGACCACTGCATCGGTCTGCTGAACGAGAAGAAGCTGACCGTCCCGGATGCCGCGATGGCCAAGTACTACGCCACCGAGAATCAGGTGCACCTGGTCGACCGGTGTCTGCAGCTGCACGGTGGATACGGCTACATGCGTGAATACTCGGTCGCCAAGGCATTCCTCGACTCTCGTGTGCAGACCATCTACGGCGGGACGACCGAGATCATGAAGGAAGTGATCGGACGTAGTCTCGGGGTCTGATCACCCAGTGGTCCCCTGAACTCGAAAGGCGGGGTGTACCGGGATATCCCGGTACACCCCGCCTTTGATCTGTATGAGAGTGATCTGCCTCCGACTCGGAGGTCAGAGTCGACGCATCACAGTGACGACCTTGCCCAGGATGACGGCATCGTTACCCGGGATGGGATCGAACACCGGGTTGTGCGGCATCAGCCACACGGCGTCCTTGGTGCGCTTGAACGTCTTGATCGTGGCATCGCCGTCGATCATCGCCGCCACGATGTCGCCGTTGTCGGCAACATTCTGCTGGCGTACGACCACCCAGTCGCCGTCGCAGATCGCGGCGTCGATCATCGATTCACCGACGACCTTGAGCATGAACAGCGAACCTTCGCCCACCAGCTCTTTGGGGAGTGGGAAAACGTCTTCGACAGCTTGTTCGGCGAGGATCGGACCGCCGGCCGCGATCCGGCCGAGGACCGGGACGAACGTCGGCGTCGGCAGGGATTCGTCCGGTGCCTGAACCTGTCCGGCGGCTGTGGCCGGATTCAGATCGGTGTCCTGGATGTTCACCGCGCGAGGCCGGTTGTTCTCGCGCTGCAGGAAACCCTTGCGTTCCAGCGTGCGGAGCTGGTGGGCGACGGACGATGTCGAGGTCAGGCCGACAGCGTCACCGATCTCCCGGATGCTCGGAGGGTAGCCGCGCTCGCGGACCGAGGTGCGGATGACCTCGAGAACCGCTTTCTGGCGGGGGGTCAGTGAGCCCTCGGCGAGTGGTTCGGTGGCGACAACAGTGGTCGCGGTCCCGTCCGCCGGTGTCGGGGGCTGGGTTCTATCGGCCATCAGGTCCTCCAGTTCATGCGGTGTCGGGCGGGGTCCATGTCGACAAAGATAGTGCAAATGGTCACAAGTCTCAAACATTTGTTCGATCAGGCGTGGCGCTTTGTCGGAGGCCCGTGGTACTAATCGAACACTCTTTCAATCGAACGAGTGATCGAATAGGGATCGAACCGATGACCGAGGACTGAACCCCATGACTGCAGCCACCACCATTATCCGGCCGGCCACAGCTCGGCCTGTTCACCACCCCGAGAGCGGTACCCGCACGCGCACCACGCGCCCGGTACGGCCCGAGGACACATCACGCCCGGCCGGTCGCCGTCTGCCTGCGCAGCGCCGGGTGGCCGTCTCGTGTGCCGATTCGCGTAACTCCGAGCGGCGGATACCGACCGCTCGCGAGATGGTCTTCGCCCGCAGGCGCGCCTGGGCGGGCGCGGCGGTCGCCGGTGTCGGTCTGATGCTCGTGGTCGCCTTCATGACCTTCTTCGGCGGGGTCATGCAGCAGTCCGCGGATCCGGCCCGCGTCGGCACCGAGGTCGTCCGGGTCCAATCGGGGGAGTCGTTGGGCGCCATCGCCTCCCGCATCGCACCCGAGATGCCGACCGAAGCCGTGGTGGCGAAGATCATGGAGCTCAACGCCATGAACAACTCGGCACTGTCGGTGGGCCAGGCATTGGTCACGCCCGTCTACGCGAGGTAGACGTGGAGGGGCTGCA
Organism: Williamsia sp. Y844; assembly: GCF_056786475.1. Taxonomy (NCBI): domain Bacteria; kingdom Bacillati; phylum Actinomycetota; class Actinomycetes; order Mycobacteriales; family Nocardiaceae; genus Williamsia; species Williamsia sp. Y844. The sequence continues at coordinate 264,295 of NZ_JBXCJB010000003.1, forward strand.
ATCCCGGACGGTATCCTCGGAGTCACAGTGTCTGGTCACTCCGCCCAGGCCGTCGACCGTCGAGGATTCGTGCATGCATTGCCCGTTTTGCAAGAACGAGGACACCCGCGTAGTCGATTCGCGAGTGGCGGACGAGGGGCAGGCCATCCGTCGCCGCCGCGCCTGTTCGCAGTGTGCACGCCGTTTCACCACGGTGGAGACCGCGGTGCTCTCGGTGGTCAAACGGACCGGCGTCACGGAACCGTTCAGTCGCGAGAAGGTCATGCGCGGCGTCCGCCGGGCCTGCCAGGGCCGTTCGGTAGATGACGACAAATTGCAGCATCTTGCGCAGCAGGTGGAAGAAGCAGTGCGGGCATCAGGTTCGGCGGAGGTACCGGCCAATGAGGTCGGTCTGGCCATCCTCGGCCCGCTTCGCGATCTCGACGAGGTCGCATACCTGCGGTTCGCCTCTGTCTACCGGTCATTCGACTCGGTGGACGATTTCCAGAAAGAAATCGACGACCTCCGATCAAGCAAGTCCTAGCGTCACTACCGCAAGTCCTAGCGCCGCTACCGTAAGTCTCGGATTGCCTTGATGGCACGCTTTTCTGAAATCGGGTACGCAGTTCGCAGCTGTTGAGCAAACAGTCCGACGCGCAATTCCTCGACAATCCAGCCTGCAGCCTCGCTGACCGCATCGCGCCGCTGCGGCGGGATCATCCGCAGATGGTCTGTCCATGCGGCCACTACGCGATCGATGGCTGCCATCGACGCGGCGTCCCGTGCGGCGGAGGCAGGCAGCTGTTCCAGCCGGGCCAGGGCGGCATCCAGATACCGCGGGATCTCGGGGAGGTGTTCGGCGCCGGTGGCCGAGATGAATCCGTCGAAAACAAGATCGCCGAGTTGATCCCGCACGTCGTCGGCAGCGTCGGCCACCGTGGTGGCCGCGATGGCGGTGCGCAGCGGAGCCACCCGGGTCAGGATCGCCGCGGCTTGGCGCAGTTTGGTCGTGGCCCGGCTCGTGACCTGCCCGGCGACATGGCTTTTCAGGGCGGTGTAATCGGCAGCGGTCCAGACCTCCGGCTGCGGGGGGACCAGGTCGATCACGGCCGCTCGTACGCAATCGGCAAGCAGCGCCTCTCCGGTTGGGTAAGGGCTTTGGCTCAGCGCCAGCCGCTCCGCGGTTCCGAGAACAGAAGTCGCGTTGTGCCGTAGGCCAGGTACATCGTTGATCAGCAGTCCGATCAGGGCGTTGTACATCGCGCTGCGCTGCTCGGACTCGGTCGACATCGGTGCGACGGTGAAGCCACCTCTGCGGGGCACCAAGGCCGGGTAACTCGTGATCTCTTGTCCGGCAACAGTGTTGCGGACCGAGCGCGCGATTGTTCCGAACGTCTTGTCTGTCCAGGTGGTTGCCACCGGCGTCGACTCGGTCGCGGCCTCTTTCTCTAGAGCCGCGCGGGCCTTGCCGCCGAGTCGTTCTTGGAGCTCTGTCAACGATTTGGAGTGGCCCAACTCCCGGCCGTCCGGGCTGAGCGCCACGAACGTCATCCGCAGGTGGTCGGGCAGTGCGGTCGGCCTCAGATCGGCGGCTGCGATTCTCACTCCGGTGAGCCGGGTGAGTTCGGCGGCGACGCTGGACGTCAGGGGCTTGGCACGCGGTGTGACCGCATCAAGGATTTGTGAGGCCAGATCCGGTGCCGGACCGATTTGGCGCCGAAGGGTTTTCGGCAGGGTGCGGATCAATTCGGTGACCAGTTCGGTGCGCATAGCGGGGACCAGCCAGTCGAAGCCCGAAGGCCGCGCCCGCATCAGCAGGGGCAGCGGAATCAGCACACTGACGCCGTCGTCCTCGGCGCCGGGCTCGAAGTGGTACCGGAGATCGTACGTGGCATCAGCCTGGCGCCAGGTGTCCGGGAAACCGGCCGGATCGCCTGCAACAACGTCGGCGGGATCGAGATCGAGGAGGTTCGGGTCCTTCTTGCGTGCGGTTTTCCACCAGGTGTCGAAGTGCCTGCCCGAGACCACCTCTTGACCAACGTGGCGGTCGTAGTGCGCGAACAGGGTGTCGTCGTCGACCACGACATCGGTGCGCCGGACCCGGTGCACCGACTCTTCGGCGTCGTCGAGTAACGCCCGGTTGCGATGGAAGAACGGATGCTGGGTGCGCCAGTCTCCTTCGACGAGGGCACTGCGGATGAACAGCTCGCGGGCTGCCTCGGGGTCGATGGATCCAAAGTTCACCCGACGTCTGGTGACCAGGGGAACGCCGTAGAGCGTGACCCTTTCGTAGGCCATCGCCGCCGAGTGTTTGCTCGACCAATGTGGTTCGCTGTATTGGCGTTTGACCAGATCGCCTGCCAGTCGCTCGGCCCATTCGGGTTCGATGCGGGCGACGGTCCGGGCCCACAGGCGGGAGGTCTCGACGATCTCGGCCGCCATCACGAACCGAGGCGGTTTGTTCGACAGATGCGAGCCGGGGAAGATCATGAACTTCGTCCCGCGAGCCCCGAGGAACTCTTTGGATTCTCCTTCGCGGACGCCGATCTGGCTGAGCAGACCCGACAGGACCGATTGGTGGACGGCGACCGCCGTCGCCGAATCGGATTCGGGCGTCTCGAAGTCCGCCGGGACGGTCCAGCCCAGATCCCGGGCGATCCGGACGAGTTGCGAATGTAGATCACGCCACTCGCGGATGCGCAGTCCGTGCAGGAATTCGCGGCGCATGCGTTTGCGGAACTGGCTTGAGGACAGCTCTTTTCGCGTGTCCTCGAGATACGTCCACAGATTGAGGAGGGTCAGGAACTCGGAGCCGTCTGCGGCGAACCTGCGGTGTGACTCGTCCGCCGCCTGCCGGTGTTCGGCGGGCCGTTCCCGGACATCGGGTAGCGACAGTGCGGCGGTGAGTACCAGCATCGGCCCCAGGACACCTTGCTTGTCGGCCTCGACCAGCATGCGGGCCAAACGCGGGTCCACCGGGATCCGCGCCAGCGATCGGCCGATCGGCGTCAGCTGCCGTACCGGGTTGTCGGGGGTGGCAGGGACGAGCGCGCCGAGTTCTTCGAGAAGTTGCTGTCCGTCGCGGATGGCCTTGGGATCGGGAGGCTCGACAAACGGGAACTTGCCGACATCGCCGAGGCCGAGCGAGGTCATGTTCAGGATCACCGCGGCCAGATTGGTCCGCAGGATCTCGGGCTCGGTGTATTCGGGCCTGCTCAGGAAGTCGTCTTCGCTGTAGAGGCGGATGCAGACGCCGGCGGCCACACGACCACAACGTCCGGCACGCTGGCGGGCGCTGGCCTGCGAGATCGGCTCGATCGGCAGTCGCTGAACCTTGGTGCGGGTCGAATAGCGCGACATGCGAGCGGTTCCGGCGTCGATCACATAGTGGATGCCCGGCACCGTCAACGAAGTCTCGGCAACGTTCGTGGACAACACGATCCGTCGGCCCTTGTGGGAGGCGAACACGCGGTGCTGATCAGCGGCGGACAGACGGGCGAACAGCGGGATCACCTCGACACCACGCGCTTCGAGGTGTTTGAGGGAGGCAGCGGTATCGGTGATCTCGCGTTCGGTGGGCAAGAACACGAGGATGTCGCCGGGCCCCTCGGCGAACAACTCGTCCACTGCGGCGCCGATCGCCTGCAACTGATCGAGGTCGGCTTCGTCCTCGTCCTCGACGACAAGTGGCCGGTAACGGATCTCGACCGGATAGGTGCGCCCGGACACCTCGATGACGGGAACGGGTCGTTCTTCGGTGGCAAAGTGATCGGCAAATCGACCGGGCTCGATGGTCGCCGAGGTGATGATCACCTTCAGATCGGGACGCCGGGGGAGTAGCTGTTTGAGATATCCCAGGATGAAGTCGATGTTGAGGCTGCGTTCGTGGGCCTCGTCGATGATCAGTGTGTCGTAGTCGCGCAGCATGCGGTCCTGGGAGAGTTCGCGCAGAAGGATGCCGTCGGTCATCACCTTCACCAGGGTGTCGCGTGAGGCCTTGTCGGTGAACCGGACTGAATAGCCGACCACGCCGCCGAGTTCGGTGCCGGTTTCTTCTGCGATGCGTTCGGCGACCGACCGTGCTGCGAGCCGTCGTGGCTGCGTATGGCCGATCTTTCCCGCGACCCCGCGGCCGAGCTCCAGGCAGATCTTCGGGAGCTGGGTGGTCTTGCCCGACCCGGTTTCACCGGCGACAACGACAACCTGATGCGCTTCGATCGCGGCGGCGATCTCGGCGCGCGCCGCCGACACCGGGAGTTCCGGCGGATATTTGAGCACCGGGACCAGCGCGCGACGCCGTGCGAGCTCCTCGGGGCTGGGGCCGGCGGGTGTGCGCGATCCAGTTCTGGTCGAGCCGGATTTGGTGGACGAAGGACGTCCGCGGCGTCGGCGCTGCCCCGATGTGGTGGGCTGCCCGGACGCGGCGGGCCTGCTGGGCTGATCGGGCGCGGTCGACATATCGCCTCAATGGTAGTCGCCGGAGTCCCGGCATCGTCTCGCCACCTGGACAGGCATGATGTACCCCATGACTGCTTCTTCTTCTACCGGTCTCTGGCACGGGTTTGCCGACATGGGCGCCGTGAGCGCCTCGGGACCATTTGTTGTTGCCAGGGGCGAGGGCGCCTACATCTGGGACGCCTCCGGAAACAAATACATCGATTCCACGGCCGGCCTGTGGTTCACCAACGTCGGACACGGGCGGACCGCGATCGCGGACGCCGTTGCCCGCCAGCTCAGCACGTTGGCGCACTATTCCGGGTTCGGCGACATCACCTCCGATGTGACCGCCGCACTGGCCGACCGGCTCTCGGCGATCGCCCCGATCCCGGGGAGCAAGGTGTTCTTCACCTCGGGTGGTAGCGACTCGGTCGACTCGGCGGTGAAACTCGCTCGCCGGTACTGGCACGAGATGGGCAAGCCGGAGAAGAAGATCGTTGTCGGCCGGACCAAGGCCTACCACGGCATGCATGTCGGGGGCACTGCGCTCTCGGGCCTGCCGCCGAACCGCGAGAACTACGGCGAGCTCATGTCCGACGCGGCAACCGTCGACTGGGATGACGCCAAGAGCCTGCTGGGCCTGATCGAACGGATCGGCGCCGACAACATCGCCGCGTTCTTCGTCGAGCCGATCATCGGTGCCGGTGGCATCTACCTGCCGCCGGAGGGTTACCTGGCCGAGGTTCGGCAGATCTGCCGCGACCACGACGTGCTGTTCGTCGTCGACGAGGTCGTCACCGGATTCGGCCGGATCGGTGGATCCTGGTTTGCGTCGAGCCGGTTCGGGCTCGAGCCCGACATGATCACCACCGCAAAGGGTTTGACGTCGGGTTACGTCCCGATGGGCGCGCTGTTCATAGCCCCGAAGATCGCCGAACCGTTTTATGCGGGCGGCGTGTGGTGGCGCCACGGATACACCTATGGCGGACATGCAGGCGCAGCGGCTGCGGCGATGGCCAACCTCGACATCATCGAATCCGAGGGTCTGATCGAAGAGGCCGCACGGCTCGAATCGGATCTGCACATCGCGCTCGCGCCGCTGGCCGATCTGCCTGCTGTCAGCGAGATCCGCAGTGGCCTCGGCGCGGTTGCCGCCGTGCAGCTGGCTGATCCGACGACGGCTCCTGCGGTCATCGGCGCGCTGCGTCGCCATGGCGTCAGTGGACGGGCGGCCGGGCAAGGCGCCCTGCAGATCTCGCCTGCCTTCGTGATGACCAGTGCTCAGGTCAGTGACATGGCGGCGCGGATGGCCGATGCGCTGACGTAGCGAGGGCAGAACGTCGAAAAGAGCAGGGACCCCGGTCGGGGGTCCCTGCTCTTTTTGTTACGTCAGTGCCTGTGGCAGCGAGGTTTCGCTATCCGACAAGTACCTCGGCAGTACTGAGTGCTGCAGCAACGCCTGCGATGATGGACGCGACCTTCAGCGATTCGAGAATCGCTTCACGCTCGACGCCGTCTTCGCGCAGGGTGTTCTCGTGGGCGGCGACGCAGTGGCCGCAACCGTTGATCGACGAGACCGCGAAGGACCACAACTCGAAGTTGGCCTTCTCGACGCCGGGGTTGCCGATGATGTTCATCCGCAGTCCGGGACGCAGGTCGTCGTACTTGCCATCCAGGAACCCGCGGCCACGGTAGAACACATTGTTCATACCCATGATCGATGCGGCGCCAAGGGCGGCGTTGTACGCCTCCGCCGACAGGTTGTCGGCAGCTTCGTCGGCGATCTCCTTGAGGACGGTCGCGTTCTTGCTCGCTGCCGCGGTGGACAGCAAAGTGCCCCACAGCTGCTCGTCCTTGAGGACGGTGGTGCGTGCGATGGAACCCAGGTTGAGCTTGAGGTCCTTCGCGTACTCCGGCAGTGCTTCTTTCAGATTATCAATGCTCATCTGTATTTCCTTCTACGAGCAGGCGATCAGACGCTGGCGGTCAGCAGTTCGCCGGCGTCGATGGTGGGATCGCCCTTTTTCCAGTTGCAGGCGCACAATTCGTCGGACTGCAGTGCGTCGAGAACACGGAGGACCTCGTCGACGTTGCGGCCGACCGAACCTGCGGTGACCGAGACGAACTGGACCTCGTTGTTCGGGTCGACGATGAAGGTTGCGCGGTCCGCAACGCCGTCGGCGTTCAAAACGCCGGTGGCCTCGGCGAGTTCACGCTTGAGGTCCGAAAGCATCGGGAACGGAAGGGTCTTCAGGTCGTCGTGCTGTGCGCGCCACTGGAAGTGCACGAACTCGTTGTCGACGGACGCACCGAGAACCTGGGCGTCACGATCGGCGAATTCTTCGCTGAGCTTGCCGAAAGCGGCGATCTCGGTGGGGCACACGAAGGTGAAGTCCTTGGGCCAGAAGAAAACAATCCGCCACTTGCCTGCGTAGTCGTCGCTGGTGACGGTGGTGAAGTAGTCGTCGGGCTGCTTGGCGTCAACCTTGGAGAGGTCACCGCCGATGACGGCCGTCAGGTTGTAAGCGGGGAATTGATCACCAATTGTCAGCAATGGCATGAATGCTCTCCTTAGGGGTCTGTTAAAGCAGCGTGACTAATACTGCCCTGAATCCACTGAGAATGATACGTGATGAGTAGCACTATAGTGATAGGCATGACCGATCAAACTTATCAGCCGACGATCGCCGGCCTCAAGGCGTTCGCGGCCATCGCTGATAAACGCCATTTTGGTTCTGCCGCAGAGAGTTTAGGAGTGAGTCAACCCTCGCTCTCACAGGCCCTGGCGGCACTGGAATCGGGGCTGGGATTGCGGCTTGTCGAACGCTCGACCCGGCGTGTCTTCTTGACTAGTGAAGGCGATGCATTATTGGCGCGGGCTGCTGCGGCAATCGAAGCGGTGGATATGTTCACCGCGGCCGCCGGGGGTGTCGCGCGACCGTTGTCGGGCACGTTGCGGCTCGGCCTGATACCGACGGTGGCACCGTACGTGCTACCGGGCATCCTGCGCAATCTGGCGAGCGAGCTCCCGGACCTGACGCTGCGGGTCGTCGAGGATCAGACCAGTCGATTGCTGGATGCATTGCGCCGCAATTCCATCGACGCGGCGATGCTGGCATTGCCGGCCGATGCCACCGGCATGATCGAGATTCCGATGTACGACGAAGATTTCGTTCTGGCGTTGCCTCCCGGTCACACGCTGGCCGGACGAAGCCGAGTGGATCCGGCCGCGCTGGCCGATCTGCCGCTGCTGCTGCTCGACGAAGGTCACTGTCTGCGCGATCAGGCATTGGAGGTCTGCCGGCTCGCGGGTGTCCGTCCCGACGTCGGGCCGACCCGGGCGGCGTCCCTGGCCACCGCGGTGCAATGCGTCGAGGGAGGTCTGGGCGTGACGCTCATCCCACAGACCGCGGTTCAGACCGAAACTGCGCGTGGGGCTCTGGCCATCGCCAGCTTCACCCGGCCGCGGCCCGGTCGCCGGATCGGGCTGGTCATGCGGGCCACCAGCGGGCGTGAGGTCGAGTATCGCCAGCTGGCACAGGTGATCACGGCCGCCATCGTCGGGTCGGGCAACGGTGCCGCGCGGCCGGTCTGAGCTCTCGTCAATCCGGCAGCGCTTCCAGCGATTCGAGGGCCGTCGACAATTCGTGGAGCCCGGCCACGATCTCGCTCCAGCGCTGCGTGCCCAGAATTCCGTTGAGGCGCAACGCGAGTTCGGCATGCTGCGGATCGATGCCGCGCACGGCCTCGCGGCCTTCGGCGGTCACCTCGACGAGTTTGGCTCGCCGATGCGCGGGATTGCTCCGATAGGCGACAAGGCCGGCTTCGGCGAGCAGATCTGCGGTCCGCTGCACACTTTGCCGGGTGATCCCCATGACGCGGGCGATGTCCGAGACCGACAGTGGTTCGGGCAGAACGGCGCCCAGTACCTGCCATCTGGTGGCGGTGAGCCCGACCGGCGCGGCCAGCGCTTCGGCAACCGCCAGGAATTGACCGTTGAGCCGGAACGCGGTGAGGGCGGAGTCGCTGAGCAGTGACTGCGGGTCGCTCATGCGGTTGCGGCCATCAGGTCGTGGTATCCGGCCGGGTCGCCGCTGTACAACTTGAACCAGGCGGCGAGTGTCTCGGGGGAGTAGAGGTCGAGTTCGGCGAAGATTTCGCGGGCGAAGGGCACCGGATGCATTGCGGCAGCGGTGATCAGGTGCCCTGGGCGGCTGCGATCCGTGACAGCCGGTGCATCGACATAGCGGTCGGCACCCGCGTATCCGGTCCAGGCCACCGCTTCTGCGGCGTTGCTCGTGTGTTGCCGGTCGTCGAGGAGACCGGCCTGGGCCATCGCGACCGTTGCCCCGCAGATACCGGCCACGGGTACACCCGCGTCGAGGAATTCGCGGGCGGTGTCGATGAACTCGGTCAATTCACCGCTCAGGTACGCGGAGGCGCCGGGCAGGATCAGCATTGCGCTGGCCGCCGGGTCGAGGTCGGCGAGCGCCAGGTCGGGAACAATACGCAATCCGCCGATGGTCACGGTCGGCTCGGTGGTCGGGCCCACCGTGCGGACCTGGTAGGCGCCGGGGCGGATCTGATACTCGGGGTTGTTGATGTGTGCAACGGCGTGACCGGTTTCCCAGTCGGCGAGGGTGTCGTAGACGGCGAGGTGAACGGTACGTGGCTCAACTGATGATGTGCTCATGACAATATGCTGTCACTATGACAGAGTGCTGTCAACGACTGATTGGGTCGGGTGTGATCAGCCGGGGATGATCTCCATGTCCAGGAGTTCAGGTTCGTCATCTGCGGTTTCAGGCATCGAGAAACGTGCCAGCAGTGACCATCCGTGGTGGCCGTCCGGATCGTCGAGAACCTGTCGGGCGAGCCACTCGCCGTCGTCCTCGGTCAAACTGAACAGCGCCGGTCCACGCGCTTCCGGACCGGCTTGCACCGGACCGTATTCGTCGATGAAGTCGGCCATCTCATCGGCCCAGTCGAGATCGGGATAGCTTGCCTGCAGACCGGACCAGTCGCGGCGCGACAGCATATTCACGAAGCGGAACATGGTGTTGCGCAGATGCACCCGGGTGGCACGCAGGTTGACGGGTCGGCCGATCGGCGGCGGCGCCAGATCTGTGGGTCCGGTGATGTCGGCATCGGGGTGGGTGAGTTGTTCCCATTCGTCGAGCAGGCTCGAGTCGACACGGCGAACCAAATCGCCGATCCACTCGACCACGTCGTCGATCTCGTCCGTGCGCGCGGCATTCGGAATGCTCTGGCGCAGCGTCCGGTAACAGTCGGTGAGGTACCGCAGGACCACACCTTCGCTGCGCGCCAGGGAGTACCGGGAGATCAGGTCTCCCCAGTCCATGCCCTCTTCGATCATCTGTCGCAACACCGATTTGGGGCGTGGGGGTGTGTCGATGACCCACGGGTGTCCCTGCCGGTACATATCGAACGCCGCGAAGATGAACTCGCGCTCCGGTCGCGGCCAGGTGACCTCGGAGAGCAACTCCATGCGCTCTTCGTATTCGATGCCGTCTGCCTTCATCTGCGCGATGGCCGTGTCGCGGGCAGCCTTCTGCTGGCCCATGAGGACCGGTCGCGGATCGTCGAGGGTCGATTCGACAATCGAGATCAGGTCCATCGCATAGGTCGGCGAATCAGGATCGAGTAACTCGAAGGCGGCAAGAGCAAAGGGGGACAGGGGATTGTTGAGCGCGAAGTTGTTCGGCAGGTCGACGGCCAGGACCGCCATGCGGCCGTACGCGTCGGGTTCGTCGAGACGTTGCACCACACCGCTGTTGACCAGTGATCGATACAGCTTCAGCGCCCGCAGGATGTGACCGCGCTGGCGGGCCCGTGTCTCGTGGTTGTCCTCGAGGAGATGGCGCATCGAGGTGAAGCAATTGCCCGGCCGGGCAATGACTTCCAACAACATAGAGGTCGTGACCTTGAACCGGGAACGCAACGGTTCCGGCGGCGCGACGATCAGCTTCTCGAAGGTTGCCTCACTCCACGAGACGAAACCTTCGGGGGCCTTCTTGCGCTGGATCTTCTTGAGCTTCTTCGGATCGTCGCCGGCTTTCGCCACCAGTCGGGCGTTCTCGACGTCATGGTCCGGTGCTTGCGCAACCACGAATCCGCGGATGTCGAAGCCGGCCCGGCCTGCGCGCCCGGCGATCTGATGGAACTCGCGGGCCCGCAGGTGTCGTTGCCGGATCCCGTCGAACTTGGTCAGTCCGGTGAACAGCACCGTTCTGATGGGGACGTTGATCCCGACCCCGAGGGTGTCGGTGCCACACACCACGCGCAGTAGTCCCTGTTGCGCAAGACGTTCGACGAGACGCCGGTAGCGCGGCAACATACCGGCGTGGTGGATTCCGATCCCGGCCCGCACGGTCTTCGACAGGGTCTTGCCGAAGCCGGTGCTGAACCGGAAATCGCCGATCTCCGCGGCAATGGCGTCACGTTCGGCGCGGCTGCAGATGTTGGCACTGAGCAGGGCCTGGGCACGTTCCATCGCCGAGAGCTGGGTGAAGTGGACGACGTACACCGGCGCCCGGTCCTTGGCGATCAGGTGCTCGATCGTTTCGTGTACCGGGCGGGTGGAATATGAGTATTCAAGTGGGACAGGGCGAGTGGTGCCCGTGATCGCGGCGGTCTCCCGGCCGGTACGTCGGCTCAGGTCGTCGACGAAGAAACTGACGTCGCCGAGGGTGGCGGACATCAGCACGAACTGACTACCGGTCAACTCGATCAGCGGGACCTGCCAGGCCCATCCGCGATCGGTTTCTGCGTAATAGTGGAACTCGTCCATGACGACGACACCGATCGGCGAGTCGGGACCTTCGCGCAGCGCGATGTTGGCAACGACTTCGGCGGTGGCGCAGATGATGGGTGCGCTGGGGTTGACCGAGGCATCGCCGGTGAGCATGCCGACGTTCTCCGCCCCGAACTGTGAACACAGATCGAAGAACTTTTCGCTGACCAGGGCCTTGATCGGCGCGGTGTAGAACGCCCGCTTGCCCTGTGCCGCAGCAAAATACAGTGCACCACTGGCGACGAGGGACTTACCGGAGCCGGTGGGCGTCGACAGGATGACGTTCGACCCACCGGCGAGTTCGATCAGTGCTTCGTCTTGGTGCGGGTACAGCTCGATACCCCGTGCGGACCACCAGGCCGTGAAGTCTGCATACAACTCGTCGAGATCGGGCCCTGTGCTGTCCGGAAAGGCGAGTGGGGTCGTCACTGACCGGCGTCGTCCCCGGGCTCATCGCCATCTGTCTCGGTGCCGGAATCGGTCCGGTTGCCACCGCCGCTGAGGTGATCGGCCAGGAAGCGTTCGAGTTCGGCGCCGAGTTCGTCGCCGGTTGGCAGATCGCCTTCGGCAGCGAGCAACGACGCCTTCTCCTGCTGAGCCTGCGTGAAGGTGTCGTACTGGGTTTCCAGTGCGGTCACCACCGACTCGACTTCGTGGTTGCCGGAGATCTCGTTGTCGACCTGGTGCCGAACCTTCTCCGCGGCGTTGGCCAACGCCGCCATCGGCAGATTGAGTCCGGCGACCTCACCGAGGCTTTCGATCAGCTTGTGTGAGGCGGCCGGGTATTCGGTCTGGGCCAGATAGTGCGGCACGTGAACCGACAGACCCGCGGTCGTCAATCCATGCTCACCGAGCCGCAGCTCGAGCAGCATCGACGCACTGGCCGGGATCTTGAGTTCCGATCCCCACCGGGGAAATGGTTCGATCAGGTCTTTGTCGTTGCCGTGTGCGGTGATCGTCGACGGGCGGGTGTGCGGGATACCCATCGGGATTGCATTGAGCCCGATGACCGTCGACACCCCGAACTGATCGGCCAAACCGGTCACCGCTGCCACAAAACGTTCCCAACGCATGTCGGGTTCGGAACCGGCCAGTAGCAAGAACGGCTTGCCCTCGTTGTCGCGGATGGCGTGCAGGGTCAGCTCGTGCATCGCCACACCGGTGAACTGCTCGCCGGAGAACGTCATGATCGGCCGCCGCGAGCGGTAATCGATCAACTCGTCGGTCGAGAACGTGGCGACCAGCTCTGAATCAAGACTCTGGCGCAGGTGATCGGCGGCCAGCTTGATGGCGTGCCCGGCGTCGGCGAAGCCTTCGAGTGCGTGGATCAGCACCGGGCCATCACCCTCGTCACCAGCCAGCTGTGGTGCCGGGAACTCGAGTTCATAGAGCGTGGACTTGTCGTCCATGGCGAACCTCCTTGCTGCCTGGTCGTGCGGTTGTATTCAACTATTGTCCCCCATCATCACCTTTGGTCCCAATCCCTGTGCCGGGCAGACCATTGGTTCGCACTGTGTAGACAGTCCTATTGGGACAACAGAACCACTCGGGCCGCGATTCCCGGCGCCCGTTCACCGTCGGCGAACGGGCAACTGATGCACACATGTCGATCTGGGCATCGAATAGGGTGATACCGATCGGGACCGGAAAACAGTTCGGGAAGACCTGAACCGAAAACGGGTGCGGGAACAGACCTGGACCAACAAACACAAGTGCGGCGAGAGGTTGTCATGGCAGAGCAGGTGCGTGGTGTGGTGTCGGCGGGCAAGGGTGCCCCGACCACGATCGAGACCATCACCATCCCGGATCCGGGGCCACGCGATGTGGTGGTGCGGATCCTCGCGTGTGGTGTGTGTCATACGGACTTGGCCTACCGCGAGGGTGGGATCAACGACGAATACCCGTTCCTGCTTGGGCATGAGGCCTCCGGCATCGTCGAGACCGTTGGCGATGAGGTCTCGCTCGTCGCGCCAGGCGATTTCGTGGTCCTGAACTGGCGTGCTGTCTGCGGTGAGTGCCGGGCCTGCAAGCGGGGCCGCCCGCAGTACTGCTTCAACACCCACAACGCGAGCAAGCCGATGACCCTGGCCGATGGCACCGCATTGACGCCGGCCCTGGGTATCGGTGCGTTCGCCGACAAGACCCTGGTCCATGAGGGTCAGTGCACCAAGGTTGCCGCCGATGCCGATCCGGCGGTCGTCGGACTACTCGGTTGCGGTGTGATGGCCGGTATCGGTGCGGCCATCAACACCGGCAATGTCGGTCGTGGCGACAGTGTTGCCGTCATCGGTTGCGGCGGTGTCGGAGATGCCGCGATCGCCGGTGCCCGATTGGCGGGTGCGACCAAGATCATCGCCGTCGACCGGGACGCCCGCAAACTCGAATGGGCCAAGGACCTCGGTGCCACCCACACGATCGACGGTTCGGTCGTCGAGGACGTCGTCGCGGCGATCCAGGAACTGACCGACGGCAACGGCGCCGACGTCGTGATCGATGCGGTGGGCCGCCCGGAGACCTACAAGACCGCGTTCTACGCCCGCGATCTGGCCGGCGTGGTGGTTTTGGTCGGTGTGCCGACCCCGGAGATGACCCTGGAACTCCCGTTGGTCGACTTCTTCTCCCGCGGCGGTGCACTCAAGTCGTCCTGGTACGGCGATTGCCTGCCCGAACGTGACTTCCCGATGCTGGTCGACCTGTATCAGCAGGGCCGGTTGCCGTTGGAGAAGTTCGTGTCCGAGCGAATCGGTCTGACGGACATCGAATCGGCCTTCCACAAGATGGAGGCCGGCGAGGTGCTGCGCTCGGTGGTGGTCCTATGAGCATCAAAGTCGAACACGTCGTCACCTCGGGGCAGTTCAGTCTCGACGGCGGAACCTGGGATGTCGACAACAACATCTGGATCATCGGCGATGACTCCGAAGTGGTGATCATCGATGCCGCGCACACCGCGCCGCCGATCATCGATGCGGTCGGCGGCCGGAAGGTCAAGGCGATCGTATTGACCCATGGCCACAACGACCACATCACCGCCGCTCCGGAACTGTCGAAGGCCACCGATGCACCGATGTTGCTGCACCCCGGCGACACCATGCTCTGGGATCAGACGTACCCCGACATCACTCCCGACGGTGATCTGGCCGATGGGCAGAAGATCAGCGTGGCCGGAACCGATCTCGTGGTCCTGAACACCCCCGGACATTCACCGGGCTCGTGTGCGATCTACGTACCCGAACTCGATGTCCTGTTCTCCGGGGACACCCTGTTCTCGGGTGGGCCCGGCGCCACCGGTCGCTCGTTCTCGGATTTCGGAACGATCATCGAGTCCATCCGGAACAAGATCCTCACTCTGCCCGCGCAGACCAAAGTCCACACCGGACACGGTGATTCCACCGCGGTCGGGCAAGAAGCCCCACACCTCGAGGAATGGATCAAACGCGGCAGTTAGCTCCCGATCGCCGACAACACCAGGTCGGCGATCGCGCTCTCACCGACGGCATTGGGGTGGAGCCTTACGGCTCCCTGCGGGGAATTGTAGGGCTCTATCCACCGTTGCGGGAAGCTCTGGCAGGAGTTGTGCGCGACGGTGGGTGTGAACGTGTCCAGCCACTGGACGCCTGCGCTGCCTGCCATCGATCTCAAGGTGGCGTTGAGGTGCTTCTCGATGTTGTTGAGGTACGCGGTGTCCTTGACCGAGAACGGATTTCGCGGCACGCAATTTCCTTGCTGGGGAAAGATCGCCGGATAGCCGAGGACGATGATCCTGGCCGACGGGGCGCGGCTCTTGATGCCTGCTATCGCGTTGGCGATTGCAGGGGCGGTGTACAGGGTGATCGTGTCGGAGAACCGTGATCCATTGCGGGTTTCGCAGGTGAGCATCTCCGAACCGATCTCGCCGAATGGGTTCTCGGCACACGAGTTGACGCTGTCGGAAAAGACGAAGCCGTCGTTGTAGCCGATCAGCATCGTCACCAGATCGGTGTTCACGTTCAAGCCTTCGAACTGCGGCGGTTGACCGGCCAACTGGGAAATGATCAGGTTGTCCGTTCGGGCTCCGCCGCAGCTCATGTCGGTCAACTTGTAGCCCTTGGCCTGTGCGACGAGGTGGGAAAAGTTGACTCCGGAGCGACTACAGCCCGGCGGTGTGCCCTGCGCTTTCGGCGGAACTCCGGCACCGGCGGAGAACGAGCCACCGAGGGAAACGTACGAGAATGTGTGGGCACTGGCCGGTGAGACGACGACACAGGTTGCCACCACTGCTGCGACTGCCGCGATGACGATGCCGACTGCTCGGAGCATCCTGTTTTGTCTCACCGATAAAGGCTAGGTCCCGTGTTTGCGGGGCCGTGGAAGAACGGCGGTTTCGTGGTCCAGCTGAGACCGTCCCTATATCGGCGCTCGATCGTCACCGGTGAAACTAGTTTTCGAGTTGCGGTGGCGAACTCATCTGGGTGACCAGGGCGTCGACGAGTTGGAGGTTGATCCCGCCACCGGCCGACAGCGCCGCCGCCACGTTCTCCAGTTCGGTGACCGCTGAGTCCGCTTGGGCAACCAGCGATTCGCGCAATCTGCCCGGCGATGCGGCGGCGGCGATCAGGCGATTGTCCAGATCCGTTGCGGCAATCTCGATTCGAACCCGCGCGTCGATGCGAGCGCCGTCGTATTCGAGTTTCGGATCGGACCGCAGTAGTGCGAGAGCATCGCGGATCCGGCGGTGAAGCCGGGCCTCGGGATCATGTGAACCCGCCCATGATGCCGGAGCGTTGGTGGCCTGACCGGGAATGATCTCGTTGGCCGCCAGGGCGCCCGCCCGGATTCGCCGGGTCATCACGAAGACCCCGGCCACCGCTGCCACGCAGGCGACAAGGACCACCAGCACGATCGCTGTGATCATTTCAAGCCTTGCCAGGCCACGACGACGCCGACGATGAGTATGAGCGCGGCCAGCACGGCAAAGACGATCTTCACCGTGCTCCACGGGCGCTGCCCCTGGACCTCGCCGGTGACACCGTTGATGAAAACCTGAAAAGGGTTGCCGGCGTACACAACTGTGAGCAGCCAGATCGGCAGCAGCACGTGCTTGAACCTCAACGCGTTGTACCTGGTGTCCTTGTTGTTGATGCGTTGATGATCGCCTCCGATATCCCGCCGGATGGCCGCGTCGATGCCGGCGTTGATCCGTGACTGCGCCACCGGGAAGCACTGCTCGGCATCGAGGTCGTAGGTGCGGCAGAGATGCCCGGCAACGAATTCGGGACTGTACGGGGTGGCCTGCCCGGTCGGCCAGGGTTCGAGCTCGTGGACGCGGTCGGTGTCGAAACCGGTGTTGGCCAGCACTGCGACGTCGTCGAAGTTGTTGTGTAGGACGCCCGATCGATGGCTCCAGCGCGTCCTGGTCTCGGTGCGCCGGTTCTCGCCGCTGCCGGTGGTGACGGTGTAGGTGTCACCACGCATGCCGGTATAGGACGTGGTCGTGTCGGCGTCATAGGTGAAGTACGCGGCGTAAATGCTGGTGAACGAACCGACTTCGCGGTACTTCTTGAACTCCGACGGCGCGAACCAGCGACTGTTGATCCATTGTTCGATGACCTCACGGCCCTGCTTGTCGTCCACCTGAAATGGCAGGATCCCGTCGACCGGCAACCGGAGCGGGGCGTCGTGGATGTCGTCGCGCTGGATCGGAGTGGCGCAGTAGGGGCATCGGGTGGCGGTCAGGGTCCCGCTGAATGTGGTTCTGCCGCCGCAGCTCTGGCAGATGATCTCACGTTCGGTCACCGCTGCCGAGGAGGCAGGCTGCTCGGCCATCAGGCTGCGCAGTTGAGACATCGTGGACTGCAGGTCGTGTTCGACGACACGTCGCTTCGGGTCGAGGACGATCGCGTGCGAGCGACCGCAACTGAGGCACAACAGGGTTCCGGTTGCCGGATCGAAAACCAGTGGTGCACCGCAACTGTCGCAGGGGTACGTGCGGGTTTGTTCGGTGACCTGGAATATCGCACGCTGCGGATCGGACGGGCCCGGCTCCGGTACCGGCGGCATCGGAGGTAACGGCGGTAGCGGCGGTAGCGGCGGTGGCGCCGTATCCCCGCCGTAGTTGTTGTCGGGCAGGGGCGGTGGGAGGTGTGAGTCGGCCATGTTCCTATGCCGTGGGGTTGTTCGGGAGCGGGGGAGGGGTGCTGAAGAGACCGGACAGCGCGGGCACGGTGCCGGCAGGCGCCCAGCCCGGCATGCCCTGGTTCCAGACGAGCGTGGACGCGGTGAACTGACCGGATGCCGCCGCGGCCTGGAGTTGCGCGATCGTGAACGGGCCGGCGGGCTGCCCGCCGTTGTCGATGTGGAATGTCGCGGCGCCCGGCAACGGCGGGGGCACCGGCGCCTGCGCGGGTTGCGCGCCCTGGCCACCGAACTGTCCGGCCATCTGACTGCCGAGCGCGACGCCCATGCCCGCCGACATCATGTCGCCCATCGCGCCGCCGCCCGGGTTCTGCGCCGCGGCGATCATCGCGTCCGCTGCCTTGCCCTGCTGGTACCGGCCGAGATCCCCGACGTTGTTGAGGAATCCGCTCTCCTCGACACCACGGGCCACACCGCGCGTCATCGCGGTGGTGATCTCGTCGGGTAACGAGATGTTCATGGTGATCGAGTCGATCGACAGACCGAACTCGTCATCGACCCGGTCATTGACGAATGCCTGGAGCTTCTCCGACAACTCGACCTGGCGGCCTTGGAGGTCGATGACCCCGAGACGGCTCTCCATGATCATGTCCGAGAACGCGAGGGTGATGACCCGGCGGATCAACTCGGTGATCTCGTCGACACCGACCGAGCTGTCCGTCCCGATGACCTCGCGCAGGAAGGTCTCAGGTTCGGCCACTCGAACGACACACAAACCATTGGCCCGGACCTGGACCATCGTGAAATCTGGATCGCGGACGGTCACCGGATTGGGGGTGCCCCATCGCAGATCGGTGACCGGACGGGTGTTGATGAAATACACCTCGGAACGGAACGGGCTGTTGAATCCGTGCTTCCATCCCTGCAATGTGCTCAGCAGCGGCAGGTTCTCGGAGGTGAGCGTGTAGTGCCCTGGCCCGAACCGGTCGGCGAGCTTGCCGCGATAGACGAAAACCGCCTGCTGACCTTCGCGAACGATGAGTTCGGCCCCGTTTTTGATCTCGTTGTTGTAGCGGGGAAAACGCCACGCCAACGTGGAGCGTGAGTCGTCGATCCATTCGATGATGTCGACGAGCTCACCCTTGATCTTGCCGATGATCCCCATATTCGGTGTTCTCCCTAGCGATTCGGTTGCTCCCGGCGAGTCTAGTCGTGTCGCGCACACCAATGGGGCGGTCGCGATGGCACAGTGGGCGGGTGAGTCAGGTGTCTTCGAAGCGGACCAAGTCGTGCTGGGTATTGCCGGCAGCGTTGGCTGCTGCCCTGTTCCTGGGTGCGTGCACGAATGCGGTGGACGGTGATCCGGTCGCGGCGCCGCAGAGCGCGGAACTCTCGTCTGAACCGGGGGCCTTCCCGTCGGAGGAGATCGACGTACGCGAGCGATCGGTGACCGCCGAGGACTTCCCGGCCGCGTACAACGCGACCGAGGTGTCGGCCGACAAATTGGCCGCGGTGCTGGCAGATACCGCAGGATTTCCCGTCGGCGGTCTGGTGTCGCCTGCGAGTTGTGCGCCCACCCCGTTGCCTGCGACGTCCGATGAGGCCGTCGCACTGACGGCCACCGGCGCGGCCGCCAACGCCGGCATCCTCACCGCGATCACAGTGCTGACCGACTCGCCGTTGTCCGAGTTGGAGGCACAGCTCGAGGCGTGTCCGACATATACGACCACCAATCAGGGTGTGACCGCCACGGTGACCACAACGGTGCTGCCGCCGTCACCCGCCGACTCGCAGGAATCGCTGGCTTTCCGGCGTGTCACGGTGTCGGGGTCGATGACCCAGACGATGACCGCACTGGTCGGCCAGAACGATGGGGTGCGGGTCTACGTCACCGTCATGGCGCCGGGGTCGGGGCCGGTACCCGACGGTATGGCACTCGACGAGCTGTTCACCACCGCGCTGGAGCGCTCGCGCGGCTGAGCCCGCTTGTGGATGATTCCGCTTGTGGATGATTAACCGTGGGGTGGATAACCCGGCCAATGTGATAGTCGGCCTTGATATCCGGTCTGCGGTGGGACCGACCATCGCCACATGACATCTGACGAATACACAACTTCGGTATCCGGTCCGGGCGCACTGATCACGGCGGTCCCGGCCTTACTCGGCTTCATTCCGGACCGGTCACTGATCCTGGTGACCTTCGATGGTGACGGGACCGAGATCGGCACGACGATGCGCCACGATCTGGCGTTCGGCGACGACGGTCTGCCCACACCGCCGACGCTGAGCGTGATCGAGCATCTGGCTGCGGTCTGCGAATCGTACGACGTGGTCCGGGTGGTCGCGGTCATCGTCGACGACACCTATCCGATCGACACCGGTGAGTACCGGCGGCTGGCCGCCATCATCGACCGGAATTTGTCGGCCACCGGCGGCCTGCACGGAGCCTTCGCCACTGCCGCCATCACACAGGGCAGTCAATGGCACACCGTGTGGGACAACCGGTCGCCCGGCGAATGGTCTGGGGCGCCGGTGTATTCGGGACCTCAGGCGGGACTGGTGGGCGACCCGAAGATCAGCCCCGTCGCCGTGGCGCGGGCGGTCAGCAAGGGCAGGCGGGTGTTGAACACCCGCAGCGAGATGGTCGAACATCTGGCGCCCCTGCCGCACTGTGGTGACGACGATTGTGACGCGCACATGCTCTCGGCGGCCGACGACCTGGCCTACCGCGATCTCGCGGCCGACCGGGCCGGTCGGAGCGGGACCACCTTCGACGGCGAAACGGGTTCGGTGGACCAGCCATTCATCGACCGATGGGTGCTGGAAGATTGCGTCGATGCGTTCGGGATCGGTGCGTTCGGGGAGCATCGGACTCCACTGGACGTCGTTGTCGAGCACATGCGGCGCCTGCAGGAACGAAACGATCTCGAGTTCGCGCTGTCCGTGATCTACCGCGGTGATACCGGTGCACTGACCTGCGACGAACTGCGGATCTTCGACAAGGCGCTGCGGGAACTCTGTGTCCGCGACGCGCTGATGGCGTTGGCCGTCACCACCATCTGGATCGAGGCCGAGCAGGTGTGGGCGACGCTCTGCCGTCGGCTCCGGGGCCGCAGTCAGGCGGCCGCGGCGACACTCCTCGGGTTTGTGCACTATGTGCACGGCAACGGGGCGATGGCAGGCATCGCCTTCGACCGTGCACTCGAGGCGAGCCCGGGCTATTCGATGGCGGTGCTGTACAGCGCCGCTCTCACCCGGGGGATACCACCGAACGTGATCGGCGAGTGTGCCCAGACCGGCTATCTCGTTGCCAGGTCGCTCGGAGTGGAACTACCCGAAGCGGTGATGCACCCGGCGGCCTGATCAGACCGTCGAGTGGGCGCGCACGCCGAGCGAGCGGGTGTAGTCCCAGGCATCGGCCACGATCACCGACAGGTCTGTTTTCGCCGGGTACCAGCCGAGGTCGGCGATGGCTTTGTCGCTCGATGCGATCAGCACCGCCGGATCTCCGGCACGCCGCGGCGCATCGACCACGTCGATCGTCAGTCCGGTGACCTCTTCGACCGCCGAAATGACCTGCCGCACAGAGAAACCGGTGCCGCTGCCGAGGTTGAAGATCTCGTGGCGGCCGGCAACTGCGGCCTCGAGGGCAAGCACATGCGCAGCCGCGAGGTCTTGCACATGGATGTAGTCGCGGATGGCCGTGCCGTCATCGGTGGGGTAATCCGTGCCGAACATCTTGATGTGGTCGCGGTGACCGAGCGCCACCTGCAGGATCAGTGGGATCAGGTGCGTTTCGATCACACGGTTCTCGCCGGCACCGCCGTAGGCACCGGCGACGTTGAAGTACCGCAAACTCGTTGCCGCGAGGCCGTGCGCATGCGCGTACGACGTGATGGCGTGGTCGATGGCCAGCTTGGTGGCGCCGTACGGATTGGTCGGCCGGGTGGGCGCCGACTCCAGGATCGGGACCGCTTCCGGTTCGCCGTAGGTGGCCGCCGTGGACGAGAAGACCAGCCGCGGCGTACCCGAGATCCGGATCGCCTCGAGGAGCGAGAGTGACTCGACTACGTTGCCGTACCAGTACTTCTCGGGCTGTTCGACAGATTCACCGACCAGCGACTGTGCGGCGAAATGCAGAACACCGTCGAAAGACTGTCCGGTCAGGACACCGGCGGCGACATCGCGGACATTGCCCTCGACGAACGCGGCTCCCTCGGGGAGCGCATCGGCATTGCCGGTCGACAGATTGTCGATGATGGTCACGTCGTGACCATGTTCGATCAGGACACGGGCACAGACGCTACCCACATAACCGGCTCCGCCGGTGACAAGGAGTTTCATTGAGGTCCGGTATCAGACTTTCTCGACCTGGACGGAATGCGCCATCTCTTCCGAGAGCTGCAGTCCGGTATGACCCGGAGTGCTGATCACGATCGAATCCGGCAACACCGTGACGTTGACGCGAGCGCTCGGAACGACGCCCGCTTCCTGAAGGGCGCTGATCAACTCGGGGTCGGCCTGTGCGTGCTCGGACAGCCTGCGCACGATCACCGCAACCGGTTCACCTTGCGGCAGTTCGGAGATCCGTGTCATCGCGGTGGGCGCGTTGGTCGGGGAGTAGCCAAGCAGTTCCAGTCCGGGAATCGGATTGCCGTACGGCGACGTGGTCGGATGATCGAGAACCTCGAGCAGCCTGCGCTCGACGTTTTCACTCATCACGTGCTCCCAGCGGCATGCCTCGGCGTGTACGTCTTCCCAGGGCATCCCGATGACGTCGACCAGGAGCCGTTCGGCCAGGCGGTGTTTGCGCATCACGGACGTGGCCAGATTGCGGCCCTTGTCGGTCAGTTCGAGGTGGCGGTCTCCGGCAACGAGTACCAGGCCGTCGCGCTCCATCCGCGCTACGGTTTGTGACACGGTCGGTCCGCTCTGCTCGAGACGTTCGGCGATCCGTGCCCGAAGGGGAACAATGCCTTCTTCTTCGAGGTCGTAGATCGTCCGGAGATACATCTCAGTCGTATCGATCAGTTCGTTCACGATCTCCATCCCTTTCGTCTTGACCCAGGTTACCTGCCCGGAAGGGTGTTGTTGGTAGCCCCGCGGGAGGTCGTGGGTCACATCAACGTGTGGTGTCGAGCAGGACACTAGGCTCAATTCATGAGTACTCGGTCACATACGTCGAATCCCCAGTCCGCGGCAGTGATCTGGAGCGACGAATTCCTGCGCTACCGGTGGACGCCCGCACACCCGATGAACCCGGTCAGGCTGGCGCTGACCATGTCTCTGTCGCGGTCCCTCGGGGTGCTCGACGGTATCGAGACCAGTGCTCCGATGCCGGTGGACGACCGGTTGCTGCAGACCGTCCACACCTCGTCCTACCTCGACGCGGTCCGGGCCGCATCGAACATCGACGACCACAGCAAGGGCGCCGCGCACCTACTGGAGCGTCTGTTCGGGCTCGGCAGCGCCGACAACCCGGCCTTCGAGGGCATGCACGGCGCGGCGAGTGTGTTGGTCGGGGGAACGATGGCTGCAGCGGCGGCGATCGCCTCCGGGTCGGTGACGCGGGCCGTCAACATCGGCGGTGGCATGCACCACGCGATGCCCGGGCACGCGGCAGGTTTTTGCATCTACAACGACTGTGCGGTCGCGATCCGCTGGCTCCTCGACCAGGGCTACGACCGGATCGCGTACATCGACATCGACGCCCACCACGGGGATGGCGTCCAGAAGGTGTTCGCCGCCGATCCCCGCGTGCTGACGGTGTCGCTGCACCAGCATCCGGCAACGCTCTGGCCGGCGACCGGCTGGCCCGAAGAGGTGGGTGAGCAGGACGCGCGGGGGACGGCGGTCAACATCGCCCTGATGCCGGAAACCAACGACAAACTCTGGCTGCGGTCGTTCAACGCGATCGTTCCGGCCATGATCGACCAGTTCCGTCCGCAGCTCATCGTCAGCCAATGTGGTGCCGACAGTCACGTCCGCGATCCGCTGACCGACCTGTCGCTCACGGTCGACGGTCAGCGCGCCGCGATCCTGGCAATGCGTGATCTTGCCGACAAATACTGCGAGGGCCGGTGGCTCGCCGTCGGTGGTGGCGGTTACGGCATCGTCGATGTGGTGCCCCGCAGTTGGACTCATCTGATCGCCGCGGTCACCGACAACGACATCGCACCCGATACGATCATCGATGAAAGTTGGCGCGAGGCAGCCAAAGTCGAAACGCAGTTGCTCGACGAGTCGCTCCGCGGTGATCCGGCACCCACCATGACCGACGGTGGCGACCTGGACTACCTACCCTGGAACGGTGACGGTGGAGGCCCGCTCATGGAGGGTGTCACCGAGGCGGCTCAGACCCGCCTCGACGCCACCATCATGGCCACGCGTCGAGCTGTGTACCCGATGTGCGGTCTAGACCCGGAGGATCCCCGTGACTGACAATTCTGAGATCAGCGATCCGGTGACCGAGAACGTCCGGCCCGATCAGCGTGGACCGCACGACTATCCGCGCCACTGGATCGCCGATGTGCTTGCCAGCGACGGTGGTGTGGTCCACCTGCGGCCCATCGTCCCGGAGGACGCCGACGCGCTGGTCCGGTTCCATTCGGGACTCTCCGAACGCACGCGCTACCTACGATATTTTGGCCCCTTCCCGCACATCCCGGCACGCGAACTCGCCCGGATGACGACCGTCGACCACTACTCGCGGGTGGCGTTCGTGGGTGTCCTGGGTGGTGAGATCATCGCCATCGGGATCTACGAGGGTCTGGCCGCGAGCGGCAAGCCCACCACGGCCGAGGTCGCCTTCGTCGTCGCCGACGAGCATCAGGGTCGCGGGCTCGGTCCGGTGCTGCTCGAACATCTCGCGGGCGCGGCCGCCGAATGCGGGTTCGAGAAGTTCGAGGCAGAGGTCCTCGCGGAGAACCCGAACATGGTCGCGGTGTTCCGTGACGCCGGTTATCAGCTGCGCCGCAGTTTCGACGGCAGCACCATCCACGTCGAGTTCACCATCGACCCCACCGAGGCGTTGTTGTCGGTGCGCAATGCCCGCGAACGCGCATCCGAGGCACGCAGTGTCGCCAACCTGTTGCGTCCGGGGTCCGTTGCGGTGATCGGCGCATCGGTGGACCGGCTCAAGGTGGGAAATGCGGTGCTGGCCAATGTGGTCGCAGGCGGATTCACCGGCCCGGTCTTCCCGGTCAACTCCGAACACCGTGCGGTCCGCGGCATCCGGGCCTACTCCACGGTGCGGGACATCCCCGACCCGGTGGATCTGGCGATCGTCGCGGTTCCGGCCGACGCCGTCGAAGAGGTGCTCGACGACTGTCTTCACAAGGGCGTCAAGACGATGCTGGTGCTCTCCGCCGGATTCGGTGACACCAGCGATTCGGGGCTCGCCTCGGAGCGGCGTCTGGTCGAATCGGTTCGGGAACACGGCATGCGCCTGGTGGGTCCCAACGCGCTGGGCGTGGTCAACACCGACCCGGCGATCTCCCTCAACGCCACGCTCGCCCCGCATGTGCCCGGTCGCGGTGCGGTCGGATTCTTCTGCCAATCCGGCGCTTTGGGCATCGCGATCCTCGACACCGCCGCCCGCAGGCAGCTCGGACTGTCGACGTTCGTCTCCGCAGGCAACCGCGCCGACGTGTCGGGCAACGATCTACTGCAGTACTGGGACACCGATCCCGACACCGAAGTGGTGCTGCTGTACCTCGAGAGTTTCGGTAACCCGCGGAAGTTCACCAGACTCGCGCGACGGGTCGCCAGTGGCAAGCCGGTGGTGGCGGTGAAGTCGGGCCGCGGCGCGGTACCGCCGGCGATGGCAGCTGCCGACCATTCGCTCGACGACGCCAGTACCCGCGCGCTGCTGGCCCAGGCCGGGGTCATCCAGGTCAGCACCATCGGCCAACTGTTCGACTGCGCAACGGTTTTCGCTTATCAGCCGTTGCCCCGCGGGCCGCGGGTGAGCATCGTCGGGAACTCGACGGCGCTCGGTGTGCTGGCGCAGGAGGCGGGCAGTCACTTCGGATTGGAGGTCGTCCAGCGCGTCGATCTGGGGCCGGGAGCGACGCCGGAGACCTTCGAGGAGGCGGTCCGTACCGCCGCCGCCGATGACGACGTCGACGCGCTCATCGCGGTGTTCGTGCCGCCGGTCGCGGTCAGTGTCGATCGATACGCGCAAGCACTGATGACCGGGATGTCCGGGGCCGACAAGCCGGTGGTCACCACATTCCTTGCGGTGGAGGGTATTCCGCAGCATCTGACGGTCCTGGGGCCATGCGGCACCCCGGCGCGTGGCTCCATCCCGTCTTATCCGAGTCCAGAGCGGGCCGCCGAAGCATTGGGACACGCCTGGCGGTACGCGCAGTGGCGTTCGCGTCCGGCATCGCAGGTCAAGCGTCCGGTCGACGTCGATCCCGATCTGGCTCGGCGACTCGTCCGGGAAGCGGTGGAAAGAGCAGGCGGCGCGGTCATCGATCTCGATGATCAGCTCACCGCACAGGTCCTGCGCTGCTACGGAATCGAGATCGTCCCGTTCCGGGAGGTCAGTACGGTCGAAGAAAGTGTCGCAGCGGCAAACGAACTCGGCTATCCGGTCGTGGTCAAGGCATTCTCGTCGGTGTGGCGCGGGCGGGCCGACCGCGAGGGCGCCCGGCTGGATCTGCCGGATCAGCACGCTGTGGAACTCGCGATGGTCGAACTCACGGAGGTCACCGGAGAGTCCCGGTTGCACGTGCAGAAGATGGCTCCGAAGGGCATCAGCACCGTTATCCGGGTTCAAGACGATCCGTCTTTCGGTTCATTGATGTCGTTCGGACTCGCCGGCGTGACCAGTGATCTGCTGGGGGACCGCGCCTACCGGGCGCTGCCGTTGACCGAGAACGACGCCGCCGATCTCATCGAAGCGCCGCGCTCGGCGCCACTGTTGTCCGGGTACGGCGGATCCGAACCGGTCGACAAGGAGGCCCTGATCGACCTCGTGATCAGGATCTCGGCACTGGTCGACGACATACCAGAAACGCGGGACGTGGTGTGCGATCCGATACACGCCACCCCCGGCGGCGTTGCCGTGCTGTCCGCCCGGATGACCGTGGGGCCGGTGCCGACCAAACACGATTCCGGACCTCGCCGGCTCTGACGCACCGGGGCCCGGATTTTCGGGCCGGGTCCGCCACAGCGATCAGCCGCCACCGACGATGTCTGGTGGCGGCTGATCTAGGCGATGAACGTTGTGTGTGTCAGCTGGCGTAGTCGCGCAGGCGCTCGGCCCGCTCACCCTGGCGAAGCTTCGACATGACCTCGCGCTCGATCTGGCGAACCCGCTCGCGGGACAGACCGAACATGCGGCCGATCTGGTCGAGGGTGCGCGGCTGGCCGTCGTCGAGTCCGAAGCGCAGGCGGATGACCTGCTGTTCGCGCTCATCGAGCGTGGACAGGACGGACCGCACGTCGCTGTGCAGGAGTCCGGCGATCACGGCGTTCTCGGCCGAGGTTGCCTCGGCATCCTCGATGAAGTCGCCCAGTGGTGCCTCTTCGTCGCTGCCGACGGGCATGTCCAGGCTCACCGGGTCGCGACTGTGATCGAGGAGATCGGCGATCTTCTCCGCGGGGATGCCCGACTCCGACGACAACTCGTCGTCGGTGGCCTCACGTCCGAGCTGCTGATGCAGTTCGCGCTTGATACGGGCCAGCTTGTTGACCTGCTCCACGAGGTGGACGGGGAGCCGGATCGTGCGGCTCTGATCTGCCATGCCGCGGGTGATCGCCTGACGGATCCACCAGGTGGCGTAAGTCGAGAACTTGAAGCCCTTTGCGTAGTCGAACTTCTCCATCGCACGAATCAGTCCGAGGTTGCCTTCCTGGATCAGGTCGAGCAGCGGCATGCCGCGACCGGTGTAACGCTTGGCCAGCGAGACAACCAGGCGCAGGTTGGCCTCGAGGAGGTGGGCGCGTGCCGACTCGCCCTCGCGGACCAGCTGGGCCAGGTCCTTCTTCTTCACCGCGGACAGACGCTTACGCGTCGCCAGTACGTGCTTGGCGTAGAGACCGACCTCGATCTGCTTGGCGAGATCGACTTCTTGTTCGGCGGTGAGCAGCGCGGTGCGGCCGATCCCGTTCAGATAGACACGGACCAAATCCGAGGCCGGGCTCTGCGCATCCAGGTCCTGTTCGGTCATCGCCGGACGGATGGTGGTGGTAGGGCTGGACATGTCGGCCTCCTCAAGTGCGGTTGCTTTCACACTGTTCAACGGAGGGGCCGGTGCAGATAGTTCCGAACCAGGATCCCGATGTGAACCCTGTGACCTGCGTCTTTCGAGAACCGGGCTGAGAAGTTACTGAGAGTGTACTGAAGTTTTCTGGCTGAGGGGCTCCCAGTGGGCAGGCAGGACGATGCCGTGGCGCACCAAACCCTCGACCAATTCGTGCACGGCCGCGGCGTCGATGTGCTCTTCGCCGGTCGCCACCGCGAGCAGTTCGGTGATCTCGTCCAGACACAATCCATCAGGGTTCAAACCGGCGAGCAGAGACTGCCCCAGCTCGTCGATCTCGTGGCTCCAGCGTGGACCGTCGGGGCGGTGGATGCGCGTGATGATGCGCTCCCAGCCACCTTCTTCTGCCAGCGTCGACACCTGCTCGAGAGCAACGCCGTCGGCGACCGAGAACTGTTCGTCGCCCACGTCGTGGCTGCGCAGCCAGGCGACACGGCGCAGGTAGTCGGTTGCCTCGGGGCCGAGCGGGTCCTCGAAGGTATGACTGAGTTCTTCGGCCAGCAGGTCGGTGGGCTCATCGGTGCGGCGCAGGAACACAAAGCCGAATCCGATGCCGCGTACGCCCGCCTTGTGCAGGTGGGTCAGCCAGCGGTCGGCCATCTCGGCCGAAGCCGGATCGCGCGGATCGTGTCCGGCGTCACGCAACCACGTGCCGACGTACAGCGCCGGATCTGCGACATCACGTTGGACCACCCAGGCGTCGACGCCCTCATCGGGGATCCACTGCGCGATCCGCTCACGCCAGTCGTCGCCGGTGATCACCCAGGAGGCGAGCATCGACGCGGTTCCGCCCTCGTTCAGGAAGTTCGGTGCGGTCCGGCACATCAGTTCGCTGGCACCGTCGAGATCGAGCCCGGAGTCGCGGTACGTGTGGGTGACCTTCGGTGGGCCCACGACAAAAGGTGGGTTCGCGACGATCTGATCGAACTTCTGTCCGCCGACCGGACCGAACCATGGGCCTTTGAGCAGCGAGTACCGCGAGGGGGCGATGTCGTTGATGGCCATGCCCGCGCGGGTCAACGCCAGCGATCGGTCCGTGATGTCGGTGGCTGTGAGATGTCCGGCGAAATCCGCGGCGTTCACGGCCTGCACACCGCAGCCCGTGCCGACGTCGAGCAGTCGGCCGACCGGCTCGGTGGGGGTGGCCCGGAGCAGTGACAGTGAGGCGTGACCGACACCGAGAACGTGGTCCTCGGTGATGCTGTGGCGTCGGAGCGTGCCGTCGAGATCGGAGAACAGCCACCGGTTGCCCGCACCGAAGTCGAAGGGCCGCAGGTCGATGGCGGCGTAGAGCCCGCGGTCGTCGCGGCGGACGATGCCATGTCGGAGCGCGTCGTCGACCGACACCGGCCGCAATGCGGCGCTGACCTCGGATTCCGAACAGGTATCGCCGAGCAGGAGCAGTCGGACCAGGACGCCGAGTTCGCCGCCATCGGCGCATATTCGGCGCGCCGGGACGGGTTCGCCGCGACCGAGGGCCGCATGCGCCTCTTCGCCGAGCAGGCGCAGCACACCATCGGTGGTGTAGTCGGCGCGCAGGAATGCCTCGTGTAGGCCGTCAGCCTGGGTGTACAGGTCGGCCGTTTGTTCTGTGATGGTCACTCTTTGCGTCGATCGATTTCGTGGAAATCGTTGCCGTCGGTCAGTCTCCGTGAATACGGACCGCTGTACTTGTAGTGGAGCACTTCGTCTTTGGAGCGTGGTGGCCGGTCGTTGGCCATCAGTACCGCGATCCATGGGATCGGGATGGACAGCACGATCACGCCGAGTGCCAGGAGTCCGTTTTGTGTGGTCGCATAGACGATTCCCGCGATGACCAGTGCCGGAATGCGAAAAGCCATCAACGTCAGGTATCTGCGTACGCGAGCGCGATGTTGTTCTTCCAGGGAGGTCTGTGCCTCGGTGATGAGAAACGTTTCGGGCGCGTCATCTTTCGAACCCACGATTTCTACTATCCTCTTTCTGCCCTGCGTCGGCCACATCGGGTCGATATTGGCCCGGCGGGCCAGGTCGATGCAGAATTGATCTCATGGATACCCAGACACTCGACAAGCCAGACGTCACCACCGACGAAACCACCGAGGAAGACACCCCGAAGTTCTTCCACTACGTCAAGAAGAACAAGATCGCCGAAAGTGCGGTCATGGGCAACATCGTCGTGGCGCTCTGCGGCGAGACGTTCCCAGTCACGCGTTCGGCCAAGCCGGGTTCGCCGGTCTGCCCGAAGTGCAAGAAGATCTACGCGAAGATGAAAAAAGGCGAGTAGTCGCGCAGGCCGGTGGCCGGTCTTCAGGCCTGCGGTGAGGGACCTTGATCGTCTGCCGGCCTGTTCTTGATCGGGTCGGGCTTCTTCTGGATCGGACCGGTCGGCAGCCATTGGGGAGTGCTGCGGAACTGATCGGTGATGTCGCTGGTCTGCTGTGACACCCAGTCGCGCATCTGGTCGATCTTGGTGGGATTGGCCGGCCACAACTGCTGCACGATCGAGTTGAACTCGGCGCCGACCACGATGGCAAAACCGAGGAAGAACGTGAACAGCAGGAACGCGATCGGTGTGGCCAGCGCGCCGTAGCTGTATCCGGTCTGGGTGATGACCGCCAGATACCAGCGCAGCACCGCGCTGGCGCACCAGAACACCAACCCGGCCAGCAGCGCGCCGCAGACCAGCCGGTGCCAGGGCAATGGTTTGGCAAGGGCCACCCGATAGAGCGTGGTCAAGCCCGCGATCAACAGCAGCGCCACGGCCGGGAAGTAGCCGTACTCGATGGCCACGGTGCTCGCCGGATGCCACGAATCGGGGATGACGTCGCGTACGTAGGTGGGCCCGAGTGCGACCAGTGGCAAGGTGAGCACCGCGAGTACCAGGAAACACACGTACAGCCACAGTGCGAACAGTCGCTGGGTGACCGGATGCCGCACGTTGTGCTGGCCGTGTGCGATCACGATCGAGTCGACAAAACTGGCCATGGCCGACGATCCCGCCCACAGAGACAGCAGGAAGCCCAGCGAGATCACTTCGGCGCGGCCGCTGACCAACACGTTGTCGACGGTGGGCCGGATGATCTCGTCGACGACGTTCGCGCTGAAGGTCCGATCCGAAAAACTGATGATCCGGTCGGAGATGATCTCTTCGGTGTCTGGCCCGAACCAATTTGCGATATACCCCACAGTGCCCAGCAACCCCAGGAGAAGCGGGGGTAGCGAGAGCGTCTGCCAGAACGCCGCCTGCGCTGCCATCGCGAAGATCGAGTCGTCCCACGACTTCGTGATGGTCCGCCAGAGCATCCAGGGCAGGCGCTTCGTGACCCCCGAAATCGTGGGTCTATCTGCGTCATCACCACGGGTCTGTGTCGACGGCGTGGGGTCGGGAACGGAATCGGGGGCGGGCCCGGTTGATGCGCTGATGGTGTCAAGCATTGCCGAAGTTCCGATTCGATGCGTGTTGCCGCGCCGCCACCGCCCTGCACCCGATCGCCTGTCGATTCGCGGTAGCATTCCCCGATGCCTGGGCTCGCCGAGCGCTTCGTCGCCGACACCGACCGCCAGGCGCACTCGTCCGACTTCGTCGAACGGTGCACCACTGTTCAAACCTCAACTGCGTCAAGGAGTTGTGCTCTGCCGTGACCCGACCCACAGCCGTTTCCGAGCCATCGACAACCACCCCGGCCCCGGCGCCGGCAGCGTCGTCGCTACGGACCTGGCAGCGACGGGCGCTGACCAAGTACCTGTCGGCCGCGCCGAAAGACTTCTTGGCAGTGGCCACCCCGGGTGCCGGTAAGACCACCTTTGGTCTGCGGATCGCCGCCGAACTATTGGCCGACCGCACCGTGGACCAGATCACGGTGGTCGCACCCACCGAACACCTCAAGCATCAGTGGGCTGGTGCGGCAGCGCGCGTGGGTATCGCCCTGGATCCGAACTTCAGCAACTCCGCGGGCCAGACCAGCTCCGACTTCAACGGCGTGGTCCTGACCTACGCCCAGGTTGCGGCGCACCCGTCGCGACACCGCGTCCGCACCGAGAATCGCCGCACTCTGGTGATCCTGGACGAGATCCACCACGGCGGTGACGCCAAAAGCTGGGGTGATGCGATCCGTGAGGCCTTCTCCGACGCCACCCGGCGGCTCTCACTGACCGGAACACCCTTCCGGTCCGACGACAGCCCCATCCCATTCATCACGTACGAGCCCGAGCCCGGCGGCGGCGCCCGATCGGTCGCCGACTACACCTACGGCTACTCCGACGCGCTCGCCGACGGCGTTGTGCGCCCGGTGGTGTTCCTGGCCTATTCGGGTGAGGCGAGTTGGCGCAACAACGCGGGCGAAGAGTTCACCGCCCGGCTCGGTGAACCACTGTCTGCCGAACACACCGCACGCGCCTGGCGCACCGCACTGGACCCGCACGGCGACTGGATCCCGGCCGTCCTGCAGGCGGCGCACACGCGCCTGAGGCAACTACGCAGCACCGGTATGCCCGATGCCGGCGGTCTGGTGATCGCGACCGATCAGACCGTCGCGCGCGACTATGCCGAACTGCTGGAGGCGATCACCGGAAAGATGCCAACGGTGGTGCTCTCGGATGATCCGAAGGCGTCGGGGCGGATCGCCTCGTTCAGCGAATCCAAGGACGAGTGGATGGTCGCTGTCCGGATGGTGTCCGAAGGTGTCGACGTTCCGCGTCTGGCCGTCGGCGTCTACGCGACCAGCGCGTCGACCCCGCTGTATTTCGCCCAGGCCATCGGCCGATTCGTGCGATCGCGGCGACCGGGGGAGAACGCCAGCGTGTTCCTGCCGTCGGTGCCGGTGTTGTTGCAGTTGGCCAGCCAGCTCGAGGCGCAGCGCGATCACGTGCTCGGCAAGCCGCACCGGGAATCCGACGGCCTCGAAGATGCATTGCTCAACGACGCCAACAAACAAAAAGACGAAGCGGGTGAGGACGAGAAGGGATTCGAGTCCCTGCATGCCGATGCCGAACTAGATCAGGTCATCTTCGACGGGTCGTCCTTCGGTACCGCGACGTTCTCGGGTAGCGACGAAGAAGCCGACTACCTCGGCCTGCCGGGGCTCCTCGACGCCGACCAGGTGCGGGACCTGCTTCGGAAGCGGCAGTCCGATCAGGTGGAGAACCGAAGCGCGGACTCTGCGCCGACGCCGCCCGTCGAACGGGCCCCGTCCGTGGGCAAACAGCTCACCGCCATGCGCAAGGAACTGAACAGCCTGGTGGCCATGCATCATCATCGCACCGGGCGGCCTCACGGTCAGGTGCACAACGAGCTGCGCGAACGCCTCGGTGGTCCACCCACCGCGATGGCCACGGCCGAGCAGTTGCAGGAGCGGATCGACGCACTGCGTAAGTGGCGCTGAGGCCGGGCTCGGCCCTCGTCACCGCCCGATGTGGCGAACACCGGAGATACAACACTGCCGCGGTCCACCTGAGGTGAACCGCGGCAGTGTGCTTATTTGATTTGTCTTAGACGAGCTCGTCCTCGGATGTAACTGTCGCGCCCATGTCAACAAGTCGTGCTTCGTGCTCGTTGAAGTGGTGACGGCAGAACAGAAGCTCTCCACCGGTCGAGAGCGTGGCGCGCACTCGTGCTGCGGCACCGCAACGATCACAGCGGTCAGCAGTGGTCAGTTGCATGGCGATCGGGGGCGTGGTGATGGTGTCTGACATTTTTCCTCCGTCCCGGGCCTGCGTGGCGCGGTTCCCTTCGCGAGCTAACACACCGGGGCGGTGTATCCAGGTCTCACTCTCTCAGACGATTTGCGAATCGTCTTTGTTCCCGAGGTCCTTCGGGTGTGTCGTCACTCACCCGTAACAGCGGACCCGCGATCTGCAACATATGTAACCGGGGCGGTGTGACGCAAATCCCACGGCACCTGGCACTTACAGTGAATCGATGCGCCGGTCCGCCAACACCATCCCGCGTTCAGGTGGACGCGTCGCACTGTTGCCCCTGTTGTTTGTTGTCGGGGCGATCTGTCAGTACGTCGGCGCCTCGATCGCCGTCCCGTTGTTCGATGACCTGAACCCCGCGGCGGTTGCCTGGTTGCGAACGTTGGGGGCAGGCGCCACGCTCTTGGCGATCTGGTGGCCGCTGGCCGGATGGCGCTGGCCGCGCGTGGGTGTGTCGTTCGGCCGCAGACGGCTGCTGATCGCCTCGGCCTTCGGTCTGGTGACACTGGGCATGAACGTGTCGTTCTATCTGGCCATCGATCACATCGATCTCGGTGTGGCCGTGGCGATCGAGTTCTTGGGGCCGATCGTTGTCGCGGCGGCCGGCTCGCGGCGGGTGGCGGACGGCGTTGCGGTGCTCGTGGTCCTGGTCGGTGTGGTGCTCCTGAGCGGTGCCAGTTTCTCCGGATCACCCATCGGAGTGGTGTTCGCGCTGATGGCCGCTGCACTGTGGGCGGGCTACATCCTGATCGGGAAGGTGGTTTCGGGCAACGGAACCTCGGAGCAGCCCTGGCGGGACGGCATCGACGATCTGGCGATCGGCTTGTCCATGGCTGCTGTGATCTGCGCCCCGCTGGTGATCGGGGTGAGCACGGCCACCGACCCCGGGGCACTGTGGGATTGGCGGATATTGGCACTCGGTATCGGAGTCGGTGTGCTCTCGAGTGCGATTCCGTACCTGCTCGACCAGATCGTGTTGGCACGCCTGGCCCGGGCTCGATTCGCACTGCTGTTGGCGTTGCTCCCGGTGACGGCGACGGTGGTCGGCGCGCTGATGTTGTCCCAGATACCGTCGCCAACCGAACTGTGTGGCATTGCACTGGTCATCGCGGCCATCGTCTTCACGGCTCGCGACGAACGCCGCCACGGCGCGGGTCGTGAAGTTACTCCTGGCGCCTGCGATGAAGTTACTCCTGGCGCCTGCGATGAAATTGCTCCTGGCGCCTGCGATGAAATTGCCCCTGGCGCCTGCGATGAAATTGCCCCTGGCGCCTGCGATGAAATTGCCCCTGGCGCGCTGCCGGGCTGATACGGCAGGCTGGTGGGGTGAGCGCAGGAACGAGCCTGGTCCATCTCTGTTCGATCTCCGACTGGCTAGAGGCCAGGACGACGGGATCGATCGAACCCGCGTCCTTGGCTGAACAGGGTTTTGTGCACTTGTCTGAACGTCGGCAGGTTCACATCCCCGCGAATCTCCTGTATCTGGATCACTCCGATCTGGTGTTGCTGACCATCGATCCGCTTCGGGTCGGCGCCGAAATCGTGTGGGAGGACGGCGATCCACCCGACCCGTCGGGGTTGCAGTTCCCTCACCTGTACGGCGCTCTGCCGGCTGGTGCAGTGACCGCGGTGGAGCGCTATGACGTCGACGGGTCCGGGCGTTACCCGCAGCTGCACTAGTTTCGCGACACCGTTCCTGCGCGACGCCGACCAGAAGTCGCAGCAATCACAACCATCTCGCAATCACAGTCGTTGTAGCAGCAGCTCGGTGCGAAGACCTGTGTCGTGCGATGTCCCGAGCAATGAGCAAGCTCTGGCAGTATCGGAGACGGATTCGTGTTGCGCATCAACAAGAATCGAGACCACGACGGTGTCTGTGTTGGACATCAGGCGCAAGAGCTGACCGTGGCCCGAGCGCAGCGCCAGATCGACACCGCACAGATGGACCCGTCACTGGTGTGCAACTCTGCATCGAGGACGGTCAGACATGGCCGAAGTACGCCGAACATCCGGCGGTCGGAACACGACACGCGCAGTCGGGCGTGATGGAAAGCGCCGGTGTACTCCGATTGATAGCTCAGAATACGAAACCAGATGCAATCATCGGATATCCCGGCAGATGTTGCCGGCATATCGCAGCTGAAAGGAATACATGCCTTCCGAGTTCACGGTCGATTCGAGTCGCGGCGCAACGATTTCGGGTATTCGGTGGGATCCCACCGATGAACCGGTGGCGGCGGTGCTCCTGATCCACGGCATGGGTGAACACATCCGGCGATATTCCGAGACCGCTGAGGCCTTGGCGGACGACGGATACGTCGTGTACGGCTACGACCATCGCGGCCACGGACGATCCAAACTGCCTGACCGCGACCTCGGCGACCTCGGTCCGGACGGTTGGCAACAACTGGTCGCGGACATCGGGCGGGTGGTCTCGATGGTCCACACCGAGCAGCCCGATCTGCCGTTGGTCGTGATCGCGCACAGCATGGGTTCGTTTGCGATGCAGCAATATCTACTAGACGACAGCAACCAGATCGACGCTGTGGTCCTGACCGGGACCGCGGCGCTCGACGGCCTCGAGCCCGCACTCGACCTCGACGCCGAACTCGACCTGAAACTGTTCAACGCGCCGTTCGCCCCCGCCAGAACGGACTACGACTGGCTCTCCCGCGACGACACCGTCGTCGACGACTACATCGCCGACCCCCTGTGCGGGTTCGGCATCGACGTCGCCTCCGCCCGGGCGATGTTCGCCGGTGCCCGGCGGATCGCGGAACGATCCGCGGTGGCTGCGATCCGGCCGGATCTGCCGATCCTCATCGCGGTGGGCGACAAAGATCCGGTGAACGGTGGGGGAGCGCTGGTGGATCTACTTGCGGCGCACTATCGCAACGGCGGCCTGGAGGACGTCAGCGTCCGGGTCTTCGCAGGCGCTCGACACGAGGTTCTCAACGAAACCAATCGGGCGCAGGTGCGCGGCGAGATCCTTGATTGGCTTGCCGAAGTTGTCGAACAGGGCGAATGACAAATGGCCGGGCCCCCAGGGGGGTCCGGCCAATTGTTCGGTTGCTGCGGGTGTGACTAGTCGAGGTAGTCGCGCAGGACCTGCGAGCGCGACGGGTGCCGAAGCTTCGACATCGTCTTCGATTCGATCTGCCGGATCCGCTCGCGGGTCACGCCGTAGACCTGACCGATCTCGTCGAGGGTGCGCGGCTGTCCGTCGGTGAGTCCGAAGCGCAACCGGACAACGCCGGCCTCACGCTCGGACAGCGTCTCGAGGACTGACTGCAGTTGATCCTGGAGAAGTGTGAACGAGACGGCGTCAACGGCCACGACTGCTTCGGAATCCTCGATGAAGTCACCGAGCTGGCTGTCGCCTTCGTCACCGATGGTCTGGTCGAGCGAGATCGGCTCACGCGCGTACTGCTGGATTTCCAGCACCTTCTCCGGCGTGATGTCCATTTCCTTCGCCAGCTCTTCCGGAGTGGGCTCACGGCCCAGATCCTGGAGCAGCTCACGCTGGATACGACCGAGCTTGTTGATGACCTCGACCATGTGCACCGGAATACGGATGGTGCGGGCCTGATCGGCCATCGCGCGGGTGATCGCCTGACGAATCCACCAGGTGGCGTAGGTCGAGAACTTGTAGCCCTTGGTGTAGTCGAACTTCTCGACCGCACGGATCAGACCGAGGTTGCCTTCCTGGATGAGGTCGAGGAAGGCCATGCCGCGGCCGGTGTAGCGCTTCGCCAGCGAGACCACGAGTCGAAGGTTCGCCTCGAGCAGATGGTTCTTGGCCCGGCCGCCGTCGCGGGAGACCCACGACAGGTCGCGACGCTGCGCGACGGTGAGCTTCTCGCCTGCCTCGGCGAGTCGACGCATCCGCTCGGTGGCGAAGAGTCCGGCCTCGATGCGCTTGGCGAGCTCGACCTCTTCCTCGGCGTTGAGCAGTGCGACCTTGCCGATCTGCTTCAGGTACGCGCGGACCGAGTCGGCAGAGGCGGTGAGCTCGGCATCCTTGCGGGCCTGGCGCAGTGCCTCGGACTCGTCCTCGTCCCAGACGAAGTCGCCGGACGCCTTGTCGGACTCCGACGGTTCGTCTTCGGCCTTCTTGGTCTTTGCGGCAGCCTTGCCGGGAGCTGCGACGGCGACCGCGGGGGTGGTCTCGTCGTCATCGTCATCATCGACGGTGACGTCTTCGAGTTCGTCCTCGTTCACATCGATGTCGTCGATCGAGGCTTCATTCTCGACGTCGATGCCGTCGACATCGCCGTCCTTGGGACCACGCTTGGCGCCGGCCTTCTTCGCAGGCGCCTTTTTGGCGGCCTTCTTGGCCGGGGCCTTTTTGGCGGCTGCTTTCTTTGCGGGCGCCTTGCGTGCCCGCGGCGCGGTCACCGACTCTGATTCCGATTCCGACTGCTCGGCATCTGGTTCAGTTTGGCGGGTCTTCGTGGCTGCCACGTACTACCTTTCGGGCTATCTACACGACACTGTGCCGCGGGGAGGTGCGTCGCGGCGGCAGTGTCAGGCCGAGTGAACTCGGCGAAGCTGGGGCTTGGGGGAACCGGCTCGAAGCCAGCCTGTGTGCCATTGTAACGGCACTCAGGGCCGCAACCCCGCAGCCACCGCCATCGCGGCGCCGACAATGCCGGCCGTATTCTGCAAAGTCGCCGGTACAACCGGTGTTCGGTTGGTCAGAAGTGGAATCCATTTATGGGCTTTGCGGCTGATCCCGCCGCCTGCGATGAACACCTCGGGCCAAAACAGCGCCTCGTAGGCACTCAGCACCTTGGAGACTTCTTTGGCCCAGTGGTGGTACGAGAGGTCGTTGTCTTCTTTGACCTTGGAGGACGCCTGGTGTTCGGCTTCCTTCTTACCGACCTGCATGTGACCGAGCTCGGTGTTGGGTATGAGCACACCGTTGTACATGATCGCCGAACCGATGCCGGTGCCGAATGTCAGCAACATGACCACGCCGTTGTAGTCCTTGCCTGCGCCGTAGTGTTCCTCGGCCATCCCGGCGGCGTCGGCGTCGTTGAGGACCGACAGCGAGCGGTCGCCGAGCTCGGCGGTGAGGAGTTCATAGACGTCCGTACCGATCCAGGACTTGTCGATGTTGGCCGCCGTCCGCGCGATCCCGCCTGTCACCACAGCGGGGAGGGTCACCCCGACCGGACCTGTCCATTCGAAATGGTCGACAACCTCACGGATCCCGCCGGCGACGGCCTGCGGTGTGGCCGGATGGGGAGTGAGGACCTTGAACCGTTCGCCGATGAGCTCACCGGACTCGAGGTCGACGATGCCGCCCTTGATCCCCGAACCGCCGACGTCGATCCCGACGGCCTGGCTCGGGTTGGCTGATCGGGTGGGATTGCCGTCTGCGGATTCACTGGACACGGTTGTGGCTCCTTCGCTCGACTGTTGCGGATAGGGGTGCGCCCTGCGC
This sequence comes from Williamsia sp. Y844, assembly GCF_056786475.1. NCBI lineage: Bacteria > Bacillati > Actinomycetota > Actinomycetes > Mycobacteriales > Nocardiaceae > Williamsia > Williamsia sp. Y844. The sequence goes on from NZ_JBXCJB010000003.1 coordinate 303,035, forward strand.
CGCCGTTGTTCAGGCTAGTCAGCCGGGCCGGGTTCTGCGTGTTGTCACGCGAACTCTCCGCACCTGGTGCGATCGGGCCGGTCCGGCGGTGATGGAGCTCGGTGTGCTCACATGTAGGTGTGCCCCAACTCGATCCACATGAACTGACCGCTGTCGCCATTGCGGTGGCCGAAGAGGCCGCGCGACACGTCCGAGCCAGGCGACCGGAGGTCTTCGGGCACGGCGTCGTGAATCCATCTGCGCCGCAGTCGGTGTCGACCAAGAGTACTGATACGGATCCGGTGACGATCGTCGATACGGAATCGGAGTCGTTGATCCGGGACGTGCTGGCCGCCAGGCGTCCCGGCGATTCGATTCTCGGTGAAGAAGAAGGCGGATCGGTGACGGTCCCGGCCGGGGTGCGCTGGGTGGTCGATCCGATCGACGGGACCGTGAACTTTCTCTACGGCATCCCGGCCTACTCGGTGTCGATCGGTGCGCAGGTGGACGGTCGGACCGTCGCGGGTGCGGTTGTCGACGTCGCCCGCGGTGTGACGTATTCGGCAACCCGCGGCGGCGGTGCCTTTTCGGACGACGGATCGGGACCGGTGCGATTGCGCTGCAACGCTGTCGACGAGGTGGGCCTGGCGCTGGTGGCGACCGGATTCGGTTACGCAGCCTCGCGCCGCGAAGTGCAGGGCGCCTTGATCGCACGACTGTTGCCACAGGTCCGGGATCTGCGGCGGATCGGTTCGGCGGCTCTGGACCTGTGCATGGTGGCCAGTGGGGCCGTCGACGCGCACTACGAACACGGTCTGAGCCCCTGGGACTGGGCGGCCGGATCCCTGATCGCCGAAGAGGCGGGTGCGATCGTCCGGATACCCGCCGCGACATCACGCGGCAGCGCCGGGGACGTGACGCTGGCGATGGCGCCGGGCATCGCCGACGACCTGCGGGCGTTGCTGGCCGAGATCGGCGCGTTGGAGCCGATCCCGGTTCAGCAGGACGCTTCGTGAACCGCTGAGACCAAGGCCGGGTCGGATCCGGTGTTGGGGTCTTGTGGGTTCGCGCTGCGCAGGGTGTCGAGGACGGCCAGTGCATCCTGGCTCTGCCCGTTGTCGCTGAAGGACTCGCCGATGGACAGGTCGACGACCGTGTCGGGGCGCCCGTCGTTGATCAACTGGGTGCAGGGCGCGGCGATCCACAATGCGGCGGCGGCGGCTTTGCCCGCGTCCCCGAAGCGGATCTGCCCGAAGCAGTCCAGATTGCGGTCCGGATAGAGCGGGTCGTCGCCATAGGCGCCCTCGGGGGTTCCCTGGAATCCCAGGGAGGTCAGATCATCGAGGACGGTCTGCGCCTTGCCCTGCTCGTCAGTGGCGTTGAGCACTCTGATCTGGAATCCGGACAGTGCCGCGGGGGAGACTCGGAGCATCTCTTCACGATCGGCAGGTGTGCCGACCACCGGCGCCGGTGATCCGGGTGTTGCTGACGGTGCGGAAGGCTGCGGGCAGTCGACCGGCGCGGCCTCGGTACCGCTCGATGACAGCGCACCGATCCATACGATCGCTGTGATCAGTGCCAACACCACGGCGACGATGATCGCGGGCAGGTAGCGCCGCCGACGGAACGGGCGACCGTGGTCGTCGGTGGGATAGCCATAGGTGATCTGCGAAACCATGGGCTGCTGGTGCCTTCCGCTTCAGATGTGGACGAGCGAGTCAAACTCTAAACGGTCGCGACCCCCGCGTTCGGCAGCGACCGACCGGGAATGTTTTCACCGTGGGAGTGTTGTTGACTCCATGGAGCGGCTGGGCTAGGATTCAGCCGCCTCAGCTTGGATAACCCGAAACTCGGGCATTCAATAAACTGTGGCGAACATCACAATATACTTGCCCTCATGAGCAACGAATCCCTTCGTAGGAGTTGTTGATCAAAGGGCACTGTCGCGGACTTTGCAGACGAGGAACGTGCGCGGCTTGTTGGGACACGCGGGACCTGCTCACATCGGGTACCTCGGGTCGCAGGTGCTTCTACCTAAGGCGGAAATATGGCAACTGATTACGATGCGCCCCGGCGCACTGAATCCGACGAGGTCTCCGAGGACTCACTCGAGGAACTGAAGGCACGTCGGAGTGAAGCGCAGGCGGCCTCGGTCGATGTGGACGAAGGCGATATCGCCGAGTCCTTTGAGCTCCCGGGCGCTGACCTGTCCGGCGAGGAACTCTCTGTTCGGGTGATCCCGAAGCAGGCTGACGAGTTCACCTGCACCAGCTGCTTCCTTGTGTACCACCGAAGTCGGCTGGCAACGGAGAACGGCAACTCGCGCATTTGCGTCGACTGCGCGTAATCACCTGCAGCAGACTGATAGACAACAACACCGCGTCGGTGGTGTCACCCAGGCAAGTGGCCTGGGGACACCACCGACGCGGTTGTGTTTTGGGGCAGCGACGAGTTCGGGTCCGAAACGTGCGACCGCCCGGGACCCGGGTCAGTCGGATGATTCAGACGCCGCGTCGGTCATCCCGAGTGCGGTGACCAGCTCGGCCGGGTGGCGGGTGCTGACGAGCCAGTAGGGCGTCGGGTCGTCGGGATCGTCGAGAACCAGCAGCACCATGGTCTTGACCCAGAACTTGTGGGCGAGGAATGCGGCCGGGTCGAGCTGGCGGCCGAGGGCCGCGCTCTTCGCGCTGGCCGGGATGACCGCGGCCCGGTCGATCAGGTCGATCGGCAGATGGGCATTGCCTGCCCACAATTCGCCGTCGGTGACCCGGATGCGGGTGCGGCCCATCGACCAGAGCAGCCAGGCGGCCAGCGGCGCGAGTATGACGTAGGCGATCGGGCTGAAGGTGCTGTCATGCAGGGCGAGCTGGATCTCGTAGCCGAGTAGGCCGATGACGATTGCCGCGACCAGCCACCACCACAGCGGTACGTGCAGGCGTTCGTCGTGAAGGATCGCCCGGCTGTCGTCGCTGCCGTTGTCATGGGTCTGGAAAGGGTCTCCGGCTGTGTCGGGTGATGGGAATGGAGGCACGGCGCCAGCGTAGTCTTCCCGTGTGGCAACCGATCCTGGCAGCACCCCTGCCGACGCACCATTCCTCGCCGTCCAGCCATCCGGACAGGTCGCCATCAGGCGACTTGATCCGGGCATCGAACTACCCCGGCGGGCACACCCCGGGGATGCCGGCGTCGACCTGTCGAGCGCGATCGATATCGAACTCGCGCCCGGGCAGCGGGCACTCGTGCCGACCGGGATCTCCATCGCTCTGCCCATCGGAACGGTGGGCCTGATCCATCCGCGATCGGGACTCGCCGCGCGCGCCGGTCTGTCGATCGTCAACACGCCGGGCACCGTCGATGCGGGATACCGCGGCGAGATCAAGGTCTGCCTGATCAATCTGGACCCACACGAACCGATTGTCATCGCGCGAGGTGACCGCATTGCGCAGCTACTGGTTCAGCGGGTCGAACTCGTCGACTTCGTCGAAGTCGACGAACTGGACGAAACGAGCCGCGGCGCAGGCGGTTACGGTTCGAGTGGCGGTCACGCGAGGTTGGACGCGAACGCGTCGGAAAGCAGCTGAGAAATGGCACGCGAAAAACGAACTCGGGGTATCAGGCGGGGACACCCCACCGAGGAACCCGACACGAGCACCGGGCCCAAGCAGATCGGCAGTGGTCAGGGTCCGTACGACATCGATGATCTGGCCTCCGGCTCGACATTCGACAACTCACATCTCGATCTCGGTTCGGTCCTCGTTCCGGTGGTCGAGGGCGGGCAGGTGACCGTCGAGATGTCGGTCGACCATCAGCCGCAGTCGGTGTTCCTGGTGACACCTCACGGGCGGATCACCGTTGCCGCATTCGCTGCCCCCAAGACGAGTGGACAGTGGCGCGATGTGGTGAGCGAACTCACCGAATCCCTCAAGGCGGAGGGCGCGGAGACGGCCATCGAAACCGGCTTCTGGGGTCGCGAGGTGGTGGCGACCGTTTCCGGTGGAGTACATCGTTTCATCGGTGTCGACGGCCCGCGCTGGATGATCCGTTGTGTGGCGAGCGCGCCGACCGCGGGCGCCGAGAGCCTGGCGAAGGTGGCTCGCGCGGTGGTCAGCGAGACCGTGGTCCGGCGCGGCGACGACCCGCACCCGCCGCGTACCCCGTTGCCGATCGTCCTGCCGCCGGTACTCGCCGAGCAGGTGGCCGCCGCGCAACAGGAGATGGTGACCTCCGGGACGATGGACGCGAACGCGGCGCCCGCGCCTGCGGCAGACAATGCGCAGGCCCAGTCCGCGCAGGCGACGGTGCGGATACAGGGCCAGCCGCAGCCGGCTGCAGCAGAGCCGGAAGAGAAAGCGGCCGAGACCCCGCCGCCGGGAACCGGTTCGCGAGGTTCGGCGATGCAGCAGTTGGGTAATCGCCCGAAGCGCTGAAGGTCCGAAGGTCTGAAAGCGTCAAGCGGTCAGTTGGCGCCAGCCGGCGAGGCATTGCCTGCCCAGCACGGCGGGATCTGCGCCCAGTTCGTCGAGGGTGATCGTCTGCAGGAGCGATCGCGGGGCCACGTCGCACCAAGCCTGTGCCACCTCGAACGGGTGGACCGGGTCGTCGATGGTCGCGGTGATCGACAGCGGCACAGACAGTTCGGCGATTTCTGCAGCGATCGGAGCGTGGTAGCCGGCGGCCTCGCCGAGCATCGCATCCAGGACCGGCGCGGTGGCCCGCCACGACCGCGCCAGTTCGGTGGCCAGCCAGCCGGGTGTGCCCGCCGTCATCGCTTCGATGGTGGCGTCGAGACCGGTTCGGGCGAGCTGGTCACGCGTCAACAGTGCGCTGTGTGCGGCCGGCGCAGTCGCCGGATCTCCGAGCCACGGGGGCAGCGCAGCCAGTACGCCTGCGCACAGGGTCGGGTTCTGCAGCGCCCACCGGACCGCCACACAGGCGCCGATGGACACGCCGGCGGCGAGGACCCGGTGGCCTGCCGCTGCGGCCTGGTCGAGTGCCTGCTCATAGCTATTGATCAGACCGTTGGTTGTCGGGTCGACGGCAATCACCGGGATGGTCGCGTCGGCAAACGCGCGACCGGCGAAATCGCCGTCAGAACCTGTTCCGGGCAGGGCCACGATCACCAGATCCCGGTTTGCGGCGGTGGTCTGCGACACAGGCGTGAGCGGCATGTGATGATCTTGCCGCGGCGAGTGGAACTCGGCACTGCCGGGGTCTACCCTGGCGAGAGCAACAGCCCGCCGACCACGTACATCTGGTGATGTGGCGGCACGATTGAATTGGCGAAAGGGTGCGTAGCGCCATGACCGCAGGCGGATATCTCAAACGCCTCACGCGCAGACTTACCGAAGACCTCGAGCAGCTCGACGCCGAGAAGATCTCCGAGCAGTCCCAGCAGAACGGTGCCCAGCGCGCCTGTGATTGTTCAGCCGGTGACGAAGTCACCATGCAGGGCGAACTACGATCCGTGCAGACCTGCGCCAAGACGGTGAAATCAGGTGTCGCCGCAGAGTTCTTCGACGGCACCGACGTGGTCACGCTCAAGTTCATCGGACGCAATCGCATCCCGGGTATCGAGCCGGGACGCAAGATGATCGTCCGGGGCCGGATGGGCGAGCACGACGGCCGCAAGGTCATGTTCAACCCCGATTACGAGTTGCTCGGTGAAAGCTGAGCCCGGCGGGCATCGGGAAGTTTCGGCAGAGGTCGACGAACCGCCTGCCCAGACCGTTCTCGAACAGATGGGTGGGGTCTCCGGACTCATCTATTCGTCATTGCCGATCGTGGCGTTCGTCCCGGCCAACTCGCTGTGGGGTCTGACAGTCGCGATCTACGCGGCACTTGCCGTCGCTTTCGCGATCTTCGTACTCCGGCTGGTCCGGCGCGAGCCCATCCAACCGGCCATCTCCGGTGTCATCGGAGTTGCGGTGTGCGCGTTCATCGCCCACCGAACCGGCGACGCCAAGGGCTTCTTCCTCTTCGGCATCTGGACCACACTGCTGTATGCCGGGGTGTTTGCGGTGTCGATCCTGTTCCGGTGGCCCCTGGTCGGGGTCATCTGGAACGGCGTGAACGGCAACGGAACTCATTGGCGCAGCCATCGTCGGACCCTGCTGGCCTACGACATCGCCACGGCGGTGTGGGCGGCACTGTTCGGTGTCCGCTACCTGGTGCAGTCATTTCTCTACGACAATGACCAGACCGGCGGCCTGGCCGTGGCGCGCATCGCGATGGGCTGGCCCCTGACCGCTGCCGCCGCCCTTGCCACGGTGCTCCTGGTTCGCTGGGCCCAGAAGAACGAAGACGACGAAGAAGACGAGGCAGCGGCACTGCCGGAAGCCGAGGGCCCGGGCGAGACTAGCGAGCAGGCGCCGCCGGCTCGATGATGGCGGCCCGGAGTTCACCCTCTGCTTCTGCCGGCACGATGAAGACCAGTTCGTCGCCGCCTTCGACGGCGTCGTCGGGTTGCGGAACGATCACCCTGCCACCGCGCAGGATGGTGACGAGTGCGGCATCGCGCGGCAGGTTGAGTTTCCGGACCGGCTTGCCTGCCAGTGAAGTGTTGTCGGGCAGGGTCATCTCCACCAGATTGGCCTGACCCCGCCGGAAGGTCATCAGCCGGACGAGATCGCCCACCGAGACCGCCTCTTCGACAAGCGAGGCGAGCATTCGCGGGGTGGACACCGCCACATCGACACCCCAGTCCTCGTCGAACAGCCACTCGTTCCGGGGGTCGTTCACCCGGGCGACCACCCGCTGGACCGCGAACTCGGTTTTGGCGAGCAGGCTCACCACCAGATTCGCCTTGTCGTCACCCGTGGCGGCGATGACGACGTCGAACTTGTGGAGCTCGACCCGTTCGAGGTTGTCGAGTTCGCAGGCATCACCGCCGACCCAGCGGGCTCCGAGCACGGCTTCTTCGTCGATGTGATCGGGATTGCGTTCGAGGAGGAGCACCTCGTGCGAGTTGGCGAGCAGCTCACGGGCGATCGATCGCCCGACAGCGCCTGCGCCTGCTATCGCGACCTTCATGTTTCTTCCTTCGGTCTGCGGGGGGCTTCGGGTCAGTCGGTTTCTGGGGCGAGGGTGCCCGCCACAGCACGAACTTTGTCGAGATTGTCGATCAACGCTGCAACGAAGACCTGATCATTCTGTTGCAGAACGGATTTGGGACCGGGCAACAGCGGCTTGCCGAGTCGGTTGACGAAGCTGATCCGCGAACCCGTCTGCTCCTGGAACAGCGTGAACGAGGTACCCACCCAGGACTCGTGGATGTTCAGTTGGACGAGCGCGACCTGGCCGGAAGGTTCGGTCCAGGCGACGTCGCCGGTGTCGGCGGCCCCGCCGAGTGCCGACATGAACCGATCCGTGGTCCAGGGCACGGTGGCCACGGTCGGGATACCGAGACGTTCGTAGACGGCCGCGCGTTTGGCGTCGTAAATCCGGGCGACCACCTTGGGCACGCTGAATGTTTCGCGCGCGACGCGCGCGGCGATGATGTTGGAGTTGTCTCCCGACGAGACGGCTGCGAACGCATCCGCACCTTCGATACCGGCTCGTCGAAGTACTTCCTGATCAAAACCGACACCCTTGACGGTGGTGCCCGTGAATCCATCGGGCAGACGGCGAAATGCCGTCTGATCTCGATCGATGATCGCGACCGCGTGCCCGGCATCCTGCAACTGGCCGGCAAGGGACGCCCCGACGCGACCGCATCCCATCACCACAACACGCATGCTGACTCCTCGCTGATCTCACCCGAGCAGATGCTCTCCGGAACGGTACCGCGACCGGCGTGGCCTTACGTCACCGCAGGCCCTATTGTTGCCTGGTGTCCACGGTGTCCAAGGCCTCAACGGCGACGAAACGGTTGTTGCTCGGGCGTCCATTCCGCAGCGACACGCTCGGTCATACGCTGCTTCCCAAGCGGATCGCGTTGCCGGTGTTCGCGTCGGACGCGATGTCGTCGGTTGCCTATGCGCCGCAAGAGATCTTCCTTGTGCTCTCGGTTGCCGGGCTGTCGGCGTACACCTACACCCCGTGGATCGGACTGGCGGTCGCGCTGGTGATGGCGGTGGTCGTCGCGAGTTATCGGCAGAACGTGCACGCCTATCCGTCGGGCGGTGGCGACTATGAGGTGGCCACCACCAATCTCGGACCCACTGCGGGCCTGACCGTCGGTAGCGCATTGCTTGTCGATTATGTGCTGACCGTTGCGGTCTCGATCGCCTCGGCCGCGGAGAACGTCGGCTCGGCGGTACCTTTCGTGCAGGAACACAAGGTCTGGTTCTGCGTGGTCGCGATCGTCCTGTTGACGTCGATCAACCTGCGCGGGCTGCGAGAATCGGGTACCGCGTTCTCGATTCCCACCTATGCCTTCATCGTCGGCATGGTGGTGATGCTGTTCTGGGGGTTCCTGCGCGTATTCGTGTTCGGGGACAACATCGAGTCCGAAACTGCGGGCTACGAGATCGTCGCCGAAGAGAACCACCTCGTCGGAATCGCATTTGTCTTCCTTGTCGCACGCGCCTTTTCGTCCGGTTGTGCCGCGCTGACCGGGGTGGAGGCCATCTCCAACGGCGTGCCGGCCTTCCAGAAGCCCAAGTCGCGCAACGCGGCCACCACGCTGCTGCTGTTGGGAACCATCTCGATCGTCCTGCTGATGGGGATCATCCTGCTGGCCAAGGAAATCGGTGTGAAGTACGTCTCCGATCCGGCCAAGGATCTGATCGGCGCACCGGCAGACTACGAGCAGAAATCACTCATCGCGCAACTGGCACATGCGGTGTTCGGCGGATTCAGCCCCGGTTTCTACTTCGTGACCGTGGTCACCGCACTGATCCTGGTGCTGGCCGCGAACACCGCATTCAACGGGTTCCCGGTACTCGGATCGGTGCTCGCGCAGGATCGTTACCTCCCACGGCAGCTTCACACCCGCGGCGATCGGTTGGCCTTCTCCAACGGCATCCTGTTCCTGGCCGTTGCCGCCATTGCGTTCATCGTCGCCTTCGGTGCCGAGGTGACCGCCCTCATCCAGCTCTACATCGTCGGTGTCTTCGTGTCGTTCACCCTCAGTCAGATCGGAATGGTCCGGCACTGGACCCGGCACCTCAAAACCGAAGGTGACCCCCGGGCCCGGACCCGGATGATCCGTTCGCGGATCATCAACAGCATCGGACTGGTGATGACCGGGTCGGTGCTGATCATCGTGCTCGTCACGAAGTTCCTTGCCGGAGCCTGGATTGCGATCCTGGCGATGGTCGCGATCTTCGGCCTGATGAAACTCATCCACCGGCATTACGCGTCGGTGCAGGCCGAGCTCGACAATTCCGACTACGAAGCCGTGCTGCCGAGCCGGACCCATTCGATCGTGCTGGTCTCGACGCTGCATCTGCCGACCCGACGGGCGCTGGCGTTCGCCCGCGCCACCCGTCCGGACACCCTCGAGGCCATCACGGTGAACGTGGACGAGCGGGACACCCGAAAGCTGGTGGCGCAGTGGGAGGACAGTGACATCACAGTTCCGCTCAAGGTGATCGCCTCGCCGTACCGCGAGGTGACCCGTCCGGTCATCGAGTACGTCCGGCGGCTACGGCGCGAGTCGCCGCGGGACGTGGTGACAGTCTTCATCCCCGAGTATGTGGTCGGTCACTGGTGGGAGCAGATCCTGCACAACCAGTCCGCGCTGCGGCTCAAGGGCCGCCTGCTGTTCGAACCGGGTGTGATGGTGACGTCGGTACCATGGCAGCTCAGCTCCTCGGATCGGCGAAAGCGTGACCGCACCTACATCGCACCAGGCGACACCCGTCGCGGTGTCGGCTCGCCCCCTGCCGGTCCGACACCAACAGAGAAAACAGGTTTGTAGTGACCGGCTCAGTGCCCAACAACGACGTCAATGGGCCCAACAAAGACGTCAATGGGCTCAATCAGGACCTCGATGAGCCCAATCAAGACCCCGATCGACCCGCCCATGCTTCCGTAGGAGCCGGCAAAGGTTGGCTGGGTACCGAATTCGAGATCACCGTCGACCGCTTCGGTCACGGTGGAATCGGGGTCGGCCGTCGCGATGGCCGAGTGGTGTTCATCCGCCACGCATTGCCGGGCGAAACACTGCGGGTGGTGGTGACCGAGGATCGTGGCAAGGGTTTCTGCCGCGCAGAGATCCGCGAGATCCTGCAGGCCTCACCGCACCGCATCGACGCGGTCTGCCAGGTGGGTGCCCCGGCGTATGCCGGTGGTGCCGGTGCGGGTTGCTGTGACCTCTCGCACACCACCGGTGCGTATGCCCGCGAACTGAAATCGCAGGTCCTGTCCGAGCTGCTGGGCCGGATGGCAGGTATCGAGTGGAACGGCGAGGTGGTCTCGCTCGACCCCGACGCCACCGAGGCCCCCGAAACCAACTGGCGGGTGCGTGAACGCCTCTTCATCGATGCACAGGGGCGTCCCGGAGTGCGCGGATACCAATCACATTCGGTCATCCCGCGTCTGGATTGCGCGCAGCCCGTTGTCGGGATGGTCGACGGCCTCGACGAGTTCGGCAACCTCGAGCCCGGTTCCGAACTGATGCTGACCGTCGGCGACGACGGTAGCCGCCACGTGGTCCACATCGCCGCCGCGAACGAACCGCACCGCGGTGGACGCGGAAAACGGCCGCAGTCGGGCCGACGACGGACACAGCAGCAGCGGGCACAACGTTCGACCGTGCGCCGTGAGGTGTTGCTGGCGGGGGAGCCGACCGTGCGTCGAACCGTCGGTGGACGCACCTGGGAGCTCCCCGTGACCGGATTCTGGCAGGCCCACCGGCTCGCGGCATCCGGTTACAGCGCCACCGTGCGCAGCCTGCTGAGGTCGTCCGGGTTGCCGCGCTCGGTGGTGGCGTGGGATCTGTACGGCGGGGCCGGGGTGCTGGCGGGGGCTGTGCTCGATGAGAACGACGAGTCCTGGGGTACGGCCCGCGTTCACATCGTCGAGGCCGACCGCGGCGCGACCGCCGCCGCCGACCTCACCTTCGCCGACGACCATCGAGTCAAGGTTCATCGGGGCAGTGTGCTGACAACGGTGACCGACCTGCCCTCGCCCGACGTGGTCATCGTCGACCCGCCGCGGTCAGGTGCCGGCCGTGAGGTCGTCGAACGGATCACGGCGGCCGGGCCCGCAGCCGTCATCGCGGTCGGCTGCGATCCGGCGACATTCGCCCGTGACCTCAGCGACTACCGCCGCGGTGGATACGAGGTCGACACGTTGCTCGGTTTCGACGCGTTTCCACTGACCCACCACATGGAGGCGGTGGCGCTGCTGCGCCCCGCAACTGGGGCGAGCGCGTAACCAATCCCTACTGCTCGCGGTCTCGAAGAATCCGTAGAGTGGAAGATCACAAGTCGTCGCAGCCCGATGGCACCGGTGGCGAAGTACGTCTTTCGCCGCGAGATACATCATTGAGAGGATGTTGGATGAGCGTGCTGGATTCGGTTGATTCGCCCGCCGACCTGCGCGAACTGACCGTTGCGCAGATGCAGGATCTGGCCGGCGAGATCCGCGAGTTCCTGATCGCGAAGGTCTCCGCCACGGGTGGTCACCTCGGACCCAACCTCGGTGTCGTCGAGACGACCCTGGCCATCCACCGGGTCTTCGATTCACCGAACGATGCTGTGCTCTTCGACACGGGACACCAGAGCTACGTCCACAAGATCGTCACCGGCCGCAAAGATCGCTTCGACACCCTTCGTCAACGTGGTGGTCTGACCGGTTACCAGGAACGTGCCGAGAGCGAGCACGACTGGATCGAATCGTCGCATGCGTCCGCGGCCCTGTCCTACGCGGACGGACTCGCCAAGGCCTTCGAGCTGACGAAGCAGGACAGGCACGTAATTGCCGTGGTCGGCGACGGCGCACTCACCGGCGGCATGTGCTGGGAGGCCCTCAACAACATCGCGGCCGGCGATCGCCCGGTTGTCATCGTCGTCAACGACAACGGACGGTCCTACGCGCCGACCATCGGCGGTTTCGCACGGCACCTGTCCGGCCTGCGCCTGCAGCCCGGTTACGAGCGTGTCCTCGACGAGAGCCGGCGGGCAGTGCTGAAACTGCCGTTGCTCGGCCAGATCGCCTACGCCGCGCTACACGGCCTCAAGACCGGCATCAAAGATGCACTGGCACCGCAGGCGATGTTCACCGACCTCGGCATCAAGTACGTCGGGCCGGTGGACGGACACGATCAGGAAGCGCTGGAAAACGCGCTCCGCCAGGCCAAGTCGTTCGGTGGTTCGGTGATCGTGCACACCGTCACCCGTAAAGGCATGGGGTATCACCATGCCGAGAACCATGTCGCCGACCGGATGCACGCGACCGGCATCATGGATCCCGAGACCGGCAAGTCGACCAGCGTCTCGGCGCCGGACTGGACCTCGGTCTTCTCGGCCGCGCTGGTGGAGGCGGGCAGCAATCGCGAGGACGTCGTCGCGATCACCGCGGCCATGCCAGGTCCTACCGGTCTCGCGGCGTTCGGTGAGCGTTTCCCGGATCGGATGTTCGACGTCGGTATTGCCGAGCAGCATGCGCTGACCTCGGCCGCCGGCCTCGCCCTCGGTGGTCTGCATCCCGTGGTTGCGCTCTATTCGACATTTCTGAACAGGGCCTTCGACCAGTTGCTGATGGACGTTGCCCTGTTGAAGCAGCCGGTGACGCTGGTGCTCGATCGGGCCGGGGTCACCGGACCCGACGGTCCGAGTCACAACGGCATGTGGGATTTGTCGCTGATGTCGATCGTGCCGGGGATGCGCGTGGCCGCGCCCCGCGACTCGGCGCGTCTGCGTGAGGAACTGGCTGAAGCGCTGGAGACCAACGACGGACCCACCGCGCTGCGATTCCCGAAAGGTGCAGTCCCGGAGGACATCCGCGCGGTGGAACGACTTTCCGACGGCACCGATGTGCTGCACCGGCCCGCACGCGGTGAAAGCGCTGACGTGTTGATCGTCGCGGTCGGACCGTTCGCGTCATTGGCGCTGGACACCGCGGCCCGACTCTCGCAGCAGGGGATCGGTACCACTGTGGTCGATCCTCGCTGGGTGCTGCCGGTGCCCGAGTCGATTGCCGGACTGGCACAGGCGCATCGATTGGTCGTGACGGTCGAGGACGGTGGCGTGCACGGCGGTGTCGGTTCGTCGGTGTCGGAAAAGCTTCGGGCCGAGAACATTTCGACGCCGGTGCGGGATGTCGGCATCGAGCAGAGGTTCTTGACCCAGGCGTCGCGGGGTGAGCTGCTCGACGAACTCGGCCTGACCGCACAGGATGTGGCCCGCGCGATCACCGCCATGGTCTCGAGTATGCAGGCACCGCTGTCGAGCGCCGACGAACAAGATCTCAACGACATCAGCTGAGCAGAGATTCGCTCCACTTTCTCGCATACGCTCCGGTTGCAACCGGAGCGTTTGTGCGTAAGTGGGGCGAATCTATTCGGCGGGTGGTGCAGTCGCGGGAGGAACGGTCGCGGGAGGAGCGGTCAGCGCTTCGGCGATCACGGGTGCGGTCAGTTCGACCTGCCAGGGGCGAGCGCCGCCTGCCGTCAATCGCTCGGCCACCGTGTCCGTCGACGGCGAAGCGATACCCTCCCAGCACAATTGGCGGACGAGCTCGGGCAGCAACAGGTTCTCAACCGGCACATCGACCCGTTCGGCGAGTTCGGTCAACCCGGCGCGAACAGCCGTATAGCGCGCTGCGGCCGCTGGTTCTTTGCCTTCCCACCGATTGACCGGCGGCAGACCGGTGGTCGGCGGCCGTCGCGAGGGCAGTTCGCTGTCGGGCAGGGTGCGTGCTGTCTCGAGCGCGTCCATCCAGCGTCCGGCGAGCCGGCGTTGGCGAGGACCACCGAAGACCGGCAGTTTGTAGAGTTCGTCCAGGGTTTTCGGGTCTGCGACCGCGGCGGCCACGATCGCGGAATCCGGAAGGATGCGACCCGGCGCGGTATCGCGCCGACGGGCCAGGTCTTCCCGCGTGTTCCACAATTGCTGCACCGCGGCCAAGGTCCGGGGTGACTTGATGGTGTGGATCTTCGAGACCCGCCGCCAGCGATCAGGGCGGGGTACGGGATCGGGCCGGGCCAAGATCGCCTCGAACTCCTGTGCGGCCCAAGTGTCCTTACCTGCCTCGACCAGTGCTGCCTGTACTGCGTCCCGCAACTCGATCAGGACCTCGACGTCGAGCGCCGCATAGTTCAGCCACTCGTCCGGCAGTGGGCGACGGGACCAGTCGGCGGCGCCGTGACCCTTGACCAGTCCGAGGCCGAGGAAGTGTTCGACCATGGCGGCCAGGTTGACCCTGGGGATGCCGGCGAGCCGGCCTGCCAGCTCGGTGTCGTAGAGCGCCGCGCACCGGAAGTTCAACTCGCGCAGGCACGGGAGGTCCTGGTCGGCGGCGTGCAGGATCCACTCCGGACCGTCGAGGACGTCGGCCACCGGACCGAGTGCCTCGGGGTGCTCGATCGGGTCGATCAGCATCGTCCCGCTGCCGTTGCGCCGGATCTGGATCAGGTAGGCGCGTCCGGAGTAGCGAAAACCCGATGCGCGTTCGGTGTCGAGGGCGATCGGGCCGGTTCCGTCGGCCAGCCGCCGTGCGGCGTCGGCGAACTCCTGCGGTGTGGTCAGGACCGGCGGAACACCGTCGGCCGGTGCAGTCAGCGGGATGGCCGGAGGCCCGGCGGGTTCTGCCGCCGGCTCCGGTGTGTCGGAATCGGTCACGCTTCGGCAAACCCGAGACGTGTCACGCCGGTCGGCGGGAGTCCGGCAGCGAGTGAGAGCACATTGCAGAAGGCTTCGACGTGGCCACTGAGGTCGTCGTTGGTGGCTGTCCACGACGCGCGCAGTTCCAGCTGATGCGCACGCGGGGGACCGGCGATGTCGCCGTAGCGAACCGAGGTCGTAGACGTGACGGTGCCGCCAAGGGCGGTCACGTCCACGCGGTCCGACTTCTCGAGCGCCTCGGTCAGCCAGCTCCAGGCAACCTCGGGCAGAAGTGGATCGGTGGCAAGATCCGCCTCCATCTCGGCCTGGATGAACGCCACCAGGCGCATCGTGCCGTTCCAGGCCTCATGGCCGTCGGGGTCGTAAAGCAGGATCAATCGGCCGAATGCGGTCCCGTCGGAATCTGTAGCGATGTCGCCGTCGTCAGGTTGGGTCACCTCTGCGCCGACGGCGTAACTGTAAGGCGCAAGTCGTTGTGGTGGACGTATGCTGCCGAGTTCGATCTCCGACCGGACCTTGGCCGCATGCATCGATTCGATTGCGCTGCGAAAGACCGCAGGCTCGGTCGAGGCTCCGGATGTGGTCACTGCTCGACCGTAGGGCCGATCAGGTCGGACGCAGCGGAGGCGCGCCGAGGGGCGCATGGCAGCATGTGGAGGTGATGTCTGAACATGATGCTCGCACTGTCTCTCCGCTGGTTGCGGCTGCCCGGGGGCAGGTTCCCAGTCGCCGTCCGGTGTGGTTCATGCGCCAAGCTGGGCGTTCGCTTCCAGAGTACCGGGAGATCCGCGCCGGTCGCGGGATGCTCGAGGCCTGCTTCGATCCGGAGCTGGTCTGTGAGATCACGATGCAGCCGGTCCGCCGCCACGGTGTTGACGCCGCAATCCTGTTCTCCGACATCGTTGTTCCACTCAAGGCCGCAGGCATCGACCTTGACATCGTCTCCGGTGTCGGTCCGGTGATCGCCAATCCGGTGCGCACCCACGCCGATATACAGGCCCTGCCGATCCTGAGGCCGGAGGCCGTTGGTGCGGTCTCGTCAGCGGTCAAGCTCCTCAAGGCAGAGCTCGGTGACACCGCGCTGATCGGGTTCGCCGGTGCACCGTTCACCCTGGCGTCGTATCTGATCGAGGGTGGTCCGAGCCGCAACTACGAGAACACCAAAGCGCTGATGTACTCCGAGCCCGCGGTGTGGCACGAACTGGTCGGCAAACTCGCCGACATCACGATCGCGTTCCTGCGGGTACAGCTCGAAGCCGGCGTCGATGCCATCCAGTTGTTCGACTCCTGGGCCGGGGCCCTGTCGGTCGCCGATTACCGCACCTACGCCAGGCCGCATTCGGCTCGGGTGTTCGCCGAACTCGCGTCCTACGACGTACCGCGCATCCACTTCGGTGTCGGAACGGGTGAATTGCTGCACGACATGGGTACCGCGGGCGCCGACGTGGTGGGTGTCGACTGGCGGATCCCGCTCGACGAGGCTGCGCGTCGCGTCGGACCCGGCAAATCACTGCAGGGCAATCTTGATCCGGCGTTGCTGTTCGCGCCGTGGGAGGTCGTGGAAACCCACGTCCGTCGCATCGCCGCCGAAGCCGACGCCGCAATGGCCGCCGGTGCTGCGGGCCACATCTTCAACCTCGGTCACGGCGTACTGCCGACCACAGACCCGACCATGCTGACGCGGGTGGTGGAGCTGGTGCATTCGCTGTGAACCCATCGCGGTTGGCAGTGATCGGTGGCGGTATCTCCGGTCTGACGGCTGCGTATCGTCTGCGGGCACTGCTCGGGCCGAACGCCACCATCGACCTTTTCGAGGCCACCGACCGGCTCGGCGGCACCCTCAAGGGTGTCGACCTGGCCGGCGTGCGGCTTGATGTCGGCGCCGAAGCGTTCCTGGTGCGTCGCCCAGAAGTCCCGGCGCTGCTGGCCGAACTCGGCATCTCGTCGCGGATGGTGCATCCGGGCACCCTCGGTCCCCGGATTCTGGCGCGTTCGGTCCTGGAACCGATGGCGCGGCCCACACTCATGGGCATCCCCGCCGATCCGGCAGTGGTCGCGCACCTCGCCGAACCCGCCGATCTGGCGTTGATGACCGACGAACCCTCCCGCCCGCTCGAGTGGACGTCCGGTCAGGACGTCTCCATCGGGGGATTGGTCGCGCAGCGTTTCGGCCGCTCGGTGGTCGACCGCAGTGTCGATCCGATGCTCTCCGGCGTCTATTCGGCGCGGGCCGACGATCTGGGTCTGCGGGCGGTGCTGCCCGGGCTTGCCGCGAAGTTGGATGCCGGGGTATCCAGTCTCACCGCAGCTGTGAGCGACCTGCTCGGCGCCGCATCGGGGCAGGGGCCGATCTTCGGTGCAATGGCGGGTGGATACTCCGAACTCATCGACGTTCTCATCGAGCGGTCCGCGGCGACGCTGCGCACCGGGACCATCGTCACCGACATCCGTCGCGGCGACGGCGGCTGGCTTGTCGACGGCGTCGCCTACGACGGGGTCGTCTGTGCGCTCACCGCGCCGGCCGCAGCCCGGGTCATGAACTCTGAGCCCGACCTTGCGAAGCCGCTGTCGCGCGTCGACATCTCCGGATCCGCCGTGGTGGCACTGGCTTTGGGGCCGGAGGTGATCTTGCCGGAATTGTCCGGAGTGCTGGTGGCCAGCGATGAAACCGTGGTGCGGGCCAAGGCGTTCACCTTCAGCAGTCAGAAGTGGCCGCATCTGGCAGGCCACGGCGCCCTCGTCCGCGCGTCCTACGGCCGGTTCGGCGCGTCCGTCACCGACATCGACGACGATCAGCTCATCGACTGGGCCAGGCGCGACCTGTCCACCGTCATCGGGATCTCCGGTGGCCGCGGCGAACCTCTGCGTCCGGTCGACGCCGTGGTGCAGCGATGGCCTTCCGGGCTGCCGCGCTACGGGACCGGGCATGCCGAACTGATCGCCGAGCTCGATCGCAGACGTCCGCGCGGCCTGGCCCTGGCCGGTGCCAGCTACAACGGGGTGGGGGTCCCGGCCTGTGTCGGCCGGGCCGACCTGGCCGCGCGCCAACTCGTCGCCGACCTGACCGCCTGACCTTCCGCGCATCGGTGCCCCTGGGCTGCCGAGACGGTGTCGGTGGGTGGCAGTATGAAATCCATGACCCGCCTGGATTATGCCGAAATCAATGCCACCGTCCGCTATCTGATGTTCTCAGTTTTCTCGGTTCGCCCCGGAGAACTGGGTGACGATCGGACCGAGGCGATTGCCGACGCCACCAAGTTCTTCGATTCGTTGGAAGAGCGCGGCGTCGTGGTCCGCGGTCTCTACGACGTCGCCGGCCTGCGAGCTGATGCCGACTTCATGATCTGGTGGCATTCGGAAGAGGTCGAACAGATCCAGGCCGCCTACGCCGACTTCCGCCGCACCACCATCCTGGGCAAGGCCAGCAACTCGGTGTGGAGCAATGTGGCCCTGCATCGCCCGGCCGAGTTCAACAAGAGCCACATCCCGGCCTTCCTCGCCGGTGAGGAAGCGGGCAAGTACATCTGCGTGTACCCGTTCGTGCGTTCGTACGAGTGGTACCTGCTGCCCGACGAGGAGCGTCGCAAGATGCTCGCCG
This sequence comes from Williamsia sp. Y844, assembly GCF_056786475.1. NCBI lineage: Bacteria > Bacillati > Actinomycetota > Actinomycetes > Mycobacteriales > Nocardiaceae > Williamsia > Williamsia sp. Y844. The sequence continues at coordinate 321,344 of NZ_JBXCJB010000003.1, forward strand.
ACCACGGCAAGGAAGCCCGCGGATACAAGGACGTGCGCGCCAACACGGTCTCGTCGTTCGCTCTGGGCGACTACGAATGGTTGCTGGCCTTCGAGGCACCCGAACTGCACCGGATCGTCGACCTCATGCGTGATCTGCGGGCCACCGAGGCCCGCATGCACGTGCGCGAGGAGACACCGTTCTACACCGGGCCGCGGGTCGAGGTCGACAAGTTGATCGCCTCCCTGCCCTGATCTGGCGGCACACATAGACGAGCCGGATATACGAAGACGAGCCACACATATGTGGCTCGTCTTCGTATATCCGGCTCGTTTGCGCCGGTGGTGTCAGGTTTGTGGCCGTGGCGTCAGGCCAGTTGTTCGGCCTGGATCGGTTGATCTCGCTTTCGAAGATCGAGGTACCGGAAGAGCAGCGAACAGAACACCGCGATCATCAGCAGTGACCAGCCCCAGGTGACCTTGTTGTATTCGATGGCCCGACCGAGTGCTTCCCACCGAATCGAGTAGTAGGCGTCGAAGGTGAAGCAGCCGTAGATGCCCAGCCAGGCCGGCCAGTTCCGGATGGCCGAGCCACGCATCAGCACGGTCATCAGCAGCGGGAACAGGAGCATCGAGTAGTAGCCCTGGCCGAGTGAACCGACCAGCCACGAGGTGCACAGCAGAACGCCGGACGAGGTTGCCATCCACAGCAATTCGTCGGTTTTCCGGTAGTAGCGGTACAGGAACCAGAGACTGAACGCCGCCATCGCCACAAAGGCCAGACGCAACAGCCAGACCAACCAGGTGTCGACCCCGAAGTAGGCGCCGCTGCCGACGATCGAACTGTTGTAGTAGTCGCGGGCCTCGAAGAGGTACGGCGCTGTGCGGGTGAAGAAGTCCATGGGGTCGGCCGACAGCGGCCAGGCCATCGCGGTCAGCAGGATCGGCATTCCGATCGCGCCGATGAACACCTTCCACTGCCGGTTGAGCAGGGGCAACAGGAGCAGCACGGCCAGAACCGGTTTGACCGCGATCGTGATACCCAACGGGATACCGGCCCACAGATCCTTGCGTTTGAGTGCCCAGGTCATGAACAGCAATTCACCCAGCAGTACAAAGGAATTGAAGTTCACGAAGATCAGCGTGTGCGCGACGCTCTCGGACAGGAAGAACACGAACAGCACCACCGGCATCACCGGGGAGCGCCACGAATACCCGAACATCCGGGTGATCAGGAAGGCGCAGAAGACCAGGACTGCCGCCGAGGCGAAGATGAAAAGCCAGCGGGCTTTTTCCGGGTCGAGATACCCCAGCGGCGCCATCAGCATGGTGCCGGACGGCGGATACAGGTAATGCGGATCGACGGTGTTGTAGTTGCCGTCGTAGACGGGTTCGTTGCGCAGAAACGCGAGTGCGGCCTGGTACACCGGTGCGAAATCGTCGGTTCGATCGCCGTTGACACCCAGGATCAGAGACCGCTGGATCACCATCAGGATGGCCGCAGGCCACAGCACCATCGTCACTATGCGGCCGATGTCGACCTGCGGAAACAGCAGCCGATCACGGATCGTTGCAGGGCTGGTCGTCACATGTTCGTCGTCGCGGGTGTCATTCATCGGCACTGCCGCACCGTACTACGGTCGCCGGTGGTCGCGGCGGCCGACACGGGACTCAGGCCGGACATGCGCCCGTCGTCGGGGGCTCCCCGGAGCGGGCGTACGACATGACCGCCTCGCCTGCACAGTCGGAGTGGGCGGTCACCGAGTACCCGAGCCCTTCCCACGTCAGCATCGAGAAGTCGGCGCCGGCCGCCACCAAACCGCCGTTGACGCCGTCCGTCGCCACGGGACCGTTGATCGGGTCGCCTGCGCCCCGGAGGACCAGGACGGGCACCGGCAGCTCGCGCAGGGACGGCGCGGCGTCGCCGGAGGGGAATCCGTTGCATCGCAGGAGACCGAGCGCCGTATTGCCTCCGGTCAGGGGGTACTGCTGACTCCACTGGGTGATGAGGTCCGCGACCTGGTTCTGGCCGACGGGTTCGGTGGTGTCGTTGCAGCGCGAGAGCAGCTGACCGTCGCTGCCGCGCAGCTCCCTGGCCTGCTCGATCGCCGCGCGCAACGGACCGATAGTGCCGTCGTCGGCCTTGCTCAGCATGTCGGAGGTGGCCGCGATGACATCGGGCCGGTCACCGGGTGTCAGCGCGATGGTGGTGGTCAGCGCGAGCAGGATGTCGGTATCGGAGAGCCCGCCGACCTCACCGGCACGGGCCCGGTCGAGGAGCCCGGCGATGGTGGCCGCGGGATCGGCGCCGAGTGAACAGCTCACCGCCCGGCACTGTTCGGCGAAGGTGCGCAGGGCGGCAGTGGTTCCCTCCGCGATCTGCTGGGCCGAGCTCTGGGCGTTGGCGCCGTATGGGGCCGGGGTGTCGAGGATCAGCCGTGCAACGTGGTCGGTGTACAGACCGGCGTACGCCAGTGCCACAGCGGCGCCGTTCCCGACCCCGATGATCCCGATGCGCTCGACGTCCCACAGGACGCGCAGTTCCTCGAGGTCCGCGGCTGCGTTGTTGGTGGTGAATTGCACCTGGTGGGGGCTCAGGGTCTCCGTGCAGCCGTCGGATGCCGACGTCGCGGCGGCGGTGAGGCGGCGTTCGCGGTCCGCGGTCGCATCGGCAGGCACGCTGAAGCCGTTGCTCAGGAGCGTGTTGCGTTCGAGGTTGGTCATGCAGTCGAGGGGGAGCGACTCGCCGGTGCCCCTACGGTCGACGGCGACCACCGGGTTGCCTGCCAGTAGGGCGGCGCCGTCTCCGGAGGCCAGCGACACCAGGGTTCGGGCCGAGGCGAGATCGGTGCCAGAGGTCAGGACCAGCGGTGGCGCGTCGGCAGGAGTCGCCGATGATCGGGCCCGCACCGCGGACACCAGGACAGAATCCATGCTCTGGACACCGGGTGTGACCGAGTTCGTGTAGTTCGCGCAGTCGAGGGTGATGCCGTCGGGCAGCGAGGCGACGCCGAAACGATCGACCGTTTGGTCGGTGCATTCGCTCCAGTTGAGGTCCGATGCGGGCGCGTCCAGTGGAGGCGGGGCCTTCGCGGTCGATGGCGCCTGCTCCCCATTTCCGTCCTGCTTGATCACCAGATCGGGGCCGGGGTCCGGACCGGCGGAACAACCGGCGAGCGTGCCGATCGTCACCGCCATGGCAACCGCGCACAGTCGGAGCCGGCGGCGGATCACGGTGGGGCGTCGCATGATGGCGAGGGTACTGGCCGCCGGTGTCATCGCGGATCGCGCACCCAGCGCACGTACAGGTAGTCCTGGTCGTCGGCGAGGACGTGTGCCCGTCGCATCCGGCGGCCGGCGGTGCCGCCCGCGGTGAGGTGCTTGGTATCTCCGGCGGTGAGCAGCGGTGCGACCGTGACACACAACTCGTCGAGCAGATCCTGTTCGAGCAGTGTGCCGAGCAGCGACGGACCGCCTTCGCAGAGGACCCGCGGCCTGCCACTGCGGGCCAGGTGGGCGGCAACCGCGGTCATGTCGACACTGTCGGTGCCGCAATCGACGAGCGTGGCACCGGCCTCGAGAAGGCGTGCGCGCGCGTCAACGGGAGCGTTGCGGCAGGTGAGGATTTCGGTGTCGGCATCGGTGATGAGCGGATTGTCGGAGGGGATGCTGAGCGAGCTGCTCACCAATGCCAGTGTCGCCCTCGGGGATTGACCCAATCCGGTGCGACGCTCGGCGAGGTCGGGGTTGGCCTGCACCGGCCCGTAGCCTTCCGCGATCGCGGTTCGAGCCCCGACGACGACCACGTCGGCCAACCCGCGCAGCACCATGAACAACTGGTGGTCGCCGTCGCCGCCGAGGCCACCGGAAAGGCCGTCGACCACCGCGGCGCCGTCGATGGAACCGATCATGTTCGCGCGCATCACCACGCCGTCGGCCGGCGCCGGGGGATAGGCGTAGAGGTCCGCGAGAGCCTCGGAACCGATGTCCGCCACCGTGGTTTCCGCGCTGTCGTTGCACCGGGTTCCTGTGAGCTGGGTCGCTTTCGTCAATGGGTGCACGGAACCATTCTGACCACTTGACTAGGCTCTCGACATGCCAGCACGTCTGAGCGACCGCACGCCGCAGGTCGCACCCGAGGCCCTCATCGGTGAGATGGTCCCGCCGTCGATGTTCGACGAGGTCAGTTTCGACTCCTACATACCCGATCCCAACGAGCCGAGCCAGGCTCAGGCGGTTGCTGCTGCACGCGCATTCGTCGAACGTGCCAAGAAGGTCAAGGGCGGCAAGAAAGGCCTGTTCGGACGCAAGTCCGCATCGCAGGCCGGAATCGGGCTCTACCTCGACGGCGGATTCGGTGTCGGTAAGACCCACCTGCTGGCCTCGATCTATCACGCGATGCCCGAACCCAAGGCGTTCGCGACGTTCGTCGAGGTGACGCACGTGGTGGGTGCCCTCGGTTTCGTCAACGCCCTCGAGCGACTCTCGGACCACACGGTGCTGTGCATCGACGAGTTCGAACTCGACGATCCCGGTGACACGATGCTGGTGTCACGGTTGCTGACCGAACTCTCGGCGAAGGGCGTCTCGATCGTCGCGACGTCGAACACGTTGCCCGGACAGCTCGGTGAGGGCCGTTTCGCAGCCCAGGACTTCCTGCGGGAGATCAAGAAGCTGTCGGCGGTCTTCGAATCCATTCGCGTCGACGGCCCCGACTATCGCCATCGTGACCTGCCGCCCGCGCCCGATCCTCACTCGGATGCCGAACTGCGGGAACTGGCTGAGAACACTCCGGGCGCCACCCTCGACGACTTCGACGAGCTGTGCGCGCATCTGGCCAAACTGCACCCGTCGAAGTACAAGGCATTGGTCGAAGGCGTCAGCGTCGCCTGCGTCTCCGGGGTGCACCCGGCCGCCGATCAAACGGTGGCATTGCGGATCGTCGTCCTCGCCGACCGGTTGTACGACGCAGGTATCCCGCTGATGGTCTCGGGCTCGAAGCTCGACGAGATCTTCACCGAAGAGATGTTGAACGGTGGTTACCGCAAGAAGTACCTGCGAGCGACCTCTCGTCTGCTGGCGCTCTCGCGGTTCGCCGAATCCAGGTAGCCGGCAGCGACTCGATCCGGGGTGGGTCGTCCTGGCCTTAGGCTGGTCAGATGGCTGACCCCGAGGCACCCCACGTGCACCCGACCGATCTGGCGGCGTGGAGTCGGTGGCTCGCAGACAACCACGACACGTCACCAGGTGTGTGGCTTGTGTTCTGGCGCAAAGAGTCCGGCAAAGTGCCCCTGGACTACGACGGGGCCGTCAGAGAGGCACTCTGCTGGGGCTGGATCGACGGCCACACCCGATCCATCGACGATGAGCGTCGTGGATTGTGGTTCACCCGCAGAGGGCGCAGCAGTGCGTGGGCGGCATCGAACAAGGCGCGAGTCGCCGATCTGATCGCGGAAGGCCGAATGCGGCCGCCGGGACAAGCAGTGATCGACGATGCCAAGGCCACCGGCTTGTGGAACCTCCTCGAGGACGCCGAGGCTCTCATCGAACCGGCGGAGCTGGCATCTGCGCTCGACGCCGATCCGACGGCCCGCGGTCACTGGGACGGATTCCCGCCCAGCGTGCGGAAGTTCGCGCTGACGCAGATCGCCATGGCCAAGAGGCCGGAGACGAAGCGTAGGCGCATCGCCTCGATCGTCGAGAAAGCTGCCAGGGGCGAGCGGCCCTGACCGGGTGTCGGCTCAGACGGAACCGTCTTCTGGCCTGCGCGCGAAGATGAAGTCGTTACACCTGGTGCCGCTGACCTGAAAGGTCTTGTGGCCCACGATGCCGAATCCCATTTTTTGGTAGAAGCGTTGTGCCCGTATGTTTTTCTGGTTGACGCCGAGCCAGACCAGCGCACTACCGGCCTCCGCTGCGTGGCCCAGCGTCGCGGCCATCAACCCGGCCGACGTGTCGCGGCCGTGATGGCCGGGCAGCACGTACATTTTCGACAGCATGGTCACCGGGCGTTCGGTGATGGTGGCCAGCACGTCGCGATCAGTGGGCTCTTCGTCGATGACAAGTGCGTACCCGGTGATCGCCGAGGTGGCCGGGTCGACGGCCTTGAAGACGTGGTGTGTGGGCTCGGCCATGAACGCCAGGAAATGTTCCGTCGTGAGGTTGTGGGCCACGAAGTCGTCGATGTCGGCGATCGTGAGTTCTGGCGGGCACGCGAGAGGGAAGGTCACGGCCGCAACGGCCGCGATCTCCGCGGCGTCTTCTGGCGCGGCGATGAGGATCTGCGCCGTGTCGTATTCGGGCATGTGGCCGGTCATCCTTGTTGGTCGGCTGGGCGGAGGAGGATTTCGTTGATCCGCCGAGCCAACAGGGCGATGCGGTACCCGGACGCGTGCAGTGACCGGGCGGTGGCGGCGCCGATACCCGACGAAGCGCCTGTGATCACCGCTACCGGGGTGCCGTTAGGGCTCTCGCTCATGGTGTTCCTCCCGTGCGGGGCGTCAGAAGATGGACCTCGGCCGCGTAGTTCTCGAGCACACCCTTTAGTTCATCACCCTTGACGCCCCGACGTCGACGGTTCGGAGTCGACGGTTCCGGTGTCCGCGGTGTCCTCGATGTCCTCGAGTTCGGCGACCAGGGTGCCCGCTGCCGCGTCGCGCCTGATGATCGCGCCGAGTTCGGTTGCGGCCTCGGCGTACGACGGAACCTCCAGGACGCGCCGTGTGGCCTCCGCGATCTTCTGTGGTGTTGCTTTGCGCGGCAGCGTGATCCCGGCGCCCCGGGCGCTGACGCGGACGGCGTTGTCGGCCTGGTCCCGGCCATGGGGCATCGCGACGATCGGTACACCGGCAGCCAGGGCGCGGACAACTGTGCCGTGGCCGGCGTGGGTGATGACCGCGTGGGCATGTTCCAGGACCGCAGAGTGGGGCGCCGCGGTGACCACGGTGACGTTGTCGGGGGCGTCCAGGGAGGCGGGATCGATCGCCGGTCCGGTGGTCAGATAGCCGCGAACCGGCATCTGCGCGAGCGCGTCGATGATGCGCTGCAAACAGTCCACCTGGTCCTGAAATGTCGATGAGAGGGCCACCAGGACCAATGGGGCATCACCTGGGGGAGGCGTCCACGGAGTCGAGACGGTCCATGCCGGGTCGTCGAGGACAGCTCCGACGTACCGCACGTGATCCGGCATCTGCGCGGGGAAGTCGAACTCGGCAGAGGTGAGCACGAGGTGTTTGCGCGCCGCGTGCACCTGATCGAAGAACTCCGGCACCGGAGCCAGTCCATAGGCCACCCGCAGTGCGTTCAGCGCCTCGGTGCCCTTGTTCCACTGCCGAAGTGTCAGTGTCCGGACGATGCGATCACGGAGTCGGGTCAGCCGGCCGTCGGCCGGCCGCAGTCCGAGGCCGAACGGCGGCATGTCTTTCGCGGGCAGGAGATAGGCGTTGGCAAACGGCACATCGAACGGAACTCCGCGGGCCTGCGCTGCGACCATCGCGCCGACCGCGAAAAACGAGCAGATCGCCAGATCGGGATGCACCTTGTCGATGGCCGCGACCATGTCGCGGGCGTAGGCGGGAGCCGGGCCGACGAACTGACGATCGCGGAGCCGGGTGAACAACGCGATCGGGTTCGAGCATTCCCAATCCTGCAGAGGATCGTCCTGCGCGCTGCGTGAGGGACGATTCGGTGCGGATGTCCAGGGCACAAAAGTCGCGCCGATGGCTTCGACATCGGCGATCATCGAATCCTCGGCGAGGACGGTGACATGGTGGCCACGTTCGATGAGTCTGCGGGCGGCACCGAGTTCAGGGGGTACCGTGCCGCCGCCGTCGACCAGCGCGAAGAGATACGTGTGAGCGTTCATGTTCTGGTTCCTTTCAGGGCGCCGACGACCAGATCGGCCATCGATTGTTCGGTTGCCGATCGGCTCAGACGGAGATCGCGCCGCAGCAGTTTCCAGACGTAGACATCGGTGGCCGCGTGCAAGGTGTTCAGTGCATGCGCGCGTGCGTCCGGCTCGGTGGGCAGGTGGTCGCCGAACATCGCTGCCAACCACTGCTGGTGAAAGGTCCGGGCGTTGTCCAATGCGGCGGCCAGGTCGGGAAAGCGATCGGCGGACATCGCCCACCGGACGTTCGCATCGCCCATCAGCTCGTACTCGCCGACCAGTGCGCTGATGGCACCACTGATGTCGCCGGGCCGCGCGGCGTGACGGGCAACGTTGGTCTGTTCCGCCAGCGACTCGGCCAATCCGAGGACCACTCCGGCCTTGGATTCGAAATGATTGAGCACGGTCTGGTGTGAGCAACCCGATGCCTTGGCGATCGAGGCGAGCGTCACGTCCTCGAAGGACTTTTCCATGAAGAGGTCCTTCGCGGCGGCGAGGATTCGCTCCCGGGTGGCAACTTTGCTCTCGGCGCGGCCGGTCTGGGTGTACGTACGTGTCATTTTCATTTGACTGCCACTCAAGCACTGACTTGAGTGACGGTCAAGCGAATTCATTCGAAGTATGCAAAAAGCCGGGCCGCATGAGCGGCCCGGCTGTAGGTGGTAGGGGTTACTCAAACGTGTGGATCGACCTGGACACAAGAAAAACCCGGCCGCAGGGCCGGGTTTTTCCTTTCGAACCATGGTGCGCGATACAGGGATTGAACCTGTGACCTCTTCCGTGTCAGGGAAGCGCTCTCCCGCTGAGCTAATCGCGCTTGTTCACGGGGGACTTCGTTCTTTTTGGAGCGGATGACGGGATTCGAACCCGCGACCCTCACCTTGGCAAGGTGATGCGCTACCACTGCGCCACATCCGCATTCGTTGAAGAAGCCCCGGTACAAACCGGGGCTTCTTCAACGATGGTGCGCGATACAGGGATTGAACCTGTGACCTCTTCCGTGTCAGGGAAGCGCTCTCCCGCTGAGCTAATCGCGCAAGACTTGTTTAGTTTTAGCCTATCCAACTTGTGGAGGCGGCGACGGGAATCGAACCCGTGTGCACGGCTTTGCAGGCCGTTGCCTCACCACTCGGCCACACCGCCACGGTGAATCTCGATCGAGCGGATGACGGGATTCGAACCCGCGACCCTCACCTTGGCAAGGTGATGCGCTACCACTGCGCCACATCCGCATTCGGAACCAGGGTCTTGGTCATGCTGTCCTGGCAACGAGGACAAACATTATCGGACCGACCCGCAAAGTCACAAATCGCCTGATCAGCCCGGTTTTCGGTGAAGGCGGCGCCCGTGTTGATCGAGTTTCGGGTGGTGTCGGTGGGGTTGGTGGGATCGACCTTGCGATTTGGTTACGCGCGGGGTCGTCGTGTTAATGTCTTCCGGTCGCAACCGAAGGATTTCGGTCACGACAATCTGGTCCCGTGGCTCAGTGGAAGAGCGTCCCGTTCACACCGGGAAGGTCGCTGGTTCGATCCCAGCCGGGACCACAAGGTCAGGCGTTATTTGCAGGTATTCGTGTAAGTTCCGTGGAGATCCGGGGCGACATCAGCGAGTGAGTTCCACAGCGACCGTGCCTCCGGTGTTCTCGATTTCCAGCAACTGCGCGTTCGGTGCTGAGGTCACCTGTCCGCCGGTCACCCGGACCGTGTAGCCGCCCGGATAGTGGCGGTCGACGGGGACGAAGATCTCGGTTGGTGCGCGCACGCCCGCACGTGGCGTCCAGTCCAGCACCATGCGTCCCGTTGCCGGATCGTAGGAATAGCGGGTGGGCACCCCAGAGATCGCCTGCGGAGACGGACGTGCGATCACATCCGCCATCGGTTGCCGAATGGTGCTCATGTCATCGGGATCGTCGAACAGGTCGCCGTCGCCGATGCCGCCCGGATAGTCGATCCAGTCCTTGTAGCCCCAGAGCATCCAGCCGGTCAGGTATTTGTCGCTCAGTTGCATGATGCGTTCGATCTCGACCACGTCCTGCGTGTCGCCGAACTCGGTCTGCACCACCGCCGCACCCATCCGGTCGGCCGCACTGATCGCATTGCGGTAGACGGTGTTGTCCAGCTCGGGGCAGGCCGGATACCCGAGCGCTGTGGACTCCTGGTCGGCGCTCTTGGTCGCCAGCGAGGTACCGCAGTAATCGTGGAAGCCGAACACCACCGGCTCGACTTCGGCCGGTGGCGGCTGTAGGAACGTCGGCGATCCGATGTCGGCGATCAGATGCGGCTCATAGAACACCGGGGTGGCGCGGTCGACCGAACGCACCGCGAGGGCGAGTTTGTCCTGCAGCGGTTGTAGCTGGTTCTTGTCGAAGTCCGGACACCCACCCGGCGGCAGACAGCTCGGAAACGCCGTACCCGGCCATGGCTCGTTGAACAGGTCGTAGCCGAGGAGATGATCGTTGCCGATGTCCTCGGACTGGACCGCTTGCGCGAGGGTGCGCCACGCGCCCGCCATCGCATCAGCGATGCCGTCCCGATTGGCGTAGAGATTGTCGAACGTCCGCTGCAGTGCGGGGTTGGTGAAAGCCGAGGCACCTTGGGTGATCTCCGGTGGATTCGGCCAGTCGTCGGTGAAGGTGGCCCAGTCCGGGAATCCGGCGCCGTTCACCTTTTCGTTGTAGTTGTCCTGATGGAACTCCAGCAGCACCCAGATCCCGTTCCGGGTCAGCACGTCGATCTCGCGGAGGATCTCGTTCAGATAGGCCTGATCGATAACGCCGCGGGTGGGTTCCAAACCCTTCCAGAACCAGGCGAGCCGAACGGAGTTGACGCCCAACGACGTCAGCAGCTCGGCATCCCGATCGGTGACCGCTTCTGCAGGCGGGTGATAGGGAGGCTTCTTGTGGGCGATCTGTAATCCGTGGAGGTAGATCGTGCGTCCGCGGGCGTCGATCAGCCACCGTCCATCCGTGCTGACCCCATTCGTGCCGGCCGAGGACATCCGCGGATCGGCGCTGGATCCGGCCGCGGGGAGTAGCAGTGTCGCGATGGTCAGCATCACGACGAGGGACACGATGGTGCCGGCACGTGGCCGCAACGATCCGGTTGTCATCAGAATCCTTGGTGGTAGCCCATGGACGGGGTTCAGGTTCCGATCAGTCAACCATCCAGGATTCGTCGTCGCGCCGTTATCCGTGGCGCATCGCCCATTCGACCAGTGGTGTGCCCGCTCGCCACTCCGCACGCACGCGGTCGACCAGTGCTGGGGTATGGATGAACTCGTCGAACCCGAAGTCGCGGGTGGCGGTGAGGGTCTTGTGGCGCAGCAACGCGATCCGTGGATGGTTCACGTCCCACCCGCGGGGCGCGGTCTTGAGTTGGCTCCCGCCGATGTCCCAACCGTTCGCCCGCATGGCATCGACGAGATGTTCCAGTTCGGGGCCGTAGAGGTCGTTGTCGATCGCGGACCGCAGATTCGCCAGTCGTTCAGCAGACGAGTCGTAGTAGCCGACGGCGACCTTCACACCCGGAGCGCCGATCTGTACGTAGTAGCCGGTCGCCGGTCCGACGGCCACGAACGCTCCCTGGTGCGTTTTGTACGGCGTCTTGTCCTTGGCGAACCGAACGTCGCGGTAGGGACGAAACACCTTGGGCGCACCGAACTCGTCGCTCAACGCTTCGGTGAGTTCGTTCATCGGACCTGCGACAGCGAGTTGGTACGTCTCTTTGTGCGCATCCCAGAACGCTCTGGAGTTGTCCTGCTCCAAGTCGTCGTAAAAGTCGAGTGCGGCCTCGGGGAAGCCCTGAAAGCTCATCGTCGAATTCTACGTGGGCGTGATTCGCCGGTGACCTCCACTTGCCCCGGTAGGCCCCGAGCGGCTACTAATTGAATTCTGGATGAGAATTACGTTCTCGCTCAGAGAGATTTGTGTATCCGCAGGTGCGACCGAGGTGAGGACGTCCACGCCCATGTTGTTGGAACTGACTGACGATCAAGAGTTCTTCCGGGACACCACGGACCGGTTCCTGTCCGCCAAGGTGCCGGTTGCCGAACTCCGTCGTCTTCGGGACGACCCGGTCGGGTATCCGTCGGACTACTGGCGCAAAGGCGCCGAGCTGGGTTGGACCAGCCTGCTGGTCGACGAGCGGCACGGGGGTGGATCCATCAGTGGGTCGGGGCTCGCCGACCTCACGTTGGTGGCCCACGAGTTCGGCCGCCACGCTGCGCCGGGCCCGCTGCTGCCCACGAACGTCGTCGCCTCACTTCTGAATACCGACGGCTCCGATGATCACGTTGCGGTGCTCGAAGCACTTCTGGCAGGCACGGCGACCGCGGCCTGGGCACTGGCCCGGCCGAACCCGAAATCATTGGTGGCCGTCCCCGCGACCTCGATCACCATCGACGGCGACGAGGTGGTGGTCCACGGGACCAAGCGGCCCGTCGAAGGCGCTGCCGCCGCCGACCACCTGCTCGTGGTCGGGCGGACCGGTGAAGGCCTGTCGCAGGTGCTCGTCCCACGGACCGCCACCGGCGTCACGGTCAAGCCCCTGCAATCGATCGACCTGACCCGGCGCTACGCGGCCGTCGACTTCGACAATGTCCGCGTGCCGCGTTCGGCGCTGGTCGGTGAGCCGGGGCAGGCTCGCGAGGCCGTCACCCGCGGTTGTCAGGTGGCGATCGTGATCAGCTGCGCCGAGTCGGTCGGCGCGATGCAGTCGGTGTTCGACATGACACTCGAGTGGGCCTTCGACCGCTATTCCTTCGGCCGGGCCCTGGCCTCCTACCAGGAGATCAAGCATCGCTTCGCCGACATGAAGATGTGGCTCGAAGCCAGTCACGCCGTTGCCGACGCCGCCGCAGCGGCAGTCGCTGCGCAGGTCCCGAACGTTGCGGAAGTCGTCAGTGCCGCCAAGGCCTACATCGGTCAGTACGGCGAAGAACTGATGCAGGACTGTGTGCAGATCCACGGCGGCATCGGTGTCACGTTCGAACACGACCTGCACCTGTACAGCAGGCGCGCGAGTGCCAATCGATCCACCTTCGGTGTACCTGCCGATCACCGTCAACGCATCGCCGACATCGTCCTGCGCCAGGAGGCCACGGTATGACCGCCCCCAATACAGACACCGAGATCGAATCCGTCGAGGAGTTCGGCGCCCGCGCGCGGGCCTGGGTTCAGGACAATCTCAAGCGTTCCGACCCCGCCGCCCACATCGGGGTCATGCGTAATGAGGGCAGCGACGAAGAGGAAGTCGCCCTCGTCGCGCGCGAGCGTGAGGTCCAGCGCATGTTCTACGACGCCGGATTCGCCGGCATCTGCATCCCGCGCGAGTACGGCGGGCGCGGACTCACCCGGGCCCACCTGAAAGCCCTCGACGACGCGCTCGGCGGTTACGAGTATCCGGCCCGTCTGCAGTCGCCCACGTTCGCGCCCTGTGTGGGTGTCATCCTCGACTACGGCACCGAAGAGCAGAAGAAGCAGCACATCCCCGCCATCTTGAAGGGCGAGGAGATCTGGATGCAGTTCCTCTCCGAACCCAGCGGTGGGTCGGATGTGGCAGGCGCGTTGACAACCGCGGTGCGTGACGGTGACGAGTGGGTGCTCAACGGGTCGAAGATCTGGACCACCGGCGCCTGGTGGTCGGACTGGGCGTTGTGCCTGGCCCGCACCAACTGGGACGTCCCCAAGCATCGGGGTCTGACGGTGTTCATGCTGCCGCTGCGCCAGCCCGGCATCGAGGTGCATCGCATCGAACTCCTGAACGGGTCGCGGGAGTTCTGCCAGGAATACCTGACCGACGTCAGGGTCCCGGACAGCGACCGGGTCGGTGACATCGACAACGGCTGGAAGGTCGGCACCGGCTGGATGTTCCATGAGCGGATGGCCCATCACTCGCCGTATACGACGATGCCTGCCGGTTCGGCCCGCGGTGGTTCGCGCGTGCCCGAGCTGGTCGAGGTGCTGCAGGATTCCGGCCGGGCCGACGATCCGATCAGTCGCGATCTGATCGGCGAGGCGCGGATGTTCGATGTGGTCAAAGATGCGTTGCAACAGCGTATTTCGCGCGGTATTGCCAAGAAGACCGTGTCGGATCAGGCGGCGAGCATCGCCCGGTTGATGACCGGTGTGGCCGCCGTGCGCTCCACATCTATCGGATACGAGCTGACCGATGCCTCCGGTGCCGCATGGGACAGCGACGACGGCGCGGTCGCCGAACGCGGCGTGGACAACCTCATGCGGCAGGTCTCCACGATCGCAGGCGGCACCACCGAGATGGCCCGCAACGCGATCAGCGAGCGACTGCTCGGGATGCCGCGTGAGCAGACTCACGACGTCAACCTGGCATTCCGCGACGTGCCGAGGGGTCGCTCCGGCAGCTGAACCGGCGCACAACTGCTTACGTAAGCTGTCACCATGGATCGAAGTGGGGGCACTGTGGAGCAACGTGACGCCAAGGGCTTCCTGCAGGCGATATCGAACAAGCGCAAAGACATTCGGCATCGGCGCACGCTCAACCTGGTCTATCGCTGCGCGGTCGGGGTCATCGGCGCCGCAGTGTTGGCACTGGGGATCGTGGCCATCCCGTATCCGGGTCCGGGCTGGCTGATCGTCTTCGCCGGCTTGGGCATCTTGGCGACGGAGTTCGCGTGGGCCCACCGTCTGTTGACGTTTGCCAAGGGCAAGTACGACAAATGGATGGACTGGATCTCGGCGCAGCATTGGTCTGTTCAGGCCGTATTTTGGTTGTTGACCTGTGCCATCGTCGTGGGAACCCTGTGGGTGCTCGGCGCCCTGGCGATGGCCGCCGGCTGGGTTGGCATCGAGTGGACGTGGTTGGCGAGCCCCGTTTTCTGACCGCGTCTGCTCCCGCCGCAGGCAACCGGACGTGGGTCGGCCGGGTGGTCGGCATTACGATCATGGATTGACATGGAACCCGGCCGGCCTCGGTCGGGTGGTTTCATTCGACAAGGAGTGCCCAGGTGCCAGAAAATCCCGTTCCCGGACCATCAGCCACGATCACGGTGGCGGCCGGGACCACCGCGGGTGCGGCGCTACGCGAGAGCGGGCACCCCAACAAGGGTCCCGAGGCGATTGTTGTCGTTCGCGACGCCGACGGCACCCTGCGTGACCTGTCCTGGGCCCCTGACTCCGACACCGTGGTCGAGCCCGTCGCCGCCAACACCGAAGACGGCCGCAGCGTCATCCGGCACTCGGCGGCCCACGTGCTGGCCCAGGCCGTCCAGGACCTGAACCCGAAGGCCAAGCTGGGCATCGGACCGCCCATCGAGAACGGCTTCTACTACGACTTCGACGTCGAAGAACCGTTCACGCCGGAGGATCTGACCGCGCTCGAGAAGAAGATGAAGCAGATCATCAAGTCGGGTCAGCGCTTCTCGCGTCGAGTCTACGAATCGGTCGATCAGGCCAAGGCCGAACTGGCCGACGAGCCGTACAAGCTCGAACTCGTCGAAGACAAGGGTTCGGCCGACGACCCCGAGGTCATGGAGGTCGGTGGGGGAGAGCTCACCGCCTACGACAACCTCAACCCGCGCACGGGCGAAAAGATCTGGGGCGATCTGTGCCGCGGCCCGCACGTGCCGACCACCAAATACATCACCGCCTTCAAGTTGACCCGCAGCTCGGCGGCCTACTGGCGGGGCAACCAGGACAACGCCGACCTGCAGCGGGTCTACGGCACCGCCTGGGAGTCGGCCGAGGCGATGGACGGCTATCTCGAACTGCTGGCCGAGGCCGAACGCCGCGACCACCGCAAGCTCGGCGCCGAACTCGACCTGTTCAGTTTCCCGGACGCGCTCGGTTCCGGCCTGCCGGTGTTCCACCCCAAGGGTGGCATCATCCGCAAGGAACTCGAGGACTACTCGCGCTCACGCCACATCGAAGAGGGCTACGACTTCGTCAACACCCCTCACGTGACCAAGAGCAATCTCTACGAGATCTCCGGCCACCTCGATTGGTACAAGGACGGGATGTTCCCGGCGATGCACCTCGACGCCGAACTCGACGAGAACGGTGAGGTGCGCAAACCCGGCCAGGACTACTACCTCAAGCCGATGAACTGCCCGATGCACAACCTGATCTTCAACGCCCGGGGTCGCTCGTACCGCGAACTGCCGATGCGGTTGTTCGAGTTCGGTTCGGTCTACCGGTACGAGAAGTCCGGTGTCGTCCACGGATTGACCCGGGTGCGGGGCATGACGCAGGACGACGCCCACATCTACTGCACCAAAGAGCAGATGCGCGGCGAGCTGACCAGCACGCTGAAGTTCGTGCTCGGCCTTCTCAACGACTACGGCCTCGACGATTTCTACCTCGAACTGTCGACCCGCAACCCGGACAAGTCCGTCGGGTCCGATGAGATCTGGGAAGAGGCGACGGCCACCCTCGCCGAGGTCGGTGAGGCGTCCGGCCTGCGTCTGGTGCCCGATCCGGGCGGCGCCGCGTTCTATGGCCCGAAGATCTCCGTCCAGGTGAAGGACGCACTCGGCCGCAACTGGCAGATGTCGACCATCCAGCTCGACTTCAACCTGCCCGAGCGTTTCGAGATGGAGTACACCGGTCCCGACGGTTCCAAGCATCGTCCGGTGATGATCCACCGGGCGCTGTTCGGATCCATCGAACGGTTCTTCGGCGTGCTGACCGAGCACTACGCGGGCGCGTTCCCGGCCTGGCTCTCGCCGGTGCAGGTGGTGGGTATCCCGGTCGCCGACACGTTCGTTCCACATCTGGAAGATGTTGTGGCGCAACTCAAGTCGAACGGTGTCCGCGCCGAGGTCGATCAGAGTGACGATCGGATGCAGAAGAAGATCCGTAACCACACGACGGGCAAGGTGCCGTTCATGTTGCTGGCCGGTGAGCGCGACGTCGAGGCGGGCGCGGTGAGCTTCCGGTTCCGGGACGGTACCCAGGTCAACGGTGTGCCGGTCGCCGATGCGGTCCGCATCATCACCGAGTGGGTCCGTGATCGCCGCAACGAGTCGCCGACTGCAGGCTTGATCGAGGATTCAGGGTTGATCGAGGCGCCGGCGTGATCCGCGACGTGGGGCCGGGGCAACCCGATCGCCTGCAGCGGTTGTGGAGCCCGCACCGCATGTCGTACATCACCGCCGCCCCGCGCACCGCGTCCGGCAACGGCGACGACTCCGAGTCGTCGGCGGCATCGGTCCACCCCTTCATCGACATCCCCAGGATGTCCGACGAGGCCGGCCTGATGGTCGCCCGCGGTGAGACGGTCTACGCGGTCCTGAACCTGTATCCCTACAACCCCGGCCACGCGATGATCGTGCCCTACCGTCAGGTCGCAGATCTCGAAGATCTCACCGAGGCCGAAAGCCGTGAACTGATGGTGTTCACGCAGAAGATGATCCGCGCGATCAAGTCGGTTTCCAATCCCGATGCGTTCAACGTCGGACTCAATCTCGGGACCGCCGCGGGTGGCTCGCTCGCCGAGCACCTGCACCAGCACGTTGTGCCCCGATGGGGTGGTGATGCCAACTTCATCACGGTGATCGGCGAGACCAAGGTGATGCCGCAATTGCTCCGCGACACCAGGGCTCTGCTGGCAGAAGCCTGGCTGAAGCTGCAGGATTGACGGCTGACGACATGATGAAGATGTTTCCAATGGAGAGCGTGCTAAATCTATGTTGAGTGTGCTGGGGCGGGCATCGGTGTCCAAGATCACCCTGCCGCTGGGGAAAGTGCTGATCAAGACCGGTCTGACCCCTGATGCGATGACGATCATCGGCACCGTCGCGACGATCGCGGCGGCGGTGACGCTGTTCCCGATGGGCTACCTGTTCGTCGGGACACTGGCGATCTGGCTCTTCGTCATGTTCGACATGCTCGACGGTGCGATGGCCCGGGCCCGCGGTGGTGGCACCAAGTTCGGTGCCGTGCTCGACTCCACCTGCGACCGGCTCGCCGACGGTGCCATCTTCGCCGGACTCGCCTGGTGGGCCCTGGTGGAGGAACCGAGCAAGCCCCTGTTCATCGCGACGATGATCTGCCTGGTCACCTCGCAGGTGATCTCCTACGCCAAGGCGCGTGCGGAGGCCAGCGGTCTCAACGGCGATGGCGGGCTGATCGAACGTCCGGACCGCCTGGTCATCGTGTTGGCCGGCACCGGCCTGACCGGCCTCGGATTGCCGTGGGCCATCCACATCGCGATGTGGGCACTGGCCGCGGGCAGCGTGATCACGGTCTTCCAGCGGATGTGGTCGGTGTACAAGTCGCCCGGCGCCACCGATCTGCTCCCGATCGCAGCCCCGTCGCCGACACCGGACCCCGGCGGGCCGACGGAGTGACCGGGGCCGCAGAACGGCTCGCGGACCTCGGTTACGCGGCCGGCTGGTCTCTGGTCCGGCATCTCCCGGAAGGTGTCGCCCGCAGTGTCTTCGACGGCGTCGGCACGGTGGTGGGCGGTCGTAAAGGCGGTCCCGATCAGTTGCGCAAGAACCTGGCCCGGGTCCTGCATTGCGAACCCGAACAGGTCCCCGACGACGTGATGAAGGCCGCAATGCGGTCGTATGCGCGCTATTGGCGGGAGTCGTTCCGGCTTCCGTCCATGGATCTGGCCGCCGCGGCCTCGCGGGTACATATGCCCGACATCGACCGTGGCCGCATTCAGACAGCCCTCGACAAGGGCAACGGCGTGATCCTGGCCTTGCCCCACTCCGGCAACTGGGACATGGCCGGTGTCTGGCTTGTCGACTTGCTGGGGGAGTTCTCCACCGTCGCCGAGCGGCTGAAGCCCGAATCGCTGTTCGAGCGGTTCGTCCGGTATCGGGAGAGCCTGGGCTTCGAGATCTTCCCGCTCAGCGGTGGAGAGGCACCGCCCTTTCAACAGCTCGCGGCGCGCCTGCGGTCCGGAGGTGTGGTCTGCTTGCTCGGTGAGCGAGATCTCGCCAAACGCGGCGTCCCGGTGACGTTCTTCGGGGAACAGACCCGCATGCCGGCCGGGCCTGCCAAGTTGGCGATCGACACCGGTGCCGCGCTGATCGCGGTCCACCACTGGTTCACCGGACCCGACACCTCAGAGCTCTCCTGCAGCGAGGTGATCGACACCGCGGGCGGGGTCGAGGCGACCACGCAGGCGATGGCGACGGTGTTCGAGGCCAATATCGCTGCCCATCCCGAAGATTGGCACATGCTGCAACCGCTGTGGGAGGCTGACTGGTCGCACAACCGGCGTCGCATGATCGAGGAGGGGAGAAGCCAGTGAAGATCGGCATGATCTGCCCGTACTCGTTCGACATCCCAGGCGGCGTCCAGGCCCACGTGATGGAACTCGCGCAGGTGTTCATCAACCGTGGACACACCGTCAGTGTGCTCGCGCCCGCCGGCCGGGGCACCGTATTGCCCTCCTATGTGGTGTCGGTCGGTGAGGCAGTTGCGATTCCGTACAACGGCTCGGTGGCCCGCCTGAACTTCAGTCCGAAAGCGTATGGGCGCCTGCGGAACTGGTTGCGGGAAGAAAAGTTCGACGTACTGCACGTCCACGAACCCAATTCGCCGAGTATCTCGATGCTCTCCTTGATGGTGGCGCAGGGCCCGATCGTCACCACATTCCATGCCGCGACCACGAAGTCGTTGTGGCTCAGTCTCTTTCAGGGTATTTTGCGTCCCTATCACGAACGGATCGCCGGCAAGATCGCCGTGTCCGAACTGGCCCGCCGGTGGCAGATGGAATCCCTCGGTTCCGACGCGGTGGAGATCCCGAACGGTGTCCATGTGCGGTCCTTTTCCGACGCGGAGCCGTTCGAAGGCTATCCGCGACGGGGCAAGACGATCCTGTTCCTGGGTCGCTACGACGAACCCCGCAAGGGGATGGACGTGCTGATCGGCGCGCTGCCCGCGGTGGTCGCCCGGTATCCCGACGTCCGCGTCCTGGTGGTCGGGGGCGGTCACGAACGCACGCTGCGCGGTAAGGCCGGGGAGTTCGCCGATCGTCTGGTGTTACTCGGACAGGTCGACGACGAGACCAAGGCCCGGGCCCTGCGGTCGGCCGATGTGTACTGCGCGCCGAACCTGGGCGGCGAGAGTTTCGGCATCGTGCTCGTCGAGGCGATGGCCGCAGGCGCTGCGGTGGTGGCGAGCAAGCTCGACGCCTTCCGCCGGGTACTCGACGACGGACGCTCCGGAGTCCTGGTGGAGGTCGGTGATTCGGAGGAGCTCGCCTTCGGGATCATCGCGGCCCTCGGTGACGACGCGAGTCGCTCCGCCATGGTGGAGCGCGCAGAGCAGCGCGCGGCGCGATACGACTGGTCGCATGTCGCTGACCAGATCCTGCGGGTTTATGACGCGGTCACAATCGGGGCCGGCAAGGTGGTAGTCGAAGAATGACGATTTCAGCTCTGACAATTCTGATTCTGGGAATTGTCGCGGTGGTGGTGCTGGCCGGGCTCGGCTGGTCCTACAAGACGGCCAACCGGCTCGATCGCCTGCACGTGCGGGTCGATCTGTCCTGGCAGGCACTTGATGCGGCGCTGGCCCGCCGGGCCGTGGTTGCCCGGTCGATCGGGGCAGGCCTCGGTGGTGACGGCAAAGCGCTGATCGCGGCCGCCGACCGGGCCGAAGGTGCATCGCCCGGCGAACGCGAAGACGCCGAGAACGTGGTGTCTGCTGCGCTGGCCCAGGTCGACAGTGGCTCGCTGCGTTCACAACTGGTCACCGAGCTCGCGGACGCCGAGACCAGGGTGATGATCGCCAGGCGGTTCTACAACGACGCCGTCCGCGATACCTTGGCGCTGCGACATCGGCGCCCGGTGCGGTGGCTTCACCTCGGTGGTACCGCGCCACTCCCGACCTACTTCGAGATCGTCGAACGCGCAGCGGCCTGATCGACCCCCCTGTCGACGGACTGGACGCTGACCTCTCGCCGAGGCGTGTATGCACGCCAAAAGCCCAGAGCATAGACTGAAAGTCCAGGACTTTACTGACTGTGTATCCACTAGTTGTGTAGGAGTAATTGACGTGAGCAGTGCTTCAGACCTTGGTTCTTCGGTGACTCCGGACGCTTCCGGCACCGGCACTGCGCGGGTCAAGCGCGGTATGGCCGAGATGCTCAAAGGCGGCGTGATCATGGATGTGGTCAACGCGGAGCAGGCCAAGATCGCCGAGGACGCCGGTGCGGTTGCCGTGATGGCTCTCGAGCGGGTTCCCGCCGACATCCGCGCTCAGGGCGGCGTGTCCCGGATGAGCGATCCGGACATGATCGATGCGATCATCTCCACGGTGTCGATCCCGGTGATGGCCAAGGCCCGTATCGGACATTTTGTCGAGGCGCAGATCCTGCAGAGCCTCGGTGTCGATTACATCGACGAGTCCGAGGTCCTGACCCCGGCCGACTACGCCAACCACATCGACAAGTGGCAGTTCACCGTCCCGTTCGTCTGTGGTGCCACCAATCTCGGTGAGGCGCTTCGCCGTATCACCGAGGGTGCCGGGATGATCCGGTCCAAGGGTGAGGCCGGAACCGGTGACGTCTCCAACGCCACCACCCACATGCGCAAGATGCGTGACCAGATCCGGTGGCTGACCTCGCTGCCCAAGGACGAGTTGTTCGTCGCGGCCAAGGAGCTGCAAGCGCCGTACGACCTGGTTGTCGAGATCGCCGAGGCCGGTAAGTTGCCGGTCACGCTGTTCACCGCCGGTGGTATCGCCACCCCGGCCGACGCCGCGATGATGATGCACCTCGGCGCCGAGGGCGTGTTCGTCGGGTCGGGCATCTTCAAGTCCGGCAACCCGGCGCAGCGTGCCGCCGCCATCGTGCAGGCCACCACCTTCTTCGACGATCCCGATGTGCTGGCCAAGGTCTCCCGCGGACTCGGCGAAGCGATGGTCGGTATCAACGTCGACGAGATCCCGGAGCCGCACCGCCTCGCAGAGCGCGGCTGGTGACCACGTCCGCTGACTGATCGAGCGCTGCCAGGGCTGCGTCTGCGATCGTCCGGGTATTGCTCACACCTCAGGAGCCACCGGGCCCGCACGTGCGGGCCCGGTGGCCTCTTTGGTTTCTGCCGACACGCATATCCAATTCACTGCGCCCGGCGGGTCGATTGTGGATGATCAGACCGGGCAAGGTTGCTGCGCTGGGCGAAAGAAGCTTTGACGTGGCAGATTGATACGTGTTGGCGCGTTCGACCAAAAGACCTGAAGGCGGAGCTCGATGAGCATGGAGACAACCGGGGCGGTTCGGGATGTAACCCGCAGCGGTACAGGTGAGTTCGGCCAGGTCTCGATCTCCTGGGCGGTTGTGAGCGACGTCGGCCTGATGCGCGAGACCAATGAGGACGCGGTACTGGTGGCCCCCGGGATGGTCCTTGTCGCCGACGGCATGGGCGGACACGACCGTGGCGAGCTGGCCAGTGAGGCGGCGCTGACCGCGTTGTCGGCCACCGCCATCAGCGGGATCAACCGCACCCGCGATTCCGTCATCGAACTCCTCACCGAGGCGCAACGGCAGATCGAGCGGATCGACACCGAGTCCAACCGCCATGCGGGCACAACGGTCACCGGTGCGCTGCTGGCCGACAACGACGGTGTGCCGCACTGGCTGGTGCTGAACATCGGCGATTCGCGGACGTACCGGTTCTCCGCAGGCAAGCTCGAACAGGTCACCGTCGACCACTCTCAGGTGCAAGAACTTGTCGACGCCGGATATCTGACCGCCGAACAGGCCCGAGTTGACCCGCGGCGCAATGTGATCACGCGGGCGTTGGGTGCCGGCATGGAACAAGAGGCCGACTTCTTCACGTTCCCGGTCGCGATCGGTGATCGCATCCTGGTGTGCTCGGACGGTCTGACCGGAGAGCTCGCCGACAGCGTGATCGCGCAGATCCTCGCCGACAACCCCGATCCGACACTGGCCGCGACCACGATGGTCGCGGCCGCACTCGAATCGGGCGGCCGCGACAACGTGACCGTGGCGATTGCCGATGTCACCGCGGTTCCGGAACTTGTCGAACCCCCCATTCGGTGAGCGTTCCGATGAGTGCGCCGCCGGAGTCGTTCGTCGACTATTGCGGCGAGCGGCACCCGCTGGATCCGGACGAACCCTTCCACATCGGCCGTGACGCCGACCTGGACGTCGACGACAACCCGTATCTGCATCGCAAGTTCCTGATGATCCATTTCGAACAGGGTCTCTGGTGGCTGTCCAATGTCGGCTCGCATCTGTCGGCGGGTGTTGTCGCCGGTGAGGCGGGATTCCAGGCGACCCTGGCACCTGGCGCCAGGGTGCCGTTGACATCCGGGGTGACCGCCGTCGTGTTCACCGCCGGACCCACCACGTATGAACTCGACATCCATTCGGGCACAACCCCTCTGGTGACCCTGGAACCGCCTGGCGAACCGACGGGCAGTGGTGAGACGACCATCGGTGTCGTATCCCTGACGGAGAGCCAGAAGCTGCTCATCGTCGTACTCGCCGAAGAGGTGTTGCGCCGCAACGGCACCGGAGCGAGTTCGATCCCGTCATCCGCGCGGGCCGCGCACCGGCTCGGCTGGTCGCTCACCAAGTTCAATCGCAAACTCGACAACGTCTGCGACAAATTCGATCAGATCGGTGTCTCCGGAATGCGGGGCGGATCGGGTCGGCTCGCCAGCAATCGCCGCGTCAAACTCGTCGAGTACGCCGTCGCCTCCCGGGTGGTGACCCGCGCCGACCTCCCGATGATCGAGGCCGAGGCCCGGCGCAGTGGTGTGACGGGCAGCTGAACGCCCGCAAGTGTGCCCGATGGGGCACGCGCTCTGGGTGGTCGTCGTGAAAAGGTGGTCTTACCTGCATCGATGAGGTGGGTAGTTCTCCCCATCGACACTTCGCTCGCAGCGGTTTTAGTGTTGTGACATTCCACAGCCGCGCCGCAGCGCAGTGAGTTGGCCCAACACCTAGTAGGAGACCGTGATGACCGTATTGCACAACACTTTTCACGCGCCGACCCGTCCCCGCGTCGGCTACCGGCCGGCGACCCCGGCCCGGCTGACCCGTGAAGAGGCGTTGGCCCGGCTGGCGCAGCGCACGATGCCTCTTCCGGGCCGGCAGCCGACCACCTGCACCACACCGGGTGCTCCGATGTCACCGGCCCGACCGGCGGCGGGCCAGGTCGATTCGGTCGCCACCCGGGCGTACCCGAAGCCCAAGTTGTCGCAACGTGAAATCGAGGTGCTCCGGGCGTGGCTGAACCTTGACTCGAAATCGGCTGTCGCCGAATCGCTCTTCATCTCGCTCGGCACGGTCAACACGCACCTCGCGCGAATCCGCGTGAAGTACAACGAGGTCGGGCGCGGAGCATCGACCAAGGCGGCTCTGGTGGCGCGGGCCATCCAGGACGGGATCGTCTCCATCGACGATCTGTGAAGTAGTCGCCCGCGGGAGCGGGTGGTCGGTCTCTGACGACACGTGGGCAATAATCGTGGTCAGAAAGGGGTCAACCACATGGCGATGATCGAAGAGATCCTCCAGCTCGAGGAGATCGAGAAGGACATCTACCGGGGGCGCGTCCACGAGAGCTTTCTCGTACGCACCTTCGGCGGGCAGGTCGCGGGTCAGGCGCTCGTGTCGGCCACCCGGAGTGTCGAGTCCCGTTTCCAGGTGCACTCCCTACATGGCTACTTTCTCCGCGGGGGCAATCCGCTCGAGCCGACGGTGTACCTCGTCGACCGGATCCGCGACGGCCGGTCGTTCTGCACCCGACGGGTCACCGCGATCCAGGACGGTCTGGCGATCTTCACGATGTCGGCCTCGTTCCATGTCGATGACCAGGGTTACGAACACCAGGACACGATGCCGCGGGTCAAGCGGCCCGAAGAACTCGTCGACCTGCTGACGGTCGACGATCCGGAATTGAAGGCGCCTTACCGCGAATGGCAGAACTTCGACGTCCGGATCGTTCCGCGTGAGGATCTGATCGGCAGCCGGGATCTCGCGGCGCAGCAGCAGGTGTGGTTCCGCTACCGCACGCCGTTGCCCGATGACCAGGTCTTCCACGTCTGCACACTCGCGTACATGAGCGACATGACGTTGCTGGGTTCGGCGAAGGTCCCGCATCCGGACGAAGACGCGCAGTTCGCCTCACTCGACCACGCCATGTGGTTCCTGCGCCCGTTCCGCGCCGACGAGTGGCTGCTCTACGACCAGACGTCACCGTCGGCCAGTGGTGGTCGCTCGTTGACCCAGGGCCGGATCTATGACCATCGGGGCGTGATGGTGGCCGCGGTGACGCAGGAGGGCCTCACCAGGACCGGACGTCCGGTACCGGCCGACCAGCATGCGAAGCGGCCGAGTTGAGCGGCGCACCCCGGATCGGTGTCCTCGCACTGCAAGGTGATGTGCGTGAACATCACGACGCGCTGACCAAGGCGGGGGCCGAGAGCTGCTCGATCCGCCGGCCCGGTGAGCTCGACCAGATCGACGGGATCGTCATCCCCGGTGGCGAATCGACGACGATGAGCAAGCTGCTGGTGATCCTCGACCTGCTCGAACCGCTGCGCAAGGCGCTCGCCGGGGGGCTGCCCGCCTACGGTTCCTGTGCCGGGATGATCATGCTCGCCAGCAACATCCTCGATACGCGTCCCGATGCCCAGCACCTCGACGCCCTTGACATCACCGTGCGCCGCAACGCATTCGGACGTCAGGTCGCCTCGTTCGAGACCGACCTCGAACTCGTCGGCATCCCCGGCGGTCCGATGCGGGCGGTCTTCATCCGCGCGCCGTGGGTGGAGTCGACGGGGGAGGGCGTGCAGGTGCTCGGAACAGTCCCCGACGGTCCGGCCGCCGGTCGGGTGGTGGCGGTACGTCAGGGCAATGTCCTGGCGACCTCATTTCATCCCGAGGTGACTGGCGATCTACGGGTCCATGAGTATTTTGCCGAGATGGTCAGAAATACCTGCTGATACTGCGAGTAGGATCGATCCGCACCTCCACGCCAGAACACCAGAGTTGTACGAAAGGGGCTTGCGCCAATGAGCGGCCACTCCAAATGGGCCACCACCAAGCACAAGAAGGCGGTGGTCGATGCCAAGCGCAGCAAGAACTTTGCCAAGCTGGTCAAGAACATTGAGGTTGCCGCGCGCATGGGTGGCAGCGATCCGGTTGGTAATCCCACGTTGTACGACGCCATTCAGAAGGCAAAGAAGTCGTCGGTGCCCAACGACAACATCGAACGCGCCCGTAAACGTGGTGGCGGCGAAGAGGCCGGCGGCTCCGATTGGCAGAACATCACCTACGAGGGTTACGGCCCCAATGGCGTGGCAATTCTGATCGAGTGCCTCACCGACAACCGAAACCGCGCTGCCACCGAGGTGCGTACCGCGATGAGTCGCAACGGCGGCAACATGGCCGATCCGGGCTCGGTGGCGTATCTGTTCACCCGTAAGGGTGTGGTGACACTCGAGAAGGCCGGCCAAACCGAGGACGACATATTGATGGCGGTCCTCGAGGCAGGTGCCGAAGATGTGGTCGACCTCGGCGAGAGTTTCGAGATAGTCAGTGAGCCAACGGATCTTGTTGCCGTCCGAACTGCGCTGCAGGATGCCGGAATCGATTACGAATCAGCTGATGCCAGCTTCCGTGCATCGGTGGCGGTACCGGTCGACGCCGACGGCGCCCGGAAAGTCTTTCGCCTGATCGATGCACTGGAGGACTCCGACGATGTGCAAGACGTCTACTCCAACGTAGACATCAGCGACGACGTACTCGCCGAACTCGAACAGGACGACTGACCCGGCGTGTTGCTGCCTCGGCTTGTTCGACGCGGCCGCTAGGATATCGAACAGTTGTTCGTTTCTGGGCGGTCGTTGGCGAAGGTGGAGATGCATGCGTGTGATGGGTGTGGACCCAGGGTTGACCCGGTGCGGGATCGCGCTGGTGCAATCCGGCTCCGGTCGCGCTGTGACGGCACTTGACGTCGACGTGATCCGCACGCCCCCGGACATGCCGTTGGAGAACCGGTTGCTCGCCATCCACACGGCCGCCGAGCACTGGCTCGATGTCCACAGCCCGGACGTGGTGGCGATCGAGCGGGTCTTCGCGCAGCATCAGGTCAGCACCGCCATGGGTACCGCTCAGGCCGGGGGAGTGATCGCGCTGGCCGCGGCCAAACGGGGTGTCCCGGTGCGATTTCACACGCCGAGTGAGGTGAAGGCCGCTGTCACCGGCAGCGGTCGTGCCGACAAGGCACAGGTGACCGCGATGGTCACCCGCATCCTTGGCATGCAGCAGGCTCCCAAACCGGCCGATGCCGCCGACGCCCTGGCGTTGGCGATCTGTCATTGCTGGCGTGGGCCGATCGCCGAGCGCATGGAGGCGGCCCAGGCAAAGGCATTGGCCCAACAGAAGGCGTATCGCGAGCGAGTCGCCCAGGCGAAGAAGGCGGCGGCGCGATGATCGCATCGGTTCGTGGTCCGGTGGTCGACGTGGCGCTCGACCATGTGGTCATCGATTGCGGCGGCGTCGGATATCAGGTCCTGGTGACCCCGAGTACCGCCGGATCGGTACGCCGTGGCGTCGAGGCCATCTTGTTGACGACGATGATCGTCCGCGAGGACTCGATGACGTTGTACGGCTTCACCGAACCCGACGCCCGATCGCTGTTCACGCTGTTGCAGACAGTGACCGGGGTCGGCCCGCGGTTGGCGATGGCCACCCTTGCGGTCCTCGAGCCGGACGCATTGCGTCAGGCACTCGCCGGTGGCGACACCAAGGCGTTGATCACCGTGCCGGGCATCGGCAAACGGGTCGCCGAGCGTCTCGTCGTCGAACTGCGCGACAAGGTCGAGCGGCCACATGCCGCCTCCGCGGGTGATTCCTCGATGTCGAGTTTCACGATTCGCGATCAGGTGACCGAGGCCCTCGTCGGGCTCGGATTCGCCGCCCCACAGGCAGAGAAGGCCGTCATCGCGGTCCTCGCCGACCGGCCCGATGCCGATTCGGCAACCGTGCTGCGAGCCGCGCTGGCGTCACTGGGTAAGACCAAGTGATGGGTGAGTCGACATGATCGGCGCCGGCGACGACAACTTCGGGGATGACAACTTCGGGAACGACAACTTCGGAAACGACGATTTCGGTGATGGCGACGGTTTCGAGGCCGGATCTGATGACTCGTCCAGTCGTACCGTCAACGCCGGTCGGATCACGGCCGACGGTGATCTCGACAACAGCCTGCGGCCACGGAGCCTTGGCGATTTCATCGGACAGCCACGGGTCTGCGAACAGCTCGAACTCGTGCTGCAAGCCGCCCGCGGACGTGGCGGGACACCTGATCACATCCTGCTCTCGGGTCCACCCGGACTCGGTAAGACCTCGCTCGCGATGATCATCGCGAGCGAGATGGGTGCGGCGCTGCGGGTCACGTCGGGTCCGGCGCTCGAACGGGCAGGCGATCTTGCCGCGATGCTCTCCAACCTCGTCGAGGGTGATGTGCTGTTCATCGACGAGATCCATCGGATCGCCCGGCCTGCCGAGGAGATGCTGTACCTGGCGATGGAAGACTTCCGCGTCGACGTGATCGTCGGCAAGGGACCCGGTGCCACGTCGATCCCGCTCGACGTCGCGCCGTTCACGTTGGTCGGCGCGACCACGCGGTCGGGAGCCCTCACCGGACCACTGCGTGACCGATTCGGTTTCACCGCGCACATGGAGTTCTACGACACCGGTGAACTCGAGCGGGTTCTGAACCGGGCGGCGGGGATTCTCGGGATCACCATGCACACCGACGCCGGTGCCGAGATCGCCTCCCGGTCCCGGGGCACGCCCCGGATC
Source organism: Williamsia sp. Y844 (assembly GCF_056786475.1). Lineage (NCBI taxonomy): Bacteria > Bacillati > Actinomycetota > Actinomycetes > Mycobacteriales > Nocardiaceae > Williamsia > Williamsia sp. Y844. The sequence continues at coordinate 349,984 of NZ_JBXCJB010000003.1, forward strand.
GCCAACCGGCTGCTGCGGCGCGTCCGTGACTACGCGGAGGTGCGGGCCGATGGTGTGGTCGACCTGGCCGTTGCACGCGCGGCACTGGCCGTGTACGACGTTGACGAACTCGGATTCGATCGCCTCGACCGCGCTGTGCTCGCGGCCCTGATCAGGGGTTTTGGCGGCGGGCCGGTGGGTGTTTCGACGCTTGCGGTGGCGGTCGGAGAAGAACCCGCCACCGTCGAAGAAGTGTGTGAACCGTTCCTGGTGCGTGCCGGGATGATCGCCAGGACTCCTCGCGGCCGGGTTGCGACCGCCGCCGCGTGGCATCACCTCGGGCTGAACCCGCCTGCGGGAGCGCTCAGCGCGGGCTTCGGCGTGCGCGCCCGGGACGATGGCCCCGAGGTGGGTTCGCTCATCGATCCCTCCGGCGAGAACGAGATCTGACAAGCAGCCGTTCGACGCCGAATCTGGCGCAGCGCGGCGAAGATGGCACACTGGTCAGTGATTGCGAGCACTTCTCGCGACCACGAATTACAACCAAGGACTGAACACACCTCATGGAATTGCTATTTCCCCTACTGCTGGTCTTCCTGGTCGGCATGATGTTCCTGTCTGTCCGCCGCCAGAAGAAGGCAGTGGCAGCAGCCAAAACCATGCAGGAATCCCTGCAGGTCGGCGTCCGCGTCCAGACCACGTCCGGTGTCTACGGCACCGTGACCGGACTGGCCGAAGGCACCGTCGATCTCGAGATCACCGACGGTTGCGTCTCTCGTTGGAACCGCCTCGCCATTCGCGAGGTCGTTCAATCCGATGACCTCGCCGACAGCTACCCGGGTGTCGGATTGATCGGCAACAACGATGCCGAGATCGAATACAACGGCATCCACGATGACGACGTAGACCTGGGCAGCTCCGACGGCGGCGACAAAAATGTCAGCCTGGAGAAGCCGCACGAAGACCAAGACAAAGCGTAATTACGAAGCCCGTACCGGGGCGCCTCCATGGAGGTGCCGCGACACAACTGTGGTCGCGGCACGTACCGTGGCGGGCGCCCCTGCGGTGTGCATGGGGTATCTAGGACAACCGAGGAGACGTAGGCAGCGTGGCATCGTCGTCGAACCGTGAGGCACCGCCTCTACGGTCTTTGATCGTCTTTTTCTTATTGATGATCGTGGTGTACGGGTTGGTGTTCTTCACCGGCAACCAAGATCCGACACCCAAACTGGGTATCGACCTACAAGGTGGTACCCGGGTCACACTGACCGCGCGTACTCCCGATGGCGCCGCGCCGAGCAATGATCAGCTCGACAAGGCAAAGCAGATCATCGAGCAGCGCGTCAACGGGCTCGGTGTCTCGGGGTCCGAGGTGGTCATCACCGGTGACAACCTGGTCATCACGGTGCCCGGCGACGACGGTCAGCAGGCGCGCACCCTCGGGCAGACCGCCCTGCTGTACGTACGGCCCGTCGCCACCGTTCAGGCGGCGACACCTCAGCCGGCGGCAACCACCCCCGAGAACCAGACGCCGGAAGAGGCGATCGCCGAGGCGAAGAGGTTGCGGCAGGCTCCCGCCGATGCCGACACCACCGCCCTGACCGAATACATGTCGCAGATGAACTGTGATCCTTCGATTCCGGATCCGTTGCAGGGCAACGACGATCCCGATCAGTACCTGGTGACCTGTTCCGAGGACGGGACGCAGGTCTATCTGCTGGAACCGCAGATCCTCAAGGGCAGTGACATCGACAAGGCCGAGGCAGGTACCACCCAGGGGGCCGGTGCATGGATCGTGCGCCTGGACTACAAGGGTGGCGCCAGCGATCGCTGGGCGAGCTACACGGCCCAGAACATCGGCAAGGCAACCGCATTCACGCTCGACTCCAAGGTCGTCAGCGCTCCCCAGATCAACGGTGCCATCAGTGGCACCACCGAGGTCAGTGGTGACTTCACCCAGACCGAGGCGAAAGACCTCGCCAACGTCCTCAAATACGGATCGTTGCCGTTGTCGTTCGAGGCCTCCGATGCGGAGACGGTGTCGGCAACACTCGGCTGGTCCTCGCTCAAGGCAGGTCTGATCGCGGGTCTGGTCGGGCTCATCGCCGTCTTCATCTACGCATTGCTGTACTACCGCATGCTCGGAATCCTGACGGTCGTCTCGCTCGTGATGTCCGGGATCATGGTCTACGGGATCATGGTCCTGCTCGGCAGGTACATCGGCTTCTCGCTCGACCTCGCTGGTATTGCCGGTCTGGTCATCGGTATCGGTATGACCGCCGACTCGTTTGTCGTCTACTTCGAACGAATAAAGGACGAGATGCGCGAGGGCCGAAGTTTCCGGTCCGCCGTGCCTCGCGGCTGGGCGCGCGCCAAGCGGACCATCTGGTCCGGCAACGCGGTCAGCTTGATCTCGGCTGCGGTGCTGTACTTCCTGGCGATCGGTGACGTCCGCGGATTCGCCTTCACACTCGGCCTCACGACCATCCTCGACGTCGCGGTCGTCTTCATGGTGACGTACCCGCTGGTGGTCTACGCATCACGTTCGAAGTTCCTGTCCAAGCCCAACGTCAACGGACTGGGCGCTGTCACCGATGTGGCGCGCGAGCGGCGCAACGCGGCAGCGGCGGATCGTCCGACCTCGACCTCAGGAGGAGTGCGCAATGGCTGAGGTCGATCGCCTGGCACCCACGAGTGACGCGAACTTTGTCGCGGCCACCAATCGTTCGTTGTTTTCACGTCTCTACACCGGTACCGGTGCCTTCGAAATCGTCGGCCGGCGCAAGATGTGGTACCTCATCACACTGGCGTTGGTGGTCATCTCACTGGCCAGTATCGGTATCAGAGGTTTCACCCTCGGGATCGACTTCGAGGGCGGCACCCAGATCTCGCTCCCGATGTCGAGTGAGGTGAGCACCGGAGACGTCGAGGACGTATACACCCAGGCCATGGGCAGTGCCCCCGAATCGGTGCAGACCGCCGGTGCCGGTTCGAGCAAGACGGTGCAGATCCGCACCGAGACCTTGAATGCGCAAGAAGTGGTCAAGGTCAACTCGGCGCTGGCAGAAGCATTCGGCCTGGCGCCGAACGACGTGAGCTCGTCCGAGGTCAGCTCCACCTGGGGTGGTGAGATCACCAAGAAGGCGATCATCGCCCTGATTGTCTTCCTGGTCATCGTGACGGTGTACATCGCCATCCGATTCGACCGAGAGATGGCACTGGCGGCGATGGCCGCCCTTATCTTCGACATCATCACCACCGCTGGTATCTATTCGCTGGTCGGATTCGAGGTGACCCCGGCGACCGTCATCGGCTTCCTTGCGATTCTGGGTTTCTCGCTCTACGACACGGTCGTGGTCTTCGACAAGGTCGAGGAGAACGTCCGAGGCGTCATGCACACGTCGCGCCGCACGTACGCGGAGCAGGCGAACCTTGCGGTGAACCAGACACTGATGCGGTCCATCAACACCACGGTGATCTCGGTGTTGCCGGTGCTGGCGCTGATGATCATCGCGGTCTGGCTGCTCGGGGTCGGAACACTGAAGGATCTGGCCCTGGTCCAGATGGTCGGTGTGATCACCGGAACGTACTCGTCGCTCTTCTTCGCCACACCGTTGCTGGTCACGCTCAAGGAGCGTCGTAAAGACATCGGGGCGCACACCCGCAAGGTCCTTGGTCGCCGCGCGGAGCGTGAAGAGCGCGCGAGCGTCTCCGACGCTGCCGGGTCCGAGGCCGCTGGATCTGCAACTGCAGGGTCCAAGACCACGCTGACCAAGACCGCGCCGGTCACCAAGCGTGCGTCCCGTCCCGGAAGCACTCCGGAACCCGGGGTGCGTCCGTCGGGTAAGCGCAGGCGCAAGCACTAACCTCACGGTTGATGAGAATCCGCGGGCACCTGGCGACGGCAATCGCCGGGATGTGTGTACTCGGGTCGGTCAGCGCCTGCTCCGATCCGCCTGCGGAGGCCGTGAACTACGTCATCGATGGCGCGGTGACGACCTACAACCCGAGTTCGCTGGGTGGGTCCACCGAGGGTGCGCTGATGGCGCTGTCGCGAGTCCTACCAGGTTTCAGCTACCTGGGGCCGGACGGCGGCGCCCTTGCGGACACCGACATCGGCACCTCCGTCGTCACCGACAGCGACGGCGGGGGGCTGGTCGTCCGCTACCAGATCAACCCCAAGGCCGTGTACAGCGACGGGGTGCCGCTGACGTGTGACGCGTTGACGTTGGCCTGGGCGGCGCACAGCGGTGCGGTCGGCGGTTTCGACGTGGCCAGCACCGCCGGGTACCGCGACATCGAGGACATCGATTGCCGACCCGGCGCGCGGACCGCGATGGTCACGTTCAAACACGGTCGCGCATACAAGGATTGGAAGGCGCTCTTCGGCGCAGGCACGCTTCTGCCGCCGCAGGTGATCACCCAGCAGATGGGCATACCGTCCGTCGTCGACGTCATCACCGGGTCCGACCCGCAGGCCAGAGCCGAACTCGCGCGGGTATGGAACACGGCGTGGACGTTGGTGCCCGGCGAGGGCGCGGCCGATCGATATCCGGCGCTGGGACCACTACGTGTCGAGGAGTACACCCGCGACGGCGGGCTGGTCCTGGTGGCGAACACCCGCTGGTGGGGGGATCCGCCCGCCATGCCACGGCTGACCGTCTGGCCACGGCAGACCGAGATGACGGAGAAGATCGCCGCCGGTGATGCCGGTTCCATCGATGTTCTCGACATCGCGGCCGGGACCTACGGAGTCGACCCGGCGCCACGCGAACAGCGCGAGGCCGTACCGATTCCATCGGGCGGACGGGCGCCCGTCTCGTCACTGGGTGTCGAACGTCTCGTCTTCTCCGGTGGTGGCGTGTTCGCTGATCCCGCCGTCCGCCGGGCATTTGCCGCCTGCGTCCCACGAGACAGCATGGCCCGCGAGTTCGGCCGCGGAACATCGGTGGTGAACAACCACATACTCGGTCCGGACGATCTGTTGTCCGACGCGGTGAACGCACAGTTCGGCAGCCAGTACCTACAGGCCGATCCCGAACGGGCCCGAGCGCAATTGGCTGCCGCCCGCGCCGGGATGCCACCGCTGGTCGTCCGGGTCGGCTATGTCGCGCCGGACAGTCGCCGGGCGCAGATGGTCGCCGCGATCGCCGCGAGCTGTGGTCGTGCCGATGTGACCGTCACCGATACCGCGGGTCCGGACATCGGTCCGGGAAGCCTCGGCCGCGACGTCGATGTGCTGATCACAGCCTCGGGCAACGGTTTTGCGGCCACCGGGGCCGCCGACCCGACCCGGGACAGCTACGCGTTCGTGCGCGGTGAACCGATCAACGTCGGGGGTTACGACAACAGTCGGGTGTCCGCTCTGATCGGTCAGCTCGCGGTGACGGTTCCGTCTGCCGGAAGGCTTCCGCTGCTACGGGAGATCGAGACATTGCTGTGGCGCGACATGCCGGTTCTGCCGCTGTTTGCGGAGGCGCGTACTCGGCTCGCGGGGGACAATGTGAACAATGTGGTGATGGGGATGTCCAGACCGGGCTCGGGCTGGAACATCGACCGTTGGCTGTTGACCGACAATTGAACGAACAAGATTGAGGAAATACCAGATGGACAGCAAGACCCCGATCGGCCACGACGCTCTCGCGGCGATCGAGCGACTCACCCGCAGGGTGGCCGACTTCCCCTCTCCGGGAATCCAGTTCAAGGACCTGTCACCGGTCCTGGCTGATCCGGAGGGGTTGCGTGCGGTGATCGCCGGGCTGGCCGCTGGTGGCGCCGATGGCGTCGACCTGGTTGCGGGAATCGATGCCCGCGGTTTCTTGTTGGGATCAGGTGTAGCACTTCACCTCGGTACCGGTGTGCTGGCGATGCGCAAGGCAGGCAAACTGCCGCCGCCCGTGCTCACCGAGAGTTATTCACTCGAATACGGTTCCGCGAGCCTGGAGATCCCGGCCGATGGGCTGGATCTGACCGGACGCCGCGTGCTCGTGATCGACGATGTCCTGGCCACCGGTGGAACGGTCATCGCAGCGGTGAAATTGCTGCGGCAGGCCGGTGCGATCCCGGTGTCGATCGCCGTGGTGATGGAACTCGAAGGACTGGGCGGCCGCGAAGCCGTCAGCGCGGCCTGCGCCGGTGTCGAACTCTCGGCGCTGGCTCCGGGCTGAGGCGACTGGGTTCTGGCCGAGACGACTAGGCTTGATTCGACAAACGGAGGTGACAGATGGCTGACGAGGCTCCCAGGGCTGCATCGGTGACCACCGGTGAGAAAGAGTCCGAAGCGAAGACCGGCGGTGCAGCGGTATCGACGTCTGCCTCTCGGCGGGTGCGTGCCCGCCTGGCCCGGCGGATGACTGCGACGAAGAGTTCCATCAGGCCCGTTCTGGAGCCTCTGGTCGCTCTCCATCGCGATGTTCACCCCAAAGCCGACGTTCATGTGCTGCAGCGGGCCTACGACACCGCAGAGGCGCGCCACAGCGGCCAGTTCCGTAAGTCCGGCGACCCGTACATCACCCACCCGCTGGCGGTGGCGACGATTCTCGCCGACCTCGGGATGGACACCACCACCTTGGTGGCGGCGTTGCTGCACGACACCGTCGAGGACACCGGGTATTCGCTCGAGGAGCTTTCCGACGACTTCGGGCAAGAGGTGGCGCATCTCGTCGATGGTGTGACCAAACTCGACAAGGTCACACTGGGCAATGCCGCGGAGGCAGAGACCATCCGCAAGATGATCATCGCGATGGCCCGCGACCCGCGGGTGCTGGTGATCAAGGTGGCCGACCGGCTGCACAACATGCGGACGATGCGCTTCCTGCCGCCCGAGAAACAGGCCCGCAAAGCGCGCGAGACCCTGGAGGTCATCGCCCCGCTGGCACATCGCCTGGGTATGGCAACGGTCAAGTGGGAGCTCGAGGACCTGGCCTTTGCGATCCTGCACCCGAAGCGATACGAAGAGATCGTCCGTCTCGTCGCCGACCGGGCGCCGTCACGCGATACCTACCTGGCGCGCGTGCGGGCCGACATCATCAAGTCGCTCGAGGGTTCGCGCATCACGGCAACGGTCGAGGGCCGGCCCAAGCACTACTGGTCGATCTATCAGAAGATGATCGTCAAGGGGCGCGAGTTCGACGACATCCACGACCTGGTCGGCATGCGCATTCTCTGTGACGACCTCCGTGACTGTTACGCCGCTGTGGGCGTTGTGCATTCGCTCTGGCAGCCGATGGCGGGCCGTTTCAAGGACTACATCGCCCAGCCCCGGTATGGCGTTTACCAGTCGCTGCACACCACGGTGATCGGTCCCGAGGGCAAGCCGCTGGAAGTCCAGATCCGGACCCGTGACATGCACCGGACCGCAGAGTTCGGCATCGCGGCGCACTGGCGGTACAAGGAGACGCGAGGCAAGAACGGCACCAAGCCTGGATCAGAAGCCGCCGAGATCGACGACATGGCCTGGATGCGCCAGCTGCTCGATTGGCAAAGGGAGGCGGCCGATCCCGGCGAGTTCCTCGAATCGCTGCGGTACGACCTCGCGGTCAAGGAGATCTTCGTCTTCACCCCCAAGGGTGATGTGATCACCCTGCCGATGGGGTCGACGCCGGTCGACTTCGCGTATGCGGTGCACACCGAGGTCGGTCACCGCTGCATCGGCGCACGGGTCAACGGACGGCTTGTCGCGCTCGAACGCAAGCTCGAAAACGGTGAAGTGGTCGAGGTTTTCACCTCCAAGGCCGCAACGGCCGGTCCGTCGCGGGACTGGCAGAGTTTTGTGGTCAGCCCGCGGGCCACGGCCAAGATCCGGCAGTGGTTTGCCAAGGAGCGGCGCGAAGAGGCACTCGAGTCCGGCAAGGACGCGATCGTCAAAGAGGTTCGCCGCGGCGGGCTTCCGATCCAGCGCCTGCTCAACAGTGACTCGATGAGTGCGATCGCAAGCGAATTGCGCTTCGCCGACGTCTCGGCGCTGTATGCGGCCGTCGGTGAGGGTCATGTGTCGGCACGACATGTGGTCAGCCGCCTGGTTGCCCAGCTCGGTGGACTCGAAGACGCGCAGGAGGCGCTGGCCGAGCGGTCGACGCCCTCGACCATGCCGTCGCCGGTCCGTCAGACCGGTGATGCCGGTGTGGTGGTTCCCGGCGCCGATGGTGTTCTGGCCAAGTTGGCCAAATGCTGCACCCCGGTACCGGGCGACGAGATCATGGGCTTCGTCACGCGTGGTGGCGGTGTCAGCGTGCACCGCACCGATTGCACCAACGCGGGGTCGCTGCGCGAGCAGGCCGAGCGGATCATCGAAGTCAAATGGGCACCGTCACCGTCGTCGGTCTTCCTGGTCGCGATCCAGGTCGAGGCGCTCGACCGGTCGCGGCTGCTGTCGGATGTGACGCGGGTCCTCGCGGACGAACGGGTGAACATCCTGTCCGCCTCGGTGACCACCAGTCGCGATCGGGTGGCCATCAGCAAGTTCACGTTCGAGATGGGCGATCCCAAGCATCTCGGACATGTTCTGAATGTCGTACGGAATGTCGAAGGCGTCTACGACGTCTACCGGGTGACCTCGGCCGCTTAGATCTCGGCTGTATAGATCTCGGCGTTGCCCAGATCCTGCAGTGCTCAGATCCTGCAGTCCGGAATCAACCGAACAAAAAACCCGGCCGCTCCCAAACGGGGCGGCCGGGTCTTTTTGTTGCTCAGTTCGTGACGGTGGATCAGCTCTTGACGGTCGCGGTGAGGATCTCGACCGGCAGCACGGGCTTGCCGTCGGCGGAAGGTGCACCGTCGGCGCCGGGTTCGACTCCGGCGGCCAGGACCTTGTCGAGGACCTGGAGTCCGGCGGGATCGACTGTGCCGATGACCGAGTAGCTCGGTGCCAGCGTGCTGTCTTCGATGACCATGAAGAACTGGCTGGCGCCGGTGTTCTCCTGACCACTGTTCGCGACGGCGATCGTGCCGCGCGGGTAGACGACGGACTGACCGGTCGTGTCGCCTTCTGCAGGCGCAAGGGTCGTGGGCGCCTCGTCGGGGCTCTGCCAACCGGGGCCGCCTGCGCCGGTGGCCGTCGGATCGCCGCACTGCAACACCTTGATGCCTTCGGTGGTGAGGCGGTGGCACGTGGTGTCGTTGTAGTAGCCCGCCTTGATCATCGTCTCGAAGGCGCCGACGTTGCAGGGCGCGTCCTTACGATCGAGCGTCATGGGCAGCTCACCCTGGTTGGTGGTGAACAACGCGTCGACGATGCCGTTCTTGAGTTGCTTGTCACCGGGGATCGGGGTGGTGCGCTTGTTTGCCATCCCCGCGGTGAGCTCGTCCTTGTACTTCAGGTACTCCGCCTGCTGCTCGGCCGGGACCTGTTCGATCGGCGGTAGCGATGCCAGCGGGTCGGCGTCGTTCGGGGTGTATGCGCAGGCGGTCCAGCGTGCCTTCTCGTTGTCGTCGGACACCTTTTTGACGGCGAAGGCGGTCACGCTCGCGGCAACGATGACAACCACCGCCACCGAACTGCCGATGATGATCAGCTTCCGCTTGCGTGCGGCCTGCTGCTGCCGCTCCAACCGCGTCTCCAGCTTGCGTTTGGCCGCTAGCCGGCGTTGCTCGTTGTTGCTGCTCGACACTGCAGAGAACCTCCGTCAAGTCGTACGTCTGACCGCGCCCCGGGTGCGGGACACCGATGCGAGTCTGCCAGCACTTGCTGAGAGCACGTTATATGGGCGCTGCCCCGGCGCGCCGGACAAGGTGTGGACCGGGAGACGAAGCGCAGCGGAGCTCGACCAGAACCGGAGACGAAGCGCAGCGGAGCTCGACCAGAACCGGAGACGAAGCGCAGCGGAGCTCGACCAGAACGGATGGCCGTGGCACATGAGGTTCGGCGGTGCTGGGATGATGGTCGAACACGTCCTTACGACCCAGGAGAACAGACCATGCTGATCACGGGTTTCCCCGCCGGTATGTTCGCCACCAATTGCTACGTGGTGGCGAGCGGGCCCGGCAGCGATGCGATCATCATCGACCCAGGTCAGGACGCGGCCGCAGGCGTCCGCGAGATACTTTCCGAGCATCAGCTGAACCCGGTGGCGGTGCTGTTGACCCATGGTCACCTCGATCACACCTGGAATGCCGCCGAGCTCTGCGACGAGTTCGCGATTCCGGCCTACATCCATCCCGCCGACCGGCCGATGCTGGCCGATCCGGGTGTCGGGATAGGTCGGGCGATGTCCCAGATCATCGGCGACACGGTGTTCCGTGAGCCGGAGAAAGTCATCGAACTGACCGACCGCGAAACGGTCGACGTCGGCGGAATTTCCTTCAGCGTCGACCTCGCGCCCGGTCACACGCAGGGTTCGGTGCTGTTCGGTATCGACGTCGTCACGCCGGAGGGCACTGTGCCGGTGTGCTTTTCCGGTGATGTGTTGTTTGCCGGTTCGATCGGGCGGACCGATCTGCCCGGCGGTAGTCATCAGCAGCTCCTCGATTCGATCGCCGACCGTCTGCTGCCGCTTGACGACAACACCGTGGTCCTGCCGGGCCACGGCGAGCAGACCAACATCGGCCGCGAACGCGCCACCAATCCATTTCTCGCCGACCTGACCGCCTCGGGATCGGCCGATCAACCCAAGAAGGGACGTCACGGGCTGTGAATGCCGGATTTCAGGCTCCACGAGGTGTACCGGACTATGTGCCACCGCAGTCGGCGCAGTTCGTGGCGGTACGCGACACCCTGACGCGTGCAGCGCGACTGGCCGGGTACTCACACATCGAGCTCCCGATCTTCGAGGACACCGCGCTGTTCGCCCGCGGTGTCGGAGAGTCGACCGACGTCGTCTCCAAGGAGATGTACACGTTCGCCGACCGCGGCGACCGCTCGGTGACATTGCGCCCCGAGGGCACGGCCGGTGTGATGCGTGCGGTGATCCAGCACGGCCTCGATCGCGGCCAACTGCCGGTCAAACTGTCGTATGCCGGACCGTTCTTCCGCTACGAGAAGCCGCAGACCGGTCGTTACCGCCAGTTGCAGCAGGTGGGTGTCGAGGCGATCGGCATCGATGATCCGGCACTGGACGCCGAGGTCATCGCCATCGCCGATGAGGGTTTCCGCCGTCTGGGTCTGACCGGTTTCCGCCTCGAGATCACCTCGCTCGGCGACGACACCTGTCGGCCGCAGTACCGGGAAGCCCTGCAGCAGTTCCTCTTCGGGCTCGACCTGGACGAAGAGACCCGCCGTCGCGCCGAGATCAACCCGCTGCGCGTCCTCGACGACAAGCGTCCGCACATTCGTGAGGCCACGGCGTCGGCGCCGCTGATGATCGACTATCTGTCGGACTCGGCGCGCGAGCACTACGACGCGGTGATCGGTCACCTCGACCGACTCGGGGTTCCGTACGAGAAGAACCCGCGACTGGTGCGCGGCCTCGACTACTACACCAAGACCACCTTCGAGTTCGTGCACGACGGACTCGGTGCGCAGTCCGGCATCGGTGGCGGTGGCCGCTATGACGGTCTGATGAAGCAGCTCGGTGGCAAGCAGGAGCTCTCGGGCATCGGCTACGGCTTGGGTGTCGACCGCACCGTGCTCGCGCTGGAGGCCGAAGGTATTGCCGCCGTCAGCGATGCGCGCTGCGAGGTGTTCGGCGTCCCGATGGGTGAAGCCGCCAAAGACGAGCTGGTCGCGATCACCGGTCGACTTCGGGCCGCGGGCATCCGCGCCGACATCGCCTACGGGGGTCGCGGTCTCAAGGGTTCGATGAAGGCCGCCGACCGCTCGGGCGCACGTTTCGCGTTGGTGCTCGGCGAGAACGAACTCGCCGACGGTCAGGTCGAACTCAAGGATCTGTCCAACGGTGAGCAACAGCGCGTCGCGCTCGATGACGTGGTGGCGCACATCAATTCGGCGTTGGCTGCAGGGTAGGGGCCATGGGGGTGCGGCGTCGGTGGGCGGCGATGGTGGTGGGGGTTCTGATGGCGACCAGCGTCGCCGCCTGCACCTTCACCGTCGACGGTGATCCGTCGCCCGCCCCGCATACGGGCCGGACGTGGGGGAGTTCGGCCCATACGCCGGAGTTCCCCACAGCCGAGAACCCGCCCGGCTAACCGGCGACTCGTTTGTAGGTGGTGGTCAGCTCAGTTCTGCCCGCAGCACATCGAGACTGACACCGCCCAGCGCCAGGGCCTTGCGGTGGAAGTCCTTGAGGGATGCCGTCGGGTTGGTTCGGATGTAGTTGTCGCGGGCCTGTTGCCAGACCCGTTGTCCCAGTGCGTATGACGGGGCCTGTCCAGGCCAGCCGAGGTAGCGGTTGAGCTCGAACCGCAGCACTGTCTTGTCCATCGCGACCGCGGAGCTCAGGAATTGCCAGGCCTTGTCGGCATCCCAGGTGCCGCCGCCCACTGAGGCGGGTGCAGTCAGGCCGCAGTGCACGCCGATGTCGACGACCACGCGGGCCGCGCGCAGTCGCTGCGAGTCGAGCATGCCCATCCGGTCGCCCGGATCGTCGAGCCAGCCCAGTTCGCCCATCAGCCGCTCGGCGTACAGCGCCCACCCCTCGCCGTGGCCGGAGGTGAACGACGCCAGCTTGCGCCAGCGGTTCAGCTCCGGGCTCACCATCGCCGACCCCAGTTGCAGGTGATGGCCCGGGACACCTTCGTGGAAGACCGTGGTGGTTTCCTGCCACGTATGGAAGAGTTGCTGCTCCGGCGGCACCGACCACCACATGCGTCCCGGACGGCTCAGGTCCTCGCTGGGCATCGTGTAGTAGATGATCCCGGTCGCCGACGGAGCCAGCCGGCATTCGAGTGCGGTCAGCTGCGGCGGGATGTCGAAGTGCAGCCTGCCTACCTCTTCGGTCGCGCGGTCGGACAGATCCTGCATCCAGGCGACAAACGCGTCGCGGTCGGTCATCTGGTAGCGGGGATCGTTGTTCAGTGCTTCCAGCGCACCGGCCACTCCGGCGCCGGGTGCGATCTCTTGGGCCAACGTCTCTTGTTCGGCCACAATCGATTCGAGGAGATCCAGCCCCCAGGCGTAGGCATCGTCGACGTCGATGTCCGCGCCGACGAACTCGGCCGAGTGGAGCCGGTAGCGGTCGCGGCCGACGGCATCGGTGTCGATGGTCCGGGGCAGGACCTCGTCGCGCAGGACCGCTGCGAGTTCGGTCATCGCAGCACCCACCTGGCCGCGCAGATCGTCGAGCAGATCGACCTGGTCGGTGGTTTCGATGGCGGTGGCGTTGCTGAAGATCGACCCGGTTGCGGCGTCGGCCTGCGTGGCGCACAGACTCACCTGCCGGCTCACCAACGGGGGACCGGTCTGCACGCGATGGCGCATCCCGGTGATGATCGATTCGACGCAGGCGGGCACCTGCGACAACCTCGCGAGGAACAGGTCCTGCTCGGCTGCGGTCGTCGTCGACATCAGATCGAAGACATCGCGAACACCCTGTAGCGGGGATTCGATGACGTTGACCTCGCCGATCCGCAGGCCTGCATCGTCGACTGCGAGTGCACGGCGCAACTGGTCGGACATCGTGGCAACGGTGACGCGGTCGACGTCGTCGGTGATGTTCGCGGACGCCAGCGAACTCAGCGCGGCGCGGCGTTCGGAGACCCGATCTGCCTCACCCTCCGGAGAGAAGTCCGGCAGTTGATCGTCGAAGCCGGCCACTCCGAGGTGGGTCGCCTCGATGGGGTTGAGTGCACAGGAGCGTTCGAGGTGGTTGTCGGCGATCTGGTCGATCGCGCTGGACCGGCTCACAGGCTTGCCGCATCGAAAGTGTTGCAGGAGTTCGGGTCACCCGCGCTGTAGCCCACGTTGAACCAGCGGACCCGCTGGTCTGATGAGCCGTGGGTCCAGCCTTCCGGGTTGGAGGCATCGCCTTGGATCGCGTCGTCGCCGATCGCCTTGGCGGTCTTGATGACGTCGTTGATCTGTTGCTGGGTCAGCGGTTCGAGCATCGCATCGGCGCCTTTGTCGGCGTGATATGCCCATACCCCGGCCAGGCAGTCGGCCTGCAATTCGATTCGTACCGAACCCGAGTTCGGTCCTGCCGCACCCATCCGTTGACCTTCCTGCAGGGCACCGGTCAGGTATTCGACGTGGTGGCCGTACTCGTGGGCGACGACGTATTCCTGGGCCAGCGGCCCGTCTCCGCCGCCGAGCTGGTCGCTCAGGACATCGAAGAACGACGGGTCGAAGTACGCGGTCTGGTCGCCGGGGCAATAGAACGGGCCCACATCCGAGGTCGCCGGTCCGCAGGCGGTGTCGACGCTGCCCTCGAAGATGACCGTCTTCGGTGGTTCGTAGCCGGGCATGAGTTCCGACCACACCGCATCGAGGCTGTTGGTGGTGGCCACGATCCGGCATACCGTGTCGGTGTTCGCCTTTTCGATGGTGCAGCTCTTGATCTCCTCGTTGATGGCGGACTGGTCCTGGGATGAGTACGTCGAGGTCGATCCGTCACTGCCCAGGCCCAGAATGCCCGGATCGAATCCGAACAGGGCTGCTGCGATCACGATGATCAGGCCGGCGCCGCCGCCGATGGCGAACTTGCCGCGGCCTCCGCCACCGCCCGAAACGTTGCCGGTATCCAAGGGGCCATTGCCTCGAAAAGTCATGCGGTCAGCATTGCATGAGCAGTGCCGTCCTCGGCCGATCGAGGCAGCCGTAAGATGTTGCACGATACAAAATCGTCAGCTTCGAGAGGACTATTGTGCTGCGCACCCAATTTGCCGGATCACTGCGAGCCGCGAACGCCGGGCAGACCGTGACGTTGACCGGCTGGGTGGCGCGCCGACGCGACCACGGCGGCGTGATTTTCATCGATCTGCGGGACAGCTCCGGTCTCGCGCAGGTCGTGTTCCGGGACGAGGCCGTCGCCACGCCCGCGCACCGGTTGCGCGCCGAGTACTGCGTCCAGGTGACCGGCGTTGTCGAGCAGCGTCCGGCAGGCAGCGAGAACCCCAACCTGAAATCCGGCGACGTCGAGGTCAACGCGACCGAGCTGGTCGTTCTCAACGAGTCGGCACCTTTGCCGTTCCAGCTGGACGAGAACCCAGGTGAAGAAGCTCGGCTGAAGTACCGCTACCTCGACCTCCGTCGCGAAGGTCCCGGTTCGGCATTGCGGTTGCGGTCCAAGGTCAACCAGGCCGCCCGTAATGTGCTGCTGGAGCAGGACTTCGTCGAGATCGAGACCCCGACGCTGACCCGTTCGACCCCCGAGGGTGCACGCGACTTCCTGGTCCCCGCACGCTTGCAGCCGGGTACCTTCTACGCACTGCCGCAGAGCCCGCAGCTGTTCAAGCAGTTGCTGATGGTGGCAGGCATGGAGCGTTACTTCCAGATCGCCCGCTGCTACCGCGACGAGGACTTCCGCGCCGACCGCCAGCCCGAGTTCACCCAGCTCGACGTCGAGATGAGTTTCGTCGAGCAGGACGACATCATCGCCCTCGGCGAGCAGATCCTGGTCGCGCTGTGGAAGCTGATCGGCTACGACGTGCAGACCCCGATCCCGCGGATCACCTACGCCGATGCGATGCGCCGGTTCGGCAGTGACAAGCCCGATCTGCGCTTCGACATCGAACTCGTCGAGTGCACCGACTACTTCAAGGACACTCCGTTCCGGGTGTTCCAGGCGCCGTATGTGGGCGCGGTCGTCATGCCCGGCGGTGCAAGCCAGCCCCGCCGTCAGCTCGATGCGTGGCAAGAATGGGCAAAGCAGCGCGGCGCCAAGGGACTGGCGTACGTGCTGGTGCAGGAAGACGGCACGCTCGGTGGTCCGGTTGCCAAGAACCTGTCGGAGGCCGAGCGCGACGGCCTCGTCGCCCATGTCGGTGCCAACCCCGGCGACTGCGTCTTCTTCGCCGCGGGTCCGGTCAAGGCTCAGCGTGCGCTGCTCGGTGCGGCCCGCGGCGAGATCGCCCAGAAGCTCGGACTGATCAAGGACGGCGACTGGGCCTTCACCTGGGTTGTCGACGCACCGCTGTTCGAGCCTGCCGACGAAGCCACCGCAAGCGGTGACGTGGCCGTGGGTTCGGGTGCGTGGACCGCTGTGCACCACGCCTTCACCTCGCCCAAGCCGGAATCGCTTGAGATCCTCGAGTCCGATCCCGGTGCGGCGTTGGCCTACGCCTACGACATCGTCTGCAATGGCAACGAAATCGGCGGCGGTTCGATTCGTATCCACAAGCGTGAGATCCAGGAACTCGTCTTCAAGATCATGGGTATCTCGCACGACGAAGCGCAGGAGAAGTTCGGCTTCCTTCTCGACGCATTTGCGTACGGCGCACCGCCGCACGGCGGAATCGCCTTCGGCTGGGACCGCATCACGGCGCTACTTGCCGGTCAGCCGTCGATCCGCGACGTGATCGCGTTCCCGAAGTCGGGCGGCGGCATCGACCCGCTGACCGATGCGCCTGCGCCGATCACCCCGGAGCAGCGCAAGGAATCAGGCATCGACGCCAAGCCGGCAGCTCCGAAGCAGCAGCAGGCTCCGGCAGCGGCCGGCGAGAAGCAAGCGGCCACCGAGAAGCAGTAGCTCCCGCAAGAAACCTGGATCGACAGATCGCCGGCGGCCTCGTGCCGCCGGCGATCTGCCTTTGGTGGCCTCACACGGTGACGGCCCTGAAGTCTGGCAAATACAGGACCTCCGAGGGCGATTTGCCCTCGGAGCCCTGCTATTTGACGGTTTTCAGGGTGTTAGTGAACAGTGCCAACCCGTGGTTGGCCTAGATCCTGTGCCCGGCGGTGGGGCGAAGATTGTGATGAACTTGCAGCCTCACGTTTTGGGACGCATGGAGGTAACGCCAGTTGACGATCAAGGTGGCACTCGAGCACCGGACCACGTACAACTTCGACAGGTTGACGAAGGTCTACCCACATGTACTGCGCCTGCGGCCGGCGCCACACTCGCGGACCCCGATCGAGGCGTATTCGCTGAAGGTCGAGCCCGGCGACCACTTCATCAACTGGCAACAGGATGCCTTCAGCAACTACCTGGCGCGCTTGGTGTTTCCGGAACCGACAACGGTCCTGAGCTTCACGGTGGGTCTGGTTGCCGACCTCACCGCGATCAACCCGTTCGACTTCTTCATCGAGGAATGGGCCGAGAACGTCGGCTTCGAATACCCGGAAGAACTCCGCCGCGATCTCGAGGTCTATCTGCGGCCGGTGGACGAGACGGGCGCGGACCCGTTGGTGGCCAAGTGGGTTGACGACCACCGTGCGTCCGGGAAGATGCGCGTCATCGACTACCTCGTCCAACTGAATTCGGCAGTGCGCGACGACGTCCGATACACGGTGCGACTCGAGGCAGGCGTGCAGGCGCCGGAGTTCACACTCGACAGCGGGGTCGGCTCGTGCCGCGACTCCGCATGGTTGCTGGTTGCGATTCTGCGCCGTCTCGGTCTGGCGGCACGTTTCGTCTCCGGGTATCTGGTCCAGTTGACGTCCGACATCAAGTCGATCGACGGCCCGTCCGGCCCCGACGCCGACTTCACCGACCTGCATGCCTGGACCGAGGTCTACCTGCCCGGCGCGGGCTGGGTGGGCATGGACCCCACGTCGGGCCTCTTCGCAGGGGAAGGCCACATCCCGCTTGCCGCGACCCCACATCCGGGCGCGGCCGCGCCGATCACCGGCGCCACCGGCAAATGCCATGCGGTGATGGACTTCTCGAACGAGGTCTCCCGCTTCCACGAAGATCCGCGGGTCACGCTGCCGTATTCGGGTGATCAGTGGAAGCGGATCGTCAATCTCGGCACCGACCTCGACGAGCGGATGCGTGAAGCCGACGTCCGGCTGACGATGGGCGGTGAACCGACGTTCGTCTCCCTGGACAACCAGGTCGATCCCGAGTGGCTGACCGACGCCGACGGACCCCACAAGCGTTCACTCGCATCCGATCTGGCCGACCGCGTCAAGAAGATCTACGCGCCGAGCGGTTTGGTGCAGCGCGGTCAGGGCAAGTGGTATCCCGGTGAACCGTTGCCGCGGTGGCAGATCGACCTGATCTGGCGCGCCGACGGAAAAGCACTCTGGAACAACCCCGACCTACTGGATGACCCGTGGCCAACCAAGTACGCCGCACAGGCCACCATGGATTGGCAGGCGCCGGGTGGACTCGGACCGACCGATCCCGCAACGGCCAAGGCGCCCAAGGCATTCATCTCGGCACTGGCACGACGTCTGCGTCTTCCGGACTCGCAGGTGATGCCCGCCTACGAGGATCCGCTGCTGCGGCTCGCCGAGTTGGTGCGGCTGCCTGCGGGCGCACCGCCGGACTCCGAAGCGCAGGCCGCCGAGGCAACCGAGGACGACCTGACGCCCGACAAGGATTCGACAGAGATTCGTAAGCGCCTTCTGGCCGAGCTGGATTCGTCGGTCGGCAGTCCCACCGCCTATGTGATGCCGATCAACCGCGCCGCGGACGGTGTCGGATGGCAGAGCGCACTGTGGCGGACCCGGCGGGGCCGATTGGTCCTGAGTCCTGGCAATTCGCCCGCGGGTCTTCGACTGCCGCTCGATGCTCTCTTCTGGGAGCCGAACATGCAGTTCTTCCTCGCAGATCCCACCGCGTTCGACATCGACCCGCTCGCCGATCTCGCCGCGGCGGATGTGCTGCCGCTACCGCCCGCTTCGTCCGAACCACCTGCCGCGTCCGCACCGCAGATGCCACGGACCGGAATGGCGGGGGAGTCGCTGGTCGGCGCCCGCCCGGGCACGTCCGTGGCCGAGGCAGGTGTTCCCGGAGACGGTGAACCGCTGTGGATCACCCCGGAGATGCAGAAGGCCCGTGCTGCTGCCGAAGCGAAGAAGGCCGCAGAAGCAGAAGCAAACGCGGCGGCACAAACACCCCCGGAACAACCTGATCTCGTCGAACCCTCCGGTCGATCGGTCACCGCACTGGTGGCCGAGGAGCGCAACGGTGTCCTGTACGTCTTCCTTCCTCCTACCCAGACCGGCGACGACTTCGCCGAGCTGGTCAGCCTGATCGAACACAGCGCCGCCGAGGTGGGTAAACCGGTGGTCATCGAGGGATACGGCCCACCGTCGGATCCTCGCCTGACGTCCTTGACGATCACGCCCGACCCCGGTGTCATCGAGGTCAACATCCAGCCGACGGCGTCGTTCGTCGAACAGTCCGAACTCCTCGAAACCCTCTACGACCAGGCTCGCCGGGTCCGGTTGGGCACCGAGTCGTTCGACCTCGACGGGAGCCACGGCGGCACCGGCGGCGGCAACCACATCACACTCGGTGGCATCCGCCCGGCCGATTCACCGATGTTGCGCCGCCCGGATCTGCTGGTCTCGATGCTGACTTACTGGCAGCTGCATCCCTCGCTGTCGTATCTGTTCTCGGGACGGTTCATCGGCACCACCTCGCAGGCACCCCGCGTCGACGAGGGGCGGGAGAGTTCGCTTTACGAACTCGAAGTCGCCTTTGCCGAAATCGATCGCATCAGCGACGAGACCGCGGCAGGCAACACCTCCCATCACCTGCCATGGGTCGCCGACCGGGCGCTGCGCCATCTGCTGACCGACATCACCGGCAACACCCACCGGGCCGAGTTCTGCATCGACAAGCTCTACAGCCCCGACTCGACGCGCGGCCGGCTCGGTCTGCTCGAGCTCCGTGGCTTCGAGATGCCGCCGCACCACCAGATGGCGATGGTGCAATCGCTGCTCGTCCGCAGCCTGGTCTCGTGGTTCTGGGACAAGCCCTACCGGGCGCGGCTGCAACGCCACGGCGCCGACCTGCATGGCCGACATCTGTTGCCGCACTATGTGATCGACGACATCTCCAACGTCGCCGAAGATCTACGCGAGGCCGGCTACGACTTCGACACCGCCTGGCTGGCCCCGTTCACCGAGTTCCGCTTCCCGCGTCTGGGTACGGTTCACATCCGCGATGTCGAGATCGAGCTGCGCGGCGCGATCGAACCCTGGAACGTCCTCGGTGAGGAGTCCGCGTTCGGTGGCACCGCACGGTACGTCGATTCGTCGATCGAGCGGGTCCAGCTCCGAGTCCTCGGCGGAGACATGAATCGCTTCATCCTGACCTGTAACGGTGTCCCGGTTCCGTTGACGCCGACCGGCCGGGCGGGGGAGACCGTCTCCGGTATCCGGTTCCGGGCGTGGCAGCCACCGAGTGCCCTCCATCCGACGATCACCATCGACAGCCCATTGGTCTTCGATCTCATCGATACCCATAACGGGCGGTCGGTGGGCGGTGCGACCTATCACGTGATCCATCCCGGTGGTCTGGCGTACGAACGTCCACCGGTGAACGCGGTGGAGGCCGAGTCGCGTCGCAATGGTCGTTTCGAGGCCTCCGGCCATCACGTCGGCACCGTCGACACCGCCAAGCTCCGTGAGTATCAGGCCAGGCTGGCAACCGATTCCGGTGTGCCCATGATGTTGGATCTACGGCGAGCACGTACAGTCCTTCGGTGACACCGCCAAGGATCGAACCCGCCGGAGTTTTGGACCGATACCGGTCTGACCGGTACGGATTGTTTGATCTGTCGGCCCTGCCGGGATCCCCGTCCGGACCCTTCGACGAGCTGTTCGACAGCACCGGTGCGATCCGCGCCCAGTGGTCCGGCCTGATCGACAATCTGGAGCGGATGGCCGATGCCGGTCTCCGCCAGGCCGATCGGCGGGTGCGCACACTCATCGACGACGACGGCATCACGTACAACGCCCCGACCGGTACCTCCACGCAGCAGCGACGCTGGGAACTCGATTCTGTGCCGCTGCTGTTCGACGGCGCGCAGTGGCAAAGTCTCGAGAAAGGCATCGAGCAGCGGGCGCGAGTGCTCGATGCGCTCCTGTCGGATGTATACGCCGAGCAGAGCGCGATCACCTCGGGTCTGGTGCCACCGGAGATGATCTACGGGCATCCCGGTTTCGTTCGCAAGGCCGCGCGTTTTCCGCAGGTGTGGCCGCACCTGCTGTTCATGCACGCCTGCGACATCGGCCGGGCGCCGAGCGGTGAGTACCTGGTGTATTCGGATCGGACCCAGGCGCCGTCCGGTGTCGGCTACGCATTGGCCGACCGGCAGCTCATGTCGCGGGCATTCCCGCGGCTCCTGCAGCGGTGTGTGCCGCGACCGATGTCGGCGTTTGCGGCCACGGTTCGGATAGCGACGTTCGAATACGCCCCGCAAGGCATCGAGGAACCCACGGTTGCCGTGCTGACACCGGGCTCCCTGTCGGAGACCGCGTTCGATCAGGCCTACCTGGCCTCGATCCTCGGTTTTCCGTTGGTGGAAGCCGCCGACCTGGTGGTCCGTGACGGTGCGGTCTACATGCGGTCGCTGGGAACCTTCAAACGACTCGATGTGATCATCAGGCGGGTCGACTCCGACTATTCCGATCCGCTCGACCTGCGTGCGGACTCCCGCCTCGGCGTCACCGGGCTGGTGGAGGCGGCGTCGCGCGGTTCGGTCACCGTCCTCAACACCCTTGGCAGCGGGGTGCTCGAGAACCCGGCGTTGCACACCGTTCTTCCCGCGATCAGCAAACATTTCCTCGGTGAGGATCTGCTGCTGAACTCGGTGCAGACCTATTGGGCCGGCAACGATCTCGAACACGGAAAGTTGTCGGCCGACCTGCCGTCGCTGGCCATCACGAACTTCCGGACCGGCGAAGAGTTCTCCGGTCCGATGCTCAGTTCGGCCGCGATCGACACGCTGCGCGCCCGGATCTCCACCGAGCCGTGGCAGTGGGTCGGCCGTGTCCTCGAACGTTTCTCGGTTGCGCCGTCGTCCACGCCCGGCCCCAATCGAACGCGCGGTACGGGTTCGCCGCTGCGTGCGGCACCCGTCGGCATTCGGTCGTTCAGCGTCGCTCAGGGTTCGGGGTACGCGGTTCTGCCCGGCGGCCTCGGCCAGGTGCTCGCCGAGGGAGCCGCCGGGTCGGCGATGAATGCCGTTGCCGGAAAAGATGTCTGGGTGACCACCGTAGAACCGGCTGCCGGCCAGATCCGGGTGGAAGAATCGGGTGGTGCACCAGAACGCACTCGGCCGATCATCGTCACCGGTGCCAGGCCCAGCGCGGTCCGCGCGAGTTCCGATCCGGTGGTCAGCTCGCCTCGCGTGCTGTCCGACCTGTTCTGGTTCGGCCGCTACGGCGAGCGGGCCGAGCTGACCACGAGGATGGTCAAGGTCGCCCGC
This sequence comes from Williamsia sp. Y844, assembly GCF_056786475.1. Taxonomy (NCBI): domain Bacteria; kingdom Bacillati; phylum Actinomycetota; class Actinomycetes; order Mycobacteriales; family Nocardiaceae; genus Williamsia; species Williamsia sp. Y844. Next base: position 372,121 of record NZ_JBXCJB010000003.1, read on the forward strand.
GAACGTTACGAGGACTACCGCTACCGACCGTGGATGACGGGTACGGCGTCGATCCCGTTGTTCCTGAGCGCAATTGCGTCTGCGTCCGGCAATCGCGCGGTTCTGCAGGACACCGCGGGCCTACTCGACTTCGACAGCAGCAAACCCCCGGACCCCGACGAGGTCCTGGCCGCGACGACGCGCTTGCACATGATGACCACCGCCCGCCGGACCCCGGGTTCGGTTGCCTTTGCAGTCGACCGTCTACAACAACTGGCCCGCGCGATCCGCGACCAACTGTCGACGAGCACGTGGATGGTGCTCGGTTCCATCGACCGCGCACTGAACGAATTGGGTACCGGACCGGCGGCCGGTGCGAGCGAGGACTCCGAGCGCGACGGTTCCGAACTCGGCCGGGCACACGACGACATCCTGCACGGGCTCCTGGCCCTGGCCGGATTGCAAGCCGAATCGATGGTGCACGACCCGGGCTGGTTGTTCATGGACATCGGGCGCCGGGTGGAACGCGCGCAGATGCTGGCCGGCCTGACCTCGGCCATCCTGGTGCCGCAATATGACTCGGACACCGAACAGGGCTTGCTTGAGGCGTATCTGTCGGCCAGCGAGTCGGTCATCATCTACCGCCGTCGTAACCGGGGCATCGTCCGGCTCAGTGCGGTGGCCGACCTGATGCTGTTCGACGAGGGCAACCCTCGGGCGATGATCTACCAGCTCCAGACACTGCGCGACGACTTGAGCTCGCTGCCGTCGATCGTCCGTTCTGCTGCCGCCGAGCGCATCGTCGAGGATCTGGTGGCAGAACTGCGCCGCGTCGACCCGGCGGACCTGGCCGCGATCGGTGCCGGAGGCAAGCGGGTGGAGTTGGCCGAATTGATGCGCACGCTGGACAAAGGACTCCGAGAGCTCTCGGATGTACTCGGGCGCACCAGATTTGCTTACCCTGTCGATATGCAGCCACTCTGGGGTGCCGGATCGGAGGGGACGCTGTGAACATTGCCGACAACCGATCGCTGCCCACCACAGATCTGATCGAGGGAGCGCCGCGGCGCTACAAGATCACGCACCGGACCCGCTACGACTACGACGACGTGGTCAGCAGCAGTTACGGCCGCTGCCATCTGCAACCCCGCGAGCTGCCAGGGCAGCGGGTGATCGACAGTGCGATCACCATCGACCCCGAGCCCTCAGACCGCTCGACCGGCGTCGACATCTACGGCAACTACGACAGCTACTTCCACGTCCGGACGCCGCATCGGCGGCTCGAGGTGACCGGTGTGTCGACGGTGGACGTGGATCCGCTGGATCAGGAACTGCTCAACTCGGCCGCAGCCCGGGCTCCGTGGGAATCGGCTCGGCCATCCGGACCCGCGGGCGCTCGCGCGGTGGAGTTCCGCCTCGACCTGTACCCGCCTGAGATCAGCGCTGCGGTCATCGACTACGCGTCGACGATATTCACGCCCGGCGCGCCGTTGCTCGATGTCGTGGTGGAACTCACCACCCGCATCTTCCGTGATTTCACCTACCGCTCGGGGTCCACGGCGATCAGCACCAAGGTCGATACGGTCATGGAGCGTCGCGAGGGTGTCTGCCAGGACTTCGCGCGGGTGGCCATCGCATGTTTGCGGTCGCAGGGGCTCGCCGCCCGGTATGTCTCGGGTTACCTGGCCACCGACCCGCCGCCGGGGCGGGAACGGATCTTCGGGGCCGATGCCTCGCATGCGTGGGCGGCGGTGTGGCTTCCCGGCGACCGCTGGATCGCGTTCGACCCCACCAATGACAAGCTCGTCGACGAACGCCATGTCACGGTCGCCTGGGGCCGCGACTACGACGATGTACCACCGTTGAGGGGCGTCATCTATACCGAATCCCGGAAGAGTGAGATCGACGTTTCGGTGGATGTGTCCCCGGAAAATTGATGCTCATTTCCCGTGGCAGTGATTCACGTCCTACCTTTTGGGTAGGTTGTAGGGGATGACTGTTCTTGCCGATAGCCAGAAAACCGGCGCGGTGCAGGCAGCCGAGCGGCTTCTTGCCGCTCGCGCCGGCGCCCCGGTGTCCTTAGCCGAACCCTATGACCTCGGTGGCAGCGGTCGCACCCAAGTCTTGCGAGTTCGAGTCGCCCAGAATCCGTTTTCGGCGGATCGCACGCTGGTGATCAAGGTTCTCGGCGACGGGGAGACCGAATCGGGAGCCTCGTTCTACCGCGAGGTCGCCTCGTACAAGTACGCCAACACGCTGCCGATGGCATCGCGGCCGGGGCCGGCGCTGATCGCCTTTGATCTCGCTTCCCGTGTCCTGGTGCTCTCCGACCTCGGCGACGGCCGTTCGATGACCGAATTGCTGACCAGCAACGACACCGCAGCCGTCGGTGGCTCCCTGAGTGCCTGGGGCCAGGCCCTTGGCCGGATGCACGCGGCCACGGTCGGCGGCGAGAACGACTTCGCGGCACTGCTCCGGCAGGGTGGCGACGGTGTCGCCGCAGATGCGCTGCACAGTCAGTTCGCGGCCGCGGTGGCCTCGGCGCCCCGGGTCGTCACCGAGATGCTCGGGTTGGATCTCGACCCGATCGTCCTCGAATCGCTCGAAGCCGCGTACTCCCTGTTCGGCGAAGGTGAACACCGGGCCTTCAGCCCCTCGGATGTCGGTCCCGAAAACATCCTGATCAACGGCGACGGGGTGCGGTTCCTCGACTACGAGTGGGGCGGGTTCCGCGACGCCACGCTCGACATCGCGTACGCATTGGTGACATTTACACCGTGGCTGTCGCCGAGTTCGGCGGCCGGCCGGGACGAACTCGAAACCCTGATGGTCGATGCCTGGCGCTCCGAGGTGCAGGCGATCTGGCCGAGCCTGGGCTCCGACCGGGAGCTGGCACGCAAGATCGTCCTCGCCCGGTTGGCGTGGGTGTGGCTGTCCACGATGTGGATGCTGCCGGTCGACGACGCCGATGTGGGTCGTGCCGACGAGGCCCACGGACTGGCACTGAGTACTTCGGATCCCCGTGTGATCGTGGACCGGTGGTCCGGGCTGGCCGCTGCCGCCCGTCGGGCCGCCGAGCCAGCGCTGGCCGAGTTCGCGGACTCTGTCGGTCAGGCGCTGGATTCCTCCTGGCTGCACTGACGTCCCAGCAGCCATGACCAATGAACAGGGCGGCCTTTTTGATGCCCCCGCCGCTCCGCCGGAGCTGATCACCAGCGGACTGGCGCGGCCTGCCACCAGTGCGCCGCTGGCTGTCCGGATGCGACCGCAAACGCTCGAAGAGATTGTCGGACAAGAACATCTACTCGAAGCGGGCTCTCCGCTGCGGAGACTGATCGACGGTTCCGGTGCGGCATCGGTGCTGCTGTTCGGTCCGCCGGGCACCGGCAAGACGACCATGGCGGCCCTGATCTCGACCGCCGCCGGTGGCCGCTTCGAAGCGCTTTCGGCGTTGTCGTCCGGGGTCAAAGAAGTCCGTGCGGTGATCGATGCCGCGCGTCGACGGCTCATCGCCGGTACCCAGACCGTGCTGTTCATCGACGAGGTCCACCGCTTCTCCAAGACCCAGCAGGACGCGCTGCTCGACGCCGTGGAGAACCGGATCGTGCTGCTCGTCGCAGCGACGACCGAGAATCCGTCGTTCTCGGTGGTGGCGCCGCTGTTGTCCCGATCGCTGGTTCTGCAACTGCGGTCGCTGAGCAATGCCGACATCCGAAAGTTGTTGGTGCGGGCCGCCGCCGATCCCCGTGGACTCGGTGGTGCGGTCACGATCGACGACGATGCGCTCGACCACCTGGAGAAGATCTCCAGCGGTGACGCGCGGCGCGGACTGACCGCTCTCGAGGCGGCCGCCGACGCAGTCCTGTCGGACACCGACGCCAACGCCGACAGGCCGGCCGCGGTCACACTGGCCTACGTCGAATCCGCGGTTGATCGGGCCGCCGTGCGGTACGACCGCGGAGGTGATCAGCATTACGACGTCATCAGCGCCTTCATCAAGTCGATTCGGGGTTCCGATGTGGATGCGGCGCTGCACTATCTGGCCCGGATGATCAGTGCGGGGGAGGACCCCCGATTCATCGCCCGCCGTCTGATCGTGCACGCCAGCGAAGACATCGGCATGGCTGATCCGACGGCGTTGCAGACGGCAACGGCCGCCGCGCAGGCCGTACAGCTGATCGGCATGCCCGAGGCCCGGCTTGCATTGGCGCAGGCAACGATTCACCTCGCGACCGCACCCAAGTCGGCGGCGGTGATCACCGCCATCGGGGCCGCCGTCGCCGACGTCGAAGGTGGGAAGGCCGGCTCGGTTCCACCGCATCTGCGCGACGGCCACTATGCGGGGGCCGCGAAGCTCGGCAACGCGGTCGGCTACCGGTATCCACACGACGCCCCGGACGGTGTGTTGCGGCAGCAGTATCCGCCAGACGAACTGGTCGGCGTCGACTACTACGAGCCGACCGACCGTGGTCGGGAACGTGACATCGGGGTGCGCCTGGGGCGCCTGCGCAACATCATCCGCGGGCGTCGGTGACGCCGGAGCCGGGTTTGTCTGGTCTCGGGGGTGCGACTCCGGCGTGGCCTTGCCAGTAGTGTGGGTTAGTCACGTTCTAATAAACGGATGCCGATTCGCCTGGAACCAGGTGCAGTCACGGAGTATGGGCCTGGACAACCAGGTGGAGTCACAGAGTGAGGACAGTCAGTGCAGACGCATGAGATCAGGAAGCGGTTCCTGGATCACTTCATCAAGGCCGGACACGTCGAGGTGCCGAGTGCGTCCCTGATCCTCGAGGATCCCAATCTGCTGTTCGTCAATGCCGGCATGGTGCCGTTCAAGCCGTACTTCCTCGGTGAGCAGACCCCGCCGTATGTGCGGGCCACCAGCATTCAGAAGTGTGTCCGCACCCTCGACATCGAGGAAGTGGGCATCACCACACGCCACAACACGTTCTTCCAGATGGCAGGCAACTTCTCGTTCGGCGACTACTTCAAGCGAGAAGCGATTCATTTCGCCTGGACGCTGCTGACCAACTCCGTCGACGACGGTGGCTACGGCATCGACCCGACGCGCCTGTGGCCAACCGTGTATCTCGACGACGACGAGGCCGCCGCGATCTGGCATGACGAGATCGGTGTGCCCGCCGAGCGGATCCAGTGCCGCGGCATGAAGGACAACTACTGGTCGATGGGTGTCCCCGGACCCTGTGGACCGAGCTCGGAGATCTTCTACGACCGCGGTCCCGACTACGGCGCCCCGGGCGGACCCGAGGCCGACGAGGACCGCTACATCGAGATCTGGAACCTGGTCTTCATGCAGAACCAGCGGGGTCCCGGTGGTGGCAAGGACGGCTACGAGATCCTCGGACCGCTGCCGAAGAAGAACATCGACACCGGCATGGGCATCGAGCGTGTCGCCTGCATCCTGCAGGGTGTCGAGAACGTCTACGAAACCGATCTGCTGGCACCGGTCATCGGGGTCGCCGAGCGCCTGACCGGCCGCACCTACGGAGCGGATCCCGCCGATTCGGTCCGTTTCCGCGTCATCGCCGATCACGCCCGCACCGCGGTGATGTTGATCGCCGACGGGATCACGCCCGGCAACGACGGTCGCGGTTACGTACTGCGTCGCCTGCTGCGCCGAATCGTGCGCTCGGCCCGGCTCCTCGGTGCCACCGGCGCCACGATGAAGGCGTTCACCGACGCCGTCATCGACACGATGACCGCGTCGTACCCCGAACTCGCCGACAAGCGCGCCCGGATCGTCAGCACGTCGGTCGGTGAGGAAGACGCCTTCCTCAAGACCCTGACCGCGGGTTCGCGGCTGTTCGACGACGCCGCCGAGACCACCAAGTCGTCCGGTGCCACCCGGATCAGCGGCAAAGACGCGTTCGCGTTGCACGACACCTACGGATTCCCGATCGACCTCACACTGGAGATGGCCGCCGAGGCCGGACTCTCGGTGGACGAGGCCGGGTTCAAAGAACTGATGACCGAGCAGCGGCAGCGCGCGAAAGCCGATGCGACCGCTCGTAAGGCTGGTCACGCGGATCTCAGTGTGTACCGCGAGTTCCTCGATCGTGGACCGACCGTGTTCACCGGGTTCGACGAACTCAATTCGGAGTCAAAGGTTTTGGGTCTGGTCGCCGACGGGCAGCGCGTGCGAAGCGCGTTCGCCGGTCAGGAGATCGAGGTGATCCTGGACCGCAGCCCGCTCTACGCCGAGGCCGGTGGCCAGATCGCCGACATCGGAACCATCACGACGTCGTCGGGGCTGCGCCTGTCGGTCAAAGACGTACAGAAGGTCGGCAAGTCGGTCTGGCTGCACCGCGCCGTCATCGAAGAGGGCGAGATCGCCGAGGGTGACGAAGTCCTCACCCAGGTCGACGCCGCCTGGCGTCACGGTGCCACCCAGGGCCACTCCGGTACCCACCTCGTGGGAGCCGCGTTGCGCCAGGTCCTCGGACCGACCGCAACACAGGCGGGTTCACTCAACCGGCCCGGCTACCTGCGGTTCGACTTCGCATCGCAGGGCGCGCTGACCGAGGCGCAGCGCGGTGAGATCGAAGAGATCACCAACGCTGCGGTCGAGGCGAACTACCCGGTCAACACGTTCGAAACCGGAATCGACGATGCCAAGGCGATGGGCGCGCTGGCGCTCTTCGGTGAGAACTACGGTGACGTCGTCCGAGTGGTCGAGATGGGTGGACCGTTCTCGATGGAACTGTGCGGTGGAACCCACGTCGGTTCGTCGGCGCAGGTCGGTCCGGTCACCTTGCTCGGTGAGTCGTCGGTCGGTTCCGGTGTGCGACGGGTCGAGGCGTACGTCGGGCTCGACTCCTACCGCTACCTGGCCAAGGAACGCGCACTGCTGGCCGGACTGGCCTCGTCCCTCAAGGTGCCGAGCGACCAGGTTCCCGGACGGGTCGAGTCGCTCGTGACGAAACTCAAGGAAGCCGAAAAGCAGATCGAGAAGATGCGGGCCGACGCGGCGAAAGCATCAGTGGGTTCGCTGATCGACGACGCGACGCGTGTCGGTGACGTGTTGGTGGTCGCCGGAAAGCTCGACGGTATGGACGCCGGTGACCTGCGGACACTGGCCGCGGACCTGCGCGGACGCGTGGGCTCGGACAACGCCGTTGTGGTGCTTTTCTCGGCATCGGGCGACAAGGTGCCGTTTGCCGTCGCGACCACCGCGGCAGCCCGCGACGCCGGGATCAAGGCCGGCGATCTTGTTCGCGAACTCGCGCCGCTGGTCTCGGGTCGGGGAGGCGGAAAGCCGGACCTGGCACAGGGTTCCGGTAGCGACGCCGCAGGTATTGATTCAGCGCTGGTTCGGCTGCGTGAACTGGTCGGCTCGGCTCGATGACGCTGACGCCCCGAGGGCGCCGTATCGCCATCGACGTCGGCAGCGTTCGGATCGGAGTGGCCTCGTGTGATCCCGACGGGATCCTGGCCACTCCGGTCGAGACTGTCGCCCGAACCCCCAAAGGTGATGCCGATCTGAGGCGACTCGCCGAAATTGTCGCCGAATACGACGCTGTGGGCGTTATCGTCGGACTGCCGAAAACGTTGCGCGACGAGCACGGTCATGCCGCCGCCCTCGCCACCGAGTTCGGTGACGCGCTGGCCCGGCGCATCTCGCCGGTGCCGGTGATGTACTCCGATGAACGTTTGACAACGGTGACCGCACAACAAGCACTACGTTCGTCCGGTGTTCGGGCGAAGTTCCAGAAATCTGTGATCGATCAGGCAGCTGCCACCGCGATCCTCCAGAACTGGCTGGATCTGCAGGCAAGTCAGGAAGGCCGCGGGTGAGCGACGACGGATCCGACGATCGTCGGGCGCAGGCAGAGCCGGGTCGCCGTCGTCGGCGCGCGGACACTCCCTATGACCCCGATCGTCTGAAGTACTTCACTCAGGGAAACGGAACGGCACCGAACCGCAGACGTGGACCCGAGGTGATCCCACCGCGTGATCCGGCAGCAGGTCGTCGCACACCGCCACCGCCACCTCCGCGGGAGGCGCCACCTCGGCGGGCGAGCGCGCCACCGCCGGAAGCCCTGTGGGAGCCCCACCCCGGACCCCAGCAACCTCCGTCGCAGCCGATCCCGCGACAGCAACCCCCATCGCAGCCGATCCCGCGACAGCAACCCCCATCGCAGCCGATCCCGCGACAGCAACCCCCATCGCAGCCGATCCCGCGACAGCGACCGGCTCCGCGGGCTGTCGAGCCTGCGTATCCGCACGCGTACGACCCCGATCCCAGGCGTGACGAGCGGGCGCCCTACGTCGATCCGGTTCGTGAGGAGTACGCCGACCGCCGCGAAGGGACGGCCCGCGTCCGGTCACCCAAGCGCACCGCCGCGGCGACAGCGCGCCGCAAGAAGCGGAGACTGATCGTGATCTCGGCCGCGGTCGTCTTCATGCTGGCCCTGGTCGGTGGCATCGGATACGCCGGACTACGCGTTGCCGGATTCTTCGGAACCGACGACAAAGACTTCACGAACGTCGCAGGCACCTCGGATGTTCTCGTGTCGATCCCGCAGGATGCGACGCTGACCCAGTTCGGCGAGATCCTCGAAGAAAACGACGTGGTCGGCAGCGTCAACGCCTTCACGCTTGCGGCCGATGACCAGCCGATATCGGCCGGTTACTACAAACTCCGCACCGAGATCCCGGCCAGCACTGCGGTGTCGATGCTGACGAACATGGACAGCCGGGTCGGCCGGGTGGTCATCCCGGAGGGTCTGCAGCTCGACTCCAAGGACGGCATCGACGGCAAGACCACCGCGGGCATCTTCGCCCGGGTTGCCGAGGCCACCACCGTCGACCTCAACGGCGTGACGCAGGGCTCCACGGTCGAGGATCTGGCCCAGGCCGCGGCGACCGCCACTCCACAAGAACTCGGTGTGCCCGAGTGGGCCGTAGATGCGGTGTCGGCGCTTGATGGCGATCATCGCCGCATCGAGGGTCTGATCGCGCCGACGTCGTGGGAGATGATCGATCCCGGCCTCACCCCGGTGCAGATGCTGAACTACCTGATCTCGCGCAGCGCAGACCTGTTCGCGCAGTGGGGGCTGCCCGCATCGGGCACCTCGTCGACGGGCCTGAACCCGTACCAGACGCTGGTGTCGGCCTCGATCGTCGAACGTGAGGTCAACACCGCCGAGGATTATCCGAAGGTCGCCCGGGTCATCGCCAATCGGCTCGGCGTCGACCAGGCCCTACAGATGGACTCGACGGTCAACTACACCTCCGCCATCCAGAACATCGATGTGGCCGGTGACGATTTCGTGGCACCCACCAAGTGGAACACCTACCAGCAGAAGGGTTTACCGGTCACCCCGATCGGCGCGGTCGGCCAGCCCGCATTGCTGGCAGCGATCGAACCGCCGGTCGGTAACTGGTTGTACTTTGTCACAGTCGATCAGCAGGGGACCACGCTGTTCACCGAGGACTACGAGCAGCACAAGCGCAACCGCCAACAGGCTTGCGACAATTCGATTCTCCAGACCAACTGCTGATGACGTGCCGTGGCAGAGCTGCCGCGATCCTGGGATCGCCGGTGGCACACTCGAAATCGCCCGCGTTGCATCTGGCGGCGTACCGGGCATTGGGTCTTGTCGACTGGACCTACGAGCGCATCGAGTGCACCGCGGAGCAACTCCCATCGCTGGTCTCGGGTATCGATGAGAAGTACATCGGGTTCTCGGTGACGATGCCGGGCAAACGGGCCGCGCTGGAGTTCGCCGATCACCGCACCGACCGTGCGATTGCCGTGGGCTCGGCCAACACGCTGGTCCGGGTCGCCGGTGGCTGGCGCGCGGATTGCACCGACATCGACGGTGCGGCGGCAGCCCTGGCCGAACTCCAGATCGATCAGGCGCCGACGAGACACGCTGTTGTCATCGGAGCGGGCGGAACTGCCGCACCGGTCCTGGCGGCGCTGGCCGATGCCGGTATCGGCGAAGTGAGCATCGTCGCTCGCAGCCGTGCCCGGGCCGCTGAGGTGCTGGCCGTTGCCGACGCGCTGGGTCTGGCCACCGACATCCTGCCGTTCGAACCGACTCCGGAACTGGCGGACCGCGCGGCCACCGCCGCAGTGGTCGTCAACACGGTTCCGGCTGCGGCCGCCGAGCCGCTGGCCCGGGCTCTGGCACCGACAGCACGACTGTTCGACGTCATCTACAGCCCCTGGCCGACCCCGCTGGCCGCCGCTGTCAGCGAATCCGGTGGCGCCGTGGTCGGTGGGCTGGTGATGCTCCTGAATCAGGCGCTGGGACAGGTCGAGCAGTTCACCGGCATGAAGGCTCCGCTGGACGTGATGGCCGCCGCGCTCGACTGACTCGGCCAACAACGACCGATTCGTCCACAGAGTCGGTGCCCATCCACAATCGGGCTGCCGGTGGCCCCGACAGTTGGTGCGGCTGCGCGAGGGTGGGTGAATGCAGCTTGTTGTCGGGATCGTGGGGTTCTGGTTTGTGGCGCTGGCCGGAGTCGACGTGCGAACCCGCCGCCTGCCGAACGGTGTGGTCCTACCCGGTGTGCTCGGTGCCATCGCAGGCACGATCATCGCCCCCGGCGCGGGCGCCGGCCTGCTGGTGGCCGGTGTCATCTACCTGATCGCGTTCTGGTTCGGGGGCTGCGGCGGTGGTGATGTGAAGTTGGCCGTGGTGGTCGGCGCGATGGCCGGTTCGCTCGCCACTGCAACGGTCTTGGTGTTGCTCGCGCAGATGTTGACGCTCGGACAGGTTCTGATCTGCCGTACGGGTGACGGTCGCTCACGCGGTACGGCACACGGACCGGCGCTGTGTGCGTCCGCGGCGCTCTGCTGTGGCCTCTGGTGACGGCAGGGGATCTGGTGACAGCACATGTTGATGGGCGTGGAACAATTGGGAACTGTGTTGCGCTGGAGTACTGCCGGAGAATCCCATGGTCCCGCACTGGTAGCCGTCCTGGAAGGGATGGTGGCCGGTGTCGAGGTGACCTCGTCGCAGGTTGCTGACCAATTGGCCCGCCGCCGTCTTGGTTATGGACGGGGTGCGCGGATGAAGTTCGAGGCCGACCAGGTCACCCTGGTCGGTGGTGTTCGCCACGGTTTGACGATGGGCGGACCGATCGCCATCGAGATCGGCAACACGGAGTGGCCCAAGTGGGAGACCGTGATGTCTGCCGATCCGGTCCCGGCCGAAGAACTCGAAGGCATCGCCCGGAATGCGCCGCTCACCCGGCCGCGACCCGGCCACGCCGACTACTCCGGCATGTTGAAGTACGGCTTCGACGATGCCCGTCCGGTCCTGGAACGGGCCAGCGCCCGCGAGACCGCTGCCCGCGTTGCGATCGGCACGGTCGCCCGTAACTTCCTGCGTCAGGTCCTCGGTATCGAGGTGCTGTCGCACGTGATCTCCATCGGAGCCTCCGACCCCTACATCGGTGCCGCCCCGGTCTACGCCGACCTCGAGCAGATCGACGCCAGCCCGGTTCGGGCCTACTCGACCGCGGCGCAGGCTTCGATGATCGCCGAGATCGAAGCGGCAAAACGCGATGGCGACACCCTCGGCGGTGTTGTCGAGGTGGTCGCGACGGGTGTGCCCGTTGGTCTGGGTTCGCATGTCAGTGGCGATCGTCGTCTCGATTCGCGGTTGGCCGGTGCGCTGATGGGTATCCAGGCCATCAAGGGTGTCGAGGTCGGCGACGGATTCGAGACCGCTCGCCGTCGCGGCAGCGCCGCACACGACGAGATGATCCCCGGTCCAGGTGGCGCGGTGCGGTCGACCAACCGTGCCGGTGGGCTCGAAGGCGGCATGACCAACGGTGAGTCCCTCCGGGTCCGGGCCGCGATGAAGCCGATTTCCACAGTGCCGAAGGCGCTTTCGACCATGGACATGACCACCGGTGAACAGGCCACGGCCATCCACCAGCGCTCGGACGTCTGTGCAGTTCCGGCGGCGGGTGTGGTCGCCGAGTCGATGGTGGCACTGGTCCTGGCGCAGGCGGCCCTGGAAAAGTTCGGTGGCGATTCGGCCGTCGAGACCGGGGACAACCTCGCCGGCTACCTCAAGCGTGTGGCCGCACACCTGCCTTCGTCGTGACGGGGTCGACCGGCCCGCGGGTGGTGCTCATCGGCTTCATGGGCTCGGGCAAGACCACGGTCGGACAACAGCTCGCGCGCGTCCTGGGTTGCGAGTGGAAAGACAGCGACGCCGAGATCGAGCGCCGAAGCGGCCGGACCATCCCGGAGATCTTCACCGACGGTGAAGAGGCATTCCGTGAATACGAACGCGAGATCGTCGCCGATCTGCTGCGCACCCACACCGGTGTGCTGTCGCTGGGCGGCGGCGCCATCCTGACGGCGGCCACCCGCGAGCTACTCACCGGACACCCGGTTGTCTACCTCAGAGTCGATGCCGAGCAAGGTTTTTCGCGGGTTGCGAACTCCAGTCGGCCGCTCCTGAAAGTGGACAACCCCAAGCAGGCGTATCGAGACCTGCTGGCACAACGAGATTCGATCTACCAGGGCGCCGCCACGATCGTGGTGGATGCGCACCCGCATCAGCGTGTGGTCGCCGACGAGATCATCACCCAACTGACCGAGCAGGAGGCCACCAAGTGACCGAGCAAGCCGCACCCATCCGCGTACCGGTGAACAGTGAGAGTCCCTACGAGGTCATCATCGGCCGCGGGCTGCTGACCGAACTGGTCGAGTCCGTCGCCGGCGCCGATTCGGTGGCCATCCTGTACCAGCCATCTCTCGCCGAGACCGCCGAGGTCATCCGGAAGACGCTGGACGAGAACAACTTCAATGCGCACCGGATCGAGATCCCCGATGCCGAGGCAGGCAAAGAATTGTCGGTTGCCTCGTTCTGCTGGGAGGTCTTCGGCCGGATCGGCATGAAGCGCAACGACGTGGTGATCTCACTCGGTGGTGGAGCGGCCACCGATCTGTCCGGATTCGTCGCTGCCACCTGGATGCGCGGAATCCCGGTCGTCCACGTCCCGACCACTCTGCTGGCGATGGTCGACGCCGCGGTGGGCGGCAAGACCGGCATCAACACCGAGGCAGGCAAGAACCTCGTCGGGTCGTTCCACGAACCGCGGGCCGTACTCATCGACATCGCGACACTGGAAACCGTTCCGCGCAACGAGATCATCGCCGGCATGGCCGAGGTCATCAAGACCGGTTTCATCGCCGATCCGGTGATTCTGGACCTGATCGAAGCCGATCCGCAGGCCGCGCTCGACCCGACCGGCCCGATCCTGCCGGAACTGATCGAGCGGTCCGTGCGGGTCAAGGCCGAAGTGGTTGCGGCCGATCTGCGGGAATCGTCGCTGCGCGAGATCCTCAACTACGGACACACCCTCGGCCACGCCATCGAGCGGCGCGAAAAGTACAAGTGGCGCCACGGTGCTGCGGTATCGGTTGGGCTGGTCTACGCCGCCGAACTCGGCAGACTCGCCGGACGCCTCGACGATGCCACCGCCGACCGGCACCGCAGCGTGCTCGAGAGTGTCGGACTGCCGGTCGGATACGACGCCGACGCCTTCCCCGATCTCCTCAAGGGCATGGCGGGTGACAAGAAGAACCGTTCGGGCATGCTGCGATTCGTCGTCCTCGACGGCCTGACCAAGCCGGGACGTCTGGAAGCTCCCGATCCGGCTCTGCTCGCGGCGGCGTACTCCACCGTCGCCAAGGACGAACCGACCAACGGTGCGGTCCTGCTCTAGCCCCCACCCGCAAACGCTCCGGATATACGAGGACGCTCCACATATTTGTGGAGCGTCCTCGTATATCCGGAGCGTTTGGGGTCAGGCGTAGGCGTTCTGGTCGTGCGCCTTGGCCTCGTTCTTGCGGTGCTGGCGGCGGGTGAGGAACCGGCCGACCGCAGCGCCGACGAGGGCGGGGACGAACACCAGCAGAGTCGTGAACGAGCCGCCGGCAAAGATCTCGATGGCCAGCGAGTTCTCGCCGATCCCGGACATCACCCAGTTGCCGAGGATCCAGCAGACAACGGCACTGATGAGTCCGGTGAGGAGTCCGGCCTTGAGCCAGCGCATCGTGAGGTCGTTGTAGTCGTCGGGATCGGCATGTGCGTGACCGTCGATCAGACCGTCTATGCCACCCCAGATCAGCGCCACCAACACCACGCCGGCGATGGCGATCGTCTTCCAATAATTTGAGTCCAGGGGCCAGGCCACAATGGCCAGCCCCAGCAGGACCCGGGCACCGATGTGCACCGCCGACATCACCAAACCACGTAACAGCCACGCAACCATGTGAGCAGAGTACCGATGTGGAACGTGTTCATGTGGCAGGGGCCACAAAACGAACGCGGTGTCCGAGTTGATCGTGGAACCGCGCGCGAACCGACCACTGAACTAGCCTGGCTTTCATGACTGTTGAACGAGTGGTCACCGACCTCGGCCCAACTGCGGAATCGGCGCGTCGTGACCGGCTGCGCGCGCTGCTCAGTGGGGCAGGCGTTGACGCCCTCCTGATCACCGACCTGGTCAATGTGCGGTATCTCACCGGATTCACCGGTTCGAACGGTGGTGTGGTGATCACCGCCGCAGGCGATGATCGGATCGCCACCGACGGCCGCTACATCACGCAGGTGGCCGAACAGGCCCCCGATCTGACCGCGATCATCAACCGGGACTGCCCGCGCGCCTTGATCGAGTACCTGGTCGGCTCGGGCGCCCGGATCGGATTCGAGAAGCATGTGGTGACGGTGGCGACCCATCAGCGACTGCTGCCGCTGCTCGGTGGTTCCGAGACGCTGGTCCCGGTGACGCCGCTCGTCGAAGAGCTGCGCATCGTCAAAGACGAGTTCGAGATCGAGCAGATCCGCACCGCCTGCCAGGCGGCCGACCTGGCTCTCGCGGACATCATCACAGCAGGGGTGCTGGTGCCGGGCAACACCGAGCGCAAGGTTGCGCGCGCACTGGAATGGGCGATGTTCGAGCGGGGCGCCGACGCGGTGTCGTTCGAGACGATCGTGGCCACCGGCGCCAACTCGGCGGTACCGCATCACCGGCCGACCGACGCCGAGTTGAGCTCGGGTGACCTGCTGAAGATCGACTTCGGGGCCGTAGTCGCCGGCTACCACTCGGATATGACGCGGACCTATGTGCTCGAATCGTCCGAGTCCTGGCAGCGTGACATCTACGACATCGTCGCGACGGCGCAGAAAGCCGGTCGCGACGCGCTCGAGCCCGGTGTCGAGGCGGTGGGCGTCGACGCTGCGGCCCGGTCGATCATCGACGAGGCCGGCTTCGGTGACTATTACGTGCACGGCCTCGGCCATGGCGTCGGACTGCAGATACATGAAGCGCCGTCTATCGGCGCGTTGAGCACGGGTACACTGCCATGCGGTGCAGCGGTGACCGTGGAGCCCGGGATTTACCTGCCGGGCCGAGGTGGCGTCAGGATCGAAGACACCCTTGTGGTCCGCGACGGCGATCCCGAACTGCTCACCACCACCGACAAGACATTCACCGTCATCTGACGCGCTCCGGCGCCCAGCACAGCAGTTGCGAGTGGAACCATCCGCCCGCAGCTCGAGAGGAAGAACAAGAACGTGGCAAACACCTCGGATTTCAAAAACGGCCTCGTGCTGAACATGGAGGGTCAGCTGTGGCAGATCCTCGAGTTCCAGCACGTCAAGCCCGGCAAGGGCCCGGCGTTTGTCCGAACCAAGATCAAGAACGTGCTGTCGGGTAAGACCGTCGACAAGACGTTCAACGCCGGTGTGAAGGTCGAGACCGCAACGGTCGACCGCCGCGACATGACCTACCTCTACAACGACGGCCAGGACTTCGTCTTCATGGACGGCGACACCTTCGAGCAGCTCAACGTCAGCCCGGAGACCGTCGGTGACGGCGCGAAGTTCATGTTGGAGAACATGCGGGTCCAGGTCGCCACCCATGAGGGTGTCCCGCTGTACGTCGAGCTCCCGGTCACGGTGGAGATCGTCGTCGCACAGACCGACCCCGGCGTCCAGGGCGACCGATCGACCGGTGGCACCAAGCCGGCGACGCTCGAAACCGGCGCCGAGATCCAGGTCCCGCTGTTCATCAACACCGGGGACAAGCTGAAGGTCGACTCGCGCGACGGCAGCTACCTCGGCCGCGTCAACTCCTGACGCTGGTGAAAAAGCCCGGTACCCGACACAAGGCACGCAAGCGTGCCGTCGATCTGCTGTTCGAGGCAGAGGTCAAGAACTGCTCACCCGTCGAGCTGATCGCCCAGCGTCGTGAGCTGGCGGCCACCGACGACAGCGTCGGCAAGATCAATGACTACACCGCCCAGATCATCGAAGGTATCGCCGGTGACACCGCGCAGATCGACGCGGTGATCGCGTCGCACCTGAATGAGTGGACACTTCCGCGGCTGCCCGCGGTCGACCGCGCCATCCTGCGACTGGCCACCTGGGAGCTGTTCAACACCAACGACGTCCCCACGATGGTCGTCGTCGACGAGGCCGTCGAACTGGCCAAAGAGTTGTCCACGGATGATTCGCCGGCGTTTGTGAACGGCGTGCTCGGCCGGATCGTGCTGCTGGCACCGCAGGTGCGGGCGTCACTCGAGACACCGGAACCGCGCTCGCCGGAGGCCTGAGCCTCACCTGATAGTGTTTGCGGTGAAATTGCGATGGTGGCCGGTGCTAATGATGTCGGCCACCATTGCAGTGGCCGACATCCTTTAACGATCCGTCCCGAGAGGCGGAGAAGGAGGTCCCGATAACCGTGCCAGCTCAACAAAGCGACGGTACCGACGCGGGTCGTGAATTACTCGACGACGCCGATGTCGGTAGGACCATTGCGCGGATAGCGCATCAGATCATCGAAAAGACAGCTCTCGACAGCCCCGATTCACCACGGGTTGTCATCATCGGAATCCCGACTCGGGGCATCTTCCTCGCGCGGCGCCTGGCGGCGAACATCGCCGAGTTCGCGGGTGTTCAGGTTCCCGTCGGTTACCTCGACATCACCCTGTATCGCGACGACCTACGCGCCAAGCCGCATCGTGCTCTCGAATCCACCGCGGTTCCGGCAGGCGGTGTCGATGGCGCTCTCGTGGTGCTCGTCGACGACGTCCTGTATTCCGGACGGACCGTGCGGGCCGCCCTCGACGCCCTCCGTGATCTGGGTCGCCCGGCGGCCGTTCAGCTCGCGGTACTGGTGGATCGCGGTCACCGCGAATTGCCGCTGCGTGCGGATTATGTCGGCAAGAACATCCCGACCTCGCGGAGCGAAGACGTCCAGGTCCACATGCGTGAACACGACGGTGTCGACCGGGTCGTCCTGCGGGCAGGGGAGAGTGCATGAAGCACCTGCTGTCCGTCGATGACCTGAGCGCAGACGTGGCCACCGAGATGCTCGACGAGGCCGAACGCTTCGAGCAGGCGCTTGTCGGTCGGGAGATCCGTAAGCTCCCGACGCTGCGGGGTCGCACCATCATGACCGTCTTCTATGAGAACTCCACGCGCACAAGGGTTTCGTTCGAGGTCGCCGGCAAGTGGATGAGCGCCGACGTGATCAACGTCAGTGCGTCGAGCTCGTCGGTGAACAAGGGCGAGTCGTTGCGCGACACGGCCAAGACCCTGCGCGCCGCCGGTGCCGACGCGCTCATCGTCCGCCATCCGGCGTCCGGTGCGGCGCACCAGATCGCCCAGTGGACCTCCGAGGATGGCCCGGGTCCGTCGGTGATCAATGCCGGTGACGGCACCCACGAACACCCGACACAGGCACTGCTCGACGCCCTGACCCTGCGGCAGCGACTCGGTTCGCTGAAAGGCAGGCGGATTGCGATCGTGGGCGACATCCTGCACTCGCGGGTGGCGCGGTCCAATGCCCATCTCCTGGCCACCCTCGGTGCCCAGGTGGTGCTGGTGGCGCCGCCGACCCTGCTCCCGGTCGGTGTCGAATCCTGGCCCGTGGAGATCTCGCACAGCCTTGACGCCGAACTCGCGGCGGTGGACGCGGTGATGCTGCTGCGCGTGCAGGCCGAGCGGATGAACGGCGGATTCTTCCCGTCGGCGCGCGAGTATTCGATCCGATACGGGCTGTCCGATCGGCGGGCGGCGCTGTTGGCCGATCACGCCGTGGTGCTGCATCCCGGTCCGATGTTGCGCGGCATGGAGATCGGCTTTTCCGTCGCCGACTCATCGAAGTCGACTGTGCTGCAACAGGTTTCCAATGGAGTTCATATGCGAATGGCAGTGCTTTTCACGCTGCTGGTCGGAACCGAGAGTGAGGGTGTGGCGTGAGCGGCGACCTGCTGATCCGCAACGTACGGCCGTACGGGGGTGAGATCGTCGACATTCTCGTCCGGGCCGGTGACATCGCCGAGATCGGGGCCGACCTGACGGCCGACGCCGGCGTTGATGTGCTCGATGGTGCCGGCGCGGTCATACTGCCCGGATTCGTCGACATGCACACGCATCTGCGCGAACCCGGCCGTGAAGACACCGAGACGATCGAAACCGGTTCGGCGGCAGCCGCACTCGGTGGTTACACCGCGGTCTTCGCGATGGCGAACACCGACCCGGTCGCGGACAGCCCGGTCATCACCGACTACGTCTGGCGGCGTGGCCAGGAGGTCGGACTCGTCGACGTGCACCCGGTCGGCGCGATCACGGTGGGCCTGGAGGGCAAGCAGCTCGCCGAGATGGGCGCGATGGCCGCCGGTGCGGCCGGCGTGCGGATGTTCAGCGACGACGGCAAATGCGTCGACGACCCGCTGCTGATGCGCCGGGCCCTCGAGTACGCCAAGGGCCTCGATGTCCTGATCGCCCAGCACGCCGAAGAACCACGCCTGACCAAGGGCGCGATCGCGCACGAGGGCGCCACGGCCGCCCGTCTGGGACTGAGCGGCTGGCCACGCGCGGCCGAAGAATCGATCGTCGCCCGCGATGCGCTGCTGGCCCGAGACGCCGGGACCCGGGTCCACATCTGCCATGCGTCCACCGAGGGCACCGTCGAATTGTTGAAATGGGCGCGTGGACAGGGCATCTCGATCACCGCCGAGGTCACACCGCATCACCTGCTCCTCGACGACAGCCGGCTGGAGACATACGACGCCGTCAACAAGGTGAATCCGCCACTGCGCGAAGGCCGGGACAAGGTCGCGCTCCGAGCGGCTCTGGCCGACGGGATCATCGACTGCGTCGCCACCGACCATGCACCCCATGCGGCGCAAGAGAAATGCTGTGAGTTCGCCAACGCCCGCCCCGGCATGCTCGGACTGCAGACCGCGCTCTCGATCGTGATCGAGACGATGGTCAACCCGGGTCTGCTGGACTGGCGCGGAGTGGCCGCGGTGATGAGTGAACGTCCGGCGCAGATCACCGGTCTGCCGGACCACGGCCGTCCGATCGCCGCAGGCGAACCCGCCAACCTGGCACTGGTCGACCCGGACACCGAGTGGACCGTGCAGTCCGACGCACTGGCCAGCCTGTCGGCGAACTCACCGTTCGACGGACTCACCCTGCCCGGCACCGTGATCGCCACGGTGCTGCGGGGCGAGATAACCAACAACGGCGGCAAGGTCAGGTCGCCGAGATGACCGGCGTCGTGGTTGTCCTGATCGTGGTCCTGGCCTGGTGCGGGATCGTCGGTCTGATGATCCTGGGCTGGCGTGGGCGTGGGCGCCGCCAGGAGCAGATGCTCGGGGCGTTCCCCGAAGTGCCTGCCGACCTCGGTCCCCGCCGGCTCGGACCGCACTCAGGGCTCTATGTCGGATCGACCATCGCGCCGAGTTGGCAGGACCGCGTCGCCGTCGGCGACTACGGCGACCGCGCGACCGCCGACATCAGCCGTTACGACGGCGGAATCCTGATCGAACGACGCGGCGCCAACCCGATCTGGATCCCCGCCGACCAGATCACCGCGATCAGGACCGAACGCGGACTGGCCGGAAAAGTAATGACGGCGGACGGCGTACTGGTGATCCGATGGCTGCTGCCGTCGGGAACCGAGATCGACTCCGGCATCCGCGCGGACGACAAATCCATCTACCCGCAATGGGTCAAACCTCTCGAGCAGGACGGAAAAAAGCAGTGACACAGCCAAACCGGGCAACGCCAGCGGTGCTGGTTCTTGAGAACGGCGAGCGTTACACCGGAACCGGATACGGCGCACTGGGACAGACCCTTGGTGAAGCCGTCTTCTGTACCGCGATGACCGGGTACCAGGAGACGCTCACCGATCCCAGTTACCACCGGCAGATCGTCGTGGCGACCGCGCCGCAGATCGGCAACACCGGCTGGAACAAAGAAGACGGTGAAAGCCGGGCCGGCAGAGCCGGAGAACGCGGCGACGATTCCGGGAAGATCTGGGTGAGCGGTTACGCGGTCCGTAACCCCACCCGCCGGGTCTCGAGCTGGCGGGCCACGTCCTCGCTCGAAGACGAACTGGTCGAGCAGGGGATCGTCGGCATCGCCGGTATCGACACCCGCACCGTCGTCCGCACCCTGCGCGATCACGGATCGATGCGAGCCGGGATCTTCTCCGGTGACGCACTCGCCGGTGCCGACGAACTGCTCAAGCGTGTTGTCGACGCCCCGGAGATGAAGGGCGCGAACCTCGCAGGGGAGGTCTCGACACCCGACGGCTACGTCGTCGAGCCCGAGGGCGAGCACCGCTTCACCGTCGCGGCGATCGATCTCGGTATCAAGACCAACACCCCACGGATGTTCGCCAAGCGCGGCGTCCGGGTCCATGTGCTCCCTGCCGGTTCGAGCCCCGACGCCATCGCCGCGATCAACCCCGACGGTGTGTTCCTGTCGAACGGCCCGGGTGACCCGGCCACCGCGAATCACGCTGTCGATCTGACCCGCCACGTCCTGGGAGAAGGGATCCCGCTGTTCGGGATCTGCTTCGGCAATCAGATCCTCGGTCGAGCGCTGGGCCGCGACACCTACAAGATGAAGTTCGGTCACCGCGGCATCAACATCCCGGTCATCGACCATGCGACCGGTGCGGTGTCGATCACCGCGCAGAACCATGGGTTCGCACTCGAGGGTGAGGCAGGCGAGGAGTTCGACTCCGACTTCGGCCGGGCCCGGATCAGCCATACGTGCGCCAACGACGGAGCCGTCGAGGGCGTGGAGCTGGTCAGCGGCAAGGCGTTCTCGGTGCAGTACCACCCAGAAGCGGCGGCAGGCCCGCACGATGCCGCATACCTGTTCGACAAGTTCGTTTCCCTTCTGCAAGGAGCTAGTGCCTGATGCCCCGCCGTTCCGACCTATCGCACGTCCTGGTCATCGGTTCCGGTCCGATCGTCATCGGTCAGGCCTGTGAGTTCGATTATTCCGGCACCCAGGCCTGTCGCGTGTTGCGCGCCGAAGGTCTGCGCGTGAGTCTCGTCAACTCGAATCCGGCGACGATCATGACCGACCCGGAGTTCGCCGACGCCACCTACGTGGAGCCGATCACCGCCGACTACATCGAGAAGGTGATCGTCGCCGAGCGTGACGCCGGATATCCGATCGATGCGGTACTGGCCACGTTGGGTGGCCAGACCGCTCTCAATGCTGCTGTCGCACTGCACGACGAGGGCATCCTGGAGAAATACGACATCGAACTGATCGGTGCCGATTTCGACGCCATCCAGCGTGGTGAGGATCGTCAGAAGTTCAAGGACATCGTCGCCAAGGTCGGTGGCGAGAGCGCCCGTTCCGCGGTTTGCTACACGATGGAGCAGGTCCACGAGACCGTCGCCGATCTCGGCTATCCGGTGGTCGTCCGCCCGTCCTTCACGATGGGTGGTCTCGGTTCGGGGATGGCCTACAACGAGACCGACCTCAACCGGATCGCCGGTGGCGGACTCTCGGCATCGCCGACCGCCAACGTGCTCATCGAGGAGTCGATCCTCGGCTGGAAAGAGTACGAGCTCGAATTGATGCGCGACGGTGCCGACAACGTCGTGGTCGTCTGCTCGATCGAGAACGTCGACCCGGTGGGTGTGCACACCGGCGACTCGGTGACCGTCGCTCCGGCGATGACGCTGACGGACCGTGAGTACCAGGACATGCGTGACCTGTCGATCGCCATCATCCGTGAGGTCGGCGTCGACACCGGTGGCTGCAACATCCAGTTCGCGATGGATCCTGCGGACGGCCGTCTGGTCGTCATCGAGATGAACCCGCGGGTGTCCCGGTCGTCGGCGCTGGCGTCGAAGGCCACCGGTTTCCCGATCGCGAAGATCGCGGCGAAGCTGGCGGTTGGTTACCGGCTCGACGAGATCGTCAACGACATCACCAAGAAGACCCCGGCCTGCTTCGAGCCGACCCTCGACTACGTCGTGGTCAAGGCCCCGCGGTTCGCGTTCGAGAAGTTCCCCGGTGCCGATGACACGCTGACCACCACCATGAAGTCGGTGGGTGAGGCGATGTCGCTTGGCCGTTCGTTCGCCGAGGCGCTGGGCAAGGTCATGCGCTCGCTGGAGACCAAGGCCGCCGGGTTCTGGACCGAACCGGCGACCGACGGGCCTGCCGAGACCCTGCCGGAATTGCTTGAGCGACTGAGCGTGCCCAAGGACGGCCGTCTCTACGGGATCATGCAGGCATTCATGCTGGGCGCCACCGTCGAGCAGCTCTTCGATTCCACGAAGATCGATCCCTGGTTCCTGGCCGAGATCGAGGCCATCTACCAACTGGGACAAGACATCCGGTCGGCGGAGGTTCTCGACGAGCCGCTGCTGCGCCTGGCGAAGAGCAATGGTCTGTCCGACCGTCAGCTGGCGGCACTGCGCGACGACCTCGCCGACGAGGGTGCGGTCCGCGAACTGCGGCACTCGCTGAACGTGCGCCCGGTGTACAAGACCGTCGACACCTGCGCCGCCGAGTTCGAGGCCGCCACGCCGTACCACTACTCGACGTACGAACTCGATCCCGCAGCGAAGTCGGAGGTCGCGCCGCAAACCGAGCGGCCCAAGGTCCTGATCCTGGGATCGGGTCCCAACCGCATCGGACAGGGCATCGAGTTCGACTACTCGTGCGTCCACGCCGCGTTGACGCTGAGCGAGGTCGGCTACGAGACCGTGATGGTCAACTGCAACCCGGAAACCGTGTCGACCGACTACGACACCGCCGACCGCCTCTACTTCGAGCCGCTGACGTTTGAGGACGTGCTCGAGGTGTTCGGCGCCGAATCGGAGTCGGGCACCGTCGCAGGTGTGATCGTCCAGCTCGGTGGTCAGACACCGCTCGGGTTGGCGCATCGCCTGCAGGCCGCGGGCGTGCCGATCGTTGGCACCAGCCCCGAGGCCATCGACCTCGCGGAGGATCGCGGCGAGTTCGGCAAGGTGCTCGAGGCAGCCGGCCTGCCCGCTGCGAAGTACGGCATGGCCACCACCTTCGAGGAGGCCAAGGAGATTGCAGGCGACATCGGTTACCCGGTGCTCGTGCGCCCGTCGTACGTGCTCGGCGGCCGCGGCATGGAGATCGTCTACGACGAGGAATCCCTCGACGGATACATCTCCCGCGCCACGGAGATCAACCCCGACCATCCGGTGCTTGTCGACCGTTTCCTCGAGGACGCCATCGAGATCGATGTCGATGCCCTTTACGACGGCACCGACTGCTACATCGGCGGCGTCATGGAGCACATCGAGGAGGCCGGTATCCACTCCGGTGACTCGGCGTGTGCGCTACCGCCGATCACGCTCGGCAAGTCTGATCTCGAGAACGTCCGCCGGTCCACCGAGGCACTGGCCAAGGGCATCGGGGTGCGCGGACTGCTCAACGTCCAGTACGCCTTGAAAGACGACATCCTGTACGTCCTCGAGGCGAACCCGCGGGCGAGCCGGACGGTGCCGTTCGTGTCCAAGGCCACTGCGGTACCACTGGCCAAGGCCTGCGCCAGGCTCATGCTGGGCGCCACCATCGCCGAGATGCGCGCCGACGGGATGTTGCCTGCGACCGGTGACGGATCCGAGTTGCCCGACACGGCACCGATCGCGGTCAAAGAAGCGGTGCTGCCGTTCAACCGGTTCCGCCGCAGCGACGGCAGCGGCGTCGATTCGCTGCTGAGCCCGGAGATGAAGTCGACCGGTGAGGTGATGGGCATCGACGCCGATTTCGGCCGGGCCTTCGCCAAGTCGCAGACCGCCGCGTACGGTTCGCTGCCGCTCGAAGGGAAGATCTTCGTCTCGGTTGCCAACAAGGACAAGCGTGCGCTGGTCTTCCCGGTGAAGCGGCTTGCCGATCTCGGGTTCGAGATCCTGGCCACCGAGGGGACCGCACATGTCTTGCGGCGCAACGGGATCACCTGCACGCAGGTGTACAAGCACTCCGACGCCGACCGCCCCGAGGGTGAGGTGACCGTGGTCGACCTCATCCGCGCGGGTGAGATCGGCATGGTCATCAACACCCCGTACGGCAATTCGGGACCGCGTGTCGACGGATACGAGATCCGCAGTGCCGCGGTGTCTGTGAACATCCCTTGCATCACCACGGTCCAGGGCGCCAGCGCTGCGATCCAGGGCATCGAGGCTGCACTCGGCGGCGCGATGGGTGTGCTGTCGCTGCAGGCGCGGCACCGCTCGATGCTGGGTGGCTGAGTGAGCACCTTCGGTGCACGGTATCGGGAGGTGGTCGCGCAGCGCGGCCGCCTGTGTGCGGGCATCGACCCGCATCCCGAGCTCCTGCAACAGTGGGGGCTGCCGGTCAGCGGCGCCGGGGTCAGGGCTTTCGGCGACATCTGCGTCGAGGCCCTGGCCGGCACGGTGGCCGTGATCAAACCGCAGGTCGCCTTCTTCGAAGCTTTTGGTTCGGAGGGGTTCGCCGCACTCGAAACGGTGATCGCCGGCTGCCGGGCCTCCGGAGCGCTGGTGATCGCCGACGCCAAACGCGGCGACATCGGATCGACCATGGACGCCTACGCGCGGGCCTGGCTGGACCCGTCGTCGCCGTTGTGTGCCGACGCGGTGACCGTGTCGCCCTACCTCGGCTTCGGTTCGCTGTCGCCCGCGATCGACCTCGCCCGCGCGCAGGGACGCGGCGTGTTCGTGCTGGCCCGGACATCGAACCCGGAAGGCGCTGCGCTGCAATTGGCCGAGCGTGAGGGTCTGACCGTGGCCCAGCAGATCGTCGATGCGGCCGCCGCGGCCAACAGCGACGGCTCGGGGACGGTTGGCGTGGTGGTCGGTGCCACCCGCGAGCACGGTCTGGACCTCGCGGATCTGTGTGCACCCGTGCTTGCTCCCGGACTCGGCGCCCAGGGCGCCACCGCCGAGGATCTGCGTGTCGTCTTCGCGGGCAGCGACCTGGGCTGGATTCTGCCGTCGAGTTCTCGCGCGGTTCTGCGTTACGGCCCGGACGTGCCTGCACTGCGGGACGCGGCGCTGCGTACCGCGTCGGAGATCGAGTCCGCGCTGTCCTGATCGGCCTGATCGCGCACGGTCGCCAGATCATCCAGCGCGGCGTGATCACTCAGCGCTTTATGGAACGCATCGATGCGCGGCCAGGTCTGCGCCTTGGCGTCCGGGCCCGCGATCAGACCGAGGTGGCTCGACTCGACCGTGGTGAAGTGCACCTGCGGTGACTCGGCGAGCAGTTCGACGCCGTGCCGGGCCGCCGCCCACGGAACGATGACGTCCCGGTGGCTGCCGAACAGCTGAACCGGCACCGTGATGGTGGTCAGGTCGATCTGGCGGTCACCGAAGTTGACCACGCCTCCGGCGAGCTCGTCGTGGTAGATGAACTGCTCCCACATCTGCTCGGACAAGCGGCCCGGGTATCCCGGGAATCGGCGCTGGAATCGGTTCACCACCTCCATCCGGGCGAGCGTCTCGGTGTCCGAGAGGTTGTTCATGATGAACCAGGGCTTCTTGAGCTCACGCTGCCACGCTGTGCCGCGATAGGCGATCTGCACCAGAGGTGCAGGAATCCCCCGCAAGGCGCTCAGCGTCGCTGTGACAGGCCGCGGACCGGTCCTGCGGGTCAGCTTCCGGACCAGCGGATAGGGAGGAACGAGCCCGTAGTTCAGCGGCGTTCCGATCGCGGTGATCGACCGGACGGGCAGCGCCGCGTCGGCGGCGAGCGTCAGTAGTGCGACGGTGCCGCCCAGGCTCCATGCGACGAGGTCGATCTGTCCGCTGTGGCCATCGAAATCTGCCAGTACCCGGGCGATGGCCTGCGGGATGATGTCGTCGGTGAACCCCTCGAAGCCCAGGCCCCGGTCGGACCGATTCATCTCGCCGTAGTCGACGACGTAGGGGATACGTCCCTGACTCAGCAGGTGGCCGACGTACGAGTGGTCGGGTTCGAGGTCGTAGCAGGAAGCTGGTGCGGCCAGGGGCGGGAGCAGGAGCACGGGGATGCCGCCTCCGTCGCGGGCCCGGTCGAGGTCATCGAGGTCGCCGTAGCGACGCAGCACCCGGTGGTGCTCGGAATGCAGGGTCGTGTGTGGGTTCTGTACCTGCGCGCGGATGCCTCCGCCGATCGTCAATCGCAGGAGGTTGCGCGCTGGGGTGGGTAGTCGATCGATCACGACGTCATCTAACACGAGCGTGCCCGAGCGCTACTCATCGCAGGTCAAACCCATCTCCGACACGCGCAAGGCGCAAGAATCTGAGAAATTTTCCGCGGAGGAACTCCTGTCACAGCAGCACCGCAAGTGTGACGTACGTCATGTTCCCGAAAATTCGATGACCTGGCGTTGAAATATGTTGTAGCACAACATGATTCGTGTGGTCGAAGAATCGGAACCGCCAGTTTGGCGATCAGTGGCGGGTTCGTCTGCCGGTCTACTTTGAAAGGCTTACAACACCCGTTTTCGTGGGGGAATGCGGGGGTCGGGGTCGCAAATCCCAGCTCACGTGGGTACGGTCGCTTTCGCTGCCCTCACAAGGCAGCCGCCCCGACATCACCGGTGCCGGGGCAGAGAACACACAGACGATATCGGAGGAACCGTGGCCCTTCCCCAGTTGACGGATGAGCAGCGCGCAGCTGCCTTGGAGAAGGCAGCTGCCGCTCGCAAGGCCCGGGCGGAGCTCAAAGAGCGCCTCAAGCGTGGCGGCACCGATCTGCAGCAGGTACTCAAGGATGCCGAGAACGACGAGATCCTCGGCAAGATGAAGGTGTCTGCTCTGCTCGAGGCCCTGCCGAAGGTTGGCAAGGTCAAGGCGCAGGAGATCATGACCGAGCTCGAGATCGCCCCGACCCGCCGTCTGCGCGGGCTGGGAGATCGCCAGAAGAAGGCGCTACTGGCGAAGTTCGACTTTGCCTGATCGCTTCTTCAAGTGAGCCCAGATCTGCAACAGAGGGGCCGGCTGCTGGTTTTGGCCGGCCCCTCTGCTGTCGGCAAGTCGAGCGTTGTGCGTCGGCTCCGGGAGTTGCTCCCGGAACTCGTGTTCAGCGTCTCGGCCACCACCCGCGAACCGCGGGCCGGTGAAGTGGACGGTCGCGACTATTACTTCGTCAGTCGCGACGAGTTCGATCGGCTGATCGAGGAGGATCAACTCCTCGAATGGGCTGAGATCCATGGCGGGCTGCAACGCTCAGGAACGCCCGCCAAACCCGTATACGAGGCCATGGAGCAGGGGCGACCCACTCTGGTGGAGGTCGATCTGGCCGGAGCGCGCAACATCCGCGCCGCCGTGCCCGAGGCCGTCACCGTATTTCTGGCCCCACCCAGTTGGGATGTTCTGGTCTCGCGATTGCGCGGCCGGGGCACCGAATCCGATGAGGTGATCGAGCGTCGTCTGCAGACGGCGCGAGCCGAATTGGACAGTGCCGAGGAGTTCGATCACGTCATTGTCAACGACGAAGTCGACTCCGCAGCCAAAAGGTTGCTATCCTTGCTGGTTGATACCCGTTTGAATAAATCGTAGGAGAACTGTGAGCAGCTTGACCACCCAGGACGAGTTCATCGGTGAGGTCGACGCGACGGCGTACGACACCCCACTTGGCATCACCAACCCGCCGATCGATGAGTTGCTGGAACGGGCGTCCTCGAAGTACGCGCTGGTGATCTTCGCGGCCAAGCGTGCGCGTCAGATCAACGATTACTACAACCAGCTCGGCGACGGAATCCTCGAATACGTCGGCCCCCTGGTCGAACCGGGTCTTCAGGAGAAGCCGCTGTCGATCGCGATGCGCGAGATCCACGCAGACCTGCTCGAGCACACCGAAGGCGAGTGAGCGCGAATCCCACGATTCCGGATCTCCGGGATCGTGGGACCACGTGTATGTCGGGGATGTGGTGGCGGGAGATCACTCGCGGCGCCAACAGCGAGGATGAGGTTTCGTGACCGAAGCGGTTAGTGCACGCAAGAACATCGTTGTGGGCGTCGGCGGCGGTATCGCGGCCTACAAGGTCGGCTCCGTCATCCGCCATTTCACCGAGGCCGGTCACGGTGTGCGGGTCATCCCCACCGAATCCGCACTCAAGTTCGTCGGTGCGGCCACCTTCGAGGCGCTCAGCGGTAACCCGGTGAGCACCGAGGTGTTCGACGACGTACCCCGGGTCGCACACGTGCGCCTCGGGCAAGAAGCCGATCTGGTCATCATCGCCCCGGCCACCGCCGATCTGATGGCGCGGGCCGCGTCCGGCAGAGCAGATGACCTGTTGACCTCGACTCTGCTCACCGCGCGTTGCCCGGTGATGTTCGTCCCGGCGATGCACACAGAGATGTGGGAGCACCCGGCAACCCAGACCAACGTCCGCACCCTGCGAGCGCAGGGCGCGACCGTGATCACCCCCGCGTCGGGACGACTGACCGGCGTCGACTCCGGTGCCGGACGTCTGCCCGACCCGCAGGAGATCGCCCTGCTCGGCGAGCTCCTCCTAGAACGTTCTGACGCCCTGCCGTACGACCTGAGTGGCGTGCGCTTCCTGATCAGTGCAGGCGGTACCCGCGAACCACTCGACCCGGTCCGCTACCTCGGCAACCGCAGTTCGGGCAAGCAGGGTTATGCCCTGGCCCGCGCTGCCGCGCAACGCGGTGCGCAGGTCACGCTGGTGGCAGGCGCCACCGACGATCTCGCGACCCCGGCGGGAGTCGAGCTCGTGCGGATCAAGTCCGCCGAGCACCTGTCCGAAGAGATGGCCAAACGTGCGCCCGAAACCGATGTGGTGATCATGGCCGCCGCGGTCGCCGATTTCCGTCCGGTGTCGGTGGCGCAGTCGAAGATCAAGAAGACCGGTGACGGCCCGGCGCCGATCGAGCTGACCACCAACCCCGACATCCTGGCCGGACTGGTCGAGGCGCGTCGCGCAGGGGAGATCCCGGCGGAGGTGTCGATCGTCGGCTTTGCCGCCGAGACCGGCGACGAGCATCATGGAGTCCTGGACCACGGACGCGCCAAGTTGGCCCGCAAGGGTTGCGATCTGCTCGTCGTGAACGCGGTCGGTGACGGTAAGGCTTTCGGCATGGACCACAACACCGGTTGGGTGCTTGCCGCCGACGGCCACGAGACCGCGCTGCCGCTGGGAACCAAAACACTCATGGCGAGCCGAATACTTGACGCGGTTGTCGCCATGCGCCCTGATGATGGGGCATCGATGGTCGATGCAACCAACAAGACCAAGCCTGTGTAATTTGAGGTCCGCGGGTTTTCGCACCCACGACCCGTCCGCTCCAGGACGACCGCTGCCGAGAGGAAATCCATGACCGATTCCCGTTTGTTCACAAGCGAGTCCGTCACCGAAGGCCACCCCGACAAGATCTGTGACGCGATCAGCGACTCGATCCTGGATGCCCTGCTCACCGAGGACCCGCGTGCGCGGGTCGCGGTCGAGACCCTGGTGACCACCGGACAGGTCCATGTCGCGGGTGAGGTCAACACGACCGCCTACGCCGACATCCCGAAGATCGTCCGCGAGAAGGTCCTGGAGATCGGCTACGACTCCTCGGCCAAGGGCTTCGACGGCAACTCGTGTGGCGTCAACGTCGCGATCGGTGCGCAGTCACCCGAGATCGCCCAGGGTGTCGACAACGCTTATGAATCCCGCGTCGAGGGCATCACCGAAGACGAGATCGCCCGCCAGGGTGCAGGCGATCAGGGTCTGATGTTCGGGTACGCCACCAACGAGACCCCCGAGTACATGCCGGTCCCGATCGCGCTGGCGCATCGCCTCGCGCGTCGGTTGACCGAGGTGCGCAAGACCGGCGTGCTGCCGTACCTGCGTCCCGACGGCAAGACCCAGGTCACCATCGAATACGTCGGCGACAAGCCGGTCCGCCTCGACACCGTGGTCATCTCGACCCAGCACGCGGCGGATATCGACCTCGAGAACCTGCTGACCCCGGACATCCGCAACCAGGTCCTCGGTTCGGTCTTCGAAGAGCTGAACCTCGGGTTCCTCGACACCAGTGACGTGCGTCTGCTGGTCAACCCGACCGGCAAGTTCGTCCTCGGTGGGCCGATGGGTGACGCCGGCCTGACCGGCCGCAAGATCATCGTCGACACCTACGGCGGCATGGCCCGTCACGGTGGCGGCGCCTTCTCGGGCAAGGATCCGTCGAAGGTCGACCGCAGCGCCGCGTACGCGATGCGCTGGGTGGCCAAGAACGCCATCGCGGCCGGCCTGGCCGAACGCATCGAGGTGCAGGTCGCCTACGCCATCGGCAAGGCTGCCCCGGTGGGTCTGTTCGTCGAGACCTTCGGCACCGAAAACGTCGATCCGGCCAAGATCCAGTCGGCGATCAGCGAGGTCTTCGACCTGCGTCCGGGTGCGATCATCCGCGACCTCGACCTGTTGCGACCGATCTACGCGCCGACCGCCGCCTACGGCCACTTCGGACGCACCGACATCGATCTGCCGTGGGAACACACCGACCGCGCCGACAAGCTTCGCGCGGCGGCGGGTATCTGACGCGCGCATCTAGTCCGAGCCAGGCCCATCGCCCCCAAGAACGATCGTGAGCTAGCCCCGACGCTCCCGATCGCGCGTGTTCTGCCGTTGCTGGGTCTGGCACACCTGGACCGACCGTTCGACTATCAGGTCACCGCTGCCCAGGACGAGCAGGCCCAGCCCGGTGTCCGGGTCCGGGTCCGCTTTTCCGGGCGCCTGGTCGACGGGTATCTGCTCGAACGCATCGAGTCGAGTGACCATCCCGGTCGGCTCGGCTGGCTCGAACGAGTGACCTCGCCCGAGCAGGTCCTCACACCTGAGCTGGCAGCGCTGGCGCGGGCGGTCGCCGACCGGTACGCCGGGACGATGACCGACGTCTTGCGCCTGGCCATCCCACCCCGGCATGCCAGGACCGAACAGGCAACCGCGGCTCCGGCCGGTACGCCGGTGCCGCCGACGGTGGATCTGGCGGGCTGGGACCCGTATCGGCACGCGGACTCGTTTCTGGGCGCGGTCGCCGACGGCAAGGCCGCGCGGGCGGCCTGGCAGGCGCTGCCCGGCGAGGACTGGCCGGCCCGGCTGGCCGAGGTCGCCTGCCACACCATGATCAGCGGGCGCAGCACCATCATCGTGGTGCCCGACCAGCGTGACCTGAATCGACTCGAGACGGCCTGCGCCGACCTGATCGGTGATCGCGTGGTCTCCCTGTCGGCGGGTCTGGGTCCATCAGCGCGGTATCGACGCTGGTTGCGCGCGCTGCGCGGCCAGGCATCGGTGGTGATCGGTACCCGGAGCGCGGCGTTTGCGCCGATTCCGAATCTGGGTTTGATCGTGGTCTGGGATGACGGCGACGACAGCCTGTGCGAACCCCGTGCGCCCTATCCGCACACCCGTGAGGTCGCGGTCCTGCGCTCGCATTCGGAGACCTGTGGGCTGATCTTGGCGGGCTCGGCCCGAACAACGGAAACCCAGGCGCTGGTTGCGGCCGGCTGGGCCCACGACCTCACCGCTCCGCGGGCGGTCATCCGCGAACGGACGCCGCGGATCAAAGCGCTCTCCGACGAGGACAACCGGGTGGCCCGCGACCCGCTGGCCCGCTCGGCCCGCATCCCGGCGCTTGCCTTCGACGCCGCCCGAGCCGCTGTTGCGGCCGACACCGCGGTGCTGTTCAGCGTGCCCCGCCGCGGCTACCTGCCGTCGCTGGCGTGCGAACGCTGCCGTTCACACGTGCGTTGCCGTCGCTGTCACGGACCGATGCAGGCCGACGGTCCCACCGACGCGAACAGTTCGCGCCTTGGCATGCTCAGTTGTCGGTGGTGTGGGCATCCCGAGGCCGACTTCCGTTGCGCCGAATGTGGTTTCACCAAGGTTCGGGCGCTGACCACGGGGGCGAGTCGGACCGCTGAGGAGCTGGGACGGGCGTTCCCCGGAGTGCCGATCCTCACTTCCGGCGGTGACAAACTCGTCGAACACGTCGAGCACGGTGCCCGCGTGGTGGTCTCGACGCCGGGTGCCGAACCGGTAGCGGCAGGCGGCTACGGCGCGGTCATCCTGCTCGACACCTGGGCCCAACTCGACCGCACCGAACTACGGGCAGGCGAAGAAGCGGTCCGGCGGTGGCTGTCGGCAGCAATGCTGGTGCGGCCACATGGTCAGGGCGGCACGGTTGTGGTGGTCGCCGATGCCGGGCTCGCCCCGGTACAGGCGGTGATCCGGTGGGATCCCGTCGGATATGCGCAAACCGAACTCGACCAGCGCACCGAACTCGCCTTCCCGCCTGCGGTGACCATGGCGTCGATCGACGGAGCCGGGCCTGCCGTCATCGCCTTTGCCGAAAAGGTGACACTGCCCGAGGGTGGGGAAGTGCTCGGCCCCGTCGAACTGCCTGCCGGGGTTCGGCTGCCGTCCGGTCTGGATCGGGCAGAGGTACCCGACCCGCAACGAATACTGTTGCGCTGCAAACGTTCGGACGGACGTGCCCTGGCCGCAGCATTGCGGGTGGCGTTGATCGGACGGATCGCCCAGCACGAAACATCCCCGATCCGCGTGCAGATGGATCCACCGACCATCGGCTGAGCACAAGCCGCCCTCTAAGCTTGTTCGGATGGCCGTCTCGATCTTCGGCGGCCGTCTCGACAATGGAGGTTGTACATGCGGGTGGTGTTTGCGGGCACACCTGAGCCCGCGGTCGGATCGTTGCAGGCACTGCTCGATTCCGATCGCCATGAGGTGGTCGGTGTCATCAGTCGTCCCGACGCCGCGGCCGGGCGCGGACGTAAGGTTTCGCGTTCACCCGTCGCGCAACTCGCCGACGACAACAACGTTCCGGTCATCACACCCCGACGGCTCGCCGACCCCGAGGCGGTTGAGCAATTGCGCGCCTGGGCACCGGAATGCATCCCGGTGGTCGCCTATGGGGGACTGGTTCCGGCCGAACTGCTCGACCTGCCCGAGCACGGCTGGGTCAACCTGCACTTCTCGCTCCTCCCGTCGTGGCGTGGCGCCGCACCGGTCCAGGCCGCGATCGCCGCGGGGGACGAGGTGACCGGTGCCACGACGTTCCGGATCGAGGCGGGTCTGGACACCGGCCCGGTATTCGGTGTGGTCACCGAGCGGATCCGGCCCACCGACACCGCCGGTGATCTGCTCGGGCGATTGTCGGAGACCGGCGCCGGATTGCTGGTTTCAACCATCGACGGGCTCGAGGACGGCGCCCTGATCGCCGTGCCGCAGCCGACCGACGGCATCAGCACCGCGCCCAAGATCACCATCGACGACGCCCGGATCCGTTGGGATCTCCCGGCCCATCTCGTCGACCGTCACATTCGCGCGATGACACCGGCGCCGGGTCCGTGGACGAACCTCGGAGACCTGCGCGTCAAGATAGCGAAGGCGTCGATCGTGTCGGACGTCGACGAGCGACCGGCACCCGGTGAATTGCATGTCACCAAAAAAGCACTCATGGTCGGCACCCAAACCGATCCCATCCGCCTCGATGTGGTTCAACCACAAGGCAAAAAGGCCATGGCCGGTGCTGATTGGGCACGCGGAGCCAGGCTGACCGACGGACAGGCATTGTCATGAACCAGCCCACTGGGAAGCCCGGCACCGACAACCAGGCCGGCACCCAACGCGAATCCACACCGATCGATCCGGCCCGCATCGCCGCCGCCGACGTGCTGAAAGCCGTCCGCGAACGGGACGCGTACGCCAACCTGATCTTGCCGAAGATGTTGCGCGAGCGGAAGATCACCGGCCGCGATGCGGCGCTGGCAACCGAGCTCACCTACGGCACGTGCCGCGCGGCGGGCATGCTGGACGCGATCATCGCGTACGTCGCCAAGCGCCCGGTCGCCGACATCGACGGTCCCGTACTCGACGTCCTGCGCCTGGGTACCTACCAGCTCCTGCGGACCCGGATCGGTGCGCACGCAGCGGTGTCGACGTCGGTGGATCTGGTGCGATCGCGCGTCGGACACGGACCGGTCGGCTTCGTCAACGCGATCCTGCGCAAGGTTTCTCAGCGTGACGAAGACCTCTGGGTGCAGGAACTCGCGCCGCCCATCACCGAGGATCTGATCGGGCACTTGGCATTCCAGTACGCCCACCCCAAGTGGATCGCCGAGGTCTTCAATGACGCACTGGGCGGTTCGGCCGGAGCGCTGCAGGCGGCCTTGGCCGCCGACGACGAACGGCCACTGACACATCTGGTGGCCCGCCCCGGGTTGCTGACCGCAGAAGAACTCGCGTTGATCACCGGCGGCGAGGTCGGGCGCTACTCGCCGTACTGCGTCTATCTCGACGGTGGCGATCCCGGTGACCTCGACCCGATCCGTGAGGGCATGGCAGGCGTTCAGGACGAAGGCAGCCAGCTCGTCGCCCGGTCACTGGCGCAGGCGCCCCTTGTCGGCGACGACAACGGCCGTTGGCTCGACCTCTGCGCCGGGCCGGGAGGCAAGGCCGCACTGCTCGGTGCACTCGCCGAGATCGAGGGTGCCCGCGTGGACGCCATCGAAAAGGCCCCGCACCGAGCCGAATTGATCCGCAAGGCCACGCGCGATCTGCCGGTCGATGTGAAGGTCGCCGATGGCCGCGACCCGGGTCTGGAACCCGGATACGACCGGATCCTCGTCGACGCGCCGTGTTCGGGTCTGGGTGCGCTACGGCGCCGTCCCGAGGCCCGTTGGCGGCGGACCCCGGCTGATGTCGCCGAACTCGTTGTGTTGCAACAAGAATTACTCGAATCCGCAGTGAACCTACTGCGCCCGGGCGGCGTGGTCGTCTACGCCACCTGTTCGCCGCACCCGGCGGAGACGACGCAGGTTGTCGACCGCGCGGTCGCCGAACTCCCCATCACCGCCATCGACACCCGCGAACTGGTGCCGATCGAGGGTGTCGGTCCCGGCCCGTACGTCCAGCTGTGGCCGCATCTCTACGGCACCGACGCGATGTTCTTCGCGGCTCTCCGCAAGGACTGACCACAAACGCTCCGGTTATACGAAGACGCTCCGCGTACATGCGGAGCGTCTTCGTATAACCGGAGCATTTGTGAGGTGGAGGGGCACATAGGATTGTTGCCATGCAGACGTCACCCATGATCGCGCCGTCCATCTTGTCCGCCGATTTCGCAAAGCTCGGCGCCGAGGCCGATGCGGTCAAGGGTGCCGACTGGTTACATGTCGACGTCATGGACGGGCACTTCGTGCCCAACCTGACGTTGGGACTGCCGGTCGTCGAGAGTTTGCTCAAGGCCACCGACATCCCGATCGACTGCCACCTGATGATCGAGGATCCGGCCCGCTGGGCCCCCGGATACGCAGAGGCCGGATCGCACAACGTCACCTTCCATGCCGAGGCAACCGACGACCCGATCGCGGTCGCCAAGGACATCCGCGCGGCAGGCGCCAAGGCGGGCCTGAGCATCAAGCCCGGCACCGAACTCGATCCGTACCTCGAGATCCTCAAGAGCTTCGACACCCTGCTGGTGATGAGTGTCGAGCCGGGCTTCGGCGGCCAATCGTTCATCGCCGGGGTACTCGACAAGGTGCGACGGGTGCGCTCGCTGGTCGACGCCGGGGAACTGCGGATCCTGGTGGAGATCGACGGCGGGATCAACGCCGACACCATCGAACAGGCCGCCGAGGCCGGGGTGGACTGCTTTGTCGCCGGTTCCGCGGTCTATGGCGCAAGCGATCCTGCCGAGGCCGTGAAATCGCTACGCGCGCAAGCAGCTGCGGGCCGCAGGCTGTCATGACGGGGCTGATCGGCGAGGCGATGCGCCGGGCGATCACCGAGTCGTACGGCGCCCGCGGCCAGAGCACCCCCAACCCGCCGGTGGGTGCGGTGATTCTCGGCATCGACGGTTCCGTGGTCGGGGTCGGACACACCCAGCCACCCGGTGGCGCACATGCCGAGGTCGTCGCCCTCGAGCAGGCCGGGCTACGGGCCGCAGGCGGTACCGCGGTGGTCACACTCGAACCCTGTAACCACACCGGTCGCACCGGTCCCTGCACCGAGGCCTTGATCGCGGCGGGTGTGCACGCCGTGGTCTACGCGGTGTCGGACCCGAACCCGTTGGCGAGCGGAGGTCACGCCCGTCTGGAACAAGCCGGAATCTCGGTTCAGGCAGGCGTCGGCATCGATGAGGCGCGTGACGGTCCGCTGCGTGAATGGCTGTTCCGGCAAGAGCGCGGACGGCCGATGGTCACCGCCAAGTTCGCGGCGTCCATCGACGGCCGGATCGCCGCTCCGGACGGAACCAGTCAATGGATCACCGGCAGTCCGGCACGCGAGCGGGTGCACCACGAACGTGCACAGATCGACGCCATCGTGGTCGGCACCGGAACCGTGCTCGCCGACAATCCGTCGCTGACAGCCCGATATCCCGACGGCTCATTGCGCGAACATCAGCCGCTGCGGGTGATCGTCGGTCGACGGGAGATCCCGGCCGGGGCGAGCATCTTCGATTCGAGCGCGAGGACGGTGCAGATCGCCGAGCACGACCCGGCGAGGGTGATCGAGGAGTTGGGCGAGCTGACCAACGTCCAGATCGAGGGCGGGGCGCGGTTGTTGGGTGCGTTCTTCGCGGCCGGACTCGTCGATCGCGTCCAGGCGTACCTGGCGCCGTTGGTGATCGGCGGGGGAGCGGCCGCAGTGGTCGACAATTCGGTCCTGACGTTGTCGCAGGCGCGCCGGTTCACCACCGAGCGCGTCGAAACGCTGGGCGACGATGTTTTGCTCACACTGAATGCAAACTGATTCAGCGCCCTGACCGGGCCATTCATGTCGTTAGTCCTGGTCACGATATATGCCCGATGTGGTAGTTTCTATGGTGGAAGTTCTCGGGGCGGGGTGCAATTCCCCACCGGCGGTAAAAGTGAATCGACAACAGTTGAGACACTGAGCCCGCGAGCGCCCTCACCCGGTGAGGGGTCGAGCAGATTCCGGTGAGATCCCGGAGCCGACGGTCATAGTCCGGATGTGAGAGAACTCCACCTGGTGGGTCTTCATCCGACCCGGCCATGTGCCGCCCTGAGATCGCAAAGCGATTGAAGGAGTAGGCGATGTTCACGGGAATCGTCGAGGAACGCGGCAGCATTGTTGCGCGTGAAGACTTGACCGACGCGGCACGATTCACCGTCCGGGGTCCGCTGGTCACCAGTGATGCCGGACACGGGGATTCGATTGCCGTCAACGGCGTCTGTCTGACCGTGGTCGACCTCACGGACGACGGCGCCTTCACCGTAGATGTGATGGGTGAAACGCTGCGACGCAGTTCGCTGGCCGACCTCGGACCCGGTAGCCCGGTCAATCTGGAACGCGCGATGCTCGCAGGCGGCCGCTTCGGTGGCCACATCGTCCAGGGTCACGTCGATGGCATCGGGACAGTCGAATCAGTCACACCCGGCGAGAACTGGACCGTCGTGCGGATCGGGACCACCGGTTCCATCGCCCGCTACATCGTCGAAAAGGGTTCTATCACCGTCGATGGTGTTTCGTTGACCGTTTCGTCGATCGGCCCGGACTGGTTTGAGATATCGCTCATCCCAACCACTCTCGCGTTGACCACCTTGGGGGAAGCAGCCGCGGGAGTGGTCGTTAACCTAGAGGTCGACGTGATAGCCAAATACGTCGAACGGCTATCCGCGATCGGAGTGGAGTAATGAGCAACCAGGTGGGCACCACTACAGGCCTACATCAGGGCACCAAGTTCGACACGATCGAACGTGCGCTCGCCGACATCGCGGCAGGCAAGGCGGTTGTTGTCGTCGATGACGAGGACCGCGAGAACGAAGGCGACCTGATCTTCGCGGCCGAGAAGGCCACGCCCGAACTGGTGGCGTTCATGGTCCGGTACACCTCCGGCTACCTGTGTGTCCCTCTCGACGGCGACGATTGCGACCGCCTCGGTCTGCCGCCGATGTACTCGGTGAACCAGGACAAGCACGGCACCGCCTACACCGTCACCGTTGATGCCCGCGAGGGGATCGGCACCGGTATCAGTGCCTCGGACCGTGCCGCGACCATGCGGTTGCTCGCCGATCCGACCAGTACGGCGGGCGACTTCACCCGCCCCGGACATGTGGTGCCGCTGCGCGCCAAAGAGGGTGGCGTCCTGCGCCGTCCCGGTCATACCGAGGCCGCCGTGGATCTGGCCCGGATGGCCGATCTGGCGCCCGCAGGCGTGATCTGCGAGATCGTCAGCCAGAAGGACGAGGGCGCGATGGCACAGACCCCGGAACTCCGGGTATTCGCCGACGAGCACGGCCTGGCGCTGATCTCGATCGCCGATCTCATCGCCTGGCGCCGTCGTCACGAGAAGCATGTCGTCCGGGTTGCCGATGCCCGGATCCCCACGCGCCACGGCGCTTTCCGGGCCGTCGGTTACACCAGCATCTACGACGAGGTCGAGCACGTGGCCCTGGTCCTGGGTGACGTGGCCGGACCCGACGGTGAGGGCAACGACGTCCTGGTCCGCGTGCACTCGGAGTGCCTGACCGGAGACGTCTTCGGTTCGCTGCGCTGCGACTGCGGTCCGCAGCTCGACGCGGCGATGGAGATGGTCGCCGCCGAAGGCCGCGGCATCGTGCTCTACATGCGTGGCCATGAAGGTCGCGGCATCGGGTTGCTGCACAAGCTGCAGGCATACCAGCTGCAGGACGCCGGTTCCGACACCGTCGACGCGAACCTGGAGCTCGGCCTGCCCGCCGATTCCCGCGATTACGGTCTCGGCGCCCAGATCCTCGTCGATCTCGGTGTCTCGTCGATGCGCCTGCTGACCAACAATCCGGCCAAACGTGTCGGCCTGGACGGTTATGGCCTGCACATCACCGAGCGGGTTGCGATGCCGGTTCGGCCCAATGCGGAGAATTTGCGGTACCTGCGTACCAAACGGGATCGGATGGGACACGACCTCGTCGGCCTGGACGATCTTCATCAGGGCAATGAGCTGGATCACCAAGACACCGAACTGAGCGGAGGCAATCCAGCATGAGCGGTGCCGGAGAACCAACACTGAACCTGGGTGATGCGAGCCGTCTGCAGTTGGCAATTGTTGCCTCGCAATGGCATTCGACGATCTGTGAGTCGTTGCTCGCCGGCGCCACCACCGCGGCGGCCGAGGTCGGGATCACTGATCCGACGATCGTGCGGGTGGCCGGTGCCATCGAGCTCCCGGTCATCGTGCAGGCGCTGGCCCGCAATCACGACGCGGTGGTCGCCCTCGGTGTCGTGATCCGCGGCGATACGCCCCACTTCGACTACGTCTGTGATGCGGTCACCAGCGGCCTGACCCGGGTCTCGCTCGACGAGTCGACCCCGGTCGGCAACGGTGTGCTCACCACCAACAACGAGCAGCAGGCCCTGGACCGCGCAGGTCTGCCTGATTCGAAGGAAGACAAGGGCGCACAGGCCGCGACGGCGGCGATCGCCTCGGCGTTGACCCTGCGCGCGCTGTCCCGAGGCGAATACCACCCCGAAGTCTGATGAGTACACAAGCCAAGACCGATACAGTCTCTGCGATGACCGACGAACCCCGGTGGCTGATGGTCTACCGCGCCCGGAAGTCGCCGCGATACTCGATGATCGCCGCTGTGGCGGTGGTCATCGTGCATGTGATCGTGGCGCTGTTGCTCCAGGTCGGTGACTCCGGTGTCGTGTTCAAGCTCGCCGACCAGATCGCGATGGTCGGGCTCGGCATGATCATCGGTGGAACGTTCATGCTCATCGCCCGGGCGCGGATCCGGGTCGGCGCCGAAGGTATCGCGGTCCGAAATCTGTTCAACGAGCGGATCTTTGACTGGTCGATCATCGAGGGCATCCGGTACCCGCGCAGTGGGAGCTGGGCGCGGCTGGAACTGCCAGAGGACGAGCACGTGCCGATCTTGGCCATTCAGGCCAACGACGGCGAACGGGCCGTCAACGCCATGGCCGAGGTTCGGGCTTTGCACGAACGGTTCGGCAGGCAGGTCTGACAGTCGATTCTCGGCGGGCCCGGCGCGGGGGATTCACGATCTGTCACTGCGGGGTACTAGCCTGGATTTGTGGCTGACCCGACGACGTACCGACCGGTCCCGGGGAGTATCCCCACCGACCCCGGTGTCTACAAGTTCCGGGACGCGCATCAACGAGTGATCTACGTGGGCAAGGCGAAGAATCTTCGCTCCCGCCTGACGTCTTACTTCGCCGACCTGACGACGCTGCATCCGCGCACCCGCCAGATGGTGACAACCGCCGCCTCCGTGGAATGGACGGTGGTCGCCACCGAGGTCGAGGCGCTCCAACTCGAATACAACTGGATCAAAGAGTTCGATCCACGGTTCAACGTCCGCTATCGCGATGACAAGAGTTATCCGATGTTGGCCGTGACGATGAACGAGGAATACCCCCGGCTGTTCGTCTACCGCGGACCGCGGCGCAAGGGCGTGCGCTATTTCGGCCCGTATTCGCATGCCTGGGCCATCCGGGAAACGCTCGATCTGCTGACCCGGGTCTTTCCGGCCCGTACCTGTTCCTCCGGGGTGTTCAAGCGGCACCATCAGATCGACCGGCCATGCCTTCTCGGTTACATCGACAAATGCGCTGCGCCGTGTGTCGGCCGGGTCAGTGCCGCCGAGCACCGCGCCATCGTGGAGGACTTCTGCGACTTCCTGGCCGGCCGCACCGACCGGATGATCAACACTCTGAAAACTCAGATGGAAAAGGCTTCGGCCGACCTGGATTTCGAGCGTGCCGCGCGTCTGCGCGACGACATCGCCGCGCTGCGCCGTGCACTCGAACGCCAGTCGGTGGTCCTCGGAGACGGGACCGACGCCGATCTCGTTGCGATGGAAGGTGATCAGCTCGAGGTCTCCGTCCAGGTCTTCCACGTTCGTGGCGGACGGGTCCGAGGCCAGCGAGGCTGGATCGTCGAGAAGTCCGGTGATGACGACCTGGCGGATCAGGTGGGCCAGTTCCTCACCCAGTTCTACGGCGAACAGGCCGACCAGGCGGAGTCGGTGTCGGTGGACGACGGCCGTACGAAGGCCGATCCGGTGCCAAGAGAGGTTCTCGTCCCGGCCCTTCCGCCCGATGTCGATGAGGTCCGTGACTGGCTGACGAGACTGCGTGGCAGCAACGTCGACCTGCGGATCCCGCAGCGCGGCGACAAGAAGGCGCTGATGGAAACCGTGCACCGCAATGCCGCGGACGCGCTGGCACATCACAAACTCAAGCGGGCAGGCGATCTGACCACCCGGTCGGCGGCCCTCACCGAGATCCAGGAGACCCTCGGACTCGACTCTGCGCCGTTGCGCATCGAATGCATCGACATCTCACATGTGCAGGGCACCGACGTCGTGGCATCGCTGGTGGTGTTCGAGGACGGCCTGCCGCGTAAGTCCGACTATCGCCACTATTCGATCAAAGAGGCTGCCGGAGACGGGCATTCCGACGACGTGGCGTCAATTGCCGAGGTGACCCGACGCCGGTTCCTGCGGCATCGGGTCGATGTTGCAAACGGTCAGCCGGCCCCGATCGATGTCGCAGAGGGCGCAGATGGGGGAGATGCTGCCCCGGAGGCGGCGATCGATCCGAAGACCGGGCGTCCCCGACGATTTGCCTACCCGCCGAACCTGTTCGTCGTCGACGGCGGTGCGCCGCAGGTCCATGCGGCCGCGGCCGTACTCGATGAGTTGAACATCACCGATGTGGCCGTGGTGGGTCTGGCCAAGCGCCTCGAGGAGGTGTGGGTGCCCGGCGATGACGATCCGGTGATCTTCCCGCGCA
This sequence comes from Williamsia sp. Y844, assembly GCF_056786475.1. Classification (NCBI taxonomy): domain Bacteria; kingdom Bacillati; phylum Actinomycetota; class Actinomycetes; order Mycobacteriales; family Nocardiaceae; genus Williamsia; species Williamsia sp. Y844. The sequence continues at coordinate 414,169 of NZ_JBXCJB010000003.1, forward strand.
CCAGTGAGGCGCTGTTCCTGCTGCAGCGCGTTCGCGACGAGGCGCATCGCTTTGCCATCAGCTTCCACCGAAGCAAGCGCAGCAAGCGCATGACGGCCTCGGCGCTCGACGGCGTGCCCGGGCTCGGCAGCACCCGGCGCGCGGCTCTGGTCTCCCATTTCGGATCGGTCGCGAACCTGCGGCAGGCCACGGCCGAAGAGATCGCGGAGGTACCGGGTATCGGGCAGATGACCGCACGCGCGGTGCAAGCGGCGCTTGTCGAACATAATCAGAGTGAGAAGACAGGACCCACACCGTGAGTGAAGTCGAGAACGCGGTCACGCCGCCGCCCGCACAGACCCCCGACGTACTACTGGTCACCGGTTTGTCCGGCGCCGGCAGCAGCACCGTTGGCAACCTCCTCGAGGATGCCGGCTGGTACGTCGCCGACAACGTGCCCCACACGTTGATCGGTTCGATGGTCGAACTGGCCCGGGGTGCCGATTCGGCGATCTCCCGGCTGGCGATCGTGATGCGGATCCAGGACGACTCGTACGCCTCGGCGCTGGAGACCCTGCGCGCCGACCTCGATCGTGTCGGTATCGAACCGCGCGTCATCTTCATCGAGGCCTCCGACCAGGTGCTGGTCCAACGGTTCGAGCAGGTCCGACGACGACATCCGCTGCAGGGCAACGGCACCCTGATCTCTGCGATCGTGACCGAACGCGGGATGCTGGCGGGGGTCAAGGAACGGGCCGATCTCGTGGTCGACACGTCGGGTCTGTCGGTACAGCGGCTCCGCGTGATCATCGAGGGCGCATACGCCGAGGCCTCGGTCGCCGATGTGAGTGTGGTGGTCGAATCGTTCGGTTTCAAATACGGTCTGCCGATCGACGCCGATATGGTCGCCGACGTCCGATTCCTTCCCAATCCTTACTGGGTACCCGAACTGAAAGACCACAACGGATTGGAACAACCGGTCCGCGACTACGTCCTCGGCCAGGAGGGCGCGCCGGAGTTCCTCGAGAAATACGAGCAGATCCTGAGATTGGTCGGCGACGGATACCGACGTGAGGGCAAGCGCTACATGACCGTTGCGATCGGCTGCACCGGTGGCAAACATCGCAGTGTGGCGATCACGGAAGCGCTGGCCGCGGCGCTGTCCAAGGCGACGGACATCGACGGTTCCTTCTCGGTCCGTGTGGCCCACCGAGATCTGGGGCGCGAGTGAAGATCGTGGCTCTCGGGGGAGGGCATGGACTGTACGCAACGCTGACGGCGATGCGTCTGCTGAGCGACGATGTGACCGCGGTCGTGACGGTGGCCGACGATGGTGGTTCCTCGGGCCGGCTCCGGTCCGAACTCGGTGTCCTGCCGCCCGGCGACCTCCGGATGGCCATCGCTGCCCTGCTCGCGGCCACCGAGCCGTCGAGCGAAGGCCCCGATGTCGGTCCGGGTGTACGACCCCCGCAGGAGTGGGCTTCGTTGCTACAGCACCGTTTCGGTGGACGCGGCGCGCTGGCCGGACACCCGGTCGGCAACCTGCTGTTGGCCGGACTGACCGAGGCCACCGGCGATGCGGTCGAAGCACTCGAGATGATGACCGAGCTGTTCGGGGTTCGCGGCCGGGTCCTGCCGATGTCGACCACCGGACTCGAGATCGAGGCCGATGTCTCCGGTCTCGAGGACGATCCTCGGATCAGCCGGGCCATCCGCGGTCAGGTCGCAGTTGCCACCACCCCGGGCATCGTGCGCCGCGTACGCCTCTCGCCGAACCCGCCGCCTGCCTGCCCGGAGGCGATCGAGGCGATCGAGGGCGCCGATCTGGTGGTGCTGGGTCCGGGCTCCTGGTTCTCCAGTGTGATCCCGCATGTACTGGTACCCGATCAGCTCGCCGCCCTCAAACGGACGTCCGCGAAGAAGGTACTGATCGTCAACCTGGCTCCCGAACCCGGTGAGACGACCGGCTTTTCGGTGGAGCGACATCTGCACGTGCTCCTTGCTCACGCCGACGATTTCCGGGTCGATCATGTGCTCGTGGACTCGGGTTCTGTTCCGGTGGGATCAGAACGTGAACACGTTGAACGAGCGGCGGCGAAATTTGGGGCTACGCTGCACGATGGTGAACTCGCAGTTGCGGGAACCCACACCCATGACCCAGGCAGGGTTGCCGCTCTCATAGGTGGCTTGTGCGATAGTAAATCGGCAGGCTACCGATCGAAAGTTGAAACGACATCCACAGAGGGAGAACGCGTCCGGTGGCGATGACATCCGCGGTCAAAGACGAACTGAGTCGGCTGGCTGTGACGCAGGTGAGTTGCCGAAAGGCAGAAGTTTCAGCGCTTTTGCGATTCGCGGGCGGACTCCACATTGTGGCAGGCCGGGTCGTGGTCGAAGCCGAGGTCGACCTCGGCAACGTCGCGCGCCGCCTCAAGCGCGAGATCTTCGAGCTCTACGGGTACACCTCCGAAGCGCATGTCCTCAGCGCCGGGGGCATCCGCAAGAGCGCCCGTTACATCGTCCGGGTCACCAAGGACGGCGAGGCCCTGGCCCGTCAGACCGGCCTGCTCGACATGCGCGGACGCCCGGTGCGTGGTCTGCCTGCACAGGTTGTCGGCGGCAGCGTCGGCGACGCCGAAGCCGCCTGGCGGGGAGCTTTCCTGGCTCATGGCTCACTGACGGAACCGGGCCGTTCGTCGGCTCTGGAGGTCAGCTGCCCCGGCCCGGAAGCGGCACTTGCGCTCGTCGGCGCCGCCCGACGCCTCGGTGTCACCGCGAAGGCCCGTGAGGTCCGCGGCGCCGACCGGGTGGTCATCCGCGACGGTGAGGCCATTGGCGCACTCCTGACCCGCATGGGCGCGCAGGACACCAGGCTGACCTGGGAAGAGCGCCGGATGCGGCGCGAGGTCCGGGCAACGGCCAACCGCCTGGCGAATTTCGACGATGCCAACTTGCGCCGATCGGCCCGTGCCGCGGTGGCCGCCGCCGCCAGGGTCGAGCGCGCGCTGGAGATCCTCGGTGATCAGGTTCCCGACCACCTGATCTCGGCCGGTCAGCTGCGCATCACCCACCGGCAGGCCTCTCTCGAGGAACTCGGCCAGTTGGCCGATCCGCCGATGACGAAAGATGCTGTGGCAGGACGTATTCGGCGACTGCTGTCGATGGCTGACAAGAAGGCCAGGACAGACGGAATTCCGGACACCGAGTCGGCCGTCACCGCCGACCTCCTCGACGACGAATAGCTGGCCACGCCCGGTTCTCCTGCGAAATGCACGTCACGTGCATGTTGTGCGCATCGACGCAGGCGGACCGGGGGTGCTTGGCGCGCGGGCGACGACTAGGCTGAGCATTGCCGCAGAGGCGGGGCCACACGATGGCCCAGCACACCGCAAAGCTAAGGAGCTCATAGTGACCGTTCGGGTAGGCGTCAACGGATTCGGCCGGATCGGCCGCAACTTTTTCCGCGCGATAGAGGCGCAGAAGGCGCTGGGCACCACGGATGTCGAGATCGTTGCAGTCAACGATCTCACCGACAATGCGAGCCTGGCACACCTCCTCAAGTACGACTCCATCCTCGGCCGCCTGCCGCAGGATGTTTCGCTCGAAGGCGACGACACGATCGTCGTCGGTGACAAGAAGATCAAGGCACTCGCACACCGCGGACCGCTCAGCGAATTGCCGTGGGGCGACCTCGGTGTCGACGTTGTCGTCGAATCGACAGGCATCTTCACCGACGCCGCCAAGGCCAAGGGTCACCTCGAGGCCGGCGCCAAGAAGGTCATCATCTCCGCACCCGCCAAGGGCGAAGACATCACCATCGTGATGGGCGTCAACGACGACAAGTACGACGGCAGCCAGAACATCATCTCGAATGCTTCGTGCACCACCAACTGCCTCGGACCGATCGCCAAGGTTCTCGATGACGAGTTCGGCATCGTCTCGGGTCTGATGACCACGATCCACGCCTACACCCAGGATCAGAACCTGCAGGACGGCCCGCACAGCGACCTGCGTCGCGCTCGCGCCGCGGCACTCAACGTGGTTCCCACGGGCACCGGTGCCGCCAAGGCAATCGGCCTGGTTCTCCCACAGCTGCTCGGCAAGCTCGACGGCTATGCGCTTCGGGTGCCGATCCCGACCGGTTCGGTCACCGACCTGACGGCCATCCTCAAGAAGAAGGCCACCGTCGACGAGATCAACGCTGCGATGCAGGCTGCTGCCGAGGGACCGCTCAAGGGCATCCTGAAGTACAGCACCGCCCCGATCGTGTCGTCGGATATCGTCACCGACGCACATTCCTCGATCTTCGATGCGCCGTTGACCAAGGTCATCGACGAGCAGGTCAAGATCGTGTCCTGGTACGACAACGAGTGGGGCTACTCCAACCGCCTCGTCGATCTCATCGGACTTGTTGCCAAGTCCCTCTAAGGGGTTCTCGCCCTTTGGTTTTCGGCGGGTTTGCGCCTGCCTCGTACGACGCCTGTACCCCGTATCACCGATCGCAAAGAGACAACGCATCTGATGACCATCTCGGTACCCACCCTCGCAGACCTGCTCGAGACCGGAGTGGAAGGCCGGACCGTCTTGGTCCGTTCCGACCTCAATGTTCCGCTCGACAATGGCAAAATCACCGATCCAGGTCGCATCCTGGCGTCGGTGCCCACCATCAAGTCCCTGTCCGAAGCGGGTGCAAAGGTCATCGTGACCGCGCATCTCGGTCGCCCGAAAGGTGTTCCGGATCCGGCGTTTTCGTTGGCCCCGGTCGCCGAGCGGCTCAGTGCCGAGCTGGGACGCAACGTCCAGCTCGCCACCGACGTCGTCGGCGGTGACGCCCTCGCACGGTCGGAGGGTCTGACCGACGGAGACGTGATGATGGTGGAGAACGTGCGGTTCGATCCGCGCGAGACCTCCAAGGATGCTGCCGAGCGAAACAAGCTCGCCAAGGCGTTGGTGGAACTGACCGGGGACAACGGTGCGTTCGTCTCGGACGGCTTCGGTGTTGTGCACCGCAAGCAGGCGTCGGTGTATGACGTGGCAAAGCTGTTGCCGCACTACGCAGGCGGCCTGGTCGCGGCCGAGGTCGAGGTTCTCGTGAAGCTGACCACCGACACCGCCCGCCCGTACGCGGTGGTGCTCGGTGGTTCGAAGGTCTCCGACAAGCTCGGTGTCATCGAGTCGTTGGCCCCCAAGGTCGACACCCTGGTGATCGGTGGCGGTATGGCGTTCACGTTCCTGGCGGCCCGCGGGCTGCCGGTGGGCAACTCGCTGCTGCAGGAAGATCAGATCGACGTCTGCCGCTCGCTCCTCGAGCGCTTCGGTGACGTCATCCACCTGCCGGTCGATGTGGTCGTGGCGGACAAGTTCGCCGCCGATGCGCAGGCGAAGGTCGTCTCGGCGGAGGAGATCCCGGACGGCTGGATGGGTCTGGACATCGGACCCGAGTCGGTCAAGCGGTTCGCCGCGGTTCTGGCCGAGGCCAAGACCGTGTTCTGGAACGGACCGGCCGGTGTGTTCGAGTTCGAGAAGTTCGCGGCCGGGACCAAGGGTCTGGCCGAGGCGATCATCGGTGCCACCAGTGGTGGCGCGTTCTCCGTTGTCGGCGGCGGCGACAGTGCGGCCGCGGTTCGACTGCTCGGCCTGCCCGAGGACGGCTTCTCCCACATCTCGACCGGTGGCGGGGCGTCGCTCGAATTCCTCGAGGGCAAAGAACTGCCCGGCCTGACCGTATTGGAGAACTGACATGGCATCGCGTAAACCGCTCATCGCGGGCAACTGGAAGATGAATCTGAACCACCTCGAGGCCATCGCGCTGGTTCAGAAGATCGCCTTCGCGCTGCCGTCGAAGTACTTCGACAAGGTCGACGTGACGGTGATCCCGCCGTTCACCGACATCCGTAGCGTGCAGACCGTCGTCGACGGCGACAAGCTGCTGCTCACCTATGGCGCACAGGACCTGTCGGCACACGATTCCGGTGCCTACACCGGTGAGATCAGCGGGTCGTTCCTGGCCAAGCTCGGTTGCACCTTTGTGGTCGTCGGGCACTCCGAGCGCCGCACAATGCACGGCGAGACGGATTCGGTGGTGCTGGCCAAGACCAAGGCTGCGCTGAAGTACAAACTGACCCCGATCGTGTGCTTGGGTGAGGGCCTGGAGATCCGCGAGGCCGGTGAGCACGTCGACTACAACATCGAGCAGCTCAAGGGTTCCCTCGCCGGTCTGAGCGCCGCCGAGATCGCGAAGGTCGTCATCGCCTACGAACCCGTCTGGGCCATCGGCACCGGACGTGTTGCCAGCGCTGCCGACGCACAAGAAGTGTGCGCCGCACTACGGGCCACACTGGCCGAATTGGCCGATGCAAAGGTCGCCGACTCGGTTCGCATCCTGTACGGCGGATCGGTGAACGCAAAGAACGTGGGGGAGATCGTCGGCCAGACCGACGTCGACGGTGCACTGGTCGGCGGCGCTTCGCTCAAGTCGGACGAGTTTGCCACCCTCTCGGCCATCGCTGCCGGTGGTCCACTGCCCTGATCTCGTGAATTGGGGTGTTCGGGCGAACAGACATTCGTCGACCTCCGCCTTCGGCTTCGTCTCCGCCGCAGGTCGCGTTCGCCCGAACGCCCCATTTCCGGGTTATGCAGTGTGGCCGGGTACAGTCGTAGATCGGCCGCTTGAACTTCAGATCTGATGGGAATCAACACGTGAAGCTAGCCCTGGACATTGGACTTGTGATCACCAGCGTTTTGCTGATCGTTCTGGTCTTGCTCCATCGTGGTAAAGGTGGCGGCTTGTCGTCACTGTTCGGTGGTGGCGTCCAGTCGAGTCTGTCTGGTTCGTCCGTCGTCGAGCGCAACCTCGACCGATTGACCGTATTCGTCGGAATCATCTGGACGATCTTCATCCTCGGCATCGGCCTGGATATCAAGCTCTCGTAAAACCTCTGCGTCGTTACGACGGGTTGGCATGCGCAACCCGTCGTCATCCGGAGATACTGGACGGGTGACTGATAAGCGCCCCTCTGTGCCCCGTCCGGAACCCGGTAGTACCGATCGCGAACTCACCGAACCGTTACGCGAGGACATCCGCCTCCTTGGCGGAATCCTCGGCCAGATCGTGCGTAAACACGCAGGCGAGGCAACCTTCGATCTCGTCGAGAAAGCCCGGGTCGAGTCCTTCCGGGTACGACGTTCCGAGATCGACCGCACCGAGCTCGAAAACCTGTTCCGCGACATCGACATCGCCGATGCCATTTCGGTCATCCGCGCTTTCAGCCACTTTGCCCTGTTGGCCAACCTCGCTGAAGACATCCATCGTGAACGCAGGCGGGCGATCCACGTCCGGGCCGGTGATACCCCGCAGGATTCGTCCCTGGCGGCGACCTACCTCAAGCTCGATTCCGCCGATCTGACCGATGAGCAGGTCGGCAAAGCACTTGCCGATGCCACTGTCGTCCCGGTCATCACCGCACATCCCACCGAGACCCGGCGGCGCACGGTCTTCGAGGTGCAACACCGGATCACCGAATTGATGCGGTTCGCCGGGCGTACCGAGCTGACGCCTGCCGAGCGGGATGAGGTCAATGTCGCGCTGAACCGGCAGATCCTGACCCTTTGGGAAACCGCGCTGATCCGCCTGGAACGGTTGCAGATCCAGGACGAGATCGAGGTGGGGCTGCGCTACTACGACGCCGGCTTCTTCGAGGTCATCCCACGTATCAACGCCGAGTTGCGGGCCTGGTTGCAGCAGCACTATCCGACCGCAGGCATCACCGATGATCCGATGCTCCGGATGGGTTCATGGATTGGCGGCGACCGTGACGGTAATCCCTTCGTCACCGGTGAGATCGTGTCGATGGCCACCCGGCGCGCCGCAGAAACCGCTGTGTCCCATCACCTTTCGGAACTGACACTGCTTGCCCAGGAACTGAGCCTGTCATCGCGCCTCACCGCTGTCAGCGATGCGGTGCTCGAACTCGGGGGTGTGGAGCGCGGAACCATCGCCGCCGACGAGCCGTACCGTACGGCATTGCGGGCCATCCGGGCCCGGTTGGCGGCGACCGCATCCCGACTGTTCGATGCACGATTTGTCGCTGTCAACGATGGTGGATTCCCGGCCGACGGCGCAGACAGTTATGCCGATGCCCCGCAGTTGCTCGCCGATCTCGACCTGATCGATGCGTCGCTCCGCGCCAACAGCGACGACGAGTTGGCCGACGATCGTCTGCTGACACTCCGCGAATCGGTGCGGGCCTTCGGTTTTCACCTGTCCGGTCTCGACATGCGGCAGAACTCCGACACCCACGAAGAAGTGGTTGCCGAACTGTTGGCGTGGGCCGGTGTGCATCACGACTACTTGTCGCTCGCCGAGCCGGAGCGGGTGCAGATCCTCACCGCGGAGTTGAGCAATCGCAGGCCGCTGACCGGTCCGGGCGCGCAGCTGTCGGACCTGGCGAACAAAGAACTCGACATCGTCCGCGCGGCCGCGGCCGCGGTGGCCGCGTATGGCCCGGAAGCGGTCCCCAACTACATCATCAGCATGTGCACCTCGGTCAGCGACCTGTTCGAGGCGCTCGTAATGCTGAAGGAGTCCGGGCTGTTCGATCCCGGTTCGCCGGACACCCCGCCGCGGTCGTCGGTCCGGGTGGTCCCGCTGTTCGAAACGATCGAGGATCTGCAGCAGGGTGCGGCAACACTGCTTGCGGCGCTTGAGGTCCCGCTGTTCCGGACGCTGATCGATCAACAGGACGGCATGGCCGAGATCATGCTGGGCTACTCCGACTCCAACAAGGACGGCGGATACCTGGCCGCCAACTGGGCGCTCTACCGCGCAGAGCTCGATCTCGTGGAAGCGGCCGCGAAGGCGGGGATCCGGTTGCGGCTCTTCCACGGCCGCGGTGGAACCGTCGGTCGCGGTGGCGGTCCGAGCTATGAGGCCATCCTGGCGCAGCCGCCGGGTGCGGTGCAGGGATCGCTCCGGATCACCGAGCAGGGTGAGGTGATCGCGGCCAAATACGCAGAGCCGGTCATCGCACGCCGGAATCTGGAGACCCTGCTGGCCGCCACCATCGAATCGTCGCTGCTCGACACCGAAGGCCTGGGCGCCGAAGCCGAGGTCGCGTACGCGGTTGTCGACGAACTGGCGGCGTTGGCCCGCAAGGCGTACAGCGAGCTGGTCCACGAAACACCAGGGTTTGTCGAATATTTCGTGAACTCGACTCCGCTGTCGGAGATCGGCTCCCTCAATATCGGAAGTCGCCCGGCCTCCCGCAAACAGACCGAGAAGATCTCCGATCTGCGCGCCATCCCGTGGGTGCTGTCGTGGTCGCAGTCGCGTGTGATGTTGCCCGGTTGGTACGGCACCGGATCGGCCTTCGAGCAGTGGATCGGTGACGACGAAAGCCGCCTGGCGACCCTGGCGGACTACTACCAGCGGTGGCCGTTCTTCCGGACCGTGATGTCGAATATGGCTCAGGTGATGGCGAAGTCGGATATGGGACTGGCCGAGCACTATTCACGATTGGTGCCCGATGAGGCGCTGCGCGAAAAGGTGTTCGGCATGATCACCGCCGAACACGAGCGGACAACGGCGATGTATTTCAAGATCACCAAAACGGACGATCTGCTGGCCGACAACGCCGCCCTCAAGCGTTCGGTCTTCAATCGATTCCCGTATCTCGAACCGCTGAATCATCTGCAGGTCGAGCTGTTGCGCCGCTATCGCGGTGGCGATGATTCCGAGCTGGTGCGCCGCGGCATTCAGCTCACCATGAACGGACTCGCCACCGCGTTGCGGAACAGCGGCTAGTGCGGCACTAGATCCTGTCGTCGGTATTCCAGGTGGTGACGGCCCAGATCACAACGAGGTCGATCGCGATGATCAGGATCGCCCACAGCGGGAAGTACGGAAGCCACAGGAAGTTCGCGATGATCGACAAGGCCGCGATGATGACCGCCGCGACCCGGGCCCACGTGGCACCGGTGAACAACCCGACGGCGATCAGGACTGCGATGATTCCGACGATGAGGTGGATCCAGCCCCACGCGGTGAGATCCAACTCGTAGGTGTATTGCGGCCCGACGACAAAGACCTCGTCATCGACCAGGGCTGAAATGCCTTGGAGAATGCCGAGGGCGCCGACGACGAACAGGAGTATTGCCGCAGCGAACACCGTTCCGCCTGCAATGCCTTGCTGAACGGGATGACGGTCTTGCTGGATCGGAGGACGGTCTTGCTGGATGGGAGGACGGTCTGATGGGCTGCTCATGACGTTGCTCCTTGGCTCGGATGATCAAGAACCCCTGGGCCGATGATCGGATCAGGCAGCACGTATTGCCAACGTGGTCTTGCCATGATCGGGGTGTTCTGAGCATCGGGACATCACCTGTTTCGGGTGATGTCTTCACCGGGCTCCGGGCGAACGTCGGGTTAGAGCAATAACGCAAATACCTCTGGCATTCTTTAATGACGCGTAATCAGATGTTGTCTGTCGTGATTATTGTTAGCCTCTGAGCAACCAGAGGCTAGAAAAGGGTGGCCATGTCGAAAGCTCTGACGCGCTCGACCGCCGGATCGAGAGCTGGGCCCGATACGATCCGCGCTTTCGCACGAATGCGCCCCGAACGTACCCTCGATGAACTGTTTGATGATCAATCCGGCGTCCTGGTACTCGTCAGCGCACCAGGCGGGTACGGCAAGACCACGTTTCTCGAGCAATGGTTGATCCGGCGCACGGAGTCAGACGTCGTCGGCCGGGTCGTGTGGCTGGGCGTGGATGCATTCGGCGCCGATGATCTCGTTCTCGGGGATACGGCTGGGGATCGGTTGTTCGGGGCCGGCGTCGAAAACGGTCCGGTGACGGTAGTCTTGGACGACGCCGAGACCGTAACCGATCCGTTGGTGCTCGACTCCTTTCACCGGTTCCTGCGCCACCGGCCGCCACACATCAATGTTGTTGTCTCCGCACGGCACGATCCTCCGCTGATCTGGCAGCATCTGATCGGAGATGGTGTCGGGGCCCGGATCGGGCGCGAGGACCTGATACTGACCGAGGCCGAGGTCGATCGGATGCTGCGTCAACACGGCCTCAACCCGGCGGCCGCACAGGTCTCACGGGTCGCCGAACTCACCGGTGGCTGGGCGATACTCGTGCGGATGGCCGGGGTCTTCCTGGCCGCGCGTCCTGATCTGGAACTCGCGCTGCTGGAGTTCGCCGCATGTCCGCGACTGATATCCGATTTCTTGCGCCGCGAGTTGGTGGATCCGATGACACCCCGGGTGCGCAGATTGGTCACGCGTTTGTCGAGCGTGGCCGACTTCGATGGCGACCTGGCCAGGGCAATCGACGGTGCGGACGCAGAGGCCTATATCCCCGAGATCATCGGTCTGGGGATCGCGGCCGCGGTCCCATCAGGTGAGCGCGATGCGATCCGGTATAGATTTCTTCCGTTGATAGCCACCTATCTACGCGGTGAGCTGCAGCGGACCGCCCCCGAACTCGGGCGCACCCTGCAGATCAGGGCGATTCGGTGGGCATCTGCGCGCAGGCGGCCCGCAGAGGCGATCGACCACGCGGCACATCTCGGCGACGCGGAGTTGCTGCGGGAGACCATCTTTCACAGCGGAGTCGAGTTGGCGCTGCAGGGCAGGCGCGAGGCGTTGCTGTCTGTGCTCGATGGGTGTGACACCTCGCTCGGCGAGGATCCGGTTGCGGTGGTACTTCGGGCCCTGGCGGCGATGGAACACGGCGACGAGCGGTACGCGGCGTCCTACCTGGAATGCGTGGCGCAGGCCGAGCAGGACCTCGCCGTCGACGGCGGCGGTCTGCTCTACCGGGCGCTGCTCCTCGACGTCGCGCTCGCTCGTGACGATCTTGATCTGGTCGACCTGGCGAAGGCGGTTGCATCTGCCGTCGGCGATCGCGGGTGGGCCGTGGATGCCTACGCGCACACCGTTCTCGGATCGGCCTACACCCGTTTGAACCGGCCCGCCGACGGTGAGCTGTCGTCGGTGCGGGCCATCGCGCTGGCGAAAGCTGCCGGACTGAATCGGTTGGTGGTGCGCGCCATGGCCAACCGGGCGTCGGTGGCGGGCGTGCGGGGTCTGCCGGTACTGATGGAGGACCGTGCCCGCTACGCGCTGGCATGTGTCCGGGACATCGCGGATGAAGACCCAGCAGTCGCCGAGTCGCCGTACGTGCCGCGCCTGGAGACAGTCTTGGCATACGCCCGATTCATGCAGGGCAAACCGATAGAGGATCTGAAACACCAGCCGGCAGAGGATGTCTCGGAAGGAGGTGAGGTGTTCAGCGTGTTGGGTCGCCACGTGCCCATTGCCCGCAGCGTCCTGATGTTCGACACCTCACCGAATCGTCTGGTGGTGACCGCCACCGCATACAGCGCCACCTCGGCATTGCTCCTCTGCGCCACCTCACCATTCCCGATACTCTTCCTGCTTCCGCGCGTGGCGTACATGTGCTTGGCGGTCAAGCGATTCGACTGGGCTCGCGACCTGTCACGCAAAGCTGAGCGCGCATTCGGATACTCGGACGAGGCGCGACTCGTGGATGCGGCCGTCGACGTCGGTGAAGCCCGACCACAGGCGGCACGAAAGCTGTTGAGCCCGTTACTCGAAGCCGACGCGTCCGGTCCGCAGGCGACGGTTGCGGCCTGGGCGCTCGAATCGTATGCCTGTGAGCAGGCAGGTCTGTCCGCGCAGTCCTACGCGGCGATCACCCGAGCACTGGAAACGGCGGCCGAGCACGGCGTGATGCGTCCCATTGTGGAATGCGGGCCGGTCGTCGCGGGAGTCATCACGACCTACCGGGGCAGTTTCGGTTCGATCAATGCCTACGCCGATGCCGTTCTGAGTGTCATGTCCAGCCATGGTGTGCCGGACTATCCGCCGCTGACCCGCGCAGAAATCCATGTCCTGAGGTTCCTGGCGACCGATCGCACGACCGACGAGATCGCGGGGCTGATGCACCTGTCGGTGAACACCGTCAAAACCCATCTGCGCGGCATCTATCGCAAGTTCGACGTCCGACATCGACGCGACGCGGTGGCGGTGGGGCAACGGCTGGGTCTGCTCTGACCCGCGACCGAAGAACCCGACTCAGGGGAGGTTGCCCGCTGCGGACCGGTCCACGAACCAGACCGTTTCCTCGGTGCCGTGGGCACCGGCGCAAGGCCAGTCCATCGGGTCCGCACCGCCGACACCGGCCGCGACCGCTTCGGCTTTCTCGGCGCCGGAGACGAGGAACCACACCTCGCGTGCCCGCGCGATCGCGGGCAAGGTCAACGTGATCCGGGCCGGAGGCGGCTTCGGCGAGTTCCGCACCGCGACCACCGAGGCCTGACTTTCGCTGGTGGCCTCGGAGTGGGGGAACAGCGAATTGATATGTCCCTCACCGCCCATGCCGAGAAGATGTAGATCGAACTGCGGAACGCTCTGTCCGTCGCCGGCCCGGTCTGCGAGCCGCCGCGCATAATCGGCTGCTGCAGCGTCGATGTCGTCACCGAACTCGCCATCGGACGGTGCCATCTCGAACACCCGCTCCGGCGCGACCGGAACATGATCGAGGAGAGCGATGTGAGCCTGTCCGGAGTTGCGCTCCGGATCGGCGGCCGGGACGAAACGATCGTCGCCGAAGTAGATGTCAACCGATACCCAGTCGATGTCGCCGGAATCCTTCGCCAGCGCCTCGAGCAGCGCGATGCCGTTGCTGCCGCCGGTCAGGACCACCGAGGCAAACCCGCGGGCGGTCTGCGCTGCGGTGACGGTTTTGATGAACCGCTCGGTGACCGCGGCGACAAGGGCGTCCTTGTCGTCGACTCGGACAACATCTGGATGGATACTCATCGTTGAGCTAGACCTCCTGATCGACGTGCGTGTGTCAAGCGTGAATCTTGTCTTCGGTGCGGATCAGACCCGAAACCCCCTGCAGAGCCTGGTGATAGATCACATCGGGATCAAGTCGACGCAGTTCCTCGGACAGACAGCTGCGAAGCTCCCGGTCAGGCAACGCCACCCTGCCATCGGGTTGACCGGCCATGGAGATGATCGCCTGGTTGCCCATTCCGACGTAGAGAACAAGTGGTCCCGACTCCCTGGACACCGTCACCTGGAAACTGCCCACCGAGCGTGTCACCGGCACACCGAGTGCCGAATGAAGCCATCCGGCAAGGAGTTCGAGCGCAGCGTTGTCAGCCGGACCCTGGACTTCCACGGCGGTCACCGGGCTGTGCGGTGGCTGATCGAGGGCCGAGGTGAGCAGTGCCCGCCACACCGTGATCCGGGACCAGGCGATGTCCGAATCGCCGGGGGCATAGGTGGCCAGACGCTGCGCCAGGGTCGCCGAGACATCGAATGTCTTGGTGGAGTCGGTGATCCGGCGCTTACCGAGCTGTCCGATCGGATCAGCGGAAGGATTCTCCGGACCTTGCCCTGGCCACCACGTCACCACCGGGGTGTCGGGCAGCATGAACGGGATCACCACGCTCTTAGCGTGATCGACCAGGTCGCCGAAGAGGTGCAGGACAACAACTTCGGAGGCACCGGCGTCTCCGCCGACCCGGATCTGGGCATCGAGCCTCGAGGGCCCCCAGCGGTCGGCGCGCGAGACCACGATGACACGGCAGGGGTGTTCCCGGCTGGCCTCGTTGGCGGCCTCGATGGCCGGCTCGGCCGGCTCACCCTCGTTGGTGCTGACCAACAACGTCAGCACGCGACCAGAGGTGAATGCGCCGCCGATGTCGCGAATCTTGATGAGTTCCTTGCTGATGGCGGTCGTGTTGGTATCGGGAAGTTCGACAATCATTCGTGCGCTCCTTCGAGGCGAGAGCGGTCAGGGACGACGCCAGGCCCTTCCGTGCCGCGCCATCATGTCTTCTGCAGATTGCGGGCCCCAGGTCCCCGCCTCGTAACCGTCCGGCTTGCCGCTGGCCGCCCAGTGTTCGAGCACCGGATCGAGGATCTGCCAGGACAGTTCGACCTCGGCATTCACCGGGAACAGGGACGGCACACCGAGCAGGACGTCGAGGATCAGACGTTCGTAGGCCTCTGGGGAGGACTCAGTGAAGGCCTGTCCGTACGAGAAGTCCATGTTGACGTCCCGCACCTCCATCGACGATCCCGGGACCTTGGAGCCGAACCGGAGCGTGATGCCCTCGTCAGGCTGCACCCGGATCACCAGAGCGTTCTGGCTCAGCTCTTCGGTCATCGTCTGGTCGAACGGAAGATGGGGAGCCCGTTTGAACACGAGTGCGATCTCGGTGACCCTGCGGCCCAACCGCTTTCCGGTGCGCAGATAGAACGGCACACCGGCCCACCGGCGACTGTCGACCTCGACGGCGATGGCCGCAAAGGTCTCAGTCGTCGAATCGTGGGCGAATCCGCTCTCGTCCAGAAGCCCCGGAACCTTCTCGCTGCCCTGCCAACCCGCCTCGTACTGCCCCCGCGCGGTGTTCTCGTCGAGGGGCAGGATGTTCTTGGTGGCCGAGAGGACCTTGATCTTCTCGCTCTGGAGTTCATGCGGCTCAAAGGAAATGGGCTCTTCCATCGCCACCAGGGCCATCAACTGGATCAGGTGGTTCTGGATGACGTCACGCGCCGCACCGATGCCGTCGTAGTACCCAGCCCGGCCGCCGAGGCCGATGTCCTCGGCCATCGTGATCTGGACATGGTCGACGTAGTGCGAACTCCACACCGGGTCGAACAGCTGATTGGCGAACCGCAGCGCCAGGATGTTCTGGACCGTCTCTTTACCGAGGTAGTGATCGATCCGGAAAACCGATTGTTCCGGAAAGACATTGTTCACAACGGTATTGAGTTCTTTGGCGCTCTCGAGATCATGCCCGAAGGGCTTCTCGATGACCACCCGCCGCCATGTGTCCTCGGACTGTTGCGCCAACCCCGAGCGGGAGAGTTGTTCGCACACAACGGGGAAGGCGGCAGGCGGAATCGAGAGGTAGAACGCGTGATTTCCGCCGGTACCGCGCTTCTCGTCGAGCTCGGCCAGCGTGTCCCGCAACCGGTCGAAGGCATCGCTGTCATCGAAGGCACCCCGGACGAACCGGAAACCCTCGCTCAGCCGCTCCCAGACATCTTCCCGGAACGGGGTCCGGGCACTGGCGCGCACAGCGTCGTGCACCACCTGCGTGAAATCCTCATGGTCCCAGTCCCGCCGCGCGAAGCCGACCAGTGCGAAACCGGGCGGCAACAGCCCCCGGTTCGCCAGGTCGTATACCGCAGGCATCAGCTTGCGGTGGGCCAGGTCACCGGTGACACCGAAGATGACCAGGCTGCACGGACCCGCGATCCGGGGGAGTCGCTTGTCGCGTTCATCGCGCAGTGGGTTGACCCACTGGTCGGCGGGACGGTTCGGCAAGGTCGATCAGCTCTTCGCGCCGGCGGCGAGCTGCTCGGCAGTGGCGTCGAGCAATTCCTGCCACGCTCCCTCGAACTTTTCGACACCTTCCTTTTCCAGCACCAGGAACACGTCGGTCACATCGATACCGGCGGCCTCCAGTGAGTCGAAGACCTGCTGCGATGCCGGACCCTGACCCACAACCGATTCGGTGTTCACGACGCCGTGATCGGCAAAGGCGTCCATCGTCTTCTCAGGCATGGTGTTGACGGTGTTCGGGGCGACCAGTTCACCGACGTAGAGGGTGTCGGGGTAGGCCGGATCCTTCACACCGGTCGATGCCCACAGCGGACGCTGGGCATTGGCACCGGCTGCGGCGAGCGCGGTGAAACCGTCACCCTGCTCGAACACCTCCTGGTACGCGGCGTAGGCGAGCCGGGCGTTTGCCAGAGCCGCCTTGCCCTTGAGTGCCTTGGCCTCGTCGGTGCCGATCGCGTCGAGACGCTTGTCGATCTCGGAGTCCACGCGGGAGACGAAGAACGACGCCACCGAATGGATCTTCGACAGATCGTGGCCCGCGGTCGTGGCCTGCTGCAGGCCCTCGATGTAGGCGGACATGACGTCCCGGTACCGCTCGACCGAGAAGATCAGGGTCACGTTGACGCTGATGCCCTCCGCGATCACCTTGGTGATCGCGGGAGTCCCGGCCTTTGTCGCGGGGATCTTGATCAGCAGGTTGGGCCGATCGACGATCTTCCACAGTTCGATCGCCTGGGCGACCGTCTTGTCGGCATCGTGCGCGAGTCGCGGATCGACTTCGATCGACACCCGGCCGTCGACACCTTTGGAGGCCTCGAACTGCGGGGCCAGCACGTCACACGCATTGCGGACGTCGTCGGTGGTGACGGTGCGGATGGTCGCGTCCACGTCGGCGCCGCGGGCGGCGAGTTCGTTGACCTGTGCGTCGTAGGCGTCGCCTTTCGAGAGGGCAGCCTGGAAGATCGACGGGTTGGTGGTGACACCGACGACCGATTTCGTCGCGATGAGCTCTGCCAGGTTGCCGGATTCGATCCGGGTCCGGGAGAGGTCGTCGAGCCAGACCGAGACGCCGGCCTCGGCCAGTGCAGCAAGATTGGCGTTCTGTTCGCTCATGTCGTGCTCCGATTCAGATGGTGGGGGAGTTCAGGCTTGCTTCGCAAGAGCGCGCTCGGCGGCCGCGGTCACGGCCTCCGCGGTGATCCCGAACTTTTCGTACAGGACCTTGTAGTCGGCCGATGCGCCGTAGTGCTCGATCGAGACGATCTCGCCGCCGTCACCGACCAGGCGGTACCACGGCATCGCGATGCCGGCCTCGACGACCACGCGGGCCTTCAGAGCGGGCGGCAGCACCGAGTTGCGGTACGACTCATCCTGCTCGTCGAACCACTCGACACACGGCATCGAGACGACGCGGGCGGCAATGCCCTTGTCCTTCAATGCTTTTTGCGCTTCGACGGCGAGGTACACCTCGGATCCGGTTCCGATCAGGATCACCTGGGGCTCGCTCTCGGGCTCCGACAGGATGTAGCCACCCATGGCCACACCGTCGGCCGATGTGCCCTCGAGGATCGGCAGGTTCTGGCGGGTCAGCGCCAACCCGACCGGGTTGTGCCGCCGGGTCATGATGGCCTGCCAGGCGTACGCCGTCTCGTTGGCGTCACCGGGACGCACCACGTCGAGGTTGGGGATCGCGCGCAGGGATGCGAGGTGTTCGATCGGCTGATGGGTGGGCCCGTCCTCGCCGAGACCGATCGAGTCGTGGGTCCAGACGTAGATCGGATCGGTCTTCATCAGGGCGGCCAGACGCACCGCGGGGCGCATGTAGTCGGCGAACTGCAGGAACGTACCGCCGTAGGCGCGGGTCGGGCCGTGCCGGACGATGCCCGACAGGATCGCGGCCATTGCGTGCTCGCGGATACCGAAGTGCAGTGTCCGGCCGTACGGGTTCGCGCTCCACGACTTGGTGCTGATGCCCTCCGGTCCGAACGAGGCTGCACCGTCCATCGTGGTGTTGTTGCTGCCTGCGAGGTCGGCAGAACCGCCCCAGAGTTCGGGCAGAATCGGGCCCAGCGCCGAGAGCACCTTGCCGGACGCCGATCGGGTGGCCACGTCCTTGTCGCCGACCTCCCACTTCGGGAGTACATCGGTCCAGCCGTCGGGCAGGCCGTTGACCACGAGGCGGTCGAGCAGTGCCTTGCGGTCGGGGTAGGCCTGTGCCCATTCGTCGAAGGACTTATCCCAGGCCTTGCGGAGCTCTGCGCCGCGCTCGACGAGCGCGCGGGTGTGGGTGATGACCTCGTCGGAGACGTCGAAAGTCTTGTCGGGGTCGAAGCCCAGCGCTTTTTTGGTGGCGGCCACCTCGTCGGCGCCCAGGGCCGAGCCATGGATACCGCCGGTGTTCATCTTGTTCGGGGCGGGGTAGCCGATGATGGTGCGCAACACGATGATCGAGGGCTTGTCGATGACGGCCTTGGCCTTCTCGACGGCTTCCTCGATCGCGGTGACGTTTTCTCCACCCTCGACGCGCTGGACGTGCCAGCCGTAGGCCTCGTAACGCGCGGCGACGTCCTCGGAAAGCGCGATGTCCGTGTCGTCCTCGATCGAGATGTGGTTCTTGTCATAGAAGACGATGAGATTGCCGAGCTGCTGGGTGCCTGCCAGTGAACTCGCCTCGGAAGTCACGCCCTCCTCGATGTCACCGTCAGAGGCGATCACATAGATGTAGTGATCGAAAGCGCTCTGTCCGACCGGTGCGTCGGGATCGAACAGGCCGCGCTCGTAGCGGGCGGCCATGGCCATGCCCACCGCGGAGGCCAGTCCCTGGCCCAGCGGGCCGGTGGTCATCTCCACGCCGCGCGTGTGGCGGTACTCCGGATGGCCGGGTGTCTTCGAATCCCATGTACGCAGCGCCTCGATGTCCTCGAGTTCGAGCCCGAAGCCGCCGAGGTACAGCTGGATGTAGAGGGTCAGGCTCGAGTGGCCACAGGAAAGGATGAAACGGTCGCGACCCATCCAATCGGTGTCGTTGGGGTCGTGCTGCATCACCCGCTGGAAGAGGGTGTACGCCAGGGGAGCCAGGCTCATGGCGGTCCCCGGGTGTCCGCTTCCGCACTTCTGGACCGCGTCGGCGGCCAGAACACGAACCGTGTCAACTGCTTTGGTGTCGACTGCAGTCCAGTCTGCGGGGTATGACGCCTGAGTTAGTGTGCGAATCTCATCTGTTGCTGACACGATCTTCTGAACTCCTCAAGCTCAAACTTCTGATTCCGGGGCTCGACATTTGTCACTGGCCTGGGCAATGCACAGTCCGCCATCTAGGGTAGTCGCCCCGAGCCGTCGCCGCGGGCTACGGCACGCGAACCGGCGGCGGAGGGCTCGTGGTAACCGACGCCACAGATAGGCGGTCGATCGGACCTCGATTGCTGTTTGCGACCGACCTCCGTCTACCATTCTGTGTAGTAGATGAGCATGAGTCAGGAGATCTAGTGCGGATTGGGGAACGTGTGAGCGGACACGGTTTCGTCTCCTCCCCAGCGTCAGATGGTGGTGAGGTTGCTCCCGTGGAGCCCGCCACCAGTGTGCGTGGGCGGATTTCGGGATTGGCGCTCGCTTATCTCGCGTTGACCAAGCCTCGCGTCATCGAATTGCTGCTCGTGGCGACGATTCCGGTGATGCTGCTTGCCGATCGGGGGCATGTGGATCCGGCCTTGATGGCCTGGACCCTGCTCGGTGGCTGGCTCGGTGCAGCCAGCGCCAACACCCTGAACATGGTTGTCGACGCGGACATCGATCAGAAGATGAAGCGCACCGAACGGCGGCCTCTGGCTCGTCACGCGGTGTCGACACGTAGTGCCCTGATCTTCGGACTGGCCCTCGGAGCAGCGTCCTTCGTGGTGCTGTTCACGACGACCAACCTGCTCAGTGCGCTGTTGGTGATGGCAACCATCGCGTTCTACGTCTTCGTCTACACGATGATCTTGAAGCGTCGCACCTGGCAGAACGTGGTCTGGGGCGGAGCTGCCGGTTGTATGCCGGTCCTGGTCGGCTGGACCGCTGTCACCGGGACGCTGAGCTGGGAACCGTTGGTGCTGTTCGCGGTGATCTTCTTCTGGACTCCGCCGCACACCTGGGCGCTGGCTATGCGCTACAAGGAGGATTACCGCGCTGCGGGCGTCCCCATGCTGCCCGTGATCGCCACCGAGGTGCAGGTCACCCGTCAGATGCTGGCCTACACCTGGGCAACCGTCCTGAGCACACTCGTCCTGTGCTGGGCGACCAGCTGGATCTACACCGCGGTTGCCGTCATCGCAGGCGGTTGGTTCATCTACGTCGTGCACAAGCTCTACCGCGGAACCTTGCGCGGCGAAGAAGTTGTACCGCTGAAGGTGTTCCTGCAGTCGAACGAGTATCTGGCCGTGGTCTTCTGTGGCCTGGCAATCGATTCCGTCATCGGTTTGCCGACTCTGTCCAGCCTGTTCTGACCGGCCGCGTCGGCCGAACGCCGGACGCCTGCGACGGCAGTTGCGGCCGCACGAGTTAACGTTTTCGGATCGGCCGTTGGGGTGATGGCCGGTATTGAACTGAATCGGGGGGAATGTGTCACATCCGTATGGTCCGGGCCCGGGTCCTGAAGAGGCCGGTTGGCAGCCGTATTCCGAACCGACCGTCGCTGGTCAGCCGCAAGCGGGCCAACCGCAATTCGGTCAGTACCCGCCGCCACAGAACCCCGCAGGCCAGGTGCCGCCGGGGGTTGATCCCAATTACGGGGCCTACCAGCCGTATGAGCAGCAAGGGCCGGCCTTCTGGCCGCAAGGCGGAGGCGGCGGGCCCGTGCCGCCCCCCAAATCCAAGAAGCCGTTGTTCATCGTCCTGGCCGCCGGTGCCGCTGCCGCTGTTGTGATCCTCGTCGTCTCACTGATTGTTTTCACCGGCGGCAGTTCGTCGAGTGAACCCGACGCGACGGTCAAGTCGTACCTGCAAGCGCTGGCCGACGGTGATTCCGCCAAGGCCCGCGGCCTCATGAAGACGCAGGCGTCAGAACTACTGCTGACCGATGACGTCCTGAGTAAGCAGCAGGAGATCGCCCCGATCACCGATGTGAAGATCATCGACACCTCCGAGTCCAGCGACATGGCGACCGTGCAGGCCACGTACATGTTCGGTGATCGCAAGGCCGACGAGACCTTCATGCTCAGCAAGGCCGGTGAGAACTGGCGCCTCGACGACGGAGCCGTCGACATCGACATCTCGTACTTCAAGAACGGGATCCCTGGCCTGACGGTATTCGGTGTCCCCGTCGATAACGAGGCGAAAGTCTACGTCTTTCCGGGCCCGATCGAGTGGGGTACGTCGAACAAGAACTTCACCGTCATCGACGAGGAGAAGTCGGAATTCGGGATGTCGGGGAGCAGCTACGGATCGACGAGCGCACCGACCGTGTCCCTGAGCACGAAGGGAACCACGGCTGTCGAGACGGCGGTGCAGGCCTACGTCGACAACTGTGCGTTGTCGAAAGAGCCCGACGCGAGCGCCGACAAGCCCGGTTGTGAACAGGACGTCTATGCCTACGACCCGGAACCGGGTTCGGCGGTGTGGACCGTGCCCACCCTCGATGGTCTGGAGACTCGGCTCGGATACGACAATCCGAATGAGGTGTCGGTCGATGGCCAGCTGAACTGGTCGGTGACGTTCCGCACCAAAGCATCAGGATCGCGGCCGGCCGAGACGAAAACCGAGACCGATACCCAGTATCTCTACGGGGACGTCGATCTGTCGGTCGACAACCCGGTGTTCACTCCGAACTGACCGGCAGCAAGACCACCGAACCGCTTGTTGCCCGCGCCTGCAGGTCGGCGTGGGCCCGGGCGGCTTCGGGCAGTTCGTAGCGGTGGCCGACGTGCACGTTCACCGTCCCACTGTTGATTCCGCTCATGACGTCGCCTGCCCGCCACGCACGTTCGGCGGGGTCGGCGATGAAATCTCCCAGTTTCGGCCGGGTGATCGACAGGGAGCCGGCAGCATTGAGCCGCTGGAGGTCGAATGGTGGGACCGGACCGCTGGCGGCACCGAACAGGACCACGATGCCCCGGACCGCGGTGGCGGCGATGCTCTGGTCGATGGTGTCGGCTCCGACGCCGTCGTAGACAACGGCCACACCTTTGCCGTCGGTGAGGTCCCGGACGCGGTCGGCGAGGTCGTCGCCGTACCGGAGCACCTCGTCTGCGCCCGCACCCCGCGACAACGCCTCCTTGGCATCGTTCGACACAGTGGTGATGACCCGGATGCCCTTGGCCTTGGCCATTTGTGTGAGGACCAGACCGACTCCGCCTGCGCCGGCATGGATCAGCACGGTGTCGCCTGCCTTCGGGTGCGACGATCCGTCCAGCAGATAGTGGGCGGTGCAGCCCTGCAGCAACGCCGAGGCGGCAATCTCATCGCCGACACCGTCCGGGACCGCGACGGCAACGTGGGCGGGCATGGTGACGAGTTCGGCGTAACTTCCCGGGGCGTCGCACCAGGCGACCCGCTGACCCACCAAGGGTGATTCGACGCCGTCCCCGACGGCAACAACGACGCCGGCGCCTTCGCTGCCCGGGATGTACGGCAGCTGCATCGCATAGATGCCGGCCCGCTGATAGGTGTCGATGAAGTTCACGCCGATGGCCAGGGCCCGCACCAGGATCTCGCCCGGTGCCGGCTGGGGGTCTGGCAATTCGACGTATTCGAGAACTTCGGGCCCACCGTGTCGACTCACCTGGATTGCGCGCATAACTGTAGTTGTACCCACCCGCCTGATCCGTACGCAGCGGGGGTGTCCGCTCCCGGAGCGTCCGAAGCTCCAACTAAGCTGTGGCGCATGAGCGAACACAAGGCGGTCATCGCAGCGATCAGCAAGTACGTGGCGCGCGAGGGAGGCTCGGCAACAGCGGTTTTGCAGCCCGTCGGAGCAGCGGGTGTTCGGATCACCCTGGTCGGCGGCGAGGGCGGCGTCCTGGGGGATCAGGTGGTACCTGATCTCGACACCGCAAAGGCGGTCGTCGAACAGGTCGAGGGCCTCACGGTCGGCGAGTGGGATCGCGAACTGACGTCAACCGCGACCGTGAACCCGTCGCACTACCGCAAGATGGCGGGCTGGGTCGCCAACACCTAGGACGCAAACATTTAAGACGCGGCTGCGGCCTCGACTGGCTTGGACGACGGCTGCGTCCCGGAGCCGGTCGGGGCCGGCCTTGGCCGCATGGCGACCCAGAGCGCGGCCGTGACGGCCACGCAGGCGCCTGCGCCCGCGACGTGGAGGACCACCAGTACCGCCGGGATGTCGGTGGCGTACTGGGTCACACCCACCAACGCCTGCGCGACGACCACGCCGACGACCACGTAGAGGCGCCGCTTCAATCGTTCGGGTGCCTTGACGGCAAAGAGTGCAAAGCCGATCGCCACCAGCACCGACAGGTAGGCGATCAACAGGTCGGCGTGCAGATGCACGAGCGTGGTGATCTCGATCTTCAATCGAGGTACGGGCTTGTCGATGCTCTTGTCGCCGGCATGAGGTCCCGCGCCGGTCACCATCGTCCCGGCGATCAGCACCCCGGTCATCAGGACTGCGGACAGGACCGTCAGCCACCGGATGGGCGCTGGCACCACGGCGACGGCTTCGACGTCGTCGGGCTCGCGCACCTTTTCCAGCAGCAGAACCGCCAGCCACACCATGCCCATCGACAAAATCAGGTGGATCGCGACCGTCCACCACAGCAGGCCCGTGAGTACGGTGATGCCGCCCATGACGGCCTGGACGATCGTCGAGGCCGGCATCAACCACGCGTAGAGGCGAACCTCGTACCTGCGCCGCGCCCGCGTCACGGCGATCACGATGATCGCGGCGGTGAGGGTGACCAGGAAGGTCAGCAGCCGGTTGCCGAACTCGACCGCGGTGTGAATCGCGGCGATCTCGTCGTGCTGGACCGGGGTGAAGCTGCCGGGGAAGCACTGGGGCCACGTCGGGCATCCGAGTCCGGACGAGGTGACCCGGACGACCGATCCGGTGACCGCGATGCCCGCCTGCGTCAGTACCACCGCCAATGCGGAAAGGATCTGAAAGCGCAGGGACGGGAGCGGGAGCCGGTCGACTAGCCGGACAAACAAGCGGTACACGGTAATGATCGTAGGTTGCCGGGTTTGATGGTCGCGGTTCAGGTGAACTTGAAGTAACGAACGGCGGCGGTTCCGGCGGCGATACCCCAGGCAGAGAGCACTGCGATACCGACCAGGTCCAGCGAACCCGACGTTGCCTGATGCAGGGCCTCGCTCAGGGCGCCGGACGGGGTACACCTGGCGAACCACTCGACCGCGGTCGGAACACTGTCGCCGATCACGACGATCGACGCGATCCCGAGGAATGCGAACCACAGCAGGTTCGCCAGGGCCAGCACGATCTCGGCCTTGAGGGTGCCACCGAGCAGCAGACCCATCGCCGAGAACATGAGCGTGCCGATGGCGATCACCAGGATGCCGAGCAGGAGTCCGGCCGGTGAGGGCTCCCAGCCCAGGATCAGCCCGATGACGCCGAGGATCACCGCCTGCAAGCTGACCACGATGGCAACGGCGATGGATTTGCCTGCGATCACACCCCATCGCGGCAATGGGGTGGCCCCGAGTCGCTTGAGCGCGCCGTACC
Organism: Williamsia sp. Y844; assembly: GCF_056786475.1. NCBI lineage: Bacteria > Bacillati > Actinomycetota > Actinomycetes > Mycobacteriales > Nocardiaceae > Williamsia > Williamsia sp. Y844. The sequence continues at coordinate 439,222 of NZ_JBXCJB010000003.1, forward strand.
GGCGATCGAATCCGACGGCGATCGCCTGACCGGTGAATGCGGTCGACATCACCGCAACGGTCATGATCGCGGGGACGAACCTGTCGGCACGGGATTCGTCGAAGTCGCCGATGGGCAGCAGGCACAGTCCGATCAGCATGGTGATCGGGATGAACATGGTCAGCAGTTGCTGCTCGCCGTTGCGCAGCAGCAGGAGCAATTCGATCCGGGACTGTGCGGCGAGCATTTTGCGGATCGGGGCCGGGCGCGGCCGCGGGGTGAATGTGCCCGCGGCAAAACGGTTGGCGCTGTTCGGTCGGGCAGTGGTCATTCGCGCATCCCTCGGCCGGTCAGATCCAGGAAGACGTCTTCCAGGCTCCGTGTCTCGACCTGCAGGTCGGTTGCCAATACATCGATCTCCGCACACCATCCGGTCACCATCGCCAGCACCTTCGGGGTGACATGGCCGGTGACCAGGTACCCGCCCGGGGTGAACTCGGTGCACGAATAGCCTTCAGGCAGAACAGACTCCAGATCGGTCATGTCGAGTCCCCGGGGCGCGTGGAATCGCAGCTCGTTCTCGGCTCCGCGGCTGGTCAGTTCGGCGGGGGAGCCCTTGGCGACCTCGACCCCGTGATCGATGATCAGCAACTGATCCGCGAGCGCTTCGGCCTCGTCCATCAGATGGGTGGTCAGCAGCACCGAGACGCCGTCGGCCCGTAGCCGGTCGATCAACTCCCACACCATGATCCGGGCGTGCGCATCCATGCCGGCGGTGGGTTCGTCGAGGAAGACCACCTCGGGACGGCCCACCAGCGCGCAGCCGAGCGCGAGGCGTTGTTGTTGTCCACCCGAGAGTCGCCGATATGGCGTGCGCTGGGCGTCGACGAGCCCGAGGCTCTGCAGCAGCCAGTCCGGGTCGAGGGGATCGGCGGAGTAGGCGGCACACAGTCGCAACATCTCGCCGGCGCGGGCGCCCGGATATGCGCCTCCACCCTGGAGCATCACGCCGATGCGGCTGCGGACTGCCTCGTTGTCGGCGATGGGATCAAGGCCCAGGAGGGTGACCTCACCGGAATCCGGCGAGGCGAAGCCTTCGCAGATTTCGACGGTGGTGGTTTTGCCTGCGCCGTTGGGGCCCAGGATCGCCAGGATCTCGCCGGTCTGGAGCTCGAAGTCGAGACCGCCGACCGCGGTTGTCTCGCCGAATCTCTTCACCAGGCCTTTGACCGACAGGGCTGGGCCGGTCGCCGCGGCACCGGTGACCCCGGGAGCGTACGACGGGCTGTTCACAACGTCCAAGAGTAAGCGGCCTGCGCTCTGGATCCGAACACGGGTGACCTTCGAGCGTCCGGTTCGCGGTCAGATCTGTGCGGTTGTCTTGGCAGTGTCCTCGGCGTTCACGCGTCGGCGGCGCTGCCACGGCATCTCTTCGAAGAACAACGCTGTGAGTATTGCCACAAGAAGAACGGCCACAACGATGGCCTCCGCCAGCTGGAATCCGCGCGTACCGGCACCGGTTGGCAGCACGACGACCGAGATGATCGCCGAGAGCGCGATCGCGATCAGGCGGAACCAACGCCCGGTGGCCCAGGCCGCCAGTGGGATGATGAACCACAGCAGATACCAGGGCTGGACGAACGGGAAGAACAGCACGAAGCTGCCCATCGCCAACCCGAGGGCCCCGACGGGGTGGATCCGGCCGGCCAGCGCGGCGAGCAGCCAGCGAATCACCAGAATTCCGGCGATCACCTGCCCGATCGGTTGGGCGACGTCGAGCATCGCCTGGGTCTGATCGCCGAGACCGAGTAGTACGCCGACCCTGCCTGTGGTCACCGACATGAAGGTCGGCATCGACATCCATGACCGCACGACCCCGCCGGTCGACAAAGTCGTCGTCCAGCCGAATCCCAGTCCGGTACCGACACAGATGACGACGATGACCACCGCCAGGATCACCGCCAGCAGGCCCGCGGCACCCAGCAGCGCCAGCACGCTGCGTTTGGAGCGTTGCCAGTACTCGCGGACCGGAGCGTGACGCAGCGCCGGGAGGGTTGCGCCCCAGCGGCGGGCCAGTGCCACGCCGACAAATCCGAGCGCCAGGATCGAGGAGACCTTGATCATGCAGGAGCAGGCGATCACCACGACGCCGGCGACCAGAATCCACCCCGGTGGGCTCGGTAACCACGAACCGGGTTTTCTGAGCCGGTCGGGTGAATCGATCCCCCGGAAACACAGCTCGAGGCCGGCGAGCATCATGCCGAGCATCAGCGCTTCGTTGTGGATGCCGCCGACCAGATGCAGGATGAGCAGGGGGTTCATGGCTCCGAGCCACAGCGCCGCGACCGGAGAGACACCGCACCGGCCCGCCAGGCGGGGCAGCGCCCAGACGATCATCGCCACACCGAGCAGTGCGAGCACCCGGTGCGCGGCCAACGCTGCCGGGATGTTCTCACCGGTCAGATGCGTGATCTGGTCTCCGAGCCAGAGGAACAGTGGGCCGTAGGGCGCCGGGGTCTCGCGCCAGATGTTCGGCACGGACCGGGTGAACACGTGATCGATGCCCAGTCCCGCAGCCGGGCTGATCTTGTACGGATCGAGGCCCCGGGCGGCGATCTCGCTCTGCGCCAGGTAGGAGTAGACGTCTTTGCTGAGCATCGGTGGTGCCAGCACGAACGGGAGGATCCAGACGAGCAGCGTGCGATCGGCCTGGCTACGCGTCATCCGTCGCTGGGGCGATCGGTCCTTCAACACGTCGACACCGAGGCGCCCGACCGCGAACCTTCCGAGCAACAACCATGCCAGGACCAGGATCACGACTCCGGTGAGCGAGAACGTCAGCGCGACCGGCCACATCCGGGACGGCAGAGACAACACCCGCATACCGGCGAGTGGGTTCTGCAGGACCGGGAGCGCGCCGGTACCGAGCGATCCGACCAGCACGAGGACCGAACCCAGGGTCCCGAACACCCGGATGCTCAGCAGACGCTTGTTCTCGGCTCTGGTGAGCGGCCCGACCTCGGACTCGTCGTCGTGTAGCCGCGCGACCGCCACGCCGTAGTCGCCGGTGGCGTCGGCGTCCGGTTCGGGTTCACCAACACGCCGCAGGCCCAGGTACTCGAGCGCTTTCCTGAATTCCCCCCGAATCGGGCCTCTGGACGCGCGCGCATCGTTCGGCGTCGTCGCAGCTTTCTTGGGGTCGACGGGAGGGTCGACTTCAGGGGCTGCGGTATCCGGCACAGGTGAGACTGTAATCGTCTGACGATTTCTGCCCGGCCAGCCCTGCGTAGCCGATGCTCCGATACCGGGCTGAAAGTGTGGCGTTCATCAAGCAAGGTGACCCTTGCTAGCAATCAGAATCTATTTCGGTAACACTTGTGTTGTGAAAACGGTTGCTGGTACCTCGCATGCCCCGGAAGGGGCATCGTTGTCTGCTGCTCCCGTGTCACAGTCTGCTGCTCCGGCGTCACCGTCTGCTGCTCCGGGCACGCATATCGGTGCTGATTCTCCGGTTCCCGTCAGTCATGACGGCCAGACCCGGGCCGCGGTGGTCAACCTGATCCTCGAACAGGGACCGGTCACGGCGGTACACATCAGCGAAGAGCTCGGCATCACACCTACCGCGGTACGTCGTCATCTCGACGCGATGATCGCCTCGGGTGATCTGATCGCGACAGCAGCACCGCGTTACGCACACCGTGGGCGAGGACGTCCGGCCAAGCATTTCCAGCTCACACCGAGCGGTCGTGGACGCCTCAAGCACGCCTACGACGATCTCGCCGGTGCTGTCATGCGCCGCCTGCGCACGATCGGTGGCGAGGAGGCGGTTACCGACTTCGCCATGGAACGCGCTCAGAAAATCGTCTCTGACGTGCCCGTATCGGGCAGTTCGGCAGAAGAACTCGAGAACACCGCCGAACAAATTGCCGAAGCTTTGACCAGTGCGGGATTTTCTGCCACCACTCGTCGCGTTGGTAATGGTGTGCAGATCTGCCAGCACCATTGTCCGGTGGCGCACGTGGCGGCCGAGTTCCCGGAATTGTGCGAAGCAGAAACAGCGGTGTTCACCGCGAAGCTCGGTACTCACGTGCAGCGTCTGGCAACGATCGCCAACGGCGACTGCGCATGCACCACCCACGTGCCACTTGCAAAAATGCAGGGGGCAAATCAGGTCGACGCACAGTCCGCGTCGGCATCGGTAGCCTCCGGAAGGAGTCACATATGACGGTCACAGACCCGACCCCCGCAGCAGCACCGGCGGGCGTTCTGACGCAGGAAGAGACGATCGACTCTTTCGGTTCATACGGATACGGCTGGTCCGATTCCGATGTCGCGGGCGCCAGCGCCAAGCGCGGCCTGTCCGAAGCGGTTGTCGCAGACATCTCGTCCAGGAAGAGTGAGCCCGAGTGGATGCTCGCGGCGCGCCTCAAGGCGTTGTCGATCTTCGACCGCAAGCCCATGCCGAACTGGGGCAGCGACCTCGACGGCATCGACTTCGACAACATCAAGTACTTCGTGCGCTCCAGCGAGAAGCAGGCAGCCACCTGGGACGATCTGCCCGAAGACATCAAGAACACCTACGACCGGCTGGGCATCCCGGAAGCCGAGAAGCAGCGCCTGGTCTCCGGTGTCGCCGCTCAGTACGAGTCCGAGGTCGTATACCACTCGATTCGTGAGGATCTCGAGCAGCAGGGTGTGTTGTTCCTCGACACCGACACCGCATTGAAGGAACAGCCCGAACTGTTCGCCGAGTACTTCGGCACGGTCATCCCGGCCGGCGACAACAAGTTCTCCGCGCTCAACACCGCGGTCTGGTCGGGTGGCTCGTTCATCTACGTCCCGCCGGGTGTGCACGTCGACATCCCGCTGCAGGCCTACTTCCGGATCAACACCGAGAACATGGGTCAGTTCGAGCGCACGCTGATCATCGTCGACGAGGGTGCCTACGTGCATTACGTCGAAGGTTGCACCGCGCCGATCTACAAGACCGACTCGCTGCACTCGGCCGTTGTCGAGATCATCGTGAAGAAGGGTGGCCGCTGCCGGTACACCACGATTCAGAACTGGTCGAACAACGTCTACAACCTGGTCACCAAGCGGGCCAAGGCTGAAGCCGGCGCCACCATGGAGTGGGTCGACGGCAACATCGGTTCCAAGGTCACCATGAAGTACCCGGCTGTGTGGATGACCGGTGAAGGCGCCAAGGGCGAAGTCCTCTCGGTTGCATTCGCAGGGCCCGGACAGCACCAGGACACCGGATCGAAGATGGTGCATCTGGCACCGAACACCTCGTCCAACATCGTCAGCAAGTCGGTCGCGCGTGGCGGCGGGCGGACTTCCTACCGTGGCCTGGTCCAGATCAACAAGGGTGCACACGGCAGCCGCTCGACGGTGAAGTGTGATGCGCTGCTGGTTGATCAGATCAGCCGAAGCGACACCTACCCCTACGTCGACATCCGCGAGGACGACGTCACGATGGGTCATGAGGCCACGGTCTCCAAGGTGAGCGACGACCAGATCTTCTACCTCATGAGCCGCGGTCTGACCGAGGACGAGGCAATGGCCATGGTCGTGCGCGGATTCGTCGAGCCGATCGCCAAGGAACTGCCGATGGAATACGCGCTGGAACTCAACCGGCTGATCGAACTGCAGATGGAAGGCTCCGTCGGATGAGTTCTGCTACAGGTGTTGTCGGTGCGGTCCAGGGTGAGAACTCCCGGCCTGCGGTCAACAAAGGTGAGATGTTCACGTCCTTCGACGTGAACGCTTTCGAAGTACCCCGCTTCAAGGACGAAGCGTGGAAGTTCACGCCGTTCCGTAAGCTCCGCGGTCTGCACGACGGCAGCGCCGAACGTACGGCCGAGGCGACCGTCGAGGTCACCGGAGCCACGCAGGGTGTGACCGTTGAAACGGTCGGTCGCGACGACAAGCGACTCGGTCAGGGCGGCGTGCCGTTCGATCGGGTTGCAGCGCAGGCCTATTCGTCGTTCACCTCGGCAACGGTTGTGACCGTCGGCAAAGAGGTCGAACTCGCCGAACCGATCACCGTGACCGTCGATGGTCCGGGTGTCGGCGAGACGGCTTTCGGTCATCTCCAGATCCGGCTCGAAGCGTTTGCCAAGGCGACCGTTGTCATCGACCAGAAGGGCAGTGGCACCTACGGCGAGAACATCGAGTTCATCGTCGGTGACAGTGCGCATCTGACGGTGCTCAACGTCCACGACTGGGCCGACGACATGGTGCACGTGACCGCCCATCACAACCGGCTCGGCCGGGATGCGGTGTTGCGTCACTTCGCGATCAGCCTCGGTGGCGAACTGGTCCGGCTCAGCCAGGTGGTGCACTACGACGCACCAGGTGGCGACGCGGAACTGATGGGTCTGTACTTTGCCGACGCCGGACAGCATCTCGAACAGCACCTGCTGGTGGATCATTCGCAGCCGCATTGCCGGTCGAACGTGGTCTACAAGGGTGCGCTGCAGGGTGTCGAAGGCGACCGCGCCCGTGAGGCCAGGACGGTATGGGTCGGCGACGTGCTCATCCGCGCCGAGGCCGAGGGCACCGACACCTTCGAGCTGAACCGCAACTTGATCCTGACCGACGGTGCCCGCGCCGACTCGGTACCCAACCTGGAAATCGAGACGGGTGAGATCGTCGGCGCCGGACATGCCAGTGCCACCGGCCGTTTCGATGACGAGCATCTGTTCTACCTACAGTCTCGTGGCATCTCCGAACACGAGGCCCGTCGACTGGTGGTCCGCGGATTCTTCGGCGAGGTGATCGCTCGGATCGCGCTGCCAGAGTTGCGTGACCGTCTGTCGGCCGCCATCGAAGCCGAGCTCGAGGCCGCCGGCGCCTGATCGCCGGCAAGCACAAACTCTTCCCCAGATATCAGCAAGGAACTCAAATACCGTGGCTACTTTGGAAATCCGTGATCTGCATGTCAACGTCAAGCAGACTGACGCCGACGCCGAACCCATCAACATCCTCAAGGGTGTCAACCTGACCATCGAGTCGGGCCAGACCCACGCGATCATGGGCCCCAACGGCTCCGGTAAGTCGACGCTGTCGTACGCCATCGCCGGGCACCCCAAATATGAAGTGATGCAGGGCACCATCACCCTCGACGGCGAAAACGTCCTCGAGATGGCGGTCGACGAGCGGGCGCGCGCCGGACTGTTCCTGGCGATGCAGTACCCCGTCGAGGTGCCGGGCGTCTCGATGTCGAACTTCTTGCGCACCGCTGCCACCGCAGTCCGCGGCGAGGCACCGAAGCTGCGCCTGTGGGTCAAAGAGACCAAAGAGGCGATGAACGAGCTGGAGATCAATCCGTCGTTCGGTGAGCGCAGTGTCAACGAGGGATTCTCCGGTGGCGAGAAGAAGCGCCACGAGATCCTGCAGCTCGGATTGCTCAAGCCGAAGATCGCGATCCTCGACGAGACCGACTCGGGCCTGGACGTCGATGCTCTGCGCGTCGTCTCCGAGGGCGTCAACCGCTACAAGGAGCGCGAGAACGGCGGAGTTCTGCTGATCACCCACTACACCCGGATCCTGCGCTACATCAAGCCTGATTTCGTTCATGTGTTCATCGACGGTCGCATCGTCGAGTCGGGTGGCCCGGAATTGGCCGACGAGCTCGAGCAGAACGGCTACATCCGGTTCACCCAGACTGCAACCGCCTGACACCGGATCTACCTTTCGCCCGAACATCCTCCAGGAGGCCAGACATGACAAGCATCGATGAGACGATCGCTTCGACTGCGCTGGACGTCACTGCTGTTCGCGCCGACTTCCCGATCCTGGGTCGTACGGTGCGCGACAACAAGCCGCTGGTGTACCTCGATTCCGGTGCCACCAGCCAACGTCCGGTGCAGGTTCTCGATGCCGAACGCGACTTTTTGGTCACCTGCAATGCGGCGGTTCACCGCGGAGCGCATCAGCTGGCCGAAGAGGCCACGGATGCCTACGAGGATGCGCGTGCGGTGGTTGCCGGGTTCGTCGGCGCCGATGTCGACGAGTTGGCGTTCACCAAGAACGCCACCGAGGCGCTGAACCTGGTGACCTACACCCTCGGCGACGATCGCAGTGCCGGCGTGCTGGGTGGCAGTCCACTCGGCCCCCGTGACACCGTCGTCGTCACCGAGCTCGAGCATCACGCGAATCTGGTTCCGTGGCAAGAACTGTGCCGCCGGACAGGTGCAACGCTGAAGTGGTACGGGGTGACCGACGAGGGTCGGATCGACCTGGATTCGCTGGAACTCGACGACACCGTCAAGGTGGTGGCGTTCACGCATCAGTCGAATGTGACCGGTGCGATCGCCGACGTGCCGGAGATGGTCCGCCGCGCACGCGCCGTCGGAGCCCTGGTGGTACTCGATGCCTGCCAGTCGGTCCCGCACATGACGGTGAACTTCCACGAACTCGATGTCGACTTCGCGGCGTTCTCCGGCCACAAGATGTTCGGCCCCTCCGGTGTCGGTGTGCTGTACGGCAAGCGGGAGCTGCTTGCCGGCCTGCCACCGTTCATATCGGGTGGTTCGATGATCGAAACGGTCTCCATGGAGGTCTCCACCTACGCACCCGCGCCACAGCGTTTCGAGGCGGGCGTGCCGATGACCTCTCAGGTGATCGGGCTGGGTGCGGCGGTTCGTTACCTGCAGGACCTGGGTATGGATGCGATTGCCGCACACGAGCATTCGCTTGTTGAAGCCACGTTGTCCGCCCTCGGTGCGATCGAAGGCGTCCGGATCATCGGTCCGGCCACCTCGGAGCAGCGCGGGGGAGCGGTCTCGTTTGTGGTCGATGGCATTCACGCCCATGACCTCGGCCAGATCCTGGACGACGAAGGTGTCGCCATCCGCGTCGGACACCATTGCGCCTGGCCGCTGCACAAGCGTCTCGGTGTGGCCGCCACCGCACGCGCATCGTTTGCCGCATACAACACACTCGACGAGGTCGACGCGCTTGCGAAGGCCATCGTCAAGGCCCAGGAATTTTTCGGCGTGAGAAAGACTGACGGCGACAATGTGCCGACCGGGGTGGTTGCCTGATGCGTATGGAACAGATGTACCAGGAAGTGATCCTCGATCACTACAAACATCCGCAGGGACGTGGCCTGCGCGATCCTTTTGGTGCCGAGGTCCATCACGTCAATCCGACGTGCGGCGACGAGGTCACCCTGCGGGTTCGGTTGTCCGACGACGGGGAGACCGTCACCGACGTCTCGTACGACGGTCAGGGCTGCTCCATCTCGCAGGCCTCGACCTCGGTGATGTTCGAGCAGCTTGTCGGCCAGAGTGTGAAAGAAGCTCTGGCCACGGTTGATTCGTTCAACAAGATGATGACCTCACGCGGCGCCGACGAAGGTGACGAAGACGTGATCGGCGACGGCGTCGCCTTTGTCGGGGTCAGTAAGTATCCGGCTCGCGTGAAATGCGCATTGCTGGGATGGATGGCATTCAAGGACGCGTTGGCACAGACGGTTGCCGGCAAAGAGAATTCGGCTAGGGAGTCGGTATGACAACAACATCAGGACCTGAAGGCTCGACCGAGGTCGCAACATCGCCTGCGGCAGCTGTGCCTGCGCCGGTGCAGACCTCGTTGCCGTCCATCGACGACATCGAAGAGGCCATGCGCGACGTGGTCGATCCCGAACTCGGTATCAATGTCGTTGACCTGGGCTTGGTTTACGGCCTGGAGGTCAGCAGCGACGCCGTTGCGAAGGTCGATATGACACTGACGTCGGCCGCCTGCCCGCTCACCGACGTGATCGAGGATCAGGCGCGCAATGCGCTGGTCACCTCCGGCCTGTGCACCGACATGGAACTCAACTGGGTCTGGCTGCCGCCGTGGGGTCCGGACAAGATCACCGATGACGGACGCGAACAGTTGCGTGCGCTCGGTTTCACCGTCTGACCTCCGGTTTCACGCGACCACTTGGGTCGTTCGGTTGCTCCAGATCGGACCAGTACAGGCGCCGCATCACGGCTGAGCCGCTCACCGGCCCGAGTATTTCTCGAAGGCGCTCGGTGACCGCATCATGTATCCGGTCACCGATTGCCACGAGATGATCGCTGTATCGGCCGATCAGATTGATGTCGACAGCGGTGAGAGTTGTCGATTGCGTGTCGAATTCGATTGCGGCGATGTCGCGGCGGCCGACCTCCCAGATGGTGCCTGCCAGCAGTAGGCGAAGCGCGCGGGTGTTGATCAGAATTCCCGGACTGTCGGTCGACACCGGGACGCCCCGCCGGTTCGAGTGGTGCAGGCGTGCCCGGATCTTCTCGAGGACGGTGGCCTCTGGGATCTGAGCATCGAGCGCAGCTGCGGCGTCGCTGATCCACCACAGATCGGGGTCGGTCACCGGTTCGGTCATCGCAGATCCTCCCTTGTCCCTTGATGTTTTCTGTAGGTGCCCACCCTGTCGGACCTTGCCCCGGCGGGTCCCCATGGTGCAAGTCTGGCCGCCAACTGCGCACGTGCCCGCTGCAGATGACCGCGCACCGATCCCCGGGTGATAGCCAGCGCGGTGGCGATCTCTTCATGCGACATCCCTTCGACCTCGCGGAGCCACCAGCACGCCCGGGTATGCGCGCTGAGCTGTCCGAGCTCGTACTCCAATGCATCGAGCAGCGACTGGCCCACGGCCTCGTCTTCGGGTCCGGGCGTGTACCGATCCGAACGTTCGAGCGTTTCATCGGTCACCGGGATCGCGACTCGGTGTCGCCGCAGATCGATGGTCTTGCGTGAGGCAATCGTGAACAGCCACGTGCGGAACGAGGATTCGAAGGCGAACCCGGGCAAACCGCGCCAGGCGGCAAGGAACGTTTCCTGGGTGATGTCCTCTGCGGTGGCCGGTGAGCCGGTGAGCCGGTTGGCATAGCGGAGCAGAGGCTTGAGGTGACGCCGGACCAGATCCTCGAACGCAGTGCGATCGCCCAGTGCGGCGTAGCGAATCAAGGATGCTTCGCTTTCCATGTCCACGGGTTCAGCATGCCAGTTCCGGATGTGGCGTGGCTCACAATTGCCGCGTGCAACATTGCGGTCCCACCTCGTCATAAGAAGTGGACCGGGTTACATATGCCCTCGTCCGTCCCACATTGGGAAGCATGACGAGTGGAGGACTCGAGATGACAACTTCTGCGGACCCCGACCACGTCGGGTTGAGCAAAGAAACCTCGGACGACTCCGAGTCGTCGGGCGGAACGACAACTATCGCCGACGTGGTGGTGTCGAAGATTGCCGGGATCGCGACCAGGGAGATCGACGGGGTTTTTGACCTCGGCGGGGGCGCGGCCCGTGCCGTCGGCAAGTTGCGCGAGAACATCCCCGGTGCGTCAACGGACGTCACACAAGGTGTCTCTGTCGAGGTCGGTGAGAGACAGGCAGCCGTGGACGTCGGCCTGGTCGCGAACTACGGCGTTGCGATTCACCAACTCGCGGAGTCGGTTCGGGCAAATGTGATCGACGCGATCGAGAAGATGACCGGGCTCGAGGTCACGGAGGTCAATATCACGGTTCACGACGTCCACCTGGACACCGATGACTCGACCACCGCTCTCGACGGGCAGACAGTGTCGCGGGTCCAGTGACCGGACCGGCGACCACGGTTGCCGAACGTGTCCGCGATGCGGTCATGGCGGTCGACGGTGTTGCCGGCCTGCATGCCGGGACATTCGGTGACGTGGCCACATATCTGCCGGGGCACCGGGTGTCCGGCGTCCGGATCGGCAAGGCCGGTGTGGAGGTGCATGTGATCGTCTACTTTGGCACCGATATTCAGCAGGTGGCACAAGCGGTGCGTGTCGCGGCGCTGGCGCAGCTGGATCGGCCGCTGCCCTGCACGGTTGTTGTCGAAGACGTCGTTGCCGCAGTGATTGAAGGCGCAGCGGTCGAAGACGCAGTGGGTGGGGCAGCAGTGGGTGGGGCAGCAAGCAGCGAAGTGAACGCACCAGAAACGAGAGAATCATGAGCAATACAATCGTGGGCTTGTTTGTCGGTCTGTTGCTCGCCCTGGCCATCACCACCGGAGGTTTTTCCGGTTTGATGATCGCCGTGGTGTTTGCGGTGGTCGGGCTGGCCATCGGGGCACATCGCGATGGACGTATCGATCTCGGTGTGCTGTTGCGGAGCAAGGGCCGTGGCTGAGGCGGCAGTCGCGCAACCGACCGAGGCTGCCGATCTGGAGTTGAGCGGGCCGGCTCGGCCCGCGATCCGCGGTAGGTTGCAGATCGAGCCGAAGGTCAACGTGAAGATCGCGCGCCAGGCTGCGGTGGAGGTTCGCGGCGTGGTGCCGCAGTCGGTGAAACTGGGGTCGTTGACCGGTCGCAATCTGCCTCGCGCGCTGTCGGATTCGAGCACCCGGCATCCGGCGATCGCCATCGAGATCGCGGTGTGCTGGCCCGCGTCGGCAGCGGAGGTGTCGGCGCAGGTACAGACACACGTCGCCGATGTTTTGACCCGACTCACCGGGCGGCGCCCGTCGCGGGTTGATGTCGACGTTGTGGCGGTGACCGATTCGGAAGGACTGTTGCTGTCCGAAGAGGTCGCGAATATCGTCACGGAACAACAGAATTCCTCTGAAATGGTCTCCGAGCGTGGCGGTAGACCGCCACGGGCTTATCCCGGTGCCGGGCGGATCGCGCCACTGATCGGCGTGTTGTTGATCGTCGGAGCACTGCTCGCCGGTCGCGAATTCGCGGTGGCCCAGGGTTATTACGACTCCGACGCCTGGATAGCGGATGCGACGCAGTGGATTGCGAGTACGAGCTGGCAGACGTGGATGGTTGCCGTTGCGATCGCCGCCGTCGTGGTGGGCCTGTGGTTGTTGTACCTGGCGATTCGACCCCGACCGCGCACCCACCGGCCGTTGGCGGTATCCGGCCTGTGGACGCGTGACGTGGACATCGCCCGGCGGATCAGCGCCATCGCGCTCGATGAAGAGGACACCGTCTCGGCGACCACGACCGTTGCCAGGGGCCGCGCGAAGATCGCTGTGCGCGGGCAGGAAGGCAGCAATAGTGCTGCGCTCCGTGAGCGTCTGGACATCGTGATGGCCCGGCTCGAAACCGCCCCGCGGGTGGTACTCGACTATCGGGCGCCTGCGGCCGACCCTGCGCATACCTCCACGGACGAGGGACCGGAAAAGTGAGACGCACCCTGAACCTCATGGACCGACTCGTTGTTGGCCTGATCGGGCTTGTCCTTCTCGGGGCGGGTGTGGTCGCATTGCTCTGGTGGCAACAGGTTTCAGTGGTCGTCGACGAAATCGAGCAGATCAACGACTACGAGATCTACACCGCGCCGGAGCAGGGTTGGTGGCCGTGGTCGCTACTCGTGGCCACCGTCGTCTTGGCTGTCCTGGGACTGTGGCTGGTGCTGGCCAACCTGCGTCTCAACAGGATTCGGTCCGTCGTGGTGGGTTCTTCATCGGGTGCGGTCGCCGGTGAACGCGCGGTGTCGGTGCCCGATGTCGGGAAAGCTGCCGCGAAATCGTTGGAGCGGCATCCCTGGATCAACTCGACACAGACGCGGTCGTTCATCGACGGCAGGACCCCAACGCTCGAGCTGACCGTGACCGCAGACCCTGCTGCCGAGGGTCGCGAGCTCATCGAGTTGCTACGTGCGGTCCGCCATCAACTTCAACTGTCGTTCGCCGGAGCCGATGTCGAGGTTCGGATCCTGCTGCATCGAGCACCGAATCAGTGATCCGGCCTGCCGGACTTCAACGCCGAGCGGACGATGGTGCCGGACAGGCGGATATCGGCATGGGAGACGGTGCCCGCCATCGCTCCGAGAGTCCCGCCGAGATGGTGGCGATCGCTCAGATAGGCGCGCTGCATCGAGGCCGGTGCTGCGAAGAATGCATCGAAGAAGCCGGTGAGGTCGGCTGAGGACAGGTTGAGCAGCACAGCAAGTCCGCGTAGTCGGAGCCGATACACCGCCCGGGCCTGACGTGGCCACAGGGCTTTGACCGGATCGCGGCCACGTGCGTAGGCGTCAACCAGCTGATCGACCGACGACAGCGTTTCGGCGACGCTGTAACCCGTTGCCGGATGGACCATTCCGCCGGCAGCCCCGAACCGCAGCGGATCCGGCGAGGCCCATGGCAACCTCGAACTGTCGGACAGCGCGATCTTCACTGTCTCCGTCTGGGACACCTCGAGTGATCCCTGGTCGATGTCGAATTGTGCCAGCCGCTTGCCGAGTCGTTCGCGGAGCACGGCGATGGGCATGGCCGGTGCCGCGGCCAGGCACGTCTCTTCGAGCAGTACTCGATTGTCGTCCAATGGGATTGCGTAGAGAAACGTCGGAGTCCGATGAGCGGTTGCCCCGCGCCAGTCCATCAATATTGCGCTGTCGTTGCCAAGGACCGGTGCCGCGTGGGCTCGATCCATAACGACGCCGTAGGCACTCTGCGCGGGTGCTTCCGGATCTCGGAGCCCGCGCGCATCGACCACCGCCCGCGCATCGATCTGCGTTCCGTCCTCCAAATGCACGGAGGTGGGGTGCACCGCCGACACTGATTGCGGATGGACCACGACCCTGTCATCAAGGGTCAGCGACTGTTGCAGCGCGGCCGTGTGCAAAGTCACGTATTGCCGTTCGAGGAGGCGGTGCGACGGCGTGAACACCGCAACGGCCTCACAACTTGCCGCGATCACGGAGTCGTCGAGCCAGCTCGGCAGATCATCGGCCCACGCGGCATACGTTGGCTTCCAAAGGCTCTCGACCTGAGGGTCGATCACGGCCACGTGCAGGCCTGCGAGGGACGCACGGTGCGCAAGGGCACGACCCGACGGCCCGGCTCCCACCACCGCCAGGTCGACGATACGAGTTGTCATACGAGCACCGTATCGCCTTGCCGTAGACTGATAAGTCGTGATTACGGCAACTGACCTCGAGGTACGCGCGGGCGTACGCACCCTATTGAGCGCCCCTGGTCCGGCGCTACGGGTGCAACCCGGCGATCGCATCGGGTTGGTGGGCCGCAACGGTGCCGGCAAGACCACCACGATGCGCATTCTCGCCGGTGAAGGCGAGCCCTACGCGGGTTCGGTCGTCAACAGCGGGGAGCTCGGCTACCTGCCCCAGGATCCGCGTGAAGGCGACCTGGAGGTCATTGCGAAGGATCGGGTGCTCTCGGCTCGCGGGCTCGACACCTTGCTGCGTGATCTGGAAAAGCAGCAGGCGTTGATGGCAGAGGCCGTCGACGAGAAAGACCTCGACAAGGCCGTTCAACGGTACGGACAGCTCGAAGATCGCTTCTCGACCCTCGGTGGATATGTCGCCGAGTCGGAGGCCGCCCGCATCTGTAACAGCCTCGGTCTGCCCGACCGCGTACTGGCCCAGCCGCTGAATACGCTCTCCGGTGGTCAGCGCCGCCGAATCGAACTCGCTCGCATCCTGTTTGCGGCCTCCGATGGCAGCGGCGGCAAGTCCGGCACCACGCTCCTGCTGGACGAGCCGACCAACCACCTCGACGCCGACTCGATCGGCTGGCTCCGCGGATTCCTGCAGAACCACGAGGGTGGACTGATCGTGATCAGTCACGACGTCGAGTTGCTCGAAGACGTCGTCAACCGCGTGTGGTTCCTCGACGCGGTCCGCGGCGAGCCCGAAATCTACAACATGGGCTGGAAGAAGTATCTCGACGCCCGCGCTACCGATGAGCAGCGCCGCAAGCGGGAACGCGCCAACGCCGAGAAGAAGGCGGGCGTGCTGCGCGTCCAGGCTGCGAAGATGGGTGCCAAGGCCACCAAAGCCGTTGCCGCACAGAACATGCTCAAGCGTGCCGAACGCATGATCGACAATCTCGACGAAGAGCGGGTGGCCGACCGGACCGCGAAGATCCGGTTCCCGGAGCCTGCCGCCTGTGGCAAGACCCCGCTGATGGCCTCGGGTCTGACAAAGATGTACGGGTCGCTGGAGATCTTTGCAGGCGTCGACCTGGCCATCGACCGTGGCAGTCGCGTCGTGGTGCTCGGACTCAACGGTGCCGGCAAGACCACGCTGCTCCGATTGCTGGCGGGTACGGAAACAGCCCAGCGCGGGACGATCGAGCCCGGTCACGGCCTGAAGATCGGTTATTTCGCGCAGGAACACGACACCCTCGACGACAACGCGAGTGTCTGGGACAACATCCGGCACATGGCTCCGGATGCGGGTGAACAGGACCTGCGTGGTCTGCTCGGTGCGTTCATGTTCACCGGCCCGCAGCTCGATCAGCCGGCCGGAACGCTGTCCGGTGGTGAGAAGACCCGTCTGGCCTTGGCCGGACTGGTGTCGTCGGCGGCCAACGTCCTGCTCCTCGACGAGCCAACCAACAACCTCGACCCGATCTCACGTGAACAGGTGCTCGACGCCCTGCGCAGCTATAAGGGTGCCGTGGTCCTGGTCACCCACGACCCGGGCGCCGCAGCGGCTCTCGATCCGCAACGGGTGATCCTGCTGCCCGACGGCACCGAGGACCATTGGTCGGCCGAGTACCAGGAGATCATCGAACTCGCCTGAACCCGATGATGTGCTGTTTTGGCGGGCACGACCTGCGGTTTTGTTCGCCAAAAGGGCACAGTTCGAAGGTCAGAGGGTGGCGACGAATCTGTCCATCGTGCGTTCGGCGATCGCGGTGATGGTCAGGGACGGATTCACCAGTCCGGCGGCACCCGGCAGGAACGCGCCGTCGACGACGTAGAGGTTGTCGTAGCCGCGGATGCGGCCGTTCTCGTCTGCGCCCTGACCCATCACCACACCACCGAGGCCGTGATAGGTGCAGGCGGCACCGAAGTCTGCGGCCTGCGGGTATATCGGAATCCCGTTGGCAGGGAACCCGTATCGGGTCTCCGTCTGTTCGTGGAAGTGCCAGGCGAATTGGGAAGCACGTTGATCGACGAGCGTGTTCTCGCGGGGGTACGGGAAGTTGAGAATCGTCCTGCCGGTGGCGCGGTCGTAGTCGATGGTGCCGCGTTCATCGGTGTGGGTCTGGATCAGGTTCGTGGTGGAGAACCCGCCGGCATACTCCGGGAACGGCGTCGCCTGATAATTCATCGCGACCGGCCCGCCGGGTAGCCGGTCCTCGTACATCTTGACGTTGCCGGGTCCGCCCTGTGCGGCCCCGTAATCCTGACGGAGCGGGGTCCGCACGATGAGGAAGTCGCCGTTGGTGCCCCAGCCCCCTCCGATGGCCGTCGAGAGTGCCGGAAGCGTTCCCCTTGCCCGCGCCGCCACCAGAAGTGATGTGGTGTAAAAGGATCCGGCTGCCATGAAGAGGTAGTCGGCGTCGAAGCTCGTGACGCGGACCGTGTTGTGGTTCTCGTCGATCTCGCGGGCGGTGACGACAAAACCCTTGGCGCCCTCCCGTGGTCGGATGTCGAACACCTCGTGCATCGGTTTGATGGTGACGTTGCCGGTGGCCTCGGCGGACGGGAGATAGTTGTGATCGACGGAGTTCTTGGCACCGGAGTTGATGCCGTACGGTCCTTCGCCGACGCTGACCGATGCCTTTCGCCTGCCTCTGAGCTCTTCGCGGACGATGTCCCAGTCGACGGCGAAATCGGTGGGAATCGGCTCGGTTCCGTAGTCGCGCAACGTGTCCAGAAATGCGCGCGCGCCGCGGTATTGCGGATGAGCCAGGATGTCGGCGGGCAACGGTGAGGTACCCAAGGCCTGCTTGGCCCGCGGATAGTAGGTACTGACGAGTTCGTCGTAGTTCGCGGACGCCGGGAAGATCATGTCGAAATCGACCCGGCGCGGCACCGAGGTGAACATGCCGAACGCCAGCGATCCACCACCGACGCCGACCCCATAGATCGCGTCGACGCCGTTGCCGAAGATGCGGTCGATCAGACCTGGATACGCATTGATGGGCGGCGACAACAAGCCATTGATGTAGGTTCTCGTGCTGAACCAGGCAGCCCGCCCATCTGGCTGGTTCACCGTCGCGAAGGTGTTGCCGTCAGGCCTGATGGGCCATCGCCGACCCCGCTCGAGAACTGTGGTCGACACACCTGCCTGACCGAGCCGCAGTGCCGCCACCGCGCCTCCGAAGCCGCTGCCGATGACGATCGCCGTCGGTGCCGATCCGCCCGTGGGGGCTCCGCGTGCTCGCGCCGACACCGCGGCGGTGGCGGCCACCGCCGCGCCTGCCGCCGCCGCTCGCAGAACAGTGCGTCTGGGAACGGTCCGTGTGGACGTGATCGTGTCGCCGGCGCTCATGGTTCGCCTTTCCCGAAGGGGGTTGGAAAACTAATAGCCCTGGCGAGGTGTTCTACCTAATCCCTTTCAGCATTCACACAGCTTCGCTGGTCGGCGGCCTGCCCGGAGCTCAGAGATTCGCCACGAACCGGTCCATCGTGCGTTCGGCGATCGCGGTGATCGTCAGCGACGGATTCACCAGTCCGACGGCACCGGGCATGAACGAACCATCGGTGACGTAGAGGTTGTCGTAGCCGTGGACCTTGCCGTTCTCGTCGGCGGCCTTCCCGATGACCACCCCGCCGAGTCCGTGGAAGGTGGCAGCCGAACCGAAGTCCCCTTCGCGGGGGTACACCGGAATGCCGTTGGCCGGGTGCCCGAAGCGGGTTTCGGTGCGCTCGTGGAAGTGTCCGGCGAACGCCATCGCCCGCTTGTCGCCGATGGACTGCCCGCCCGCGAACGGGTAGTCGAGGACCGTCTTGCCGGTGGCGCGGTCGAACGTGATGGTCCCGCGGTCCGGGGTGTGTGTCTGCACCATGTGGGTGGTGGTGAACCCGCCTGCCACCTGTGGGAACGGAGTCGCCTGATAGATCATCGACACCGGTCCGCCTGGTAGTCGATCCTCGTACATGCGAGACAAGCCCGGGCCACCTTGGGCGTATCCGACGTCGTCGCGGAGCAGGGTCCGGATGATCAAGAAGTCGCCGTTGGAACCGAATCCGTTTCCGACATGTGTGGACAGGTTGGGCAGGGTGCCGTTCGCCCGGGCAGTCACCAGAAGCGACGTCGTGTAGTACGAACCGGCGGCCATGAACAGGTAGTCGGCTTCGAACGTCTCGATGCTGACCGTGCGGTGCTGATCGTCGATGAGCCGGGCCTTCACCACAAATCCCTTGGCGCGCTCTCGCGGCCGGATCTCGAACACCTCGTGCATCGGCTTGATGGTGACGTTGCCGGTGGACTCGGCGGACGGGAGATAGTTGTGATCGACGGAGTTCTTCGCGCCGGAGTTCACACCGTAGGGACCGCCGCCCACGGACAGCGATGCCTTTGCCTTGCCTGCCAATTCGTCGCGGACGATGTCCCAGTCGACAGCGAAGTCCTGGGGGACCGGTTCGACTCCGTAGTCGGCCAGGGTCTTCGTCCATACCCGGGCGCCGCGATATTGCGGATGAGCCAGGATGTCGGCGGGCATGGGACTCGATCCGAGCATCGTCCGAGCGGTCGGGTAGTAGTCCCGGATCAGCTCGTCGTAATTGGCGACATCGGGGAACTCCATCTCGAAGTCGACTTTGCGCGGGGTGGGTGTGAAAGCACCGAACGCCAGCGAGCCGCCACCGACTCCGGCGCCGTAGACCGAATCGATACCGTTTCCGTGGATGCGGTCGATGAGGCCGGGGTAGGGCTCCAGCCGGGTGAAACTCGTCAGGGGATTGATCGGCGGCTTGGTGCTGAACCAGGCCGCCCGCTTGTCCGGGTTGTTGAGATTGGTGAATGTGTTGCCGTCCGGGCGAATCGGCCACCGGCGGCCACGCTCGAGCACGGTCGTCTGGACGCCGGCCTGCCCGAGGCGCAGCGCGGCGACTGCACCGCCGAACCCACTTCCGATCACGATCGCCGTGGCGCCCGTGCTTCCTGTGCCGGCAGCAGCGCGGGGTGCGACTACAGCGGCGGCCGCGATGGCCGCACCCGCTGTGGCCGCCCGCAGTACTGTGCGCCGACTGGTGACAGAGTTCAAACCGGTCATTAGTTCGCCCTTCTCAGAATAGGCGAACCCTATATCTGTTAGGCGAGGATTACCTAACGAACACGGCCTATTTGCGGTGTCGTATCGATTCGATCAGTCTTCCTGGCGGGCATCGGAACCCGGTCAGAGGTAGCGCTTCTGCAGCTCACGTTTGACGAGTTTGCCGGTGGGTGTGCGGGGTAGTGAGTCGACGAAGTCGACCGATTTCGGTGCCTTGTAGTGGGCAAGTCGAGAACGGACCAACGCGATCAATTCCTCGGCGAGTACGTCACTTCCGGCGACACCCGGTTCGAGTTGGACGCAGGCCTTCGCCACCTCACCGAGGTCCGGGTCCGGGACGCCGATGATGCCGACGTCATAGACATCGGGGTGGCCGATGAGGATGTTCTCGGCCTCCTGCGGGTAGATGTTCACCCCGCCGGAGATGATCATGAAGGACTTGCGGTCGGTGAGATAGAGGAAACCATCGGCGTCGACATATCCGACATCACCGCTGGTGGTCCAAGCGGGATGGTCGGGATGCTGTGCGTCCCGCGTCTTTTCGGGGTCGTTGTGGTAGTGGAAGGGCAATTCGTCTCGTTCGAAGTAGACGGTACCGATCTCACCGGTGGGCAGTTCTGCGCCGTCGTCGCCGCAGATGCGGACGATGCCGAGCAACGGTTTACCCACCGATCCCGGGTGCGCCAGCGAACCGGCGCTGTCGATGAACGTGGCACCGGAACCCTCGGTGGACGCGTAGTACTCGTTGATGACCGGACCCCACCACTCGATCATCGCCCGCTTCACTTCTGGCGGACAGGGTGCGGCGGCATGGATGGCGGCCTTCAGGCTGCTGACATCGTATTTCGACCGCACCTGCTCGGGTAGCTTCAGCATCCTGATGAACATCGTCGGAACCCACTGGCTGTGGGTCACCCGATACTCGTCGATCAGTTGCAGCGCGGTCTCGGCGTCGAAGCGATCCATCAGTACAACGGTTCCGCCCAGTGACGTGACCATGCCGCAATAGCGCAGTGGCGCAGCGTGATAGAGCGGCGCCGGGCACAGGTACACCGAGTCCTGGTCGAAGCCGTAGATGGCGGAGAAGACCGGTGTGTACGGATCGAGGATCTCGTCGACCTGACCGTCCTGCAGTGGAACCTTGATGCCCTTGGGGCGGCCGGTGGTACCGGAGGAGTAGAGCATGTCCTGGCCCCGCGGCTGATCTTCGAGCGGTGCGTCCGAGGCCTGCGCCAGGATCGTGTCATACGAATCGAATCCGGAAAGCTCACCGCCCCAGGCGATTCGATGGGTGAGCGTGGCGACCTCGGTCGAACGGCTCACCACATCGGCGACCTCGGCAGAGGCGAACAGCGCAACCGCGCCACAGTCGCCGAGGATGTAGTTGGTCTCCTCGGCGGTCAGATGATTGTTGATGGCTGTCACATACATGCCGGAACGCAGTGCAGCCCAATAGATTACGAGCATGCGGATGTCATTGTTCGACACCATGGCGATGTTGTCCCCGCGGCCGAGCCCGACATCCCGCAAGTAGTGGGCCAGCTTCGTCGAGAGCTGATCGAGCTCGGCGTAGGTGATCGACTCACCGGTTGCGGGGCGCACGACAGCAACCTTGTCCGGCGTGCTGTCGACAAAACTACCCGGGAACATCGCGACCTCCGGCGCTGGCGACCGCGGCCCGACTGACCGCGATATGTTAACCAGGACTATCACAGGAAGGCCTACGTACGCGGGCATTTCGGCGTCAGCCGAGGTAACCGGTTCCGTTATTGGGACCGGCGTACCGATTCTTCGACGAGGTCGAGCACCGCGTGCAGATCATCGGTGGCGGCACCTGATGCCAGACGCGTCGTGAGGCCGTCGAGGATGAGGTCGAGATAGGCGACCAGAACACGGGTGGGCAGATCATCACGAAGACGGCCGGCCGTACGCTGGCGCTCCAGACGCGCCAGCGTGGCCGACTCCAGTTCCGCCGAACGTGCTTTCCACTCGGTACGGAAACCGGGATCGGTACGCAGCTTTCGGGCTATCTCCAGCCGCGTACCGAGCCAGTCGAAATCTTCGGGACGGTTGAGCATGTCCCGCATGACCTGAACCAGACCCTCGTTGGCCGCAACATCGGCCATTCGTTCGGCATCTTCGTTGGCCAGGGCCAGGAACAGCGCCTCCTTGTCACGGAAGTGGTGGAAAATCGCACCCCGCGACAGGTCGGTTGCCTCCTCGAGCCGACGCACGGTGGCGCCGTCGTAGCCGAACTCGGCAAAACAACGGCGCGCACCGTCGAGGATCTGTCGTCGCCGGGCTTCCAGATGGTCTTGACTGACCTTGGGCAACCGACTGCGTCCGCTCGTCAGCTCTTGAGCATGTTGCGCAGCACGTACTGCAGGATGCCGCCGTTGCGGTAGTAATCGGCTTCACCCGGCGTGTCGATGCGCACCTTGGCATCGAACTCGACGACCTGTCCGTCGCCCTTGGTGGCGGTGACCTTGATTGTCTTCGGCGTCTTGCCCTCGTTCAGCTCGGTGATACCCGTGAAGTCGAAGACCTCGGTGCCGTCGAGTCCGAGGGACGTGGCCGACTCGCCCTCGGGGAACTGCAGCGGGATCACGCCCATGCCGATCAGGTTCGAGCGGTGGATGCGCTCGAAGGACTCGGTGATGACCGCGCGGACGCCGAGCAGGCTGGTGCCCTTGGCGGCCCAGTCACGCGAGCTGCCCGAACCGTATTCCTTGCCGCCAAGGACGACCAGCGGGATGCCGGCCTTCTGGTAGTTCTGCGACGCGTCGTAGATGAACGACTGCGGGGCACCGTCCTGGGTGAAGTCGCGGGTGTAGCCGCCGGCGACACCGTCGAGGAGCTGATTCTGCAGACGGATGTTGGCAAACGTTCCGCGGATCATCACTTCGTGGTTTCCGCGACGAGAACCGAGCGAGTTGTAGTCCTTGCGCGCCACACCGTTGGCATCGAGGTACTGCGCTGCCGGGGTACCTGGCTTGATCGGGCCTGCCGGGCTGATGTGGTCGGTCGTGACCGAGTCGCCGAGCAACGCCAGGACGCGAGCGCCCTTGATCTCGGTGACCGGCGACGGCTCGACCGCCATGCCGTCGAAGTACGGGGGCTTCCGGACGTAGGTGGACTTCTCATCCCACGCGAAGGTGTCGCCCTCGGGAGTCGAGAGATTCTGCCAGCGGTGATCGCCCGCGAAGATCGTCGCGTAGGACTTGCGGAACATGTCCTGGCTGATCGCCGACTGAATCGTGGCTTCGATCTCCTCGGTGGTCGGCCAGATGTCCTTCAGGAAGACGGGTTTGCCGTCGGTGTCGTTGCCGAGGGAATCGGTCTCGAAGTCGAAGTCCATGGTTCCGGCAAGGCCGTACGCGATCACCAGCGGCGGGGAAGCCAAGTAGTTCATCTTGACATCGGGGGAGATGCGTCCCTCGAAGTTACGGTTACCCGAGAGCACCGCGGAGACCGACAGGTCGTTGTCGTTGATCGCCTTGGAGATCGCTTCGGGCAGCGGGCCGGTGTTACCGATGCAGGTGGTGCATCCGTAGCCACCGAGGTAGTAACCGAGCTTCTCGAGGTACGGCCAGAGGCCGGCCTTCTCGTAGTAGTCGGTGACGACCTGCGATCCGGGAGCCATATTGGTCTTGACCCACGGCTTGGTGGCCAGTCCCTTCTCGACCGCGTTGCGGGCGAGCAACGCAGCGCCGAGCATGACCGACGGGTTGGAGGTGTTGGTGCACGAGGTGATACCCGCGACCACCACGGCGCCGTGGTCGAGGACGAACTCGCCGAGTTCGGGGTCGACGATCTTGATCGGCTTGGAGGGGCGTCCCTTGCTGCCGCTGGCGGCCGACCGGCCTTCATCGGCGCCGTCGTCGGCAAAACACAGCGTTGCCGGGTCGCTCGCCGGGAACGACTCCTCGACGGCCTCGTCGAGCTGGGTGTGCTCGGCGTCGTTGTTGTTCTCCACGTAGGTGTGGATGTCCTTGCGGAACGCCGCCTTCGACTCGGACAGCAGGATGCGGTCCTGCGGACGCTTCGGGCCGGCGATCGAGGGGACCACGGTGCTCAGGTCGAGTTCGATGTACTCGGAGAACACCGGCTCGCGCTCGGGATCGTGCCACATGCCCTGTTCTTTGGCATATGCCTCGACCAGCGCGAGCTGCTCGTCGCTGCGACCGGTCAGGCGCAGGTAGCTGATGGTCTCGGCGTCGATCGGGAAGATCGCTGCGGTGGAACCGAATTCGGGGCTCATGTTGCCGAGGGTGGCGCGGTTGGCGAGGGGGACCTCGGCAACGCCTGCGCCGTAGAACTCGACGAACTTGCCGACAACGCCGTGCTTGCGCAGCATCTCGGTGGCGGTGAGCACCACGTCGGTGGCGGTGACGCCGGGCTGGATCTCACCGGACAGCTTGAAGCCGACAACACGCGGGATGAGCATCGACACGGGCTGGCCGAGCATTGCGGCCTCTGCCTCGATGCCGCCGACGCCCCAGCCGAGCACGCCGAGGCCGTTGACCATCGTGGTGTGCGAGTCGGTGCCGACGCAGGTGTCGGGGTATGCCTGGCCGTTGCGGGTCATCACGGTCGGAGCGAGGTATTCGATGTTGACCTGGTGGACGATGCCCATGCCCGGGGGGACGACCTTGAAGTCGTCGAACGCGCCCTGGCCCCAACGGAGGAACTGGTAACGCTCGCCATTGCGCTCGTATTCGAGGTCGACGTTGCGCTCGAGGGCATCGGCGCGACCGAACACATCGAGGATCACCGAGTGGTCGATGACCATGTCGGCAGGGGAGAGCGGGTTGACCTTGGTGGCGTCGCCGCCGAGGGCGGTGACGGCTTCACGCATGGTCGCGAGGTCGACGATGCAGGGGACGCCGGTGAAGTCCTGCATGATGACGCGCGCCGGGGTGAACTGGATCTCGGTATCCGGCTCGGAGCTGGGATCCCAGTTCGCGATCGCGTTGATGTGATCTTTGGTGATGTTGGCACCGTCTTCGGTGCGGAGCAGGTTCTCTGCGAGCACCTTGAGGGAGTAGGGGAGTTTCTCTGTTCCCTCGACGGCGTTGAGGCGGAAGATCTCGTACGAGTTCTCACCGACGGTCAACGTGCCGCGGGCGCCAAATGTATCGATACTCATCGCTTACGTCAGCTCCAGTCTTGTTGTCTCACCGGCTGGCCAACGCCGGTTCTTGATCCTCTTGTCGGCGTGATCGCCGACAGGTACGAACCGACGGGCTGCGCCGATCCGTGCTTCCTCCGATTCTAGCAGTACGAGCGTACTGGTAAACCAGTGGGGGATTCTGGCGTGTCTTCGCGAGGACGACACGCCAGGGGGATGCCGTACGCCGTCAATTGTGTCGTACTGTGCTGCCGTAGGTTGGACACAGGCTGAACTTTCCGGCACGGCGGAGATTCATGTGGCCCGAATGGAGACAGTAAGTAGATGGCACCGACGCCCTTCTCGACGATCGTCCCGTCCGACGTCGATATCGCAGAGCTCTCGGCCGGACTGGCAGACGAAGGTGTCGTCGCCCCACCCGAGATGACCCCGGCGATCCTGGCGGCCGTCGCGCAGGCCCGCGATGAGGGCTACGACGTGCATTTTGTTGTCACCGACAAGATCTATCCGCGAATCACCTATTACCGTGACATCGCCACCGAGTTGCAATCCGAGACCGGTGGAACCGTCATTGTGCTCGGCGGTAATTACGTGGGTAGTTCGAGTAACGAGTTCAGCCGCGTCGAACTCGAGAATGCCACCGACAATCTGGCGATTCAGAATCCACCGCAGGCCGCGCAGCAGATGGTCGACCGGATGACCGGTCAGACCGACGTGCCCTGGACCGTCGTGACCATGCTCCTGATCGCCATTGTCGCGGTCGGTGCGGTCATTGGCCGCAAACTGCAGTTGCGCAAGGGAAGTGGCGCGCAGCCGGCGGACGTCCACGCAGACGTGCCGACCTCGGCGACCGCCGCCACCGATTCACCCGACAGACTGTGATCCACAGCCTCTGATCCACGATTCGCGGACAGATTTCTGATTCACGCGACTGAATTACATTTGTGTAATTCGCGCATGTCCAATTTGTTACCTTGCACATCCGTGGTGATCACAGCGTTTCCGCAGGTAATGACTGCGATGTAATTTGTGACTCATGTTTCCTTGGTTGTTTTTGTGACGTACGGTTCGTATGTCACCGATGGGGTTAATGGGGAAGTTGATCACCATCGTGGCGATGGCCGAGTGTGTGCCACTGCTCCGCAGTGGCACCGGCGCACTGTCGGATCTGCGAGGGAGTCATTAGTGAGTCGAGGAAAGGCGTTACAGCCGCGCAAACGTGGCATTCGAGTGTCCTCGGTGACCGCTTTGATGGCGGTGGTGACGGTCACCTGTGCACAGTTGGCCACGGGAACCGCGGTCGCGGCTCCGCCGAGTAGCGCGGAGCAGATCGCCACACTGATCAATCAGATCGCCGACACGAACCAGACGATGGTCAACCTCGATGGCGAGGTTGCCGTCAAGCGTGAAGCCGTGAACCGGGCACTGGTCGATCTGCAGAATGCCAGGGAGTCCGAGCGTCTCGCTGCAGTAGCCGTCCGCGGTGCTCAGGCGTCCCTGGAAGAGGCCTCCGGCGCAATCGCGTTCGCCCAGACCGACTTCGATGCGTTCATTCGTAGCCTGTACTCGATGGGCAACAGCCAGGGCTCGCTGCTCGGATACATGTCCGGTGACCCCGGCGCTCTGCTCGACCGGGCATCGGTGGTCGACCAGATCAGTCGCGATCAGCAGGCCACCATCACCCGGTTGCAGCAGGCCCGAAACGAAGAGGCGAACCGCGCGGCCACGGCCAAGGCCACCGCGCAGCAGGCCACGTTCGCAACTGCTTCTGCCGAGACCCGTCAGGCCGACGCGCAAAGCGCCATCGCCGCGGCAACCGAAGCGGTCAAGGCCGAATACGCGCGGCGCTCCATGCTCGAACAGGACCGGGCCGCGGCACAGCGTGAATTGGACAAGCTCCGCGGCCAGCCCGCGTCCTCGTACCCCGGTGCTCCGACCGCGGTCCTCCCGGACCAACAGGCCGCCATCGAGCAACAGGCACACGACGCCGCTCTGCGGGCTGCGGGTGAAGCCAGCGCCAGGCTGGCACTGGACACCTCGCAGCAGGTCCTCGCCGCCATCATCGGCTCGATGACCCCGCCGCACACCGACATCGAGACCCCGACGCCCGTCGACCCGAGCCTGCCCGTCGATCCGTCTGTGCCGGAAGAGCCGACCCCGTCGACGCCGACGACACCGTCGACCCCGACCACACCGGTCATCCCCGGAGCCTCCGGATCGGCGGCAGTCGAGATCGTCGTCAACCGCGCACTCTCACAACTCGGTGTCACCTACTCGTGGGGTGGCGGAAACGCGAACGGCCCGACACTCGGTATCCGTGACGGCGGCGTGGCCGACTCGTACGGCGACTACAACAAGGTCGGATTCGACTGCTCCGGTCTGATGATCTACGCATTCGCCGGTATCGGGATCTCGTTGCCGCACTACACCGGCTACCAGTACACGTCCGGCCCGCAGTTCCCGCTCTCGCAGATGCAACGCGGTGACATGATCTTCTACGGTCCCAACGCGAGCCAGCACGTGGCGCTGTACCTGGGCGGCAACCAGATGGTCGAGGCACCGCAGTCGGGTGATGTCGTCAAGATCTCGCCATTGCGCACCAGTGGCGCGATGCCCTATGTCGTCCGTCTGAGCTGACACCGGCGGGTTCGCCTGGGTGCCTCCAGTACCCTCGGTTCAGTCAGCACAACGATCGATCAGACCCCGGAGGGTTTCGGTGACCTCAGCGCAGGACGAGAGCAAGACTTCAGTGGACGAATTCAAGCTCACGCAGGCCGACGTCGCCTTGCTCGAAAAGGCCATGTTCGAGGTCAAGCGGGTCATCGTCGGACAGGATCGACTGGTCGAGCGGATCCTCGTCGGCCTGCTCGCACGTGGACACATCTTGCTCGAAGGTGTTCCGGGCGTGGCCAAGACGTTGGCTGTCGAGACGTATGCAACCGTCGTGGGCGGATCGTTCTCGCGGGTGCAGTTCACCCCCGACCTCGTGCCCACCGACCTCATCGGTACCCGGATCTACCGTCAGGGCCGCGAAGAGTTCGACACCGAACTCGGTCCGGTTGTGGCCAACTTCCTGCTCGCCGATGAGATCAACCGGGCGCCGGCCAAGGTCCAGTCGGCACTGCTCGAGGTCATGGCCGAGCGGCACGTGTCGATCGGTGGGACGACGTACCCGATGCCCGATCCGTTCCTCGTGATGGCGACGCAGAACCCCATCGAGAACGAGGGCGTCTACCCGCTGCCGGAAGCCCAGCGAGATCGCTTCCTGTTCAAGGTGCTGGTGGACTATCCCGCGATGGAAGAAGAGCGCGAGATCGTCTACCGCATGGGCAACAAGCCGCCGACGGCCAAGCCGGTGCTCGATCCGGTGACGATGGTGCGCCTGCAGAACGTCGCGGCCAACGTGTTCGTCCACCATGCGCTTGTCGACTACGTCGTGCGGGTCATCCACGCGACGCGTTTTCCGGCCGAGTTGGGCCTGAAGGACGTGGCCGGATGGCTCTCGTACGGCGCTTCGCCGCGTGCGACCCTGGGCATCATCGCCGCCGCCAGGGCGCTGGCGCTGGTACGCGGACGTGACTATGTCGTGCCGCAGGATGTCGTCGAGGTCATTCCGGATGTCTTGCGGCACCGGTTGGTGCTCAGCTATGACGCGCTCGCCGACGAGGTGGACGCCGACACGATCATCACCCGCGTCCTCCAGACGATCGGGCTGCCACAGGTCAGCGCCCAGACGCTGAACACCGGACCGGCCGCGCCTGCGCAGGCGAACGCCCAACACCCGAACAATCAGCCGCACCAGCAGCCTCCGCAACAATCGGTGGGCCATCAGCAGCCCGGCTACCCGCAGCAGGGTGGCTATCGGCAACAGCCGAATCCGCTGACCAAGCCTGCCGCAGCGCAGGGTGGCCCGGGACAGGGCAACCAGTCGCACTATGGCGGATAACAGCGCACTTCCGTCATTTGGCGCGGGCACGCTGGAAGATCCCAAACTGACGGCAGCACTGAAGACGCTGGAGATCGTTGTTCGTCGCAAGCTCGATGGCGTACTCCAGGGCGACCACCTCGGTTTGATCCCGGGACCGGGCACCGAGCCGGGGGAGGCCCGCCCGTACCAGCCCGGCGACGACGTCCGGCGGATGGACTGGTCGGTCACGGCGCGGACCACACAGCCACATGTGCGACAGATGGTCGCCGACCGTGAACTCGAGACGTGGCTGGTGGTCGACATGTCCGCGAGTCTGGACTTCGGCACGGTCAACACCACCAAACGTGATCTCGCGGTGGCCGCCTGCGCTGCGATCGCGCATCTGACGCTCGGTGGCGGCAACCGGATGGGTGCCGTTGTCTGTACCGGCGACAAGGTGGTCCGCATCCCGGCCCGCGGCGGTCGCGCGCATGCACTCGACACCCTCAAGACCATCGCCACCACCACTCGTTCGAGTGAGGGCGTGCGGGGCGACCTGCATGCCGGGATCGATGCGCTGCGCAGGCCAGAGCGCCGCCGGGGTCTGGCCGTTGTGGTCAGCGATTTCCTGGGACCGATCGACTGGGATCGCCCGTTGCGCGCGATCTCCGGCCACCATGACGTCCTTGGCGTGGAGGTTCTCGATCCCCGCGATATGGAGCTGCCCGATGTCGGAGAGGTCGTCTTGCGCGACGCCGAATCCGGTCAGATCCGCGAGCTCACCATCACCGACAAGGTCCGTGCTGATTTCGCCCGCGCCGCCGAGGATCATCGACAGCAGGTGGAGCGGACCCTGAGGCGTTGTGGCGCACCGACTCTCGCGCTGCGCACCGACCGTGACTGGATCGCCGATGTGGTCCGGTTCATCGCGCAGCGTCGCCGCGGAATGAATGCGGGGTCGACCCGATGAGCTGGTTCGATCTCGCGTCACCGTGGTGGCTGCTGGTCCTGCTCGCCGTCGTCGGCCTCATCGCCGGCTACATCTACATGCAGCGCAGGCGCCAGAGCCGGGCCCTCAAGTTCGCCAATCTCGATCTGCTCAACCGTGTCGCACCCAAAACCCAGAACCGGGCCCAGCACATACCGATCGTGCTGATGGTCCTCGCGTTGGCGGTGCTGGTGGTGGCGATGGCCGGACCGCAGGCCGATCGCAAGGTGCCCCGGAACAAGGCAACGGTGATCCTGGTGATCGACGTCTCGCGGTCGATGGACGCCACCGATGTCTCGCCGTCGCGGCTGAAGGCTGCACAAGAAGCGGGCAAGAAGTTCGCCGACGAACTCACCGAGGGGATCAACCTCGGGCTGATCTCGTATGCGGGGACCGCGACCACCCTGGTGTCACCGACCCCGAACCGTCAGGCCACCAAAGACGCAATCGACAAGTTGACGCTCGACGACAAGACCGCGACCGGCGAGGGCATCCTGGCCGCGATGACGCAGATCAAAACCCTCAACGCCGTCCTCGGCGGGGAAGAGGGTGCACCGCCGGCCCAGATCGTGTTGCTCTCGGACGGAAAAGAGACCGTCCCCGACGATCCGGACGACCCGCGTGGCGCGTTCACCGCGGCCCGTAAGGCCAAAGAAGAACGGATCCCGGTCAACACGATCTCGTTCGGTACCTCGACCGGAACCGTCGATCTCGAAGGTGACCGGATCCCGGTGCCCGTCGACGACGAATCGCTCCAGCGGATCGCGCAATTGTCCGGGGGCAAGTTCTTCACCGCGTCGAGCCTCGACGAGCTGAACCAGGTGTACGAGAACCTGCAGAATCAGATCGGTTACGAGACCCAGCGTGGCGATGCGTCCCGGCCGTGGCTGATCGTCGGCACACTGCTGGTGTTGGCGGCCGCGGTGAGTGCGGTAGCAATCAACAGGCGGCTCCCGTGATGGGGCCTGTTAAACGTCGACAGTGGGCAAAGCGATAGGTTGACCGTCATGGCTGACAGCAATACGAAGGTATCCCGCTCGGTTCTCGTCACCGGTGGCAACCGTGGAATCGGTTTGGCGATCGCACAACGGCTTGCCGCCGATGGCCACAAGGTGGCCGTCACGCATCGCGGCTCAGGAGCCCCCGAGGGACTGTTCGGGGTCAAGTGCGACGTCACCGACAACGACTCCATCACCGCAGCTTTCAAGGCGGTCGAGGAGCACCAGGGGCCGGTCGAGGTTCTGGTGTCCAACGCCGGGATCACCGACGACACCCTGCTCATGCGGATGACCGAGGAACAATTCGAAAAGGTCATCGACGCCAACCTCACCGGCTCGTTCCGGGTCTCCAAAGCAGCCTGCCGATCGATGCTGCGCAAGCGTTGGGGCCGGTTCATCTTTCTCGGTTCCGCCGTCGCGATGATGGGCACGCCGGGCCAGATCAACTACGCCTCGTCCAAGGCAGGCGTGATCGGCATGGCGCGATCGCTCACCCGTGAACTCGGGTCGCGCTCTATTACCGCCAACGTCGTCGCACCCGGACTCATCGAGACGGACATGACCGACGAGTTGCCCGCCGAATACAAGGAGCAGGCCGTCAAATTGATCCCGGCGGCTCGCATCGGACAGCCCGAAGAGGTCGCCGCTGTTGTCAGCTGGCTTGCCTCGGACGACTCCTCTTATGTCTCCGGCGCGGTCATCCCCGTCGACGGTGGCCTCGGAATGGGTCACTGAGACTCCGGTCAGACCCGGCGTTTCATCAGCATTTACGCACCACCGACACACGAAACCACCTCGAGGGAGCAGACATTGAGCGGGATACTCGACGGCAAGACAGTTCTGATCACCGGAATCATCACTGATTCCTCGATCGCGTTCCACGCTGCCGCCATGGCACAGGAACAGGGCGCACGCGTGATCATCACCGGATTCGACCGCCTGCGGTTGATCGACCGGATCGCTCAGCGTCTACCGAAGGAAGTGCCGCCTGCGCTCGAGTTGGACATCACCAACGAGGACCACCTCGGAACCCTCGCCGATCGCCTCAAGGAGATCGCTCCCGAGGGCATCGACGGTGTCCTGCACTCCATCGCGTTCGCTCCGCGCACCCTGATGGGCCCGGAGGCCAAGCCGTTCCTCGAAGGACCCGGACCCGATGCGGCACAGTCGTTCCAGGTGTCGGCGTGGAGTTATGCGGCGCTCGCCCGGGCGGTGCTGCCCGCGATGAACGAGGGCGGATCGATCGTCGGCATGGATTTCGATCCCCGGACGTCGATGCCGTATTACAACTGGATGGGTGTGGCCAAGGCCGCACTGGAATCGGTGAACCGCTACGTGGCCCGCGAAGTCGGCGAGGCCAAGAAGATCCGGTCGAACCTGGTGGCCGCAGGCCCGATCAAGACCCTTGCCGCCAAGGCGATCGCCGGCACCGCGACCGGTGATGCCAAGAAGCTCAGCCAGCTCAACGAATACTGGGATGGCGCGTCGCCGATCGGCTGGAACGTCGATGATCCCTCGGTGGTCGCCAAATCGGTCTGTGCGCTGCTCTCGGACTGGCTGCCCGGTACCACCGGGTCGATCGTCTACGTCGACGGTGGCGCGAGCCACAACACCTGGCTCCCCGAAGGTTTCGCGACGGAGTGATCATGACAACCGGTTTCGACGCCGTCCTGGTCTTGTCCTTCGGTGGACCGGACAAGCCGGACGACGTCCGGCCATTCCTCGAGAACGTCACCCGGGGGCGTGGTGTGCCACCGGAACGCCTTGATGAGGTTGCGCAGCACTACCTCCACTTCGGTGGGGTGTCGCCGATCAATGCACTGAACAAGGCGATGATCAGCTCGCTCGAAGCCGAGCTCGACCGGGTCGGCATCAATCTGCCGGTCTATTTCGGAAACCGCAACTGGCATCCGATGATCGAGGACACTCTCGCGCAGATCCATGCTGACGGATATCGGCGGGTCCTGGTCTTTCCGACCTCGGCGTGGGGTGGCTATTCCGGGTGCCGCCAGTACGACGAGGACATCACTCGTGGGCTGACCTCACTCGGAGCCGATGCCGGGGACATGTTCATCCGCAAGCTGCCGCAGTACTGGCAGCACCCCGCGATGACGGCGTCGTGGGCCGATTCGATCGCGGCCGCCAAAGCCGGACTGCCAGAAGAACTCCGCGACGACGCACGGCTGGTGTTCACCGCTCATTCCATTCCGCTCTCGGCCGACCGGGCGGCAGGTCCACCCGCTGACGGTGGGCAACTCTACAGCAGGCAGGTCGCGGCGGCATCCGCACTGGCCGCCGATGCCGCGGGTTTCGCGGAGTTCGATCAGGTGTGGCAATCACGGTCGGGCCCGCCGCAGATCCCGTGGCTCGAACCGGATATCTGCGATCACCTCGAGACCGTCGCAGGCCGCGGCGTCCGGGCCGTGATCGTGTGCCCGATCGGTTTCGTCTCCGACCACCTCGAGGTGGTGTGGGATCTCGACAACGAGGGCCGAGAGAAGGCGCAAGAGCTCGGCCTGGGCTACGCGCGGGCGTCAACGGTGGGGACGGACCCGCGGTTCATCGCGATGATCACCGAACTCATCGCCGAACAGTGCAGCGGCGGCGTCGAGTTCAGGCTCGGCATGACGGACAACGGGGCACCCTGCGCACGCGGTTGTTGCGAACCCGTCCGTCGTCCTGCATAGCTCGCCAAACACAGCTGGTCTCAGACGTGGTTGCTGGAGACCAATTCGTCGATGACGGCATTGGTGGCACTCATCCGTGCGATCCGGACCGTACGACCGAGCTCGCGCA
Organism: Williamsia sp. Y844; assembly: GCF_056786475.1. Lineage (NCBI taxonomy): Bacteria > Bacillati > Actinomycetota > Actinomycetes > Mycobacteriales > Nocardiaceae > Williamsia > Williamsia sp. Y844. Next base: position 472,960 of record NZ_JBXCJB010000003.1, read on the forward strand.
AGGCCGTATCACCACTCTGCTGCTGACCGGCGACGATCCCGAAGTCAGGTGCCGCAGCGCTGGCCACCGACAGGATGGCGGCCACGTGCGCGGCCTGTTCGAGGATGCGTTCGGCCCGCGGATTGACCCCGGGCGGTAGTTGCTGGGCGGCGAGTCGAGTCATTTGCGCCACCACGTCGCGGGGGTCGGGGCGCCCTTCGGCGGACGACGTGCGCGGCATCCGCAGACCGGCGAGGATCTGGGTCGCCGACCGAATGCCCTCGCGCAGTTCGTATTCGACCTCACTGAGGGAATGTGTGATGGGGATCGCGGGAGTACCGGTGAGTGTGTGCACACCCCAGCCGACGGTGTAGCGGTCCAGTCGGCGGGGGATGAGTGCGAAACGTCCGGGTACCACCAGCAGTTCGCCGGCTTCGAGTGCGGCCGTGGTGACCGGACCCCGCGGCGGCAGGCCGAGCATGTCGCCGGGTGCGACCAGGAGCAAGGCCAGGCCATGGGTGGAGCCCTCGCGGACCAGGCGCAGGAGTGCGTCACTCTCCTCGCCGTCGGGATTCAATGAAAGTTCCTGGGCGGCAGCAGCATCCGCCGCGATGACGCGGTGCCGCGAACTCCACCGACCGAGCACGTCGAGCAGGTCATCGGGGGAGTAGCGACCCGACTGCCACGCCGCACCCCACGCACCGAGGGCACTACCGATGCCCGCGGTGTCGGTCGGATACTCAAAAACGTTGTCGGTCATCACAGCCTTCACTTCTTCGTTGCGTCTGGGCCGATCTTACTGCCGGTGCCGCGGCTCGGCGTGGCAAGCACCGTGGCTCCTGGCCGGGCCCTAACGTGGTGCCGGTGAACAGCAATGGTTCTGATCGTTATGGTCGAGATGTCCTGTCCGGACCGCGGAAGAGCACCCGGCCCGTCGTCCCCGAGGTCGCTGCCGAGCGTGACCTCGTCGTCGAGGATGCGGCCAGCGGATTCTGCGGCGCCGTGGTCGGCTTCGAACGCAGCTACGACGGAGAGTTCGTGCGACTGGAAGACCGTCGGGGACTGACCCGGATCTTCGCGATGCGGCCCGCTGCGTTCCTGATCGACGGCAAAACTGTCACATTGATCAAACCGGTGGTGAAGGCACCGTCGGCACCGGCACGAACGGCGTCCGGTTCACGGACGGTGGCCCGGCAGCGGGCCCGGGTCGCCCGGGCGAGCCGCCTGTTCGTCGAAGGCGTTCACGATGCGGCTTTGATGGAACGGATCTGGGGCGACGATCTGCGCGTCGAAGGCATCGTTGTCTCGAGCCTCGACGGCCTCGACAATCTCGATGAAGCACTTGCCGAGTTCGAGCCCGGCCCCACCCGCCGGGCCGGCGTCCTCGTGGACCACCTGGTGGCCGGTTCCAAGGAATCCCGGCTCACCGAGCGGGTCGGCGAACATGTCCTGGTCACCGGGCATCCGTACATCGACGTCTGGGAAGCGGTGAAGCCCGCCGCGGTGGGGATCAAGGCCTGGCCGAAGATCCCGCGGGGTATCGACTGGAAGACCGGTATCTGCCAGGAATTGAACTGGGGTACACCGCAAGACGGCTGGCGGAAGGTGAACTCGTCCGTGTCGAGTTTCCGTGACATCGAGGTTCCACTGATCCGGGCTGTCGAGGAACTGATCGATTTTGTGACCGCAGTCGAATAACGAAACTACCCAGACTCACTTTGCGTGGCACAGTGGATGTGTGAGCGCAGTCATCTGGCTCGTGGCCGGACTGATACTGATCGGCGCTGAGGTCCTCAGCGGCGATCTGATCCTGCTCATGCTCGCCGGCGGCGCATTGACCGCGGCCGGGGTCAACGCAGTCTTCGGCACACCGCTGTGGGTCGACGGCACCGTTTTCGCCCTGATGTCGCTGCTCTTGCTGTTTGCTGTCCGTCCGGTTGCCAAGCGACACATGTACAACCGTCCCCGGCTGGCCACCAACACCGAAGGTCTGATCGGCCGTCACGGCGTGGTCGTTGCTGCCATCGACGGCGATTCCGGACAGGTCAAGTTCGACGGAAGTGTGTGGTCGGCGCGGGCCGCGCATCCAGCTGACCGGTTCGCCGAGGGCGAATCGGTGACGGTTCTCGACATCGAAGGCGCCACCGCCGTGGTGTGGAAAGGATGAGCACCATGCTGGTCGGACTGGTGGTGATCGTGGTTCTGGTCTTGGTTGTGGCCGTGATCCTGGTGAAGTCGGTCGCGCTGATCCCGCAGGCCGAGGCGGCGGTGATCGAGCGTCTGGGCCGATACATCAAAACCACGTCCGGGCAGCTCACACTCCTGATTCCGTTTGTCGACCGCATCCGGGCCCGCATCGATCTGCGGGAGCGGGTGGTCTCATTCGCACCGCAGCCGGTCATCACCGAGGACAACCTCACGGTCAACATCGACACCGTCGTCTACTTCCAGGTCACCACCCCGCAGGCCGCGGTCTATGAGATCAACGACTACATCGTCGGTGTGGAACAGCTGGCCACGACCACGCTGCGCAACGTGGTCGGCGGGATGACCCTCGAAGAGACCCTGACCTCGCGTGAGTACATCAATGCGCAGCTGCGCGGTGTGCTGGACGAGGCCACCGGTCGCTGGGGTCTGCGGGTGGCCCGAGTGGAGCTGAAATCGATCCTGCCGCCGCCCTCCATCCAGGAATCGATGGAAAAGCAGATGAAGGCCGACCGCGAGAAGCGCGCCACGATCCTGGCCGCCGAGGGCCAGCGCGAATCGGCGATCAAGACTGCGGAGGGCAACAAGCAGAGTCAGATTCTCTACGCCGAGGGCGCCAAGCAGGCGGCGATCCTCACTGCCGAGGGCAATCGGCAATCGCTCATCCTGCAGGCGCAGGGTGACCGGGCTGCGCAATACCTGCGCGCCCAGGGTGAGGCCAAGTCGATCGAGAAGGTCTTCGCCGCGATCAAGGCCGCCAAGCCCACGCCCGAACTGCTGGCCTACCAGTATCTGCAGCAGCTTCCGGAGATGGCGAAAGGCGAGGCCAGCAAGGTGTGGGTGGTCCCGAGCGACTTCGGTTCGGCACTACAGGGTTTCGCCAAATCGTTCGGGATCCGGTCTGATGACGGTGTCTTCCGCTATGAGGCCCCTGCCGACGACAGTCCGGCGCCGGTCGATGAGTCCGACATCGCCCACTGGTTCGAGAAGGCCACCGATCCCGTGGTCGCGCAGGCTGTGGCCGCGGCCGAAGCAGTTGCCCGGACACCGATAGCCGATCAGCCTCCGCTGTCGGCCCGTCCGCTCGAGCCCACACTCCCGGCTCCCGGTCAGTACCAGGCCCCGGCCGGTAGTGACGCCGCGCAGGACAAACCTGCACAAGGCTGAGACATCGGCCGTTGCGCAGTACCCGCGGGCGCTGTCAGTGCACCAGCAGGTAGGCCGCACCGGCGGTCGCCGCGGCCCAGACGACCGAGGCGAGCGTCCCGATGATGAACTGCTCGGCCGCACCCGGTTCGCGGAGTTCGGGATAGCGGCCGAGCCCTTTGATTGCGAGCACGATGGCGATGGCCTCGGGCCATTGCAGACCGAGTGCTGCGACCACCACAATGCGTTCGAGATACCCGATGACGCGGCCACCACGTAGCGGGGTCGGTATCGGCGCCGGATCGGTCCCCGGGTTCGGTGGCGGCGTGGGGGTGTCGAGTTGCCAGGGTTCGATACCACCCAGCAGGAGCGCCGCCCGCACCATCAGGGTGCCGCCGGTGACCGCAGCGGCAACGGTCAGGCAATGGATCACCACCGCTCCGGCGCCTGCGGCCGGATCGGCGACCAGTCCCAGGATCGCCACCAGCCCGAGCACTGCCGGCGCGATCATCGCCGCAGCGATGTTCATCGGGCGCCCGTGCCCGAGAGGCAGTCGACTGATCAGCAGGGGCAGGCATGCGGTCACTGCCAGCAACACGACGGCCGCGATGATCACGGGTGCGCGACCTCGAGTAGATGGGTGGCGAGCACGCGGGTGTCCTCCTCGATATGCCAGTCCGCGGCCTGAAGTCGTTGCGACATCGCCTGCGGTGTGATCCCGAGTGTGGCAGCCGCCTCTGACTGACTGTGGCCCAGGCGCATCTGCCGGACCGCTTCCTGTCCGGCGGCGCTACGTCCGGCGGCGGTGCGGACGAGCAGTCGCAGCGCGGTTTGTGCATGACCGTCCGCAGCAGTGCCGAATCCGACCACGCTCACGCGGTATCGGGTGTTCTTCGCAGATGTGACGGCCTCCCGGGCCCGCTCGAACGCCTGCCCGCGACCGGCCCGGGTCTGCTCCGGCAGGGGGAGTTCGACGTCACCGATCCCGACGCCGATGCTCCAATGACCGTCGGCGGCCAGGATCGTCACCGCGTCGGTGACAGCGGCGGGATCGTCGAGGACCGCCTGTAGTTCGTCACCTGCGGTCCGATCGAAGGGCCGGATGGTCGGCACGACGGCAAGAGCGGCGAGGGCTGCCGGAACCCGATCCGGTTCGCTTCGGCTACGTCGCTGATCGATCGTCAGTACATACATTGCATCCTCCGCACCGATTCAGACACAGGAGCTATCAAGGATTGAACCTTGAGTGGAGACTATCAAGTAAATGGACTTGATAGTAGACAGTCAAGCTTTTTAACTTGATGCGACCGGGTTGGAGTCCGAGGGATTCGAACGTCCGGCGCCGCCTTGAGCTTCCGGTTCGTCGTGCGTCGGTTCATTGACTTCAAGGCGGGCATTGACTCCCAGGCGGGCATCGACGATCAGTCCGATCACTCCGACGCTGAACAGGCCGGCCGACAGCACCAGTGACCAGATGTCGCCCTCGCCGGTGAGTGCATCACCGAGCAGGACCACCGCTGCGGTCCCGGGCAACACCCCGACAACGGTCGCGAGCAGATATGGCACGAACTTGATCGACGAGAGTGCCGCCATGTAGTTGGTCACCGAGAACGGGCACGCGGCGATCAGGCGCAGCGACCCGACCGCGAGCCATCCGCGCCGCTCCATGCGCACCTCGACCGCGCGGGTGACCGGGTAGTGGAGATAGGGCTGAATGCGGGCCCGGCCGAATCTGCGAACCAGGAAGAAGGCCGCCACCGCCGCGAAGGTCGTCGCCAACATGGCACCGGAGAAACCGACCGCCGGGCCGAAGAGCAGCCCCGACGCAACGGTGAATGCGGACCGCGGAATCGGGAAGATCACGATGATCGCGTACGCGACGAAAAAGAACCAGACAAACGCCGGGCCGAACGAATCGGCCCACTCCCGGAATCGGGAGACCGATGGGATGGGCGCCAGGTAGGCGGCGAGCAGGACCGCGATCACAGCTATGAGCCCGATCACAGCTCGGGTCACCGCGGCCTGACGGGTGACTCGACCTTTGGTTTTCACGGCCCCAACCATACGGCCGACCGCGGGGCCTGCGGGTGTGCGCGACACCACTGCGATAGCACCCACCTCGACTTATGGCCCGAGTGATCGATCGGATAGTGTCGATTCCACGTTCTGATGCGACCGAGATCACGACGTCACCAGCCGATCGAAGGGCTCACCCCGAATGCCGGATACCCATTCCGACCTCCAAGACCTGGAGGCCAGTTACCAGCGATGGTCCGACTCTGCCGCGCAGGTGCTGGCCAAGTCCAAGCGGATCGACGCCGCGGACCTGAGCGACAGCCCCGAAGCACTGCTGTCGACCATCACGCCGGACGAACTGGTCATCAAGCCGCTGTACACACGACGCGACGAGCTCGACGAGCCGGGCCTTCCGGGTTCGTACCCGTTTGTCCGCGGCAGCGACGCCACCCGCGATGTGAACATGGGTTGGCGCGTCACCGAGCGCTTCGGTGATCCCACCGGAGAACCCCAGGATCCGAAGGCGCTCAACGCCGCGATCCTGGAGGCACTCGACAACGGTGTGAGCGGTTTGTGGTTGGCGGTCGGCGAGAACTCGATCGCCCCCGAGCAGCTGGCCGCAGTCCTGGCCGGGGTGTTCCTCGACCTCGTTCCGGTCACCGTCGACGCCGGTGCCCACGGAATCGATGCGGCCCGCGCCCTGCAGGCGCTGCTGCCCGAGACCGCGTCGCTGAGCACCGTCGCCTCATACGGCCTGGCGCCGTTGACCGCGGCCCTGTCCGGTCGGCCGACCGTCGAGCTCTCGGATGCGATCGCGATTGCCCGAGAATCGGGAGCCGGCGTCCGGGCCATCCGCGTCGACGGCACCGACTTCGCACTCGGCGGGGCCACCGACGTCCAGGAGCTGGCCTTTGTGGTGGCCGCGGGTGTCGAATACCTGCGTGAGCTCACCGTCTCCGGCCTCGACATCGACAAAGCGCTGGCGCAGTTGACCTTTGCGTTGTCGGCCACCGACGATCAGTTCGGCACGATCGCCAAGTTCCGGGCGATCCGGCGGCTGTGGGGCCGCGTGGCACAGGTCAGCGGTGCACCGTCGGCGGGCGCAGCGGTGACCCACGGTGTCACTGCGCTGAGCATGATGAGTCAGCGTGATCCCTGGGTGAACATGCTGCGTGTCACGACCGCGACGTTCGGTGCCGGAGTCGGTGGCGCCGACCAGATCACGGTGCTGCCGTTCGATGCTGCGCTGGCACCGGCCGATCGCACAACCAACCCGAGCTTTTCGCGCCGCATGGCCCGCAACACGCAGTTGCTGCTCCTCGAGGAGTCCAACGTCGCCAAGGTCATCGACCCGGCGGGCGGCTCCTGGTTCGTCGAGTCCCTGACCGACGACCTCGCCGTCGCTGCCTGGGCGTTGTTCCAGGAGATCGAGGGCAAGGGCGGATACCGTCAGGCGCTGGCCGACGGCTGGATCGCCGAGCAGATCGCCAAGTCGGTCGAGGCCCGCGACAATGCGGTGGCGCACCGCACCACCGCGCTCACCGGTATCAACGAGTTCCCGAACCTGGGGGAGAAGCCCCTCGGTACCGCAGGCGCGGCAGATGTTGCCGACCAGCCCGCATCGGCACCCAACCTGGCGCGGATCGCGCGGCCTTTCGAGCGTCTGCGCGATCGATCCGATGCGTACCTCGCCGCTCACGGCCGTCGTCCCACGGCGATCATGCTGCCGCTGGGCTCGGTGGCCGAACACAACGGCCGCACCACGTTCGTCGCCAACCTGTTGGCTGCCGGTGGTATCGAAGCGGTCAATCCCGGTCCGCTGGACGGTGATTCGGTGGCCGCTGCGATCTCGGCGGCCGGCAATCCTGCGGTCGCAGTGCTGTGTGCGGCAAATCCTCGTTATGGGTCCGACGGCGGCGGCGCCCTTCAGGCAGCCCGCGCCGCCGGGGTCGAAACCGTGCTGTTGGCCGGTCCGCCCAAGGCCTGGACCGACGCCGCAGATACCCCGGATGGATTCCTGCAGGTCGGTATCGACGCCATCACCACGTTGACCGACCTGTTCGACAAGATCGAGGCGAAGAGCTGATGACCAGTACCCAAAAGAAAATCGCGAGTTTCGCCGATGTCCCGCTGTCGGATGCGGCAGCAGCACCTGTAGCCGGTGACAGTGACAAGCTGATCTCCGATCTGGCTCAGGCGCACGGATATTCGACCGAGCAGGTCACCTGGAGCACGCCGGAGCAGATCGACGTGAAGCCGATCTTCACCCGTGCCGACCGTGACGCGGTGACCGCCGACGGCGAGCATCCGTACCCGCTCGACACCGTGCCGGGTTCGGTGCCGTTCCTGCGCGGTCCGTATCCGACGATGTACGTGAACCAGCCGTGGACGATTCGGCAGTACGCCGGTTTCTCCACCGCGGCCGAATCCAACGCCTTCTACCGTCGTAACCTCGCGGCCGGTCAGAAGGGTCTGTCGGTGGCATTCGACCTGGCCACCCACCGCGGCTACGACTCCGACCATCCTCGGGTGGCCGGTGACGTCGGTATGGCCGGTGTGGCAATCGATTCCATCCTCGACATGCGTCAGCTGTTCGACGGCATCGACCTCGGGTCGGTGTCGGTCTCGATGACGATGAACGGCGCCGTGCTGCCGATTCTCGCGCTGTATGTTGTGGCCGCCGAGGAGCAGGGTGTGCCTCCGGAGAAGCTCGCCGGGACCATCCAGAACGACATCCTCAAAGAGTTCATGGTCCGAAACACCTACATCTATCCGCCGAAGCCGTCGATGCGGATCATCTCGAACATCTTCGAGTACACCAGCCTCAAGATGCCGAAGTTCAACTCGATCTCGATCTCCGGCTACCACATCCAAGAGGCCGGTGCCACAGCCGATCTGGAGTTGGCGTACACCCTCGCCGACGGCATCGAGTACCTGAGGGCAGGCGTCGACGTCGGTCTCGACATCGACAAGTTCGCACCCCGGCTCTCGTTCTTCTGGGCCATCGGCATGAACTTCTTCATGGAGGTCGCGAAACTTCGTGCGGCGCGGCTCATCTGGAGTGAGCTCGTGGCGAAGTTCGACGCACAGAACCCGAAATCGTTGTCGCTGCGTACACATTCGCAGACCTCGGGCTGGTCGCTGACCGCACAGGATCCGTTCAACAACGTTGCGCGGACCTGCATCGAGGCGATGGCCGCGACCCAGGGTCACACCCAGTCGCTGCACACCAACGCTCTCGACGAGGCGCTGGCACTGCCGACCGATTTCTCGGCACGTATCGCCCGTAACACCCAGCTGCTCCTGCAGCAGGAGTCGGGCACCACGCGTCCGATCGATCCGTGGGCCGGATCGAACTACGTCGAGTGGCTGACACACGAACTCGCCAACAAGGCGCGTGCGCACATCGCCGAGGTCGAAGAGGCCGGCGGCATGGCGCAGGCCATCAACGAGGGCATCCCGAAGCTGCGGATCGAAGAGGCTGCGGCACGTACGCAGGCCCGGATCGACTCCGGCCAGCAGCCGGTGATCGGCATCAACAAGTATCAGGTCGACGAGGACCAGGAGATCGAGGTCCTCAAGGTCGAGAACTCGAAGGTCCGCGGCGAGCAGATCGAGAAGCTGGAAAGGCTTCGCGCCAGCCGTGATTCGGCAGCCGTGGAGACCGCACTGGCCAACCTGACGAAGGCCGCGGCCTCGTCCGAGGGCGGCCTGGAGAACAACTTGATGGCGCTGGCGATCGAGGCGGCCCGCCATCAGGCCACAGTCGGCGAGATCTCCGAGGCACTGGAGAAGGTCTACGGCCGCCATCAGGCAGAGATCCGCACCATCAGTGGTGTGTACCGACACGAGGCCGGAACCGTGCAGAACATCGACGACGCCATCGATCTGGTCAACAAGTTCGCCGAAGCAGAAGGTCGGCGCCCGCGCGTGCTGGTCGCGAAGATGGGCCAGGACGGCCATGACCGCGGACAGAAAGTGATCGCGACCGCCTTTGCCGACCTCGGCTTCGACGTCGACGTCGGCCCGCTGTTCCAGACCCCGGACGAGGTGGCACTGCAGGCCTCGGACAACGACGTGCATGTCGTCGGTGTCTCGTCGTTGGCGGCAGGTCACCTCACCTTGGTGCCCGCACTGCGCGATGCACTCGCGAAGGTCGGGCGCAGCGACATCATGATCGTGGTCGGCGGTGTCATCCCGCCCGGCGACTTCGACGAGTTGTACGAGGCAGGCGCTGCCGCGATCTTCCCTCCGGGAACGGTCATCGCCGACTCCGCCGTGGAGCTGATCAAGAAGCTCGCTGTTGAATTAGGGCATGAATTGGGAACCGGGGCTTGAGCTGACTTCGTGAGGGTGAGTGGAGTACATGCCTAGACCCCCTTTGGATCTGGCTGCGCTGGCCGATGCCGTCCGCGCCGACAAACGACCTGATCTGGCTCGAGCCATCACACTGGTCGAATCGACGCGGGCGGATCACCGCGCCCAGGCACAGGAATTGCTGCTGTCACTGGGGACCGACCCGGGTAAGTCCTACCGGGTCGGCATCACCGGCGTTCCCGGCGTCGGCAAATCGACGACCATCGAAACGCTCGGTATGTACCTGATCGAGCAGGGACACAAGGTTGCCGTACTGGCAGTGGATCCGTCGTCGACCCGTACCGGCGGATCGATCCTCGGTGACAAGACCCGGATGGGTCAGCTGTCGGTACACCCGAACGCCTACATCCGGCCGTCGCCGACGTCGGGCACCCTCGGCGGTGTCGCGAAGGCAACCCGCGAGACGATCGTGCTGCTCGAGGCCGCTGGTTTCGACGTGGTGTTGGTCGAGACCGTGGGCGTCGGGCAGTCCGAGGTCACGGTGGCGGGCATGGTCGACGTGTTCTGCTTCCTGACCCTCGCGCGCACCGGGGATTCGTTGCAGGGCATCAAAAAGGGTGTCCTGGAACTCGCCGACATCGTGGTCGTGAACAAGGCTGACGGCAAATATCTGACCGACGCCAAGAATGCGGCCCGAGAGTTGCAGGGCGCATTGCGTCTGTTGACGCCGCATGAGGCGATCTGGCGTCCTCCGGTGCTGACGATGAGCGCCATCGAGGGGACCGGAGTTGCCGAGTTCTGGGAGACCGTCCTCAAGCACAAGGAAGTCCTCAGTGCGGCAGGCGAATTCGAGGCCCGGCGCAGCCGTCAGCAGGTCGAGTGGATGTGGGCGATGGTGACCGACCAGCTCTTGCGCCGGCTCGACGCAGATCCCGAGGTCCGGGCGATCCGCAACAGCGTCGAAAGCGACGTACGGTCCGGCACGCTCACCCCGGCACTGGCCGCCGCGGCGATCGTCAAGGCCTTCGACAGCTAACGGCTTGCGTCGTAGGCCACCAGGCCGGCGACCACGACGTCATAGCCTGCGCAGACCGGTGGATACCAGCCGGGCAGCTTCGACGAATGGTCCTGGGTGTGCAGATAGTCGAACCCGGCATGGGCCATCCACCCGGCTGCGGCGATGGTGCGGGCCGGGCCTGTCGGAAGCAATGCGGCGCAGGCGGCGACCGCACCGGCGGCGGCCAGAGCGACGACCTCACGCCGTACGGCGCCCGGATCCGCGCCACGCCATGAACGCGTGAGCGGATAAACGGCAGCGGCCACCGGCAGACCTGCGCCGATGACCACGATGCGTGCTCGGGGTGAGAGGCGATCGCCGATGGCCAGGTTCACCCCGGCGGCCAGAGCGGCACCTGCTCCGATGGCCAACAGTTCTTTCGAAACAGCTGTCGCAGATGGCATCGTCGCACCTATCGTCGGGGAACCGTCCCATCGTGCACGGCGACCGCAAACGCCGCAATCCGTTCGATCAGATCGTCGAAGAAAAGGTCCGCATCGGTGGTTGTCGCGATCTCGGCGTTGACCGGACGATTCCAGAAACCACGTTCGTCGGCGACCGTCGTGCCGCGGGTCAGCGTTCCGTCGATCTCGACATCGACACAGGCGAGCCGGGTGCCTGTCACCGAAGGATCGAGCGCGACTGCCGCGGCGAACGGATCGTGCATGTGCGCGATGTAGCCCTCGGATTGCGCTTCGTGGAACTCGAAGTAGAACCGGACCGCATCGACGAGATGGCGGACGATCACGTTGTCGGCCACGGAACGGGTTCCGGGTTCGTCATCCGGTCCCGGCTGCTCGACCGGACTCGATTCGGCCAGCGCGGCCAACCGCCCGAGATGGTCGGGGGTCATCCGGATGGTCTCGGTGAGGTCGAGGGGGCAGATGATCGGACGAGGTGCACCGTCCTGACCAAAGGCTGCGAACACCTCCTTCGCGGCCTCCGGATCCACGGCGATGTTCCACTCCGTGGTCGGGGTGGTGTTGCCACTCTGATGGAACACCCCACCCATGATGACCAGGCGGCGAAGTCTGCTCGGCAGCAACGGATCCCGTCGGATGGCCAGGGCCAGATTGGTCAACGGGCCGGTCACCAGACCCACGTACTCGCCGGGACTTTCGGCAGTCAGCTCGATCCAGGCGTCGGCCGCATCCCGATGGGACTGCATGGATGTCGCAACCGGTAGTTCGGCGTATCCGATGCCCATCGGGCCATGGGTTTCCTCGGTGGTCATCAACGGCGCCTCGAGTGGTCCGTCGGCGCCGACGCACACCTCGATGTCGTCGCGGCCGCAGAGCTGCAGCCAGGCCAGGTTGTTGGCGCAGACGACGTCGGTCGGGACATTCCCACCGGTGGACAGGACGGCCCGGACATCTGCCGACGGGTGCGCGAGGAGGTAGAGCAAGGCCAGGGAATCATCGATTCCGGTGTCACAGTCGAAGATGAGGGGCACTGAAATCACCATTCGACCCTAGTCGACCTCGGTGTCACTGCCTGAGTCGAGCGCAGGAACTGCAGCGACGAGCGTCTGATGCCAGGCCGCCCAGCGATCGGGGAAGCACCGCCCCAATAGATCGAGCATGATCGGGAAGGCAGTGGATGCGCCAGGTGAGGCGCCGAGGAGTCCGGCGGCCGTCCCACCGGCGCTGACAGTCAGTTCCGTACCCATTCGCAGTTCGCCGATTCCGGATCCGGGTGGTGAAGCCGGCGTAAGGATCGAACAGCAGCGATTCGGACCCGCCGACCCAGGAATGGCCCATCGAGAGCCGGGTCAGCGCTACGAGGCTGCGTTGACGATGGCAGTGCAAACTTCAACCGGGTGAGTTTCAGGTAGCCAGTGCCCGCCGCCGGCCAAGGCGATGAACTTGATATCAGGAACGGTGTCGACGGTCCTGCGCGCTGCGGCAGGGCCGAGAAATGAGTCGTCTTCGCCCCACAGGTAGGTGGTCGGCGGAACATCGTGCTGGTGCCGGTCCGGCGACTTGCCGACCTTTAGGGCTGAACGCGGCCACAAGCGTTCGATGAGCATCTGGCGGTACCAATTCAGCGACGCACTCGCTCGGCCAGCGTCTTCTCGCATGAGATCTCGGTAGTAGGTTGCACGTTCGGCAGGGAGACCACTTCGGACGAGGAACTTGTCAAGGAACTTAGCGAGGAAGGCCTCGGGCACACGGGGGACAGCGATCGCAGTGATGTACCAGCTACGAAGCGCTTGGTCGCTTCGTGACATTGCCCAAGCCAAGGCGGTGGGGTGCGGCGTGGAGATGATCGTGACCGACAAAAAGAGATCGGGGTAGGTTTGCCGGAGCGTCCAGAGAAGCGAGCCGCCCCAGTCGTGGCCGACCACGTGGACTGGTCCACCTATGGTCTGGACCAGAGCCACAACGTCGCTGGTAAGACAAGCGACCGAGTAGCTGCGCCGATCCTGCGGCCGCGCGGTGGAGGAGTATCCACGGAGATCGGGTGCATACGAACGGTAACCACGGTCCGCAAGCAGGGCTGCGACTTCGATCCAGCTCGACGAATCTTGCGGAAAACCGTGGAGCAAGACGACCGGGTCGCCGTCGGGGGGACCCGACACAGTCACGGGGAAGGTCAGGGAGTCCGAGGTGAAGGTGTCCAAGAGGAGTTCCTTTTCGGGTTGGCAGATTGAAGGATTCGACACGACACGAGTCCCGTTGGTGCCTCCGTGGACGATAGCGGAGTTCGGTGCCTGGCTTGAAAAGAGTTCGACCGCGAGTTGATCCTCAAGCCTGGCCAGCGCACCGGGGCGCGTTCGACAGCAATGAGGCGCGCGGCCGGGATTCTGGGGACTCGCGTGGCTGTATGGATGGATTGGTCTCGACCCACACGCCACGCAGGGCGCGGACCTGCTGCAGATGCCGCCAGCCTGGGGCCGGCTGCAGTGCCTTCGCTGTTGGCGGGTTTCTACGCCGAGGCACCACAAGTGCGACTCTCATTGCGCCAGGCCCACGCCGCCGAACTCGTCCACGGCCTCATGACCGGAGAGCTCGACCTCGCGATCGTGATTCCGCAGCGCTCGGAATTGCCGTCGTTGCCGCTGAGTCGACAAGAGTTGCGGCTGAACGTATCTCGGTACCATCACCTCGCCGGCCATGGCACGGTCGACCTCGGCGATCTGGCCGCGGAGACGTTCATTGCTAACCCGCCCACCTTCAACCTCCGCACACTTCTCGAAAGTTGCTGCGACGATGCCGGATTCATCCCGAAAGTGGCGCTGGAGATCGCCGAGTTCGACACGGTGCGCGAATTGGTCGCCCGAGACCTCGGTATCGCAATCTTGCCGGGCGCCGAGATATCTCGCGGTGACGTGGTCGAAATCCCGATGAGCGGCAGCTACACCCGGGCAATTTCGCTGGCTGCACGCCCAGGGCGGATGACACCTGCCGCGACCCGGCTGCGTGACCACCTACGCAGGCATGCCAGCTTCTGAGACCGAAAAGGCGGTCACCTCACTGCCCGAGAACTATTCATAGGTGGGCATTTTCGTGCGGATGCCGTCAGGGCGTCGTGGGCTTGTCCTTGTCGTCGATAACCGTCGGCGGACCGCCGGGGTGCGGCGCGCCGCCCTCGTTGAGCCAGTCGGCGATCTCAGCGGCATCGTCGCTGGTGACGGGCCGGCGCCTGCTGAAAAGGGACTTGACCTTGTTTCCTATCTTCGACATGCGTTGATGTTACCGACGTGGATGGAGTGCGAAGCCGATTGACGCCTGCGGGGGATCGCACACCTGCGCGGGGACTGTTCAAGACCCATCGATGCTGATAATCTGATCACATACGTTTCCACTTTAGCGGCTTCGTTGCCTGTCGAGAGGACATCGATGACCATCGCAGAATCCGGCCCCCAGGTGCGCGCCGTCCCGCCCGGTGAGGGCGAAGACTCGTTGATCAACAACGCCGACAACGACATCGAACTGGTCCCACCGGACTCCATCACCGCTGAGCAGACCGGCCATTTCACCTTTCTCCCGATCAACGGTGCGGCCTTTGTCATGCAGGTGATGCACCCGGTGATCGGCGATGTCGTCGGGAAGTACTCGGTGTTCCGGACCGATCCCGCAGGCCGCGCGATCCGCTCGATCGATTCGGTGCTGCGCTGGGTCTATGGCGGTGAAGAGGCAATCGCCGAGGGTCATCGCCTTCGCAAGATGCATCAGCCGCTGCAGATGAAGAACGCCGAGGGCAAGCACATCAGCGCACTGAATCCCGAGGCGTACCAGTGGGTCATCGCCACCGCGTTCCCGACAACACTGGCGGCCGGACCGCTTTTGATTGGAAGGGAATTCAACGAAGAAGAGAAGTTGGAAATCCTGCGTGACAACCGCCGGATCGCCAAGATCGTGCAGGTGCCGATGAGGGGTTACCCCGAAACGATCGGGGAGTTCAACGAGTACTTCGACGACTTCGTCAGCAACAAGCTCGTTGCCCACGAGGTCGCGCTGACGCTCATCAAACAGATGCGCGAAGCACCGCCACTTCCGCCATCTGTGCCGGAAAGTCTGCGGCCGGCCACACGTGCGGTGGCGAAGTTCGCCAGCAAGCCGGTACAAGACCTGAACTACCTCACCACCGTCGGTGTGATGGATCCCCGGGTCCGTGAGATCCTCGGCCTGACGTGGAGCAACAAGGAGCAGCGCGATCTGGAACGGATGCACAAGGTGATCCGTGGGTCGTACAAGGTGCTACCGGAACGGCTGACGTACTTCCCGCTGGCCTATCACGCCCGCCGCCACCATGCCGCGATCCAGGCCATGAAAAAGCGTGAGAACGCTGGTGCGGCCTACAAGGTGCGCGAACGTCAGGCCTGATCGGAAACTGAAGCCGTCACCACAATCTCGAGGCCGATCCCGACGTCACAGATCGAGAGCCGACGGACGTCAGTACGAGTTTGCGAACTCTCGAGCTGATACAGCCCACTTTCCTTTGATGGGAAGAAACTCGTTGTTGTCGAGAAGCCTCCGTAGCGTGGGCTGCTTGTCAGCGGCGTGTTGCCACGCCAATTCGGCCAAGTCCTTGGAACTCATTCCCGAGTTTTCTTCGTCGTCGAACAATTCGTATTCCAGATGACCTGCCAGAGTTCGCGACCATTTGGCCTGCAGAGCGAGTAGCAGATCGTTTCTGTGCTCAAAGATGGTGGTGACTGCCGGAACTTCCTCGAATGGCAGTGAGTTTTGCCCGGTGCGGTGAGCATGGTTCAGCACTGCGTCGATTGCGCTGGTCCGTCGGTGAAAGTCGTCCCATCCCATGATGATTTCCTTCGTCTGTAGTGGCCACGAGGTGTGGCGCGAGGGGTGTTTGTGGAGCCATGGTTCGAGGCTAGGGCGGCGCCGGTCGCCGTCGCATCGGGCAACAGTTGTATTCGCCAGATGCACGCACCAGCAGCAATGGGTGTTTTGACCCACTGACCGAATGCTGTGAAAAGCCGTTCGGACGCGCACCACAAGGGACCGCCCGTGTCAGTTCAGTCCGTTTTGATAGGTATAGGCGGTCGCGGCGGCGCGCGAGGTGACACCGATTTTGGCGAAAATATTGCTCAGGTGGCGGGCGACAGTTTTCCGGCTCAACGACAGGTTTGCTGCCACCTCTTGATTTGTCAGTCCGCCCGCGACGAGTCGGAGCACCTCGGTCTCCCGGGCGGACAGACCGTCCGGGAGTGGTGGCGTTGGTTGCGTACACCCGAGCAATTCGTCGATGTGCTTCACATCCGGTACCGCGCCCAATCGGGCGAACACCGCACGACAGGTTGTCCATTCGAGGCGAGCGGTGTCCTCGTCGCCGACCGCACGACATGCCAATCCGATCAGCTGGTGGCTGCGCGCGGCCTCGTACGGCATGTCGAGGTCCGACCAGATTCGCATGGCGGATCGCAGGTCGGTGAGTGCGCGTCCGGGGTCACCGTCGCCGAGTCGCACTGCACCCGCCGCATGTGCGGCCGCGGCCCAGACCGACGGTGGGTCACCGTCGGATGTGATG
The DNA here is from genome assembly GCF_056786475.1 of Williamsia sp. Y844. Classification (NCBI taxonomy): domain Bacteria; kingdom Bacillati; phylum Actinomycetota; class Actinomycetes; order Mycobacteriales; family Nocardiaceae; genus Williamsia; species Williamsia sp. Y844. The sequence continues at coordinate 489,674 of NZ_JBXCJB010000003.1, forward strand.
GCAAGTTCTTCGGCGGCCGACCGTGCAAGTTCGAGGTCGTTTGAGAGCATCGCGATCTCGGCTTGGGCCGCAAGCAGTTTCGCCCGCGTGAGGCGGTCCGAGGGATGTTCGACCAGCGCACGTGAGATACCGGCCGCGGCCGCGTCGACCTGGCCTTCCGCGGCGCGCAGCAGCGCCAAACCGGGCTGCACATCCAAGCCGCAGCCGCCGGCGTGCCCGAACGCCTCTTCCGCGGCAGGGAGATCACCGACCAGTCGCCGGATCTCGCCGACCTGGTACCAGGCCTGGCCGGTGTCTATGGCAACGCTTCCGTTCTGCTCCACACAGGCCCGCCGCGCTTCGCGTTCCGCGTTCGTCCATTCTCCGTGCAGGCGCATGAGCCGGGATCGGTGCATCCGGCACGAGCCGGTGATCGCGGTGGCGCCGTGCTGCGTGCGCAACCAGTTCTCGAATGCGGAGGTCCACGCGCTGGCGCGGCCGAAGTCCGAGAGGTGGTCGCACACGGTGATCGAGCTGCAGTAGATCCACCAGGAGCTGGTTGCATTGAGCTCGTGGGCAACAGCGGCGACCATTGCCTCGTCGAGCAAGGTGGTTCCACCGATTACGTCGCCGAGCGCGACGAGGGTGCGGCCCGCCTGGTGCAGGCTGATGTTCACCAGATCGGGATCGGCAAAACGCGTGCCGATCGTGGTTGCCCGACGGGCTTTGTCGAGGGAGGTGTCCAGATTGTGTCGTTGGAAGTTTGCCTCGGCCTCGGCGATGCACAGGTAGCCATGCACCGCGCACTCCGGTTCCTCGTGTAGCAAGCGGTGCGCGCGGCCGAGCCACCCCAGGGCAGAAGGGACGTCACCGCGCATCAAAAACACGAGGTGAATCCGGAACGCGCACATCGCGGCGCCGCGATTGTCGCCGGTGCTCACCAGTTGGCTGTAGATCCGGCTGCGCGCCTGCACACTTTTCTCGGTCCGGCCGGTGAAGTGGGCAGACTCGGCGAGTGCCTCCAGATCGTCCGGACCCAAGGTTGTCGATTCGTCCGCGCTGTTGAGCAGCGTGTATGCCTCGTCCCAGACCCGTTTCCGGTAGGCGGCACGACCGCGCCCGAGATCATGGACCAAGACCATGCCATCGACAGTTCACCGCTTGACGCGCGAACGCAAGAGATCGCACCGCCGAACTCGGTTGAAATCGCTCCCGCCGTGCAAGCGAGCGCGAACGTCAGATCTGATTCAGAACATCTCTTGTCAATTCGAGTTGGCCCAGATGCTGGGCCAACTCGCGCTGTAGGTGCATGAGGACCCACTCGGGAGATGCCGTCGCGGCCTCATTGCGCGTGGACCCGGTTGCGGCCCGGTCGCGGAGGCCTTCGGCGATCGCGATGGCGACCCATTCCGGTAGCCGTGCACGAACTGCGTCGACCCGTTCGATCAACTCCGCCACCGGTCCGGTTGCAGTGAACTCGGCGTCGCGGTCTCGCGGGATCTTCAGGCCGGCGATGACCGAACCGGCCCAGTATTCGATGACGCCAACACAATGAAAGACGATGGCGTACGGGCTGTTTGCGCCCGGCAGAGATGGTCTGGTGTTGGCGCGATCGTCGCCGAGCCCGTCGATGATCGCCACCATCGCGTCCAACGTCTCGCCGCAGACCGACAGCATCGCCTCGGCAAGCGGTTTGGTTTCCGATGTCTTCACCGTCAACCAACTACCACGGATACGGCTCGAAGTCCTTCAGGAAGCAGCCGTACAGGTCGATGCCGGCTTCACCCTGCACGATGGGGTCGTAGACGCGGGCGGCGCCGTCCACGAGGTCGAGTGGTGCGCGGAAACCTTCGTCGGCGAGGCGCATCTTGCTGGTGTGTGGCCGCTCGTCGGTGATCCAGCCGGTGTCCACCGCGGTCACCAGGATCCCGTCCTGATAGAGCTCACCGGCACTGGTGCGGGTCAGCATGTTCAGCGCCGCCTTGGCCATGTTGGTGTGCGGATGCCCAGGACCCTTGTATCCGCGGGAGAAGATCCCCTCCATCGCAGAAACGTTCACCACGTACTTGCGCCGAGACGACGACGCCTTCATCGCCGGGGTCAGCCGGGACAGCAGGATGAACGGCGCCACGCTGTTGCACAGTTGCACTTCGAGCAATTCCAGCGGATCGACCTGATCGACGGTCTCGACCCAGCTGTTGCTGTCGACAAGGTCGGGGAGCAGTCCGCCTGCGTCGATCGCCGTGCCGTCCGCGATCCGGGCGGGAGCCGAGGAACCGGCTGTCATGGCCAGTGCGGCGAGCGCTTGGGCCGCGGCCTCACTATTGCCGCCGGAGGCCAACGCATGCGGGTGCAGTTCACTGCTGTCACCCATCGTCAGCAGCGGCACCGTCGCCGCCGAGCCGGTCAGTGGGGCGAGTTCGGCGTCGGCCAGTGAGCTGTAGGCGCCGGGGGAGCGGCGGACGGTCTGCGCGGCGTTGTTGACGAGGATGTCGAGCGGACCCTGCGCGGCAACCGAATCTGCCAGGGCAACCACCTGCGCCGGGTCGCGGAGATCGATCCCGACGACGTTGAGGCGATGCAGCCACTGATCGGAATCCGGTTGGCGGGCGAACCGCCGTGCGGCATCGCGTGGGAAACGGGTGGTGATGGTCAGTTCTGCGCCATCACGGAGCAACATCAGAGCGATGTACATGCCGATCTTGGCGCGGCCACCGGTGAGCAGCGCCCGACGACCGGTCAGATCAGCGTGCTGCTCGCGCTTGTGCCGATTGGCCGTCGCACATTCCGGGCAGAGCTGATGGTGGAAGGCGTCGACCTGCGTGTATTCAACCTTGCAGATGTAGCAGTTCTGCGGCCGGATCAAGGTTCCGGCACTCGTCCCGGGCGCACCCGTCAGCGGCAGACCCGCGGTCTCGTCGTCGATCCGGTCCGGCGATCCGGTTGCCGTGGCGGACAACACCTTTCGGTCGGCATCCGAACGAATCTGATTCCGTTCCTTCCGGCGGTTGCGCTTGGCGTGCTTGAACATCTGCGCCACCGCGCGCTGCACCGCCACCGAGTCCGGATGCAGAGCATCGAGCTCGGTGACCTGGTCGAGGACGCGGCGGAAGACCGCCATGTCGGCGGCATCAATGAATTCGGTGGGTACGTCGTGCACGGTTAGCCAGTGTAATGGCTGCTCAGTAGTGTCTCGGACCGTTGACGCCAGGCAGCACCACCTGACGGCGTTCGGGGCCACGACCGGAGCCAACAAAAAATCCCCGACCAGAAGGTCGGGGATTTCTCTAAGAGTGTCCGAGGGGGGACTTGAACCCCCACGTCCGTTAATAGGACACTAGCACCTCAAGCTAGCGCGTCTGCCATTCCGCCACTCGGACTCGTTTCGCTCTGCCAGAAACCTCTCTGTCAGCGCTGGACAACATTAACCGACTCTGAGCCCGCAACCCAAATCGCCTGTACAGAGCCGTTTTGTTCGTAGATTTGCTACGAACGGATCCATGGACGCCACCACCATCGTATGCCGCATCTGCGCGGACGAACGACAGTACGTCTCGCCCTACGGACAGCTATGGCAATCTCCGCTGGGATCCGATCGGGTTCATCGATGACGACGCTGTTGAAGCGGTGCGGGCCGCGGGTCCGCTGACGGCGATCGCAGCCAGTCATCCACACATGTTCGGGGCACAGGTGGAATGGTCGCGGGCACTGGGCGACGTACCGGTCCTGGTGGCCGAATCCGATCTGGAATGGGTCGCACGCCGCGACCGGGCCATCGAACCGTGGAGCGGCGACCTGGCGGTCCTTCCCGGGGTCACCCTGAGTCAGCCCGGCGGACACTTTCCCGGCAGCGCCATCGCCCACTGGGACGCAGGCGCCGGCGGACATGGGGTGAGGCTCAGCGGGGATACGGTGCTGCCGAATCCCGATCGCAGCAGCGTCAGCTTCATGCGCCGCTACCCCAATCGCATTCCACTGTCCGCCGCGGTGGTCGAGCGCATCGCCACCTCGTTGTGCCGATTCGATTTCGATCAGCTGTACGGAAACTTCGCCGACCACATCGCCGCCGACGCCCGAGCGATCGTCAGATCTTCGGCTGATCGCCACATCGGCTGGGTGCGAGGCGATTTCGACCATCTGACCTGAATCAGGTCCGGAAAGACGGCTCGAACTGAGCTAGCCGGACCCGGTCGCCCGGGCATCGGTGGAGGCATTCGTGGTGATAGGAATGAGCAGGTGAACCCCAACACGCCTGCCGCCACCGAAGAAGTGGTGGACCTCGTCAGCAAACTCATCCAGTTCGACACCAGTAACACCGGCGAGCTGGCCACCACCAAGGGTGAGGCCGAGTGCGCCCGGTGGGTGCAATCCAAGCTCGAAGAGGCCGGATACGAGACCGAGTACGTCGAGTCGGGACAGCCGGGCCGGGGCAACGTGTTCGCGACATTGGCGGGCGCCGATCGTGCCCGCGGAAAGCTGCTCCTGCATTCGCATCTCGATGTGGTTCCGGCGCAGCCGGAGGACTGGAGCGTGCATCCGTTCTCGGGGGCGATCGAAGACGGCTATGTCTGGGGTCGCGGCGCGATCGACATGAAGGACATGGTCGGCATGGCGCTGGCGCTGGCGCGGCAGTTCAGAAGGGCAGGCACCACACCGCCCCGCGACATCGTGTTCGCCTTTCTCGCCGATGAGGAGGCCGGGGGCAAGTGGGGTTCGCACTGGCTGGTCGATCACCGGCCCGACCTGTTCGAAGGTGTCACCGAAGCCGTGGGCGAAGTGGGCGGATTCTCGCTGACCGTCGACCGGCCGGACGGTACCCAGAAGCGTCTCTACCTGGTTGAAACCGCGGAAAAGGGCCTGGCCTGGATGCGCCTGACCGTAACGGCCACAGCCGGACACGGCTCATTCCTCCACGACGACAACGCGGTCACGATTCTCGCCGAAGCCGTCGCCAAGCTCGGCAGGCATCAGTTCCCTTTGGTGATGACCGAGTCGGTCTCGCAGTTCCTGGCCGCGGTCTCCGAGGAGACCGGCTTGTCGCTGAGCCCGGACACCCCGGACCTGGAGACGGCGCTGTTCAAGATCGGCAGCATCGCCCGGATCATCGGCGCAACACTGCGAGACACCGCCAACCCGACGATGCTCCAGGCGGGCTACAAGGCGAACGTCATCCCGCAGAGCGCCACCGCTGTGGTCGATTGCCGAGTGCTACCCGGACGTCAGGCCGCGTTCGAGGCCGAGGTCGACGAATTGATCGGTCCCAACGTGACCCGTGAATGGATCACCAAACTCGACTCGTACGAGACGACGTTCGACGGTCATCTCGTCGATGCGATGAACGACGCGATCCTTGCGCACGACCCGCAGGGCCGGACGGTTCCCTACATGCTTTCCGGCGGTACCGACGCAAAAGCGTTTGCCCGCTTGGGGATTCGCTGCTTTGGCTTCGCACCGCTGAAGCTGCCCACCGAACTCGATTTCGCCGCACTGTTTCACGGTGTCGACGAACGGGTGCCGGTGGAGTCGTTGCTGTTCGGGACCGAGGTGCTCGAGCACTTCTTGATGCACAGCTGAGCCCGCCGCTGCGCGCAGTTCGGCTCGCCGACAATGAACATGTCGGCCACATCCCCGACCCACCTCAAGCATGATGGTGGGGCCACCTACGGAAAGGACGCGAACAACGATGTCGAGGTACAACCCGTACGACGCACTGCCGAAGCTTCCCGGCTTCACCCTGACCTCCGAGAGCATCACCGACGGAGCCGCACTGGAGAATCCTCAGGTGTCGGGAATCATGGGAGCCGGTGGTGAAGACATTTCACCGCAGCTGACCTGGTCCGGTTTCCCACCGGAGACCAAGAGCTTTGCCGTCACCGTGTACGACCCCGAGGCGCCCACCGCGTCAGGCTTCTGGCACTGGGCGATCGCAGACATCCCGGTCTCGGTCACCTCTCTCGCCGCCGGCGTTTGCGACGGTGCCGAGGGTTCGTTGCCGTCCGGGGCCGTTGCCCTGAACAACGATGCGTCCGTGCCGCGATTCATCGGCGCCGCACCGCCTCCCGGACATGGCACGCACTACTACTACACCGTGGTCCACGCGGTGGATGTCGAGAGCCTGGGACTGCCCGACGGCGCAACCCCGGCGTACCTGGGGTTCAACCTGTTCAGCCACGCGATCGCACGTGCGATCATCACCAACACCTACGAGCGCTGACCGGCGAACCGACAGCGTCGTAAACCCGGCAGTTCCAGCCATTTCCACCCGTACGACAGGTGGAAACAGCTGGGACTGCCGGGTTTTCGGTTCAGTGCTTGGGTGCGGCGATGCCGACCGCGTCCGCGATGGAGCGGTATCCGGCCGCACGCACCCGCTGCGCCAGTCCCTGGTGAATCAGCTTGACCCACAAGGGGCCACCGTAGATGAAACCGGTGTACGCCTGAATCAGTGACGCACCGGCGCAGATCCGTTCCCAGGCCTGGTCGACGGTTTCGATACCACCGACGCTGATCAGGGTGATCTGTCCGCCGACCCGGCCGTACAGACGCCGCAGCACCTCGAGTGAACGATCAGCGAGCGGCGCCCCGGAGAGTCCGCCTGCACCGATGCTCTCGACCTCGGATGTGGGCGTGGTCAGACCTTCGCGACTGATCGTGGTGTTGGTGCAGACGATGCCCGCGAGCCCCAATTCGACCGCGAGATCGGCGATCTGATCGATGTCGTCGTCGGCCAGATCGGGGGCGATCTTCACCAGGACCGGAATGTCGACGGCTTCGGTCACCGCGGACAGCAACGGACGCAGCGCCGACACCGCCTGCAGATCCCGGAGTCCGGGCGTGTTGGGAGAACTCACGTTCACCACGAGGAAGTCGGCAAGGGGACCAAGCAGTCGGGCACTGATCAGATAGTCCTCGACGGCGTCTTTCGGCTCGACCACCTTCGTCTTGCCGATGTTGGCGCCGATCGGAACCAGCGATGTTGTCGTCTTGCGGTGACGCAACTGGTTGGCGGCGGCGCCCGCACCATGGTTGTTGAAACCCATCCGGTTGATCAGAGCCCGGTCGGCAGGCAGGCGGAACAACCGCGGAGCCGGATTGCCCGGCTGGGCCTGGCCGGTGACGGTGCCGATCTCGGCAAAACCGAAACCGAGCGCGCCCCAGGCGTCGATGGCCTCGGCGTTCTTGTCGAAGCCCGCCGCAAGCCCGAGGGGTGCGGGGAAGTCGAGCCCGAACACCTCGGTTCGTAGAACCGGATCATCGGTCACGAGCATCCGCCGGGCCAGGATGCGCAGCGGCTTGAACCGCCCGGTCCACGAGATGGCCTTCGCCGTGATCGTGTGGATCTGCTCTGGTGGCACCAGGAACATCAGGGTGAGAAGCCACCGGTACAACCGGCGGTAGACAGTAGCGATCACGCGCTCATTCCAGTATCGGGTTCATCGGTGGACGCCGGTCGCGGACGGCGACGGCGCAGCAGGACCTTGCGACTGCCATCGGGGTACAGACGTACCCGGGAAAGTTCCCAACCACCGAATTCGGCTTGGATCGACAAGCGCATGGAGGCGGTCACCCGGGTCACATCTGGCGGTAGGCGCAACGGGACGTATTCGTAGTCGTCGGTCGACATGTCCCATTCCCGTGGAAAGCCACGGCTGCGCGTGCCTGCCAAAGTCTCAGCTCACCTCACTGCTGATCGGGGTTGATGATCTGCAATCCGCCACCATCGGCGGACAACAGATACACCGTCCCGGTATCGGGGTCGACCACCATCGAGTTGGCCTGCGGAACGGTCTCGAACTGCTTCACCTCGACCGGGGTTCCGCTGGCGAGTTCGTACGCCGTGACCTTGTTGTTTCCGGTGGTCGCCACCCACGCCAGGTCGCGGGTGTCGTCGTAGTCTACGGCGTAGGGCCCGAATGCCACGGGATGCCGGAACTTGTTGACGAGCGGCTCGCCGAAGAACGCGAGGAACTCCCCGCCCTTGGTGTCGGTTGTCAGGAACCGGCCATAGTGATCGACAGTGAGGTTCGTCGCACCGTCGCCCGAGCGCAGCGACACGCCGAGATCGCGGTCGTCCACGTCGACCTCGGTCACCGACGACTGTGCGCGGTCGAGCACAACCACCTGTCCGTCGTGTTCGGCGATCTCGTCGACCCGGACGAATCCGGTGATGGTGTCGAGTATTTTGCCGTCGGGATCGACCACCAACAGACTGCCGTTGTCGGTGCCGACGAGGGTGTCGCCGTCAGAGGTGACGATGGCCGACAACGGTGTGCCCGGGACATCTGTGCGGACCGTGTCACCGGTGGCCGAATCGATCGTCACCAGGGCGCCGGGAATCAGTACCTGAAGTTTGCCATCCTTGAAGGTTCCGAAGGCAATTGCCTTGTCGCTCAACGAGACTGTGCGCGAGGGTGCATCTCCTGGGGCCAGGCCCCCGGTGGGGTAGAACAGGACCGATCGGCCGTCATCCGAGAGCAGTGCCAACTGGTCGGTCCCGGGGCACAGGGCCATCGCGGTACCGGCGTTCGGTACCGGCACCACCACGCCCGCCGGAGGGGTCGCCGGATCAGCCGCGGGTGCGGCGATGGGGGTCTGCGGAGCGATGGTCGGAACATCGGGCGTATCACCCGAATCTGAGCATCCCGACAACACCAGCGCGGCGGCCGCCATCGCTACGAACAGAGATTTACCGCGCACATTCATGCCACCCATCTTCCTTGTTCGCTCACCGCGCCATGCCACGGGGGCGGCGGTGTCGCAACTCGAGGAGTTGACCAAGGTTTCCCGTAGCATCGGCCCCCGTGAGCGACACCATGACGTGGGCCCAATCGATAGTCCTTGGGGCCGTACAGGGATTGACCGAATTCCTGCCGATTTCTTCCTCCGGTCACCTGCGCATTGTCTCCGAGATCTGGTTCGGTGAAGATGCCGGTGCATCGTTCACCGCGGTCACGCAGCTGGGCACAGAAGCCGCCGTGCTGGTGTTCTTCGCCAAGGACATCGTGCGCATCATCGCGGCGTGGTTCCGGGGGATGTTCAACAAGGACGCCCGCGACCTCGACTACCGAATGGGCTGGTATGTGATCATCGCCACCATTCCGATCGGTGTCCTCGGTCTGCTCTTCAAAGACGAGATCCGCACCGGCGCCCGCAATCTCTGGTTGGTGGCGAGCATGCTGATCGTCTTCTCCGTGGTGATCGCCGCCGCCGAGAAGATGGGCCGCAAAGAACGTCCGATCGAAAAGCTCACCACCCGCGACGGGATCATCATGGGCCTGGCCCAGTGCCTGGCACTGATCCCCGGTGTTTCGCGTTCCGGCGCCACCGCCAGCGCGGGTCTGTTCCTCGGCCTCAAACGTGAAGCTGCGGTGCGCTTCTCGTTCCTGTTGGCGATTCCCGCGGTGACCGCGTCGGGATTGTTCAGCCTGCCCGACGCATTCAACCCCACCGGCGACGGCATGGAGTCGTCCGGCATGCAGTTGCTGGTCGCAACCCTCGTCGCGTTTGTGGTCGGCTACGCCGCCATCGCATGGTTGCTGAAGTTCGTCGCGAACCATTCGCTGTACTGGTTTGTCGGTTATCGCGTGCTGCTGGGTCTGCTCGTCTTCGGGCTGCTCGCCGGCGGCGTGATCAGCGCGACATGATCTGCTGCTGCAGCGCTTCGACGTGCGACGACGCCTTCGCGCCGAGTCGGACAACCAGCCTGACGCATAAGGTATGACACGTGACGGTCATATTGCTTCGACACGGACGATCAACGGCGAACACCTCGGGCGTGCTGGCCGGCCGCTCGACATCGGTTGGCCTCGACGACCACGGACAGTCCCAATCCGCCGGCCTGATCGAACGCTTCGTCGGCCTGCAGAGTCCGGTTGCGGTTGTCCGCTCGCCGCTGCTGCGCTGCGAGCAGACGGTGGCGCCGCTCGTTGGCCACTTCGAGTGCCCCGAAATCGTGGACGAGCGGTTGATCGAGGTCGATTACGGTCAGTGGACGGGACGCCCGATCAAAGAACTCCTCTCGGAACCGCTCTGGCGGGTGGTGCAACAGCAGCCGTCCGCAGCGATCTTCCCTGACGGCGAGGGCCTGGCACAGGTCCAGGCCAGGGCGGTGGCCGCGATCCGGGAACTCGACGCCCGATTCTCCGGGGAGGACGGTTCGGGAATCTGGATCGCCTGTACGCACGGCGACGTCATCAAGGCCGTCCTCGCCGATGCGATGGGCATGCATCTGGACGCATTCCAGCGGATTGTGGTCGAACCCGCGTCCGCCAGCGTGGTCCGGTACAGCCTGGCGCGGCCGTATGTGCACGCGGTCAACTGCACCTCGACCCTCCCATCGATCCCGGCACAGCCGAAACAGTCCGAAAAGTCCGAGAAGTCCGGGCACAGCCACCCCGACGATGCCGTTGTCGGCGGTTCCACCGGGACCTGAGGGCCCGATCGCGCGGTCGCCGCGACACCAACCGACAACGCCTTGGGCGAACCAGCCCCGATTGGGGATAATCAACTTCAGGAGAACGGAGGTGCCATGGCCAGAGCGATACACGTCTTCCGCAGCCCGGACCGTTTCATAGCCGGAACGGTGGGCCAGCCCGGTGACCGGACCTTCTATCTACAAGCCATCCACGAGACGCGTGTCATCAGCGTCATGCTCGAAAAGCAGCAGGTCCAGATACTCGCCGACCGCATCGGCGCCCTGCTCGAAGAGGTACACCGCAGATTCGGGACACCGCTGCCTGCAGAACTGGCACGCGTCGAAGACCTGAGTCCGCTTCTGATGCCCGTCGACGCCGAATTCCGCGTGGGCACCATGGGCCTGGGATGGGACTCCGAATCCGAGGCGGTCGTGGTCGAGTTGCTCGCCATCACCGAGGGCGAATTCGACGAGAGTGTTGTCCTCGACGACACCGAAGAGGGCCCCGACGCGGTCCGGGTGTTCCTCAGCACCGGTGCTGCCCGCGAATTCGCGGCCCGATCGAGTCGGGTCATCTCCGCCGGTCGCGAGCCGTGCCCGCTGTGCGGCGATCCACTCGACTCCGACGGACACATCTGCGTCCGGACCAACGGGTACCGCCGCGAGGCCACATTCGGCCCTTCACTCGAGTTCATCGACCCCGATCTGTTCAACGATCCGACCATGCTCGACGAGGACGATCCCGACGACCCCTCCGGTCCGGATACCGGTGACGAGTCCGGCCGGTGACAGCGACAACGCCGACCGGCGACCGGCCTCTCGATGTGCCGCTCATCCTGACCACCGGCGAACTCGAACTGATCGGACAGATCCGCAACGCCAGCAACGCCACCCTCGTCTGCGACGCCGTTGTCGGAGATCAGCAGGTCCGTTGCGTTTACAAGCCGGTCCGCGGGGAGCAACCACTCTGGGACTTCCCGGACGGCACCCTCGCCGGTCGCGAAGTGGCGTCGTATCTGGTTTCCGACGCCCTCGGCTGGTCGGTGGTCCCGATGACTTTGCTCCGCGACGGACCATTCGGTCCCGGCATGGTGCAGCGGTGGATCGACACACCCGAACCTGCCGACGGATTGCCGACCCGCCTCGACCTGGTCGACCTGTGCTCACCGGACCTGGTGCCCGAGGGATGGAAACTGATCCTGTCCGCGGTGGACTCTCGTGGGGAAGACGTGGTGCTGGTCCACGCCGACGATCCACGGCTGCAGCGAATGGCGGTGCTCGACATCCTCATCAACAACGCCGATCGCAAGGGCGGACACGTCCTGGAAGGCCTCGACGGCCAGGTGTACGGCGTCGACCACGGCATCTGCATGCACACCCAGGACAAACTTCGGACCGTCCTGTGGGGCTGGGCGGCTGAATCCATCCCGGCGCATCTGCTCGAGGACGTCACCGGCCTGCTCGAGATGTTGCGCAGCGAGGACTCGCCGCTGCGTGATCAACTCGCCGAATTGATCACACCAGCCGAGGTGGCAGCACTCATCAACCGCACCGCCACGTTGGTCGAAACACCGGTGATGCCGCAGGCCGATCGGTCGCGGCCCATCCCGTGGCCCGCTTTCTGACCTGTTCTGGTCGGCCCCGAGAGCGCGGGTCCGCGGTCCGCCCATAAGGTGGACATCATGCAGTCGTGGTCTGAAACCGTCGTTCCCGTCGTACCCGGTCAGGGTCCGGCATTGAGGCTCTTTGACACTTCGGATCGGCAGATCCGTCCGGTGGTGCCAGGCAAGACCGCAACGATGTATGTGTGCGGGATCACTCCTTACGACGCAACGCATCTCGGGCACGCCGCCACCTACCTCACGTTTGATCTCGTCAATCGGGTGTGGCGCGATCTCGGACACGATGTGCACTACGTCCAGAACATCACCGACGTCGACGACCCGTTGTTCGAACGGGCCGAGCGGGACGGCATCGACTGGGTTGCTCTGGGATCGCGTGAGACCGACCTGTTCCGCGAGGACATGGCGGCGCTGCGGGTGCTGCCGCCGCGCGATTACATCGGTGCAGTTGAATCGATCGACGAGGTCGTCGAGGTCGTCGGCAAGCTCCTGGCCTCGGGCGCCGCCTATATCGTCGACGATGAGCAATACCCCGACGTCTATTTCCGCGTCGACGCGACCGAACAATTCGGATATGAGTCGGGCTACGATCTGCCGACCATGCAGCGCTTCTTCGCCGAACGCGGCGGCGATCCCGACCGGCCCGGCAAGCGCAACCCGCTCGACGCACTTCTGTGGCGCGCCGCACGCGAGGGCGAGCCGTCCTGGGAGTCACCCCACGGACCCGGCAGGCCCGGCTGGCACATCGAATGCACGGCAATCGCTTTGAACCGGATCGGAGCCGGCTTCGACGTCCAGGGCGGCGGTAGCGACCTGATCTTCCCGCACCACGAGTTCTCCGCAGCCCACGGTGAGGCGCTGACCGGGGCCCGTCGGTTCGCAAAGCACTACGTACACACCGGCATGATCGGGCTCGACGGTGAGAAGATGTCGAAGTCGAAGGGCAACCTCGTCTTCGTCTCCAAGCTGCGCGCCACCGATGTCGATCCCGGTGCCATCCGGCTCGGCCTGTTCTCCGGTCACTACCGCACCGACCGGCCGTGGACCGATGAGGTGCTTGCCGAGGCCGTGGCGCGCCTGGAACTGTGGCGCAAAGCTGCCGCCTGCGAGTCCGGACCCGACGCCGCACCGACCATCGAGCGACTGCGCCAGCATCTGACCGACGATCTCGACACCCCCAAAGCACTTGTCTCGATTGACGCCTGGGCCCACGACACGTTGGGCGGGCTCGGTTCGGTGTCGTCTGCGCCCGCCGACGTGGCGGACGCGGTTGACGCGCTCCTCGGTGTGCGCATCGCTCCGCTTGGGTAAGGTTCCACATCGTGGCCAAAGCTCAAGAGATCGATCCCGATACAGCTGTCGGTGTGTGGGCGGTGACGACGCGAACGTCGACCTATCTGCTGGATTTCGGTGAGATGACCTTGCTTCGTGCACCGGGCGTTGGCAACAACGGTGACGAGGCCTGGGCTGTGAGCCAGCTCCGCCGGGATTCCGAGGACATTCCGTTGCTCGGGGTGAAGTCGTGCCGGGTAGGGGAGTCGGCGCAGTTCTGGGTCCGGGCCGCCGAAGACCCGGACGTTCGAACCTGGCGTATCACAACACCTGTCGTGTCGATCGAACGGATCTCCTGACCCGTCGAGCGTGCGGTCAGGTCCAGATGTGGATCTGACCGTCGTGAACCTTCGCTTGAAAGACCGGTAGCGCCTCGATGTCGGTGCCGTTGGTGCAGCTGCCGTCGTCGAAGGAAAACGTGTACTGGTGCAGTGGGCACATCACCTTGGTCGCGTCGGTCTGACCGTCGGCAATCGGACCGCCCTTGTGCGGGCAGCGGGCTCCCAGTGCGCGGACGGATCCGTCGGACATCAGGAACACCGCAACCTGTTGTCCGTCAACCACATAGGTACGTCCTTCCCCCACGGTCAGATCGGTGATCGAACCAACCACATTCGACACCTCGGCTTCGGTCGTCATCGTATGGTCGAGCTCCGTCTCCGGCTTCGTCTCCGTCATCGAACCGGCACCAGGGGGAGCTTGATCAGTGGCAGCGACGGTTCGAATTGTGCGGGCGACTTCGGTTCGAGTCGTTCCTTCCACGGGTCGGTGTAGGCGGCCGCCGATGCGGAGATCCGTTCGAACAAGCCGTCCACCAATCCATCCCGGTCGTCGATGAGAATTGCCCGCAGCTCCTCGATGCCCACCCGCGGCACCCACGCGTAGGTGCGTTCGAGCCACTTGGCCTGTTCGCGGTAGTACTGGATGAACACACCGCAGATCCGCAGAACCTCGTCGACCCCCACCGCAGTGGTGAGCAGGTCTCCCTTGCGGATGTGCGCACCGGCCGCGCCGCCGACGTAGATCTCCCAGCGGCCGTCACCGACCGCGACCACGCCGAAGTCCTTGCACAGGGCCTCGGCACAATTCCGGGGACATCCGGTGACGGCCAGTTTCAGTTTCGCTGGGGCTTCCAGTCCCTGATACTTCTCCTCGATTGCGATACCCAATGCGGTCGAGTCGTCGAGCCCGAAGCGGCAGAAGTCCAGGCCGACACAGGTTTTGACGGTACGGAAACTCTTGCCGTAGGCGTATCCCGACGGCATGTCCAGATCGGCCCAGACCTTGGGAAGATCTTCTTTGCGGATGCCGAGCAGATCGATGCGCTGGCCGCCGGTGACCTTCACCATCGGAATGTTGTATTTGTCTGCGACATCGGCGATTCGGCGCAACTGCGCGGGGTTGGTGACTCCGCCCTTCATTTGCGGGACCACCGAGAAGGTGCCATCGCGCTGGATATTGGCGTGGACACGGTCGTTGATGAACAGCGCGCCGCGTTCGTCCTCCCAGTCGGCGTCCCAGATGATCCGGAGCAGCGATGCCACCGGCATCTTGGCGGTCACGTCGTCACCATCCGGGGACAGTGCGCCGAGCACCGCCGACACCGACCGCAGGTTCAGCTCTCGAATGCGGTTCATCAGTTCAGGTTTGGCCAACGGGATCGACGGTACATACCAATCCGCCGACGGATCGACGGCCAATTCGCCTCCCGCCGCGCAGGCCACGATGTCGCCGACCAGACCCTTGCAGGAACCGCAGCCCTTGCCTGCCCTGGTCTTCGCCACCACTTCGCCGACCGTCTTGGCTCCGGCGTGAACACAGGCGACGATGTCGCCCTTGGTGACTCCGTTGCAGTTGCAGACCTGTACATCGTCGGAGAGCTCGGCAGCGCCGGTTTGCGCACTCGGCGTACCCATGTCGAAGAGCATGCTGATGCGCTCATCGGGCAGCGCAACCTTGTCGTCGAAGGCCTGGGTCAGGAAGTTGACCTTGCTGATGTCGCCGAGCAGCATCGCACCGATCAGCTTGTTGTCCCGGACGACCACCGACTTGTATGTGCCACTGCGCGGTTCGTAGAACTGGACGAACTCGTCGGTGTCGCGCTCGGGTCCCTTGACACCCATCGCCGCGACATCGACACCGGCCACCTTCAGCTTCGTCGTCAGCCGCGACCCGTGGTACGCCGCATCGGGGTTCGACCCCGTCAGGACATCGGCCAGGACACCGGCCTGCTCCCAGAGCGGGGCCACCAGGCCGTAGACCTCACCGCGGTGCTGACAGCATTCGCCAACCGCATAGATTGCGCCCTCGTCTTCGCACCGCATCTGATCGTCGACAACGATTCCGCGTTCGATGACCAGCCCTGCGGCGCGGGCCAGTTCGACATTGGGCCGGATACCGGCGGTGACGACGATCATGTCGGCGGGCAGGCTGGTGTTGTCGTTGAACCCGACGCCGGCGACGGCACCGTCTTCGGCGCGGAGCACCGCGGTGGTCCGCTTGGAGGTGTAGACGCCCACTCCGAGCTCTTCGATCTTGTTCCGCAGCACCCGCCCGCCGCGCTCGTCGAGCTGCTGGTTCATCAGGTGGCCGGGGGAGTGCACCACGTCGACGTCGATGCCCTGGGTCCGCAAGCCGTACGCCGCCTCGAGTCCGAGCAGGCCGCCTCCGATGACCACGGCGCGGATCCCGTCGCGGGACAGTGCCATCTGCAACATGCCGTTGGTGTCTTCGATGGTGCGGAAACCGAACACCCCACGCGCCAGCCTGCCGTCGGCCTCGCGCAGGCCGTCCATGTTGGGGAAGAAAGTGTTGCTGCCGGTGGCGATCACGAGCACGTCGTAACCGATGCTGCGGCCGCTCTCGCACGTGACGATCTTGGCGAATCGGTCGACGGCGACGGCGCGATCGCCGGCGTAGAGCCGGACATCGTTTTCCCGGTACCAGGCCATCGGGTTGAGCATCAGGTCGTCGTCGTCGATCGAACTCTCACCGGACAGGACGTGCGAGAGCATGATCCGGTTGTAGTTGCCGTACGGTTCGTCGCCGATCATCGTGATCTCGAACTGTGACCCGCCGCCGCGCTGCAGGATCTCCTCGACGGTGCGGGCGCCGGCCATACCGTTGCCGATCACCACCAGACGTTGGCGCTGCTGAGCTGCCGACATCAGAACTGCACGAATCCGAAGTCGACGACGATTTCTCCGGTGCAACCCTCCGGTGCGGCGAACACCAACTCGAGAAGACTGTCGGGGTCGACGTCCTCGACCACACGCAGCGGCACGTTCACCGATGATTTGGCGCCCATCGGGAACCATCGCATGGGCTGCTGATCACGCAGCAGGGTCACATAGACGAGTTCGTCGGAGCTGTTGCCGCCACGGAAGTAGAGCGGCTGGACGGTCATACCGGCCGGGACCTGGTAGGTCAGTGACGGATCCAAGGGGGCTGCCTTGGTCAGGCCGCTACCGGTGAAAGAGAAGACACCCTGCAGGAACTTCGGTGTACTGGACATGCCGCCACTAAACGTGAGCCCGATGAACCAGCACTTTCAGCGGGGTTACGAGTCCATTGTCAGGATCTCACCGCGTTCACAGCACGTCGGTGATCAGGCCCCAAAGCTCCCGCCGGGACCACGTCTGCGCAGGTAACGCTCGAATTCTGCGGCCAGTGCGTCTCCGTCGATCTTCGAGAGTGTTTCGTCGACACTGACCTCGGCATCGCCGCGTTCTTCGAGTCCGCGGACGTAATCCGAGATTTCGTCGTCGTCCTCGGTCATCTCGGTGACCGCGCGCTCCCACTCCTCGGCCTGCTGCGGCAGCTCGCCGAGCGGAACCTCGACGTCGAGAACCTCTTCGAGTTGGCTCAGCAGTGCTGCCGAGGCCTTCGGATTCGGTGGCGTCGACACATAGTGGGGGACCGCTGCCCAGAACGAGATGGCCGGGATACCGGCCGCCACGCAGGCGTCCTGCAGGATGCCGGTGATCCCGGTCGGACCCTCGTAGCGGCTCTCCTCGAGCTTGAACTGCTTGGCCGATTCGGCGCTGTACGCGGCACCGGTCACCGGGACCGGTCGGGTGTGCGGGGTGTCGGCCAACAATGCGGCCAGGATCACCACCGTCTCGACCTCGAGTTCTCGGGCGATATCCAAGATCTCCGCACAGAATCCGCGCCACCGCATGTTCGGCTCGATTCCGCGCAACAGGACGATATCTCTGTCGGAGCCGGGCGGCGTACAGTACGAGATCGAGGTGGTCGGCCAATCGATCCTTCGGGTGACCCCATCGATCTGCTTGATCGAGGGCCGGTTCACCTGAAAGTCGTAGTAGTCGTCTGAATCGATCTCGGCGAGCGGTACTGCGTCCCAGACCAGTTCCAGGTGCTCCACGGCTCCACTGGCCGCATCGCCGGCGTCGTTCCAACCCTCGAAGGCAGCAACCAGCGTGGGGCGGCGCAACTGTGGGAGGCTTGCGCTCTGCTCGGCGTTCACTGAACCAGCCTACGACCGAACCCCAATTGAGAGCGAACTACCCTGATAACCATGTCCAGTGCCACACCGCAGTCCTTCGATACGGAATTACTCACCGCGATGAGTAAACGCGTCTTGATCGGTGACGGTGCCATGGGAACCATGCTGCAGGCCGCGGATCTGACGTTGGACGATTTCCTCGGTCTCGAAGGCTGCAACGAGATCCTCAACGCCACCCGGCCAGACGTGCTCCGCGAGATCCACCGCGCCTATTTCGAGGCGGGGGCGGATGCGGTCGAAACCAACACCTTTGGCTGCAACATGTCGAATCTGGGCGACTACGACATCGGCGACCGGATCCGCGAACTCGCGTTCAAGGGAACGAAGTTGGCCCGTGAGGTCGCCGACGAGGTCGGCCCCAGCGCCGACGGCACCCCGCGGTTCGTCCTGGGCTCCGTCGGTCCCGGCACCAAGCTGCCCACCCTGGGTCACACCACGTTCGCCTCGATTCGCGACGCCTATTACGAATGTGCCGCCGGCATGCTCGACGGCGGAGCCGACGCCATCCTGATCGAGACGTCGCAGGACCTGCTTCAGGTCAAGGCCGCCATCCTCGGATCACAGCGGGCCATGGCCGACCTCGAGCGACGGATTCCGATCATCGCCCACGTCACCGTGGAGACGACCGGAACGATGCTCCTCGGTTCGGAGATCGGTGCGGCCCTCGCAGCCCTCGAGCCCCTTGGCATCGACATGATCGGGCTCAACTGCGCCACCGGCCCCGCGGAGATGAGTGAACATCTGCGGTACCTGAGTAAGCACGCACAGGTGCCCGTCTCAGTGATGCCCAACGCCGGACTGCCACAGCTCGGCCCGAATGGCGCCGAGTACCCGCTCACGCCCGAAGAGCTCGCCGCCGCCCTCAGTGGTTTCGTCAGCGAGTTCGGACTGTCCTTCGTCGGCGGCTGCTGTGGCACCACACCCGAACACATCCGGCAGGTGGCCGAGGCCGTCGCCGGTGTGCAGAAGGCCGAGCGCAGACCCGAACACGAGGCCGAGGTCTCGTCGCTTTACAGCGCGGTGCCGTTCACCCAGGACGCCTCGATCATGATGATCGGTGAGCGCACGAACTCGAACGGATCCAAGGCGTTCCGAGACGCCATGTTGTCAGGGGACTATCAGAAGTGCCTCGACATCGCCAAGGACCAGACCCGCGACGGTGCGCACATGCTCGACCTCAACATCGACTACGTGGGCCGCGATGGTGCCGCCGACATGTCGGCGCTCGCGAGCAGACTCGCCACGTCGTCGACGCTGCCGATCATGCTCGACTCGACCGAGCCCGAGGTCATCGAAGCCGGACTCGAGCACCTCGGTGGCCGGTGTGCGGTCAACTCGGTCAACTACGAGGACGGCGACGGCCCCGACTCCCGCTTCACCAAGATCATGAAGCTGGTCAAGACCCACGGCGCTGCCGTGGTCGCCCTCACCATCGACGAAGAGGGTCAGGCCCGCACCGCCGAGTGGAAAGTCCGCATCGCCGAGCGGCTGATCACCGACATCACCGAGAACTGGGGCCTGAAGGAAGAGGACATCATCATCGATGCCCTCACCTTCCCGATCTCGACGGGTCAGGAAGAGGTCCGCAAGGACGGCATCGAGACGATCGAGGCCATCCGCATCCTCAAGGAGACCCACCCGGAGGTGCATTTCACCCTCGGTATCTCCAACATCTCGTTCGGTCTGAACCCGGCTGCACGCCAGGTCCTCAACTCGGTGTTCCTGCACGAGTGTGTGCAGGCCGGCCTGGACACCGCGATCGTGCACGCGTCGAAGATCCTGCCGATGTCGAAGATCCCCGACGAGCAGCGCGACGTCGCGCTCGATCTGATCTACGACCGCCGCAGTGAGGGCTACGACCCGCTGCAGAAGCTGATGGCCCTCTTCGAGGGAGTGTCGGCGGCGTCGGCCCGCGAGAGTCGTGCGCAAGAACTCGGCAGGCTGCCGCTCTTCGAACGCCTCGAGCGTCGCATCGTCGACGGTGAGCGTGCCGGACTCGAAAACGATCTCGACGAGGCGATGACCCAGAAGCCACCGCTCGAGATCATCAACGTGACCCTGCTGTCCGGCATGAAGACCGTCGGTGAGCTGTTCGGTTCCGGCCAGATGCAGCTCCCGTTCGTCCTTCAGTCCGCGGAGGTCATGAAAACTGCTGTGGCACACCTGGAACCGCACATGGAGGCGACCGGGGAAGACGGCAAGGGCCGGATCGTCCTCGCGACCGTCAAGGGCGATGTCCACGACATCGGCAAGAACCTCGTCGACATCATCCTGTCCAACAACGGCTACGAAGTGGTCAATATCGGTATCAAGCAACCGATCTCGACCATTGTCGAAGTTGCCCAGGACAAGAACGCCGACGTCATCGGGATGTCCGGGCTGCTGGTGAAATCGACCGTGGTCATGAAGGACAACCTCAAGGAACTCAACAGCCGCGGTCTCGCGGAGAAGTATCCGGTGCTCCTCGGTGGTGCCGCGTTGACCCGTTCCTACGTCGAGAACGACCTGAGCGAGACCTACGAGGGCGACGTGCACTATGCGCGCGACGCTTTCGAGGGCCTGCGGTTGATGGACGACATCATGCTGGTCAAGCGTGGTGGCGGTCTCGATCCGAACAGTCCCGAGGCCATCGCGGCGGCGGAGAAGACGGCCGAGCGCAAGGAACGTCACGCACGTTCGAAGCGCATCGCCGAAAAGCGCAAGGCCGAAGCCGAACCGGTGGTGGTCCCGGAACGATCCGATGTTGCGGCCGGTCTACCGGTCCCGACACCGCCGTTCTGGGGTTCTCGCATCGTCAAGGGCATTCCGGTCGCCGAGTACCTCTCATTGCTCGACGAACGCGCATTGTTCTTGGGGCAGTGGGGTCTTCGCGGAGCCCGCGCAGGCGAAGGACCGAGCTACGAGGACCTTGTCGAATCCGATGGCAAACCGCGCCTGCGTTACTGGATCGATCGGCTGGCGACGGAGAACATCCTGCAACATGCCGCGGTGGTCTACGGGTACTTCCCGGCGGTCAGCGAGGGCGACGTGGTGCACGTGCTCACCGAGCCGCGTCCCGATGCGCCCATCCGGCACAGTTTCGAGTTCCCGCGTCAGCAACGCAGCCGGTTCCTGTGCATCGCCGACTTCATTCGTTCGCGTGAAGAGGCCATCGAAACCGGCCAGGTCGATGTGTTGCCGTTCCAGTTGGTGACGATGGGTCAGCCGATCGCCGATTTCGCGAACAAACTGTTCGCGGCGGACGCTTATCGCGATTACCTCGAAGTCCACGGCATCGGTGTCCAGCTCACCGAGGCATTGGCCGAGTTCTGGCACCGGCGGATCCGCGAGGAACTGCGCTTCGGTGACACCAGTGTGGCGTCGGAGGATCCGGAAGACACCCTGGAATTCTTCGACCTCAAATACCGGGGTGCCCGGTTCTCGTTCGGGTACGGGGCCTGCCCGTCCTTGGAAGATCGCGCCAAGATGATGGATCTGCTCGAACCCGAGCGCATCGGCGTGGTGCTCTCCGAGGAGCTGCAGCTGCATCCGGAACAGTCAACCGACGCGTTCGTCCTGCATCACCCGGAAGCGAAGTACTTCAACACCTGAGTACCGGTTGCACTCAGGCTGAGTGCAACCGGTGTTTTCGGGTCCGAAGTGTTCAACACTCGGTGGCATGACTTCAACAGTTTCCGCCGCCAGTGCCATCACCGATGCCGAACTCGACGAGCGCTTCGGGCCGGTCTTCGAGACGATCGCCGCGGGGGCCACGGCACGTGAGGTCGATCGGCGCCTCGCGCACGAAGAAGTACATCTGCTGCGTGAGGCCGGACTCGGTGCGCTGCGCGTACCGGTCCAATTCGGTGGCCTCGGAGCCACTGTGCGCCAGCAGTTCCGGCTGCTGATCGATCTGGCTGCCGCCGAATCGAATCTGCCGCAGGCACTTCGGGTGCACTTCAGTTTTGTCGAGGATCAGCTGCTGGCCCCGCCCAGCGTCGAGCGCGATACCTGGCTGCGTGCGGTGGCCGGTGGCATCCTGGTCGGCAACGCCATCACCGAACCCGGTGTCGGCGCGGTGGACCGGTATCAGACCCGATTGACCCAGCGGGACGGCAAGTGGATTCTGAACGGCACCAAGTACTACAGCACCGGCTCGCTCTACTCGAACTACATCCTGGTGGCGGCCGACGACGACGGCGAGCGGGTATCGGTCCTGGTGGACGCCGACGCCGAGGGCGTAACCCAGCACGACGACTGGGACGGTTTCGGACAACGCCTGACCGCCAGCGGCACCACTGAATTCAACAACGTCGTTGTCGCCCCGCAACGAATCCTGGGTCCGGGCTACGGTGGCGCCGGCAAGACCTACGGAACCTCCTACTTGCAGTTGGTGCATCTGGCCGGACTTGCCGGCATCGCGCAGCGTGCCACCTCGGACACTGCCGAGTGGGTTCGCAACCGCACCCGCTCGTATACCCATGCGGCAGCGGATCTTCCCCGCGAGGATCCACTGGTTCAGCAGGTGATCGGCAAGTTGTCCGCCGCTGCGTTCACCGCACGCACCTCTGCTCTGGCTGTCGCGGACATCCTCGACGAGGTCCTGGCCGCCGGTAGCGGTGTCACCCCGGAGCAACTCGATCGCGCCGAACTCGCCGCGTCGCAGGCGCAGGTCACTTCGGTCGACATCGTGCTCCGGGCGACCAACGAACTCTTCGAGGTCGGCGGCGCGTCGATCACCTCGGAACAGCTACGCCTAGACCGACATTGGCGAAACGCCCGCACCATCGCGGTCCACAATCCGACCATCTTCAAGACCCGCGCCATCGGTGACCACGTCCTCAACGGCACCGAACTGCCCTATGCCTGGAGTGCAGGCAACCGCTAGTTGTCTCCAAAATCGCGTGATGTTTCTATTGATAGCGCCGGTCGTTGCAGCGAAACTTTTGTGTCACACCTCTCCTTTAGACTCAAATGCATGTTCGAAGGTGATGAATCCGCTGATGGGACACTGCAAATCGGTCCTCCCATGCTGCTGCGCGAGAACGAGTTGGTGCGCAACGCCGAACTCGTAGCGGCGCAGGAAAGTCGGACGGCGTGGCACAAATACGCGGCCGCGGCAGCGCTGCACAAACTGACGGTGCAGCCGTCGGCTGGCACCGACGCCGAGTTGTGTGCGGTGGATCCCTTTGCGCAATGTGCAGCGAGGTTTTCTGCGGCACAGGGCATCACCCAACAAGCCGCCGAACTGCAGATCAACCGCGGACTGGCGCTGCGCGACCGACTACCCGAAGTCAACGCGTTGCTCAAAGTCGGAGACGTTCACGCCCAGTACATCCCGGATATCATCTCCCGGACCGATCTGATCGAGGGCTCGGAGTACATGGCCGAGATCGACAAGGAGATCGCCGAACATCTGGGTAGGCGTGGTTCCTGGTCGAGAAGCCGGATCCGGGACATGGTCGATGCCACCATCTTCCGCCGCGATCCGGATCTGGTCCGTAACAACCGTGAAGATGCGAAGAAGAACCGTGGTGTGTGGGGTACACCCGCCGAGCACGGGATGGCGACCCTCGATGCGCACGGCACCGCTGAAGAGATGACGATGATCATGGCACGGCTGGAGAAGCTGGCCATGTCCACGTGTAAAGCCGATCCCCGCCGCAAATCTGACCGGATGGCCGATGCCTTGTTCGCAACGGTGATGGGAAAAGAGTTCTACTGCCAGTGCCCTGATGATCCGAAACATCCCTGCACGGCTGAGATCGTCACGGTCCCAGCTGATCAGGTGATCTCCGGGATCGACGTGAAAATCGTGCTGCATGTGATCACCGATCAGGCCACCGTCGACGGCACCGCCACCAACCCCGGGTTCCTTGACGGACATGGGGTGATCTCCGGCGATCACGTCCGTGAGCTCGCCGGCCGCCCGAGAGCCATCAGGCGCCCTTTGGGCAACAAAACCGCACCAGGACAGAAACCTTCCACACCTGAACCGGAACAATCAGGACCAGAGCCGCAATCAGAGCCGCCGCCGGAACCCAAGCCCGAACGGGGCACTGTCTACATGCGGGCACCCGAAAACCCGTCGCTGGGTGAGTTCCCCGACGCTGCAGACGCGACCGAAGCACCGTTCGCACAAGTGGTTCCACTGCCGGCGACCCAACCCGGTGACAAGTATCGGCCGTCGGTGGTCCTCGACAGTTACATCCGCATCCGCGACGTCTACTGCATGTGGCCGGGCTGCAATCACAAAGCCTGGGGCGCCGACCTCGACCACACCCACGAATACAACCACGACCATCCCGAGGCTGGTGGCTGCACTCATCCTTCAGAGATGAAGACGCTGTGCCGTTTTCATCACCTGATGAAGACCTACTCTGACTGGCTCGACGACCAGTACCCGGATCCGAAGACCGGTCGGTCGCGGCTGATCTTCACCACACCGGAAGGGCGTCACTACCACGGACCGGCCTGGACCGGCGACGACTTGTTCCCGACGCTGAGGCTGATCGTCTTCGACAACCAACGCGGCTCACCCAGCCGACCACAATCGGCAGCACCGCCGAGAACACAACCACGCACCGCTGCCAAACATGCACGCCGCCAACAAGAACGACTGGCCAACCGCCGCCAACGCGAACTACAGGAGCAACTCACCCGGAAGATCCGCGAAGAACACGGACGAAACAGCCCACCACCGACCTACTGACAGCTAGTCGCCTGGATTCGTGAGGATCACCAGCCGCCGAGTTGCTCGTGTCATCGCGACGTAGCGGTCAACGGCTCCGCTGATGGGGTCACCATCACCAAAGGTTTCGGGATCGACCAGTACCACCAGGTCGAACTCGAGTCCTTTGGACAACTCCGGGGTAAGTGAGCGAACACGTGGCGTTGCGATATAGGTGGGATCTCCGATCACACAGGCGATTCCGTCGTGGTTGTCGGCGAGCCAGTCATCGAGGATCGAATCCAACTCAGACGTCGAGCGATACTCGACGGGAATGTTGTTTCTGCGCACTGACGTCGGCACGTTCGCGTCCGGCAGCACCGCGCGGATCACCGGCTCGGCTTCGGTCATGACTTCCTCGGGGGTCCGGTAATTGATGCTCAACGACGCCATCGTGACCCGGCCCATCCCGACCCGCCTCAGACGCTGCTCCCATGTGTCGGCGAATCCAGCTCTGGCCTGGGCGCGGTCACCCACGATGGTGAAACTGCGGGAGGGACAACGGGAGAGCATCATCTGCCATTGCGCATCAGTGAGTTCCTGGGCTTCATCGACGACGATGTGCGCAAACGGGCCGGCCAGCAGATCGGGGGCGCGTTGCTCCCGCTCGTCCCGTGGTTCGTCACCGATCAGCGCGTTGCTCAGATCCTGGCCCCGCAGCATCGACATCACCATCAAGTCGGAGTCGTCGGCGGCGATGAGATGGTCGACCACCGCAGATCGCTGTTCCTGCTCGGCGGCCACTGCGGCCACATGGCGGCGCCGGCGCTGCGACGAACCCGGATCGCCGAGGCGCGCCCGGGCGGCGTCGAGTAGGGGGAGATCAGCCACGGTCCAGGCCTGCGCGTCCTCGCGCTGCAGCGCAACGACCTCGTCGGCGCTGAGCCAGGGCGCGCACTTGCGGAGGTACGCGGGTACCGACCACAGGTCGGCCACCAGATCGGTGGCGGTGATCATCGGCCATTCCCTGTTCAGGGTTGTGCGCAGCTGATCGTTGTCCGACAACGCCATCCGGAGCTGGGCTGGCGAGATGTCGCCGTTGTGACCATCGGTCAGGATGGCGAGCAACTCCTCCCAGATCGCCTCACGTGCCTCATTGTGGGGCGTTCCGGCCTCGGGTGCGTCGAAGGCGGCCGCCCAATCGCTCGCACTCAACCACAGATCGGACCACGGTGTCTCGACAGTCATACCCTTCGTCGGCGGCATTTCGTAGAACTTCACAGCTGCCTCGATCGCCTTCACCAGGTCGGCCGACGATTTCAGTTGGGCCACTTCCGGATCCGACTCGATAACCGCGAAGGCACCTTCGATGACCAGGTCACGCAGGGTGCACGTCGCGACCCCTTCTTCGCCCAGGCTGGGGAGGACGTCGGCGACATACGCCAGATAGGGCTCATGCGGACCGACGAACAACACCCCGCCGCGATGATGACCGAGCCGCGGATCGGAATAGAGGAGGTATGCCGCTCGGTGCAGCGCCACAACAGTTTTCCCGGTACCGGGACCGCCATCGACAACCAATGCGCCGCGCGATCCGGCGCGGATGATCGCGTCCTGGTCGGATGCGATGGTGCCGAGCACATCTCGCATCTTCGCTGATCGGTTGCTTCCCAGGCTCGCGATGAACGCCGACTGATCGTCAAGCGCGGCCGCTGATGCCAGTCCCTGCGGACCGAACACTTCATCTGGGTCGAACACCTCATCCCAGTAGTCGGTGATCCTCCCGCGGGACCAACGGTATCTGCGTCGGCTCACCAGACCCATCGGATTGGCATGCGTGGCACCGAAAAACGGTTCGGCAGCGGGGGAGCGCCAGTCGATGAGCAGCGTCTGACCGGAGCTGTCGATGAGACCGAGCCGGCCGATGTAGACCGGTTCGGCACTGGCGGCGGGAACCATGTATCCCAGGCACAGGTCCAACCCGAACCTGCGCAGCGCCCGCAGACGCGCACCGAGGCGGTGAATCTCCATGTCCCGGTCCATCGCATCCCGGCCGGTGCTGCTGTAGGCCAGTTGTTCCGCGTCGCGGCGTGCAGACAGGTCGGCGATCGTCTGAGAGAGGTTGTCGGAGATGGCGGCGAAGTGCTGTTCGTCGCGTGCGGTCAGCACCGGATCGGCTTTGTGGGAGAGGTGTTCGGGAAGGTTGAACACACTGTTGGCCGCGGTATACGTGTCGGCTCCCTTCGCAGATGTGGCAGTGGATCCAGCGAGTTTGCGGCATCACCCGGGCCTTGCCGCAAGCCCCCCGGTGCGCTATATCTTGAAGAGGGCAAGGAGTGATTCGCGCCATGTATACCTCTGGCGATCTCGATTCACCTGATTCTGATCCGTCATCACCGCGCCCAATCGTCGCCACCACAGCCGTTCGGCATGATGTAGGCGCGGACGAACGGCTGCGGTAGGGGATGGCCGTAATCCAGATCATCGACCTGCTCCCGCGGAAATAGTGATGGCTCCTCTTGCCGTTAATAGAGAGGGCATCACCGGGGGCCTTTCGGCAAGCCCCGGGGTGCGTTGTTTCTCGGAGAGGGCAAGGAGTGATGCGCGTCATGAGGGCGTCTGGCGATTTCGATTCATCTGTTGCGGTCGGCCATGATGGGGCGGTGAGTGATCTTCCGAAGGCAATTCTGTGGGACATGGACGGCACCCTTCTCGACTCGGAAAAGTTGTGGGATATCGCCATCGCCGATCTGGCCACCGACCTGGGGTTCGAGTTGACCCACGAGGTTCGCGTGTCGACTCTGGGTAACTCGATGACCAACGCGTTGACCAAGGTGTTCGACGCCGCGGGACTCCCGGAGGCTGATCGCGACTATCCCGGCCGCTCCGCCTGGCTGCGAGCCCGCGTCAGCACGCTTTTCAAGGACGGTATCCCGTGGATGCCTGGCGCTCGGGAGACCCTGGATCTGGTTGCGGCGCAAGGTATTGCGATCGCCTTGGTGACCAACACCGAACGTGAACTGGCCGATGAAGCCCTCGGCACCCTTGGCCGGGACCGGTTCACCGTCACCGTCTGCGGTGATGAGGTGGAGCTCGGCAAGCCCGCGCCCGACCCCTATCTGCGGGCAGCGCAGCTGCTCGGAATCGACCCCGCCGATTGCCTGGCCGTCGAGGATTCGCCCACCGGAACACAAGCGGCGCGTGCTGCCGGTTGCCCGGTACTCGTGGTGCCCTCGACCGCTCCTGTCCCCGCCGGCGAGGGGCGGACGCAGCGGCAGAACCTGGTTGGACTGACCCTCGACGATCTGGCCGAGGCATTCAATGGGACAATCAAGCACCGTGAAGACCTTCGATGAGCTGTTTGCCGAACTGACCGACAAGGCCACCACCCGGCCGGAGGGCAGCGGCACCGTCGCAGCGCTCGACAAGGGTGTCCATACCCTCGGGAAAAAGATCATCGAAGAAGCCGGCGAAGTGTGGCTGGCGGCCGAGCACGAGTCTCCTGAGGCGCTGTCCGAGGAAATATCTCAGTTGCTCTACTGGCTGCAGGTGATGATGATCAATCGTGGACTGACTCTCGACGACGTCTACAAGCATCTGTGAACTCGATCCATCCCGTGAACACCAGCCGAACTCCTGCCCGACCACATTTCCGATAGGACCCCACTCACATGCTGCGCGTTGCCGTTCCCAACAAGGGGGCGCTGTCAGAGTCCGCCGCCGAAATCCTCAGCGAGGCGGGCTACCGTCGTCGCTCCGACTCCAAAGACCTCACGGTCCTCGACCCGGCGAACGAGGTGGAGTTCTACTTCCTTCGCCCGACGGACATCGCGATCTATGTGGGTTCGGGTGAACTCGACCTCGGACTGACCGGCCGCGACCTCGCGGTCGACTCAGGCGCCGACGTCGAAGAGTGCCTTGGACTCGGTTTCGGCGCTTCCACCTTCCGTTACGCCGCACCGAGCGACTCGAACTGGACGGTTGCCGATCTGGCGGGCAAGCGGATCGCCACGTCGTACCCGAATCTGGTGCGTTCCGATCTGGCTGCCCGAGGTATCGAGGCGACGATCATCCGTCTCGATGGTGCCGTCGAGATCTCGATCCAGCTCGGTGTGGCCGACGCGATCGCGGACGTGGTCGGTTCCGGTCGGACCCTGCGCCAACACCAGTTGACCGCGTTCGGTGAGTCACTGTGTGATTCCGAAGGTGTCCTGTTGCAGCGCAAGGGCGTCGAACGCAGCAGGGCGGCCGAGCGATTCATCGCCCGTGTCCAAGGCGTGGTGTTCGGGCAGCGGTACGTGATGCTCGACTACGACTGCCCCAAGAACCTGCTCGATCAGGCCATGAAGATCACGCCCGGCCTCGAGTCGCCGACCATCGCGCCGATGGCCGACGAGAACTGGGTGGCTGTGCGCTCGTTGGTTCCGCGCAAGCAGCACCAGAACCTGATGGACGATCTGTCCGACCTCGGTGCGAAGGCCATTCTGGCCTCCGACATCCGGTCCTGCCGCTTCTGAGCGTTGGTCAGCCGGTCCTGCTCATCCAGCCGGTCGGATGAGCAGGGTCTGGGCTGAGCGCCCGACCGCACCCGTGGTGTCGTACAACTCCGCACCGGTCAGTCCGTAACCCTGCGGCCCTACGGTCATCCGGGCTTTGATTCCGGTCCATTCGCCGACCGGTTGGCGGTAGAGGTGCACGGTGGTGTCGGTGTTCATGAACGTCCACTCGCCGAACGCGAGCCGCGAGCCGACGCCGTTGGCGATGTCGAGGACGGTGAAGAACTTCTCGATGTTCGTGGTCTGTTCGCCGGCCACCAGCGGGAACTTCGGTCGCACCCACACCTCGCGTCCGACCTCCGGATCGGAGGAGGCGATGCGGCAATCGAGCGTTCCGACAAACCCTCGTGTCGCCCATTCGCCGATCAAGGGACCGATACCGGTCATCCCGGGAGCAGCTTCGATCGCCTCGGGTGCGGGAGTCATCGGTGGCTCCGGAATGCGTGCGACTTCCGAGGTTTCGGCAGTTGCCATCCGCCAGCCCTGAGCCCGGGCGGCGGTCCGGTACGTGCCGTCTGCCTGGAGAACCGACAGTTCGGCCTGCAGCAGGCTGATCTGCTTGCCGGGCCGCAGCACCGTCGTGTGAATTCGGTTCTCCGCCATGCCGATCGCGCCGAGGATGTCGACGGTGATGCGGGTGAATTCCTGCGCGGGATCGGGCTGGTGTCGCAACAGTGATCGGGCCAGCAGTCCGATGGGGGGACCACCATGCTGCAACTTATCGCCCCACACACTGACCGTGTGTTCGGTGGGCATGAAGTGTTCGTGATCGTCGTTGCGACCAAGTGGTAGATAGTAAGCAGCTTGTTCAGACACAATCGTCGATCTTGCCATCCGGCTCGATCGCCGGGCCTTGGCGGCTATGCGCCAGAGGTGTCGGCGGTATTCGTCGCGACCGGAACCGTGGGCCATCCGGGATAGGGGAGTACGGTGCCACCGAACTCGGGGCAATGCGCCTTGTGATCGCACCACTGGCACATCCGGCTTTTCTTCGGCTGGAAATCCCCGGTCTCTCCGGCAGTCAGAATCGCTTTCCAGATCGCCTTCAAAGTCTTGGCGAAGCGTTCTAGTTCGGCTTCGTCGGGCGTGTAGACCAGCGACTGTCCGTCGGCGAGATAGAGCAACTGGAGCCGGGCAGGCACGATGCCGCGGAGCCGGAAGATCGCCAGGGCGTAGAACTTCATCTGGAACAACGCGCGTGATTCGAAGCTCTCACCCGGCGAGCGGCCCGTCTTGTAGTCGACCACCCGGACCCGGCCGTCCGGCGCCACGTCGATCCGGTCGACGAAACCGCGCAGGAGGACACCGTCGTCGTCGCCGTCACCGGCCAGATCGACTTCGACCCGCAATTCGCAGGACTCGGGCGTGAACGCCGTGGGGTTCTCGAGCGTGTAGTAGGTGGTGATGAGCTTGTGTGCGTCGGACAGGAACTTGTCGACCTGATCGTCGGGGACCAGTTCACGCAATTCGGGTGTCTGCTCACAGAGAGCACCCCACGCACCGTCGACGAGCAGTTCGGCAGACTCCGGAACCCGCAGTCCGGCGGGCATGTCGAACAGGTTCTCCAGCGCCGCATGTACAACCGTGCCGCGCACCTGGGCCTTCGTCGGGATTTCGGGAAGCCTGTCGATGGCGCGATATCGGTAGAGGAGCGGGCACTGTTTGAAGTCTCCGGCCCGGCTGGGAGACAACGCCGGGACCCGGATCGGGTGTCCGCCCGGGCCGGACTCTGACTGACTCTCGGGGTGGGATTCGGTACTCACGCTCACACCTGGCAGGGTATGCCTGACCAACGACAACCCTCATCATTTGCGCCGAGCCTGCCGCAGGCGATGTCATCGCGCTTCGACATCACCGCTGTTCGGCGCTGCGTGTGAGGGATGTTTCCGCTGTTCGCCAGGAAGGCACGCTCCCGCAATGTCCACCACAGGTCCGTTTGCCATCGGGGATCGTGTTCAGTTGACCGATGCCAAAGGCCGCAAGTTCACCGTGCGCCTCGAGGCCGGCAAGAGTTTCCACACACACAAAGGCGGCATCGCCCATGACGACCTCATCGGCGCCGACGAGGGCATCGTGGTCACCTCGACCTCCAATACCCCTTACCTGGCCTTGCGTCCGCTGCTCGTCGACTACGTCCTGTCGATGCCGCGCGGGGCTCAGGTCATCTACCCGAAGGACGCCGCCCAGATCGTCATGGAGGCGGATATCCATCCCGGGTGCACCGTGCTCGAGGCAGGTGCCGGGTCCGGCGCCCTGACCTGCTCGCTGCTGCGCGCGGTCGGCGAACACGGCACCGTGCGCTCCTATGAGGTCCGCGACGACCATGCCGAGCATGCGGTGCGCAACGTCGAAGAGTTCTTCGGCGGACCGCCACCCAACTGGGATCTGACCATCGCCGACCTCTCGGATTACCCGGGCACCGCGGACGTCGACCGGGTGGTCCTGGACATGCTCGCGCCGTGGGAAACGCTCGACACCGTCAAACGGGCATTGAAACCAGGCGGGGTCTTGGCTGTTTATGTTGCAACCACCACTCAGCTGTCGCGGGTTGTCGAGGCCCTCCGTGCGCAGACCTGCTGGACCGAACCCCGGGCCTGGGAGTCGCTGGTCCGCGACTGGCACGTCGTCGGCCTTGCCGTTCGGCCGAGTCACAAAATGCAAGGTCACACCGCGTTTCTGGTGACTGCCCGCCGCCTTGCCGAAGGGACTGTCGCGCCCCGCCCGCATCGGCGTCCGAGTAAGAACCAACCGATCCCGGAGCAATCCGAGTAAACTCGGAAAACCTTGCGGCGACACACAATTAACACATCGACAACATCACGGTCCGCGAGGGATGGGGCACGCCGGACGTTTCGCCGGTAACCTCGGGTAACAGGATCGACCGTACGTTCGCCGAGTGATGGTGACGCCGAGTCGACTCGCCGGAGAGGAGTCAGAAATGACGGAATCAGGCAGCAACGAGCCCCTGGGGGGCGGCGGTCTGAACGCGGACGTCACGCCCGAAGGAGAGTGGGGTTCGGCCTCACCCCGGCCACCGAGCGCGCCGCGTTCGGATCCCAGCCCCTTCGGGCGAGCAGCGAGCGACAGCGACATGCAAGCCCGTCTCGAAA
Organism: Williamsia sp. Y844; assembly: GCF_056786475.1. Lineage (NCBI taxonomy): Bacteria > Bacillati > Actinomycetota > Actinomycetes > Mycobacteriales > Nocardiaceae > Williamsia > Williamsia sp. Y844. Next base: position 521,864 of record NZ_JBXCJB010000003.1, read on the forward strand.
CGCTGACCACCCGCAACGCCAAGCTGCTCGACACCCTCAAAGAAGCGCGTCAACAGCTGATCGCGCTGCGTGAAGAGGTCGACCGTCTCGGTCAGCCACCGAGCGGTTATGGGGTTTTGCTGGGTGTTTTCGAGGACTCTACGGTCGACGTTTTCACCTCCGGACGCAAGATGCGCCTCACCTGCTCGCCGAACATCGATGTGGAAACGCTCAAACGCGGCCAGTCGGTACGCCTCAACGAGGCACTGACCATCGTCGAAGCAGGTGCATTCGATTCCATCGGCGAGATCAGCACCCTGCGTGAGGTTCTCGACGACGGTCATCGCGCGCTGGTTGTCGGTCATGCCGACGAAGAGCGGGTGGTCTGGCTGGCCGATCCGCTCAGCGCAAGTGTGCTGGCCGAGGAAGAGGGCAACCGCAAACTGCGTCCCGGTGATTCGCTCCTGATCGACGCGAAGGCCGGTTTCGCCTTCGAGCGGGTTCCCAAAGCCGAGGTCGAGGATTTGGTCCTCGAGGAAGTACCCGATGTCGGTTACGAGGACATCGGTGGACTCGGCAGGCAGATCGAACAGATCCGCGACGCCGTCGAGTTGCCGTTCCTGCACAAAGATCTGTTCCGTGAGTACGACCTGCGGCCGCCGAAGGGTGTACTGCTGTACGGCCCTCCCGGTTGCGGTAAGACGCTGATCGCGAAGGCGGTCGCCAACTCGCTGGCCAAGAAGATCGCGGAGGTCCGCGGCGAGGATTCCCGCGAGGCGAAGTCGTACTTCCTCAACATCAAGGGTCCCGAGCTGCTCAACAAGTTCGTCGGCGAGACCGAACGTCATATCCGGCTGATCTTCCAACGCGCCCGTGAGAAGGCGTCGGAAGGTACCCCCGTGATCGTGTTCTTCGACGAGATGGACTCGATCTTCCGGACCCGTGGTTCAGGTGTGTCCTCGGATGTGGAGACCACCGTGGTGCCCCAGCTGCTCAGTGAGATCGACGGCGTCGAGGGCCTCGAGAACGTGATCGTGATCGGTGCCTCCAACCGCGAGGACATGATCGATCCGGCGATCCTGCGACCGGGCCGTCTCGACGTGAAGATCAAGATCGAGCGTCCCGACGCCGAGTCTGCGATGGACATCTTCTCCAAGTACCTCGTTCCGACGCTGCCGGTGCACCCGGACGACATCAACGAGTTCGGCGGCGATCGCAATGCCTGCGTCAAGGCGATGATCGAGCGGGTGGTCGAGCGGATGTACGACGAGAGCGACGACAACCGTTTCCTCGAGGTCACCTACGCCAATGGCGACAAAGAGATCATGTACTTCAAGGACTTCAACTCCGGCGCGATGATCCAGAACGTGGTGGACCGCTCCAAGAAGTACGCGATCAAGTCACAGTTGGAGACCGGACAGTCGGGTCTGCGGATCCAGCATCTCTTCGATTCGATCCTCGACGAGTTCGCTGAGAACGAGGATCTGCCGAACACCACGAACCCGGACGACTGGGCTCGTATCTCCGGCAAGAAGGGTGAGCGGATCGTCTACATCCGCACGTTGGTCACCGGGAAGAGCTCCGGCGCCAGCCGGGCCATCGACACCGAGACCAACACCGGCCAGTACCTGTAAATCGGCACCTGAAGTTCGAACAAAGGAAACGCTCCGCGTCTGGTGACGCGGAGCGTTTCTTTGTTCGGCTGCTGTATGTCAGGCGACCTTGACGACCCCGAGTTCATTGGTGCCGGTGAGCAATCGGTGATAGGGCATCACCCGAACCGTATAGCCGACGGGACCGGTCATCGGTAGCGGAACCGACACCTCGAAGATCGCTTCGCCACCGGGTTCGGCATGCTCGGTGACGAGGGACATCGTGGGCGTGGCCACCTGTGTCAAGTTCTCTGCCTCGTCGACGCGCCCGATGACGGCCTGAACCACCACCTGATCGGCGCGCAAGCCTGCCAGGTCCACGTGGGCGGTCAACGTCATCGTCGAACCGAGCAGAGGTGTGTCGTCAAGACCTGCGCTGTCCACGTCGAGGATCTTCACCGACGGCCATGACCGATCGACCTGAGCCCGGAACGCGGCCAGATCCTTGGCGCCCTCGAAACTGTTCGCCGTGGTGGCGTGTCCCGAGAGGGCAGCAGGCGCGTACAACTCCTCGGTGTAGTCACGGACCATGCGCGACGCCAGCACCTGCGGCCCGAGTGTGTGCAGCGTGTGACGCACCATCTCGACCCAGCGAGCCGGAACACCGTCGGAGCCGGTGTCGTAGAACTTCGGGACCACCACGTTCTCCAGCAGCTCGTACAGTGCTGCGGCTTCGAGGTCGTCCCGGCGCTCGTCGTCGGTCACGCCGTCCGCAGTGGGGATCGCCCAGCCGTTGGCGTGGTCGGACATCTCGTCCCACCAGCCGTCCATGATCGACAGGTTGAGGCCACCGTTGAGTGCGGATTTCATGCCTGAGGTCCCGCATGCTTCCATCGGGCGCAGCGGATTGTTCAGCCACACATCGCATCCGCCGTACAGGTACCGCGCCATCGCCATGTCGTAGTCGGGCAGGAACACGATCCGGTGCCGGACGTCGTTGGCGTCGGCGAAGCGCACGATCTGCTGGATCAGCGCCTTGCCGCCATCGTCGGCGGGGTGAGCCTTGCCTGCCACGACCAGCTGCACCGGACGATCCTTGTCGAGCAGGAGTGCCTTGAGCCGGTCGGTGTCGCGCAGCATCAGGGTCAGTCGCTTGTAGGTCGCGGCCCGCCGGGCGAACCCGATGGTCAACACCCGCGACGAGAAAACACCTGCGGTCCAGCCCAATTCGGCGGCAGAATAGCCCCGTTCGAGTCCGGAGCGACGCAGACGACGTCTCACCTCGACGACCAGTTCCGTGCGCAGGGTGTTGCGCGTCGCCCAGAGTTCGGTCGACGGCACGTTCTTCATCGCGGCGAGCGTTGCGGACTCGTCGGGCACACCTTCGCCACCATCGGAGGCGAGTTCGGTCCACCGCGGTGAGCACCAGGTCGGGGCGTGCACACCGTTGGTGACCGAACCGATCGGCACCTGCGAGGCATCGAAGCCCGGCCACAAGGCCCCGAACATCTCCCGGCTGACCGCACCATGGAGTTTCGAGACGCCGTTGGTTCGTTGCCCCAGGCGCAGTCCCATGTGGGCCATGTTGAAGACACCCGGGTCGCTTTCACTGCCCAGTTCCAGGATCCGCGACAGCTCCAGACCGGGTAGGAGAGTGGACTGCCCGTGCTCGTCGCCGAAATACCGGCGGATCATGTCGACGGGGAAACGGTCGATCCCGGCAGGCACCGGGGTGTGGGTGGTGAAGACGGTCGATGCGCGCACCGCGGAGAGCGCCGAATCGAAGTCGAGGCCCGCTCCGCTGGGTGACACCAGTTCCCGAATACGTTCAGCGCCCATGAATCCGGCGTGACCCTCGTTCATGTGGAAGACGTCGGGGTCGGCCAGTCCCTGGATCCGTGTGTACTCACGCACTGCGCGCACGCCTCCGACACCGGCCAGGATCTCCTGTTTGATCCGGTGTTCCTGGTCACCGCCATAGAGTCGGTCGGTCACACCACGCAGGTCCGTGTCGTTGTCGGGTATGTCGGAGTCAAGCAGCAGCAACGGGATTCGGCCGACGTCGGCAATCCACAGACGGGCCCGCAAGACACGGTTGTCGGGCATCGGGACGCGGATCGTCACCGGGTTGCCGCCGGAATCATTGACCGTGCGGACCGGCAAACCCTGTGGATCGAGGTTCGGGTACCGCTCGGTCTGCCAGCCGTCGGCGGTCAGCGACTGCCGGAAATAGCCGGATCGATAGAGCAACCCGACACCGATCAACGGCAGCCCGAGATCCGACGCCGACTTGAGGTGGTCGCCGGCCAGGATCCCCAGCCCGCCGGAGTAGATCGGCAGGACCTCCGAAACACCGAACTCCATCGAGAAGTAGGCGATACCGGTCGGGAAACGGTTCCCCGAGGCGACCTGTTCCTGGAACCATCGCGGCTCACTGAGGTACTCGTCGAGGTCGGCCGAGAGCACTCCGAGTCGGGTGAGGAAGTCGCTGTCGTCGGCCAGTTCGGCCAACCGGTCCGGCCCGATGTCGCCGAGCAGTCGCAGCGGATCTCGAAGTGCGGACCACAGGGCCGGATCCATGGACGAAAAGAGTTCCTGGGTGGCCGGATGCCACGACCAACGGAGATTGGTCGACAGTTTCGCCAGGGGCTGGAGGGACGGTGGCAGGTGAGCGCGGACGGTGAAGCGGCGCAGTGCTTTCACTGCGCAAACCCTACCCATCCATACGCTCGTCCGCGACCGGAAGATAACGCACCGCTACGCTCAACCCCATGCAGCGCATAATCGGAACCGAAGTCGAATATGGAATCTCGGCTCCGAACGATCCAGGTGCCAACCCGATCATGACCTCGACGCAGGCCGTGCTCGCGTACGCGGCCGCGGCCGGAGTCCCACGCGCCAAGCGCACCCGATGGGATTACGAGCCCGAATCGCCACTGCGCGACGCCCGCGGATTCGACCTCGGACGTGGGTCGGGACCGGCCCCGATCATCGATGCCGACGAGGTCGGCGCCGCCAACATGATCCTGACCAACGGCGCCCGACTCTACGTTGATCACGCCCATCCCGAGTATTCGGCGCCCGAGGTGACCGACCCGCTCGACGCGGTCATCTGGGACAAGGCAGGCGAACGGGTCATGGAGGCCGCGGCCCGGCATGTGGCCAGCGTTCCCGGCGCCCCGAAGCTGCAGTTGTACAAGAACAACATCGACGGCAAGGGCGCGTCGTACGGGACGCATGAGAACTACCTGATGGCCCGGTCGACCCCGTTCAACGCGGTGATCACCGGACTCACCCCATTTTTCGCCTCCCGCCAGGTCTTCACCGGCTCAGGGCGCGTCGGCATCGGGCAGTCCGGCGACGAGTCGGGCTTCCAGCTGAGCCAGCGCGCCGACTACATCGAGGTCGAGGTCGGCTTGGAGACCACCCTCAAGCGCGGCATCATCAACACCCGCGACGAGCCGCATGCCGACCCTGAGCGGTACCGCCGGTTGCACGTGATCATCGGTGACGCCAACCTTGCGGAGACCGCGACCTATCTGAAGGTCGGCACGACCTCGCTCGTGCTCGATCTCATCGAGGCCGGCATCGAACTGCGCGATCTCGAACTGGCCCGGCCCGTGCATGCCGTGCATGTCATCAGCCACGACCCGACCCTGCAGGCGACGGTTGCACTTTCCGACGGACGCGAGATGACCGCCCTTGCGCTCCAACGGATTTACCACGAGCGCGTCAGCGCATTCCACGACGCGCACCACAGCGATGACGCACGCGCCAAAGACGTCATCGACACCTGGGCCGACGTCCTGGACAAACTCGAACGCGACCCGATGGAGTGCGCGGACATACTCGATTGGCCCGCCAAACTCCGACTGCTCGAGGGCTTCCGTCAGCGCGAGAACCTGGCCTGGTCCGCGCCGCGACTGCACCTCGTCGACCTCCAGTATTCGGATGTGCGCCTGGACAAGGGGCTCTACAACCGACTGGTCGCCCGCGGGTCGATGAAGCGCCTGACCACCGAGCAGCAGGTGATGGACGCGATCGGTAGTCCGCCCGAGAACACGCGTGCGTATTTCCGAGGTGAGTGTCTGCGTCGGTTCGGTGCCGACATCGCGGCCGCGAGTTGGGATTCGGTCATCTTTGATCTCGGTGGGGAGTCGCTGGTGCGGATTCCGACGCTCGAACCACTACGTGGCAGCCGTGCGCACGTTGGTGAACTGCTCGATTCGGTCAACTCCGCAGCCGAATTGGTCAACCAGCTCACCACCTAGAACCGACTCGGCCGGTAGCGAAATCGCCGCCTCCACACGTGCATATCCGTGGCCAGATCACTTTCGCCCGGTAGGGTGATAGAACGTACGGTCCCCGCGGGGCCGTGGTCTGAAGGAGGCAGCGATGGCGCAGGAACAAACCAAGCGCACGGGCGGTAATGACGACGACGGCGCCGGTGAAGATTCGGGTGCAGGTCAGGAACGCCGCGAGAAGCTGGCCGACGACACCGATGATCTGCTCGACGAGATCGATGACGTGCTGGAAGAGAACGCAGAGGACTTCGTCCGCGCCTATGTACAGAAGGGCGGCCAGTGACCGATCGGATCCGGTCCCTCGGCCAGGACATCTCATCCTTTTCCGACTATCTGCGTAACAACGCACCAGATCTGTTGCCCAGGAACAGGGTTTCGCCGGATATGGCTGCAAACATTCCGCACGGCACCACCATCGTTGCTGTGGCCTACCCCGGCGGCGTCGTGCTGGCCGGTGATCGGCGGGCCACATCCGGCAACCTGATCGCCAGCCGTGACATGCGCAAGGTGTTCATCACCGATGAGTACTCTGCTGCCGGTATCGCCGGTACCGCAGGCGTTGCCATCGAGATGATCCGCCTGTTCGCCGTCGAACTCGAGCACTACGAGAAGATCGAGGGCGTTTCCCTCACCCTCGACGGCAAGGTGAATCGGCTCGCGTCGATGGTCCGGTCGAACCTCCAGGCCGCAATGGCCGGTCTGGCGGCGATCCCGCTGCTGGTCGGTTACGACCCCGACGGCATCGATCCTGCGCGTCCGGGCCGGATCTTCTCATTCGACGTCGCAGGCGATCGCCACGAGGAGCACGGTGGCTACCAGGCCATCGGATCGGGCTCGGTGTTCGCCAAGTCGGCCATCAAGAAGCTCTATCGCACCGACCTGACCGCCGACGAGGCATTGTCGGTGGCCATCGAGTCCCTGTACGACGCAGCCGACGACGACTCGGCCACCGGTGGCCCCGACATGGTGCGTGGTCTCTATCCCACTGCCGTGACCGTCACAGCCGACGGTGCCGCAGAGGTTTCCGCGCCCGCGATCGAGCAATCAGCCCGCGGCGTGATCAGCCGGCGTTCGGCGGATTACCGCGGAACCGACGATGACGCCACCAACCGCGACATCAAGAAGGGCGGTGACGCATGACCTTCCCGTATTACGCCAGTGCCGAACAGATCATGCGCGATCGTTCGGAGTTGGCCCGCAAGGGCATTGCCCGCGGTCGCAGCGTCGTCACATTGACCTACGCCGACGGCGTTCTGTTCGTGGCGGAGAACCCGTCGAACACGTTGCGCAAGGTCAGCGAGATCTATGACCGCATCGGGTTCGCCGCGGTTGGCAAGTACAACGAATTCGAGAGCCTGCGCAAGGCCGGTATCCAGCACGCCGACATGCGTGGGTACAACTACGACCGCGCCGACGTCAGCGGACTGTCGCTGGCCAACGCGTACGCCAGCACGCTCGGTGCGGTGTTCACCGAACAACCGAAGCCCTACGAGGTCGAGTTGTGTGTGGCCGAGGTCAGTCGTCCCGGCAAGCCCGGGCCGTCGCAGCTGTACCGGATCACCTACGACGGGTCGATCGTCGATGAGACGCGCTTTCTCGTCATGGGCGGTTCCACGGAGTCGATCACGGCATCGATGAAGGATTCGTACGATCCCGAGGCAGATCTGAAGGCGGCCTTGGCGTCGGCGATCACGGCCCTGGAAACACCACCGGCAACCAATGGGTCGTCGTCGAGCAGTTCCCCGGCGCCCGAACCCCGCACACTGCAGCCGAGCGACCTCGAAGTGGCCGTCCTCGACCACAGTCGCCCGCGCCGCGCGTTCCGGCGTCTGACGGGGTCGGCCCTGGTCGACCTCCTCCCGGCCCGCGAAACCGACAACTGAAACAGTTCTCCTCTGGTCCCACGGCAGTAGGGTTGTAAACGTGCAGCGACGAATCATGGGTATCGAAACCGAGTTCGGTGTCACGTGTACTTTTCACGGACATCGGCGGCTCAGTCCCGACGAGGTCGCGCGGTATTTGTTCCGCCGGGTGGTGTCGTGGGGAAGGTCGTCCAATGTGTTCTTGCAGAACGGGGCGCGTCTGTACCTCGACGTGGGTTCGCATCCCGAATACGCCACAGCCGAATGTGACAACCTGCAACAGCTGATCGAGCACGACCGGGCCGGTGAGCTGGTCTTGGAAGATCTGTTGATCGACGCCGAGCGGCGTCTGGCCGATGAGGGTATCGGCGGCGACATCTACCTGTTCAAGAACAACACCGACTCGGCAGGCAATTCGTACGGCTGCCACGAGAACTTTCTGGTGGTCCGGGCGGGGGAGTTCTCACGCATCTCCGACGTCCTGCTCCCGTTCCTCGTCACCCGGCAGTTGATCTGTGGTGCCGGCAAGGTGCTGCAGACGCCGAAGGCCGCCACGTTCTGTCTGTCCCAGCGGGCCGAGCACATCTGGGAAGGTGTGTCGTCGGCGACCACCCGTAGCCGCCCGATCATCAACACCCGCGACGAACCCCACGCCGACGCCGAGAAGTACCGGCGCCTGCATGTGATCGTTGGCGATTCGAACATGGCCGAGACCAGCACGATGCTCAAGGTCGGATCGGCGGCCCTGGTACTGGAGATGATCGAGGCCGGAGTCGCCTTCCGCGATCTGGCACTCGACAATCCGATCCGGGCCATCCGCGAGGTCTCGCACGATCTCACCGGCAGTCGTCCGGTCCGGCTTGCCGGTGGACGCACGGCCAGCGCGCTCGACATCCAGCGCGAGTACCACTCACGCGCGGTCGAGCATCTCAAGACCCGTGAGCCGAATCAGCAGATGACACAGGTGGTCGATCTCTGGGGCCGGATGCTCGACGCCGTCGAACAGCAGGATTTTGCGAAGGTCGACACGGAAGTCGACTGGGTGATCAAGCGCAAGTTGTTCCAGCGCTACCAGGACCGGTACTCGATGGACCTGTCCGATCCCAAGATCTCGCAGCTCGATCTCGCCTACCACGACATCAAGCGGGGTCGTGGTGTGTTCGATCTACTGCAACGCAAGGGTCTGGCCGCCCGGGTCACCACGGACGAGGCAATCCAGGCAGCGGTGGACACGCCGCCCCAGACGACTCGGGCCAAGCTGCGCGGAGACTTCATCGCCGCTGCGCAGAAGGCAGGCCGCGACTTCACCGTCGACTGGGTGCACCTCAAGCTGAACGACCAGGCTCAACGCACGGTGCTCTGCAAAGATCCGTTCCGCAACGTCGATGAGCGCGTCGAACGCCTGATCGCGTCCATGTGAAAGCCAGTGTCCTAGTCTGGTCCGGTGGCGACCAACAAGGTTGAACGGCTGATGAACCTGGTGATCTGCTTGCTGTCCACCAGTCAGTATCTTTCCGCCGACCAAATCCGCAGCAGTGTGATCGGATATCAGGATTCGAAGTCCGATGAGGCCTTCAACCGGATGTTCGAGCGCGACAAGAACGAGCTCCGCGACCTCGGCATTCCGGTGGAAACGGGTCGGTCCTCGGGGTTCTCGTCCGTCGACGGCTACCGGATCAACCGGTCCGAGTACGAACTTCCCGACATCTCGCTCGATCCCGACGAGGCCGCCGCGGTGGCCCTGGCCGCTGCGCTGTGGGAATCGCCGGAGCTTGCGGCTTCGAGTCACAGCGCCCTGATGAAGTTGCGCGCTGCGGGTGTCGAGATGGATCCGGGGTCCGCGTTCGACGAGAACGCCACAGCACTTCATTCGAGTGCCCCGCAGGGCATCGGATCGCCCGCGGTCCTGGGTGCGTTGCTGTCCGCGCTCGACGAGAACCGGCCGGTCCGATTCGAGCACCGGCCCGGCCCTACGTCGCCGCACGTGACGCGGACCGTCGAACCGTGGGGTGTGGTCACCCATCTCGGTCGCTGGTATCTCGTCGGACATGATCGCGACCGCGGGCAGACCCGTACCTACCGGCTCACGCGCATCCTGTCGGTGACCCCGTTCGGCAAGGCCGGTGAACTGACCCGACCGAGCAACATCGATCTTCGCCAGATCGTCGCCGATGCCGTCGATCGATCCGGTCCTGCCGTCACCGCCCGGGTGTGGGTCGCCGAGAACCGGGCCGCCGGCCTGCGCCGCATATCGACGTCGGCGCAACCCGGGGAACACGACGGTCGCGCAGGCAGCATCCTGAGCATCGCGATGAGGTCGACCGATGGCCTCACCCGCCAGGTGCTCGGCGCCGGTACCGATGCGTTTGTGCTCGATCCGCCGGAATTGCGTGACAATGTGATCGACGAACTCAAGTTCCTCAGCGAGGTGGCCGAATGAGTGCGGGTACCGATCGACTGAACCGCATGCTGGCCATGGTCCCGTACTTCCTGGCCCATCCCGGCGTCAATGCGGCAAAGGCCGCGGTCGACCTGGGAACCACCCCCAAGCAGGTCCTCGAGGATCTCCAGCAGCTGTGGATGTGTGGCCTTCCGGGATACACGCCGGGCGACCTGATCGATTTGTCGTTCACACCCGGCAGCGTCGAGGACGGTGTTGCGGTGACGTTCTCCGCCGGCATCGACCGGCCATTGAAACTGACCGGCTCGGAAGCCGCACCACTGCTGGTGGCGCTGCGTTCGTTGATCGATGCGTCCGGGGTCGTCGACCCCGCCGCAGCTCGACGGGCCATCGCGAAGATCGAGAACGCGATGGGATCGCGTCTCGGTGAAGCGGTCACCGAGACCCCGACGGACCTGTCCAGCCCAGGTGACTCCGAAGCAGTGACCGCGGTGCGTGAAGCTGTCCGCGGCCACCGCGCGGTACGGCTGCGGTATTACTCGGCGACGCGGGACGTCGTCGGGGATCGGGTGGTCGACCCGATCCGCATCCAGGCGATCCAAGGCCGCGGGTATCTCGAAGGCTGGTGCCGCAGCAGCGAGGGCATTCGCTTGTTCCGGTTCGACCGGATCGAAGCGGCAACGGTGCTCGATGAGCCGAGTTCGCCGCCGCCATCGCTCGATGGCAGCGCTTTGGCCCTGTTCGACAGCGACTCCGATCTGCCGGAAGCAGTGATCGAGATCGATCAGGATGTGGTCTGGGTTCTCGACTACTACCTGATAGAGCCCCTCGACCCCGAAGGTCTGACCGGCTCGCAGGGGCCGGTGGTTGCCACCATGAGGTACGGGTCGGCCGACTGGCTCACCCGGTTCATCCTCGGCTTCGGCGGCAAGATCAGGGTCCGCAACCCCGAGGTGGCCGACGAGGTCCGCTCGAGGGCTGCCGCCACGCTCGCCATGTACGGCTGACCCTCACTGCAGGTGAGCTGGGAGGTAGCTGTGAGGCCGCTGTTCGACCCGTTAGGGTTGGTCCAAGTCCGGTAGCATTGCGGAGGAACTCAATGGGAGAGGTAACTGCACAATGAATGCATTACAGCCATGGCACATCATTCTTGTGGTGGTCGTGTTCTTGATCCTTTTCGGATCGAAGAAGCTGCCGGACGCCGCGCGCGGTCTGGGTCGTTCGATGCGCATCTTCAAGAGTGAGGTCAAGGAGATGCAGAACGAGAACAACTCCGACAAGCCCGCATCGGCGCAGACTCCCGAGTCACGGCCGCAGATCACTTCGGGTCTTGACGGAACACCGACGAATTCATCCGAATCCGAACGTCGTTCTGCCTGATCTTCGTCCTCGCCGTTCTGGTGGGTGGGTCGCTTCTCTCTGGGTGACCCGCCTGCAACTGACCCCTGAGTAGTCGACCACGTGCGCATACCTTTAGACCCTCGGCGCCGTAAGCGCAAGGTGAATCCCGACGGCACCATGTCGTTGGTCGACCACCTCCGTGAGCTGCGAAACCGACTGCTGATCTCAGTTCTTGCTATCGCCTTCACCACGATCCTCGGATTTGTCTGGTACTCGCATGGCTTCCTGGGCATCTCCTCACTCGGCGACCTGCTGCGCCAGCCCTACTGTGATCTGCCTGCATCGTCACGGGCCAATTTGACCGGCGACGACACCTGTCGCCTCCTTGCAACGGGCCCGTTCGACCAGTTCATGCTCCGCCTCAAAGTGGGTTTGACCGCAGGCATCGTCATGGCTTGTCCTGTCTGGTTCTACCAACTGTGGCAGTTCATCACGCCCGGCATGGTCGAGAAGGAGCGCAAGTACGCGGTCACCTTCGTCGGCTTCGCCGCCGGGTTGTTCCTGGCCGGGACCGTGCTCGCTTACCTGGTGATGGCCAAGGCCTTCGAGGTCTTGTTGACCATCGGTGACAACGTTCAGATCACGGCACTCGCCGGTGACCAGTACTTCAGCTTCCTCATCCACCTCTTGATCATCTTCGGTGTGAGCTTCGAGCTTCCGCTGCTGATCGTCGCGCTGAACATGGTCGGTGTGTTGACCTACGCGCGGTTGAAGTCGTGGCGCCGGGGTCTGATCTTCGGCATGTTCGTCTTCGCTGCTCTATTCACCCCTGGCTCGGATCCGTTCACCATGCTGGCACTGGCCGGGGCGCTGACGGTCTTGCTCGAGATCGCCATCCAGGTCGCTCATCTGCACGATTACCGCAAAGCGAAGCGTGACGCCCAGGAATGGGGCAACGTGAGCGACGACGAAGCCGCTCCGATCGGTTCGGCAGGCCCAGTCGGGCATGTTCCTGATCCGGTGCAACCACCAGAACCGGTGTCGGCGACGTCCCGAGGCAGTGGAGCCGATCTCTACGATGACACTCTCTGATACGCGGACAGAACTCGAGAAGTTCGCCGGGCGACAGGCATTTGCGCTCGATCCGTTCCAACGTGACGCTTGCGTCGCCCTGGAAGGCGGTCACGGTGTTCTCGTCTGCGCGCCGACCGGCGCGGGCAAGACCATCGTCGGTGAGTTCGCCGTACATCTGGCGCTCGCCGGTGGGTCGAAATGTTTCTACACCACACCCATCAAGGCACTGAGCAACCAGAAGTTCGCCGATCTGGTTCGCGCGCACGGGGCCGAGTCCATCGGTCTGCTGACCGGCGATTCGTCGATCAACTCCCACGCACCGGTCGTGGTCATGACCACCGAAGTGCTGCGCAACATGATCTACGCGAATTCGCCGGCGCTGCAGAACTTGTCGCATGTGGTGATGGACGAGGTCCACTTTCTTGCCGACCGGTTCCGCGGAGCCGTCTGGGAAGAGGTCATCCTGCATCTCGAACCGTCGGTGCGGGTGGTGAGCCTGTCGGCGACGGTCAGCAACGCCGAGGAGTTCGGATCCTGGATTCAGACGGTGCGTGGCGACACCACCGTGATCGTCGACGAGCATCGTCCGATCCCGCTCAACCAGCACATGCTCGTCGGCAATCGGTTGTTCGATCTGTTCGACCATCGTGACCCCAAGACGCCGAACAAGAAGCCCGCGGTCAATCCGGAGCTGACCCGCTATATCCGGCAACGTGAGCTCGCCGCGCGACGCGATGACGACTTCCCGCCCCGCGGTCCACGGGGACGTGGCCAACGCAGCGATCACCGTCGTAGCGGTGTACGTCCGGTGCCACGACCAGAACTCATCGCACGTCTGGATCGCGATGGCCTGCTTCCTGCCATCAGCTTCATCTTCTCGCGGGCCGGCTGTGAAGGCGCGTTGAGCCAGTGTCTGCGCTCGGGCTTGCGGCTGCTCGAACAGGATCAGGTCGAGCAGGTGAATTCGATCGTCGACAAGTACGTCGCCGAGTTGACCGCTTCAGACCAGGACGTGCTCGGTGTCCACAGCTGGCGCGAGGGCTTGACCCGGGGATTTGCGGCGCACCACGCCGGACTGCTGCCTGCCTTCCGGCACGCGGTGGAAGAGCTGTTCGTCAAAGGTCTGGTCAAGGTTGTATTCGCCACCGAGACACTGGCTTTGGGCATCAACATGCCGGCCCGTTCCGTGGTGCTGGAGCGGTTGATCAAGTACAACGGTGAGTCGCACAACGATCTGACGCCCGGGGAGTACACCCAGCTGACCGGCCGGGCCGGTCGTCGCGGGATCGACGTCGAAGGCCATGCCGTCGTTGTCTGGACCGAAGATCTCGACCCCACCCGGGTTGCCGGACTCGCCGGTGCCCGCACGTTCCCGCTGCGCAGTTCCTTTGCGCCGGAATACAACATGGCCGTCAATCTCATCGGCCGTCTTGGACTGGCCGGTTCACGCAACCTGCTGGACCGCTCGTTTGCGCAGTTCCAAGCCGACCGGTCGGTCGTCGGGCAGGCCAGGCAGATCGACACCGCACGCCGGCAGCTCCGCAAGATCGAGGTGGAACTGGAGGCACGGGCCGAGGGCCGCGGTCTCGACGCCGGGATCGACGGCTTCCTCGGGTACACCCGCCTCCGTGAAGAGATCCGAGCTCGCGAACGTTCGCTGAAGTTCGAAAACCGAATGGCCGTGCAGCAGAGCACTGTTGAAGATCTCGCAGCCCTCAAGCGCGGGCAGGTCATCAGTCTTTCCGGTGGTCGCCATCGCGGTCTGGCTGTGGTTTTGGAGCCCGCAACCGACATGCGCGACCCGAAACCGTTGGTGCTCTGCGAGGATGCCTGGGCCGGCCGGGTTGGTCCCCGTGATTTCCTCAACCCGCCTCAGGTGCTCGGCCATATGCGGCTGGCCAAACAGGTCGATCGTCGTACCGGCCGCGGTCGTCGCGACCTCGCCTCGGCTCTGCGTTCCACCGGCATCGACATGCCCCGCGGCAAGCAGAGCAAACGCACCCGCGCCGCCGACGACCCGGACCTCAACCGTCTGCGCACCGAGTTGCGCGAGCACCCGGCGCATCAGATCCCCGCACACGACGAGTTGTTCCGACTCGCAGAACGTCGCAACCGGGTGTCGCGGGAGATCGCGGCGCTCGAGGAATCGGTATCGGCCCGCACGTCCACGCTGGCCGTCAACTTCAATCGGATCGTCGCGGTGCTCAGCGAACTCGGCTACCTCGAGCAGGTCGAGCACAAGTCGAACGGTGACATGACCGTCACACCTGCCGGTGAGATCTTGAGCCGGGTTTACAGCGAGAGCGACCTGCTCATCTGTGAGTGCATCCGCACCGGTTTGTGGGACCACCTGGGTGCAGCCGAACTCGCGGCTGTTGCTTCGGCGGTGGTGTACCAGTCGCGCCGCGATTCGTACGGCGGCGCGGATCTGGTGACTGGCGTTTCGACGGTCCGGGAAGCATTGAGCCGCACGCACGCCGCATGGAAAGACCTGGCACGTGTCGAGATGAGCCACATGGTGGAACCGACACGCGAACCAGATGCCGGTTTCGCCACGGCCATTCACCTGTGGGCGACGGGCCGCGGACTGACCGAGGTACTCGCTGCAGCAGGCGAGCAGGGCACATCCCTGCCGGCCGGAGACTTCGTCCGCTGGAGCCGGCAGGTCATCGACCTCCTCGAACAGATGCGGGTTGCCGCACGCCTCGGAGGAACAGATCGATCGAAACTGGCCCATTCGGCGGCAGCGGCGATCACGGCGATCCGGCGCGGAGTCGTGGCTGTCGAACTCGGCTGAGCGCCCGCGAGTTCTCGCCGAGCGCCTGCCTGAATGGCCATGGGTTGTGCGGTATGTTCGGGGTTCGGAAGTCCTGGACTTGCGATCGCGCGACGCGGACATGCGGAGGGGAAATACATGAGCGGGCCCAACGACCCGAACAACCAGGGTGGCGGTTCGGCACCCGGGCAGTGGCAACCAGGACAAGGGCAACCGGGACAGAATCCTGACCCGTGGAACCAGCAGACCTATGGTCACCCGACCGGCGGACAGCCGCCGCAGGGCCAACCGCCACAACAGGGTTGGGGCCAGCAGCCTCCGCAGCAGCCCGGTCAGTACGGGCAGCCAGAGCAGTACGGCCAACCGGGACAGTATGGCCAGCCGGGACAGCCGGATCAGTACGGTCAACCAGGTCAGTACGGGCAGCCGGGCCAGTACGGGCAGCAGCCGCAATACGGTGCGCCGCAGGGCCAACCGGGCCAGTATGGCCAATCCGGGCAGCCGGATCAGTACGGCCAACCAGGTCAGTATGGGCAGCCGGGCCAGTACGGTCAGCCCGGTGGTGACCAGTTCGCGGGTATGACACCGCCGAAGAACTCGAAGAAGCTGCCACTGATCATCGGTGCCGCAGCGGTTGGTGTCATCGCTGTCGTCCTTGCTGTCACGGCGTTCTGGCTTCCGGGCTT
The DNA here is from genome assembly GCF_056786475.1 of Williamsia sp. Y844. Lineage (NCBI taxonomy): Bacteria > Bacillati > Actinomycetota > Actinomycetes > Mycobacteriales > Nocardiaceae > Williamsia > Williamsia sp. Y844. The sequence continues at coordinate 537,879 of NZ_JBXCJB010000003.1, forward strand.
CGCGGTGACGAAGGTGCTCAGCCAAGACGCCGCTCAGAAGGGTGTGGCGTCGGTCCTGGAGAACGACTACCAGGCCAAAGACGTCGCGAATGTGCAGTGCCCCGAAGATCAGGAAATCAAGAAGGGCAACAGCTTCACCTGCACCGCGACCGTTGCCGGCGCGAACCAGCAGGTCAAGATCACCTTCCTGGACGACGAGGGCAAATACGAGGTCGGTCAACCGACCACACAGTAGGCAGTTGGTCGGTTGTCAGGTGGGCGGGTCAGCCCACCTGCCAGCCGAGCGCCTTGCCCAGACGGCCAACCGATGAGCCGACACCGAGTTCTTCGATCAGGTCGGCCAGCGCTGCCGGGTCGGCGGGCTCGGATGGGAGACGACCGTCGCTGTCGCCGATGATCTCGGCGTCGGTCTTCACGAATACAACGGTCCGTGCCGCGCGCAGGTAGTCCGCGCCTTCTGCAAGTGACTTGCGTTGGCGCGGTGAAATCCGCTTGTCGGTCGTGGTGGATGCCACGCGTTCGAGTTCGTCGAGGTTTCCGAACTCGTGCAGCAGCTTTGACGCGGTCTTTTCACCGATGCCGGTAACGCCGGGCAGCCCATCTGACGGATCGCCGCGCAGGATTGCCATCTCGGCGTAGGCGGAACCCGGATTCGATGTTGGTACGTCGTACTTCTCGGCCAGTTCCTGTGGCCCGAACATCTCGGCCTTCGCCAGACCGCGGCCCACGTACAGCACGCGCACCGAAACCGGGTCGTCGGAAACAACCTGCAGTAGGTCGCGATCACCGCTGACCACAACCACCGGATCCACGGCCTCGGAGTCCGCAAGGGTCCCGATGACGTCGTCGGCTTCGCAGCCCTCCGCGCCCGCGGTCGCAATTCCGGCGGCGGCCAGGATCTTCATGATCATGTCGACCTGGGGTGTCAGCGTGTCGGGAACCTCCTCCGAGCCGTCGGTGGCGCCTTCGGCCACGCGATGCGCCTTATACGACGGGATGAGGTCGGTGCGGAAGGCCGGACGCCAGTCGAGGTCAAGACACACGATCAAGCGTTGCGGGTGCTCCCGGGTGACCAATGACGCGATCATGTCGATGAATCCGCGGACCGCGTTGACCGGACGCCCGTCCGGTGCGGTCATCTTCTCGGGCAGGGCATGAAAGGCCCGAAACCAGAGGCTGGCACCGTCGAGCAACATCACTGGGGCAGTCATGCCTAAACCATGCCAGATCGGCGCCCGCCATCAGAGCACTGCGGTCAGGTGGCGCTGCGTTCGTCCGAACCCAGGACATCGAGAACAGCCAGTTGGGACTCGGCGTCGCCGGTGAGTGGTTGACTCGAGGGACCCTGTCGCAAAGCGATTTTCACATCTGCACGACTGATGTTCGCAGGGACGGTCGACGCCACGAAGGACAGCAGCAGGTCGACGAATCGGTCTGGATCGTCCCGGAACGGGAAGTGACCGGCCTTGTCGAAGACGACCAACTGCGAGCCGGGCATTGCGCTGTGGAGCATGTGGGCGTGCTGCACCGGAATGACCTGATCGTCCGAACCCCACACGACCAGGGTCGGAATACCTGCGCTCAAATAACATCGATCGAGCATGGTCACCACTTGCCCACGCCAGTCGACGGCTGATCGCAGAGTTCGGGCGAAGACCTCGGCCGAACCCTTTTCTGGCATCCGTTCGAGCACTCGAACGATCTCGTTGTTGTCCCGGAACAGCGCAAATGGCAGACGATCACGCACCGTGCGAGAAGCCGCTGCGAACGTCGGAAACACACCTGGGAGTGAGACCGCGGCCAGCGCGTACTCGGAAAACGGTAGTGACAGCGCTCGCAGAACCGGATTGACGTCCCTGGTGACTCCGCCCGTACCGACCAACACCAACCGTTCGACCATCTCGGGGAACTGATAGGCGAACTGCCCGGCCACACCACCGCCCAGCGAATGGCCGACGATCGTCACGCGTTCGATGTCGAGATAGGTCAGAAGGTCGCGCATTCCGTTGGCAAAAGCAGGTACCGAGTAGTCGGCGCGCGGACGGTCGGAGAATCCGTGTCCGAGAAAGTCCGGTGCGATGACCGTGTACTTTTCGCTGAGCTGGGTGAACACCGGTTCCCAGGCCAGGGAGTTGTCGCCGATTCCGTGCAGCAACAGCAGTGCAGGACCCGATCCGGCCATCCGGTAGGCCCGCTTGTATCCGTGCAGATTTGCGAACTGGACCTGAGAGTCATCGGTCGGAACAGCCCGTAGTCGACGTCGTACGCCTTCACGGTCCACGGTGACCTCCTGTTTTCCTCAGACCTAAACATCTTTCGTTGCCCCTATTCTCCGCGCAAAGCGAGGTTTTCGCCCGGTTAAAGATCACTCATCGAATCTTGCGATCGGAGTGGGACACACTTCCGATGGTTTGTGACGAAGGTCAGACTGCAGGCGAGACCACGAACTCTGCGACCGATAGCCTTGAACCCATGGCGGATCAGCGATTCTCGGCAGCGGTGTACAAGTCACGTCTGGATCGGGCGCAGGAGTTGACGGCGAAAGCCGGTCTGTCGGCGCTTTTCATCACTCCCGGACCCGACCTGCGATATCTCACGGGCTCACGAGCGACGACATTCGAACGGCTCACCGCCCTGGTGATCAGTGCGGATCGCGCTCCCGAAGTGGTTGTGCCGCGACTGGAGTTGGCGGCGCTACGGGAATCGGCCGTCGGTGAGCTCGGCCTGACCGTTCACGATTGGGTCGACGGCCAGGATGCGTACGCACTGGCGGTTGGAGCCGCCGGGGGAGCCGGTGATCGTTACGCGGTCTCTGACGCAACCCCTGCGCTGCACACCGTCCCGTTGGCAGGGCATTGGGGTAGCGCACCGGAACTTGCCACTGCCGTTCTGCGTGAACTGCGAATGATCAAGGATGACGCCGAGATTGAAGCGCTGCGCCGCGCAGGCGCCGCGATCGACCGAGTGCACGCCCGAGTGGGGGAATGGCTGAAGGTCGGCCGCACCGAACGTGAAGTCGCAGCGGATATCGACGCCGCCATCATCGCCGAAGGACACACCAGGGCCGAGTTCATCATCGTCGGATCCGGTCCCAACGGCGCCGACCCGCATCACGAGGTATCGGACCGGGTGATCCAGGACGGCGACATCGTTGTCGTTGACATCGGGGGACCTGTCGCGCCGGGATACAACTCCGACTGCACCCGAACCTACTGTGTTGGAACACCTTCTGATGCGATCGCACGGCAGTACGAGTGGCTACAACAAGCTCAGCGAGCGGCTGTGGCCGCCGTCCGCCCCGGCGTCACTGCCGAGCAGATCGATAGCGCGGCCCGGGACGTGCTCGTTGCCGCCGGACTGGCCGACAAATTTGTTCATCGCACCGGCCACGGCATCGGACTATCCGTTCACGAGGAGCCGTATATCGTTGCAGGCAACAATATTCCACTGCGGCCGGGCATGGCATTCAGCATTGAACCCGGCATCTACTTCTCCGGCAGTTGGGGTGCGCGCATCGAAGATATCGTTGTCGTCACCGATGATGGCTGCGAAGCATTCAATTCCCAACCGCACGAACTGAAGTCAGTCTGAACCAGGTTCTCAACCGACCATATTCGTTCGAACAACCGTTCGACTTTCGGTGTCCCCCGAGGTAGACTGATTGAAAGCGTTCGATCAGATGTCTTGGGGGGCATGATGACTGACGATTCCTCGATTGATCCTTCTTCGGTTTCGGTGTTGGTGCGCAAATACCTCGAGTTGGAGCTACTGGTTGCCGATATCGCGGACTGCGCTGATTCCGATATGTCTGATGCGGAAGTCAATGAGCTTGTGCGGGTGCATGAACGGATCGTCCGCAAGCTCGAGTTCACCGGGTTGCGGCATCTGTTGCGGGTTTCGGATCGGTCGTCGTTTACCGATGCCGGGTATTCGTCGCTGTTTGGTTTCACCCGCGGCGAGTTGCGGTTGACCAAAGGGCAAACCATGTCCCGGATTCGCGGGTTGGAAGCAGTCGGCCGATTTCACACGATGCAGGGCGAAGAGCTGGCACCGAAATGCCCTGCCGCCGAACAAGCCTGGTCCCAAGGACTGATCGGGGCAGCGCATATGGATGTGATGCTAGATGTGCGCAAACACATCCCGTCAGCGTCGGATTCGGCGGTGTATGACGTGGTCGATCATTGGATGACCGAAGAAGCCGTCGGCCAGGATCCGACTCAGTTGGCGGCGTCGGGCCGTCAGGTGCTGGCCCGGGTCGATCCCGATGGCCGGCTGACCGATGATTCGGATCGGGCCCGTAAACGTTCGGTGAGTTTGGGTAATCAGGGTGTGGACTTGATGGCGAAAATCTCCGGCACGCTGGATCCGGAAACGTTGGCGTTGTTCACGACGGTGATGGATGTCTGGGCCGCCCCGGGCATGAACAACCCGGCCGATCCGAACTCACCGACCGGGGCCAGCGATGACCCGAAACAGGATCCGGAGTTGATGAAGGCCGCGGCTGAGCGTGATACCCGCTCGATGGGCCAGCAGCGCCACGATGCACTCAAAGCGATTTTGAAAACGATTTTGGAGTGCAACCTTCTCGGCAAGTCGCATCGGGGGTTGCCGGCGCAGTTGATCATCACGATGACCAAACAGCAGCTCGAGGATTGCGCGGGGATCGCCAAAACGGCGTCGGGGGTGGATATTCCGGTCAAAGAAGCCCTGCACCTGGCTGCGCGTTCGGACAAATACCTGGCCGTGTTCGCCAACCACAGCGCCGAGGTGCTGTATTTCGCCCGGGCCAAACGCACCGCGCAGAGAGGCCAACGTTTGGCGTTGTTCGCCCGCGACCGAGGCTGTTCACACCCCGGGTGCACCAATCCGGCGACCTGGGTCGAGGCCCACCACCTCATTGCCTGGATCAATGGTGGTCTGACCGACATCGATCTGATGGGATCAGCGTGCCCGCCGCATCACAAACTTGTCGGCGACGGCCCTGGTCAGTGGCAGACGGTGATGATCACCGAGGGTCCTGACAAGGGCAGGGTCGGGTGGATACCACCAGTGTCGGTGGATCCGGAACGCAAACCGCGGGTCAACCGTGCCCAGCATGTCAACGAAACCTTCGCGGCGGCCTGGGAGAAGGTTCTTGCCGACCGCCGGGCGGTGTTGGCTGACAAGTTGGCGGAACTGACCGGCGGCGAACCTGAGGTCCAACCCGATCCCGAACCGGATAGCACTGACCAGGATGCGTAGCGTCTTGCCTAGGCGGTGACCATCAGCGACTGCGAACCCAGTATGCGTTCGACGTTGATCTGTATGACCACCCGGCGTGGGTTCACTTTGGGCTCCTTGTAGCGAGCCGCATAGCGACGGACTCCTTCGGCGACAGCCTCGGGGTCACGGTGGACCGATGCTTTGCCTTCCAGCGTCAACCACTGCGGTCCGTTCACCTGGAACACGGCGGCGTATCCAGACCGGTCGACGTTCTTCACCTTCTGGCTGCCTTCGAAGGTGATCACTCGTGCGATCTTCGCCTCGGCGTCGTAGGTGAATCCCACAGCAACAACATGAGGGGTCCCCGATGCACGGACGGTGGTCAGGCTCCCGAGGTGGCGTTCGGTGAGGAAGTCCATTGCTGCGGGGGTTAAGTCGTTTGGTGTTTTGGGCACAAGCCGACCTTAGCCAAGTCGCTGTCCTATCAAGCATCCCCGTGCAGCAGGCTGGTCTGGACACCACATCACCTATTCATCTGGTGGACCTCTTTACGCACAACCTCGACGTCGTGCGATAGTCACGTGATGACCGATCAACGCGTTGAAGCACTGGAACTTGTTCGCGGACAGAATGTTTCCGTCGAATCCATAAGCCAGGGTAACGACATTCTGTCTGTCGGCGTCGTGAGCCGCTTTCCCGGGGAGACTGCAATAACGCCCGACGTGAGCATCTTGCTACTGGATGCGACCGACAAGGTTCGATCAAACTCGGATTTCGTCTTTTACAACCAACGCGAGGGAGCAGGCGGGGCGGTTCGGCTCGAGGACAGTGAAGCCGGCGACGACGATTCAGCCAGTCTTTCAACCCAGCCCGGTGACGGTGACCTTCTGTTCGTGGACTTTGTCGGTTTGCCAGAAGAAGTTCAGCGGGTAGTGGTTGCGGCCAGCCTCGACGGCGAATCCGAATCGACCTTCGCTGAAGCGAAAGATCTCGAAATCACGGTTATGCCAGGTGATTCAGCGAGTCCGACAGCAGTGTTCAATCTGTCGATCGAAGAACCTGTCCTGGCGTTGTTGTTCGGTGAATTCTATCGACGGGGCTCCTCGTGGAAGTTTCGGGCGATCGGCCAGGGCTATGCGGGTGGACTCGCTGCGTTGGCAGCAGAGTTCGGTGTCGAGATCGACGATCCCACCGACTCTGGTGACAGAGATTCATCTGATGCGCACATTGCGACAGTCGAAGCCCAAGAAACCGTACCGGCAGATGTGGATGCTGCGCCTACCGTCATCGCGCTGGAGACCGAGTCAGTTGCAACCAAACCGTCGGTGAAATCTTCAATGACCACTAAGAAGACTCTCCGTCCACCGAAACTGCCATCGTGGTCGTTGGTGCCCGAACTGGCCGAAGGCGGGGCGGAGTGGGATCGCTCTCGCTTGTTCTCGGTGTCCGCAATTGGTACAGGTGATGAACGCGAACGACGTGCGGTCTCAGCGCTCTTGGCTGTGATGGCCGGGGTACGAGAGTTCGGCCGTGAGATGGTTGCACGCAGCGGTGGGCCCGCAGGATCCATCGAGACGTACATCGAGCCCGAGTTCGAATGGAATGAAAAGAAACTTCGTCCCGACGGATTGATCAGAATCACGCGTGGAGCGAAGCAATGGACTGCGCTGGTCGAGGCGAAGTCTTCGTCAGCCAAGCTCACCACCGACCAAGTTGAGACCTACATCGACATCGCCCGTAGCCTTGGATTCGACGCTGTAATAACGGTCAGCAATCAGCTGTTGGGTGCACACGACCAACATCCCGTAGTAGTCGATAAACGCAAACTCAAAAAGGTTTCGCTACACCATCTTTCGTGGGACGAGATCCGATCCGTTGCGATTCAGATGTCGATGCACAAACAAGTCCAAGACTCGACCCAGAGTTGGATCTTGCAAGAGTTTGTCAGGTACCTGCAACATCCAAAATCTGGATTGCATGGCTTCACCGATATGGGGGCGCAGTGGGGCCAGGTTCGAGATGCAGTGAAGACCAAGACCCTGAGTGCCGACTCCAAAGGCGCGATCGAAGTATGCAATTTATTCGATCAGTTGGTCCGGCATATCGGCCACGACCTCTCGTGCTTGCTGAGCGCGGACGTGCGACCGATTTTCCCGCGGTATCGACCAGACGGCACAAGCCGAATTCAACAGCTGGCGGACTCGGGTTTCATGTTCGGCTCACTGCGTATCCCAGGCGCGACCGGAACCTTGACGCTGGCCATCGATCTCCGGTCGGACGTCCTGGAGTGCTCGACCATCATTGATGCCCCTCGCGAAGGACGCCCTGCAACCCGCATCAATTGGATCGTCAAACAGATCCCGGATGCCCATGCGGACACCCGGATCGAATCAATCCTGGCAGGGCGTCCATCGTCCAACGTGGGTGCGTTGTTGGGAGTTCTCCGCGATAAGCCCGAGGCGCTCCTTCCCGCGGATGGAAAGCTCCCCAAGCAGTTCAAAATCACCCGTGCCCACACGCTGGGCCGGAATCGCGGAAACGTCGTCATCTCAGCGAACAAACTCGTTGAAGAATTCTATCGAGACATCTTGCAGGTGATCCGCGCACCTAAGAAGCCCAGCCCGCTGAAGGAGTGACTGCAGCTCGGAGATGAGCCGTTTGGGATACTGGCCTGGTGAGTAATGGGCGAGTGGTTGTGCTGTTCGGTGGTCGCAGTGAGATCGGGCTGGAGGTTGCAGCTCGGATCGCTGCAGGGGCGACCGTGATCTTGGCGGCTCGGAGGTCGTCCGACCTCGATGATCAGCGCGAACGGCTGGAGTCCGAAAATGCGGCAGCTGTCCATATGGTCGAGTTCGATGCGAACGACACCTCAACACATGAGGGCCTGATTCAGCAGATCGTTGCCGAACACGGGCCCATCGACGATGCGATCGTGGCCTTCGGAATCCTCGGCGATCAGGCGAGGGCAGAGGTCGACAGCGCCCACGCACTACAGATCGCGCACACCGACTACCTCGCCCAAATCAGCGTGCTGACTCCGTTGGCCGTCGCGATGCGGGCCGCCAAACGAGGCAACATCGTCGTCTTCTCATCCGTTGCAGGCGTCCGGGTCCGGCGCGCCAACTACGTCTACGGCTCCACCAAGGCCGGGCTCGACGGCTTTGCCAGCGGATTGTCAGATGCATTGCACGGCAGTGGGGTACACCTATTGCTCGTCCGCTCCGGATTTGTCATCGGCAGCATGACAAAAGATCTGATGGCCTCCGGGATCAAACCTGCTCCGATGTCGAGTACCGCACCACAGGTTGCCGACGCAGTGGTCAAAGCGCTGCACCGAGGTAAGCATGTGGTCTGGGTCCCCGGAAAGCTGCGTCCTGTCTTCTTTGTGATGAAGCTCCTGCCCCAGGCGATCTGGCGACGGATGCCTCGATGACTGATCTGAAGTTTGTGGTCGTCGGCATCGGCGCCGACGGCTGGGACGGCCTGTCCGGAAACTCGCAGCGCGAATTGCGCTCTGCCACCGACATCTACGGTTCCGTGCGCCAGCTGGATCTGTTGGCGCCACTCGAGGCGACGCTCCACCGGTGGGACAGCCCGATGTCGAAGCACCTCCAGCGACTACTGGCCGACACGCACCCGCACACCATTCACATCCTCGCCTCGGGTGACCCGATGTTCCACGGCGTCGGGGCATCGATCGTGAAACAGGTGGGCGCGCAACACGTGCGCATCCTGCCTTCGGTATCGAGCGGCAGCCTGGCCTCCGCCCGTCTCGGCTGGGACCTTGCCACGACGCGCATCCGCAGTGTTGTCGATCGCCCCCTCGATTCGATCCTCTCGGGAGTCTCCGACAGCGTTCGGCTGCTGATCCTCAGCCGCGACAACACCACTCCGGCGGCCGTCGCAGAATTGCTCACGGCCCACGGGTTCGGATGGTCGCAACTCACCGTCCTCGAACAGCTCGGCTCCGACAGCGAACGCCAGGTCACAGGTATCGCACGAACGTGGGCCGCGCCTGCCGGCGACCAGCTCAACATCATCGCTGTCGACTGTCTCGGTCCGGCCGTCAGTAGCCAGGCAGGTCTGCCGGACACCGACTTCAGCAACGACGGACAGCTCACCAAGCAGGCAGTCCGCGCGCTGACCGTCACCGCATTGCGGCCGGCCGCCCGCCAACTGCTCTGGGATGTCGGAGCGGGCGCAGGCAGTATCGCCATCGAGTGGCTGCGCACCGACCGGACTTGCACCGCAATTGCTTTCGAATCCAACGACGTACGTCGTGGACGCATCGTGCACAACGCAGCCGAGCTCGGCGTGAGCGCAGGACTGACGGTCCACGGCGCTGCGCCCGAGCAGTTGACCCACGCACCTGATCCCGACGCGATCTTCATCGGGGGAGGCGTGACGGTCCCGGGGATGGTGGAGGAGTGCTGGGATGCCTTGCTCGACGGCGGACGGATAGTGGCCAACGCGGTTACACTCGAATCTGAGGCAGTCTTGGTGAAATGGCATGCCGCAGTGGGTGGTAGCCTCCGTCGATTCCAGATCGACCACGCCGAGCCACTCGGATCAATGACAACCTGGCGACCAACGCTCCCAGTGACACAGTGGATCGCCGACAAACCGAGGACCAACTTATGACGGTGTACTTCATCGGAGCCGGACCCGGCGCCGCCGACCTGATCACCCTCCGCGGCGCAAAGTTGCTCTCGCAGTGCAACACCTGCCTGTACGCCGGGTCGCTGGTTCCCGCGGAGATGCTCGAACATTGTCCACCCGGGGCCACTTTGATCAACACAGCGAAGATGCCTCTTCCGCAGATCATCGACCACATCGTGACCGCGACCCATGCCGGGCATGATGTGGCTCGACTCCATTCAGGCGACCCCGGACTGTATTCGGCGGTGGCAGAACAGATCAGATTGCTGCAGCCGCAAGGAATCTCTTACGAAATCGTCCCGGGCGTTCCTGCCTTCACCGCGGCCGCCGCAGCATTGGGACAAGAACTCACGGTGCCCGGCGTCGGTCAGTCGCTGCTGATCACCCGAGTATCCACGCTGTCAACCGACATGCCCGAAGGCGAAAAACTCGAAGAACTCGCCCGCACAGGTGTCACGATGGCGATCCACCTGGCCGCCCATCGAGCCCAACAGATAGCCGACGCCCTGACACCGCACTACGGAAGCGATTGTCCCACTGCCGTGGTCGCCTTCGCCAGCCGCGACAACCAGCAGATCGTTCGGTGCACGTTGGCAGAGCTCCCGAACCAGCTGGAAATGAACGATATTCAGCGCACCGCGGTCATCTTTGTCGGACGCGTCCTGGTCGCGGATGAGTTCCCGGACAGCTATCTCTACTCGTCAGCCCGGATGACCAAGCTGCGCAACGACCCTCATTCGTCATGAGCGAGGGCACAGTCCTCGTCCTCGGCGGGACCGCAGAAGCCCGCGCTCTCGCAAAGGAACTCGTCGGCGAAGGAGTGCGGGTTGTCACCTCGCTCGCGGGTAGGGTCAAGAATCCGGCGCTACCGGTCGGCGGCGTCCGCATCGGCGGGTTCGGCGGCGTCGACGGTATGACAGTGTGGCTGAGGGACAACAACTGCACGGCAGTGGTCGACGCGACACACCCGTTTGCCCGTCAGATCTCAGCCAACGCCGTTACCGCAACAACAGAAGTCGATATACCGATGCTGACCTTGCGACGCCCCGAATGGCTTTCGCAACCGGGGGATCGCTGGATCGACGTACCCGACATCGCCGGAGCCGCCAGGACCGTGGCGGAGTTGGCGGGCGAACAGGGAAGTCCCCGAGTCTTCCTCACCACCGGTCGCCAGGATGTAGACGCCTTCGCCGACATCGACGACGCCTGGTTTCTGATCCGCCTCGTCGACCCACCCGAGCGAGCGATACCAGCGCAGCATCAGATCATCCGTAGCCGCGGGCCGTACACCGTCGACGGCGAACTTGCCCTGATGCGTGAACATCGCATCGACGTGGTCGTCACGAAGAACAGTGGTGGCCCGCTGGTTCAGGCGAAACTTGAAGCAGCGCGGCAACTCTCACTGCCAGTCGTCATGGTTCGGCGACCTACCCCACCCGGCGGCGAAACCGTCGAAACGGCTTCCGCCGCCGCAGTCTGGGTGCGTCAGCTGCTCTCGTAGCGGCGATTGGTGAACGCCACCGGGCCTCCGACTCGGTCGACGACCGTTGTGGTCGACGAACCGATGATCAGCAGCGTCCGCATGTCGACCACGGCAGGATCGAACTCCCCGACGGTAGTGATCACCATCGACTGCTCAGGGCCACCCACGTCGCGTCCCAGGATGATCGGCGTTGACGGGTCCTTGGATTCCAGAACGATGTCCTTGAGTTCCGCAACTTGCCAATTCCTGCTGACCGATCCGGGGTTGTAAATCGCGAGCACCAGATCCGCGGCCAGTGCAGCCCGCACCCGCGCCGTGATCACATCCCAGCTTTTGAGGCGGTCGGACAAGGAGATCACCGCATAGTCATGTCCGAGCGGAGCGCCCGCAAGGCTTGCGACGGCGTTGGCCGCGGTCACTCCGGGCACCACCCGCACGGGAACGTCGCGCCATTGCGGGTCCGCTGCTTCTTCGACGACTGCTGCCGCCATCGCAAACACGCCAGGATCGCCCGAGGACACCACTACCACCCGGGCGCCATTCTTTGCCAGATCCAGTGCCATGCAGGCCCGTTCGGACTCCACACGGTTGTCACTGGCATGCATACGTTGTCCGGGTCGGGGAGTCACCCTGTCGAGATAGGTCTTGTAGCCCACCAGATCGGTCGCCTTCGCCAGCTCGGCACGCACTTCCGGGGTGGTCCACCGGTCGGCGCCAGGTCCCAAGCCGACGACAACAACCTCACCGGCTACGCCGGCAACAGGTGCAGATGGTTGCGCGTTGTTGAGCTCACCGGGGATGACGACCATCGAAAAGTACGGCACCGTCGAAGCGTCGACGTCGACCACGGGCATGACCTTCTGCGCACCCGTCGAGGCGCGTTCGACATACCACGCCCGGTCGATGACACCGGATTCGCGCAGCGCTGCAACTACTTCCGGGAATGTCCGGCCGAGTTTCATGATCGCCACCGCATCGCTGTCACGCAGTCGACGGACGAGTTCTGCCTTGGGAAGCGTGCCCGGCAGCACGGTCAGGGTCTCCTCGGCTTCGACCAATGGCATACCGGTGGCGGCTGCCGAAGCGCTCACAGACGTGACACCCGGGATGATCTCGGTGTCGAAACGCTCGGTCAGCCTCTTGTGCATATGCATGTACGAGCTGTAGAAAAGTGGGTCACCTTCGGCCAGCAACGCCACCGAACGTCCCGCACGCAGATGCGCGGCGAGGACTTCCGCGGCATCGGCATAGAAGTCGTCGAGCGCGCCGCGGTAGCCACCGGGGTGATCGGTGGTCTCGGTGGTGACCGGGTACATCAGCCGTTCCTCGAGCTGACCTTCCCGAAGGTACGGCTGGGCAACCGACCGGGCGATCGAACGACCATGGCGGGCACAGTGATACGCGATCACATCAGCCTCGCCGATGACGCGGGCGGCCTTCACGGTGACCAGTTCGCTGTCACCGGGCCCCAAGCCCACGCCCCACAATTTTCCACTGCTGGTCATCGTCATTCCACCTTCGAGGCAAGTGCGTTGAGAGCGGCGGCGGTGATCGCCGACCCGCCGCGACGGCCGAGTACCGTCAAGTACTCGAGATCGTTTCGATCGGCAAGCGCTGCACAGGATTCCGCAGCGCCGATGAATCCAACCGGCGCGCCGATGACCGCAGCCGGCCGTGGTCCGCCTGCATCGATCAGCTCCAGGAGCGCAAAGAGCGCGGTTGGCGCGTTGCCGATCGCAACCACGGATCCCTCGAGCATCGGTCGCCAAAGGTCCACCGCAGCAGCGGTTCTTGTGGTCTCCAGTTCCGCAGCCAAGTCCGGGACCCGACTGTCGCCGAGTAGACAGAGCACATCGTTGTCTGCGGGCAACCGCTTGCGGGTCACGCCGGACGCGACCATGTTCGCATCGCAGAGGATCGGCGCTCCGGCTTCCATCGCCGTGCGGGCCGCGGTCACCAGACCTGCACTGGCTCGCACGTCGGCGGTCAGATCGACCTGACCGCAGGCATGGATCATCCGGACAACCACCTGCGACAGGTCATCGTCGAACATGGTGAGGTCGGATTCGGCACGAATTGTCGCGAATGACTGCCGGTAGATCTCGGCGCCGTCTCGAATGTAGGTGTACATAGTGCTCGCCACCATAGATGCCGATCAGAGTCGGCGACGCTTGTACCCCGTCGCTGTGGCTTCGACCCGAAGATGGTTCTCTTGAGGCGAACCGCACCCGCGTTCGCAGCCGACCCAGTGCTCACGGTCGTCGACCGCGACGTCATCTGACGTCAGGTGCAGTTCCAAATCCCGACGGACATCGGCATGCGATTTGTCGCAGCCGGGTGATCCGGTGCAGTCGGTGACCTTGGTCCATGGTGAACTCTCGTCGAAGATCAGGCCCATCGGTGCCATCACCCGAAGTACGGTGTCGGCCATGCCTTCTGACAGGTCAACGATCAGGATCTCTTTTTGCGGCGTCAGGTAGATGTCGCGTTCGATGGCAGCCAGGAACTCGCCGACTCGCGCCGGGACCCGTCCATGCGCGACCACCGAACCGAGTGCCACCAGGTCGTCGTGATCCTGCGTCAACCAACCCACCCGTGGTTCCGAAATAGGCTCTGACCTCGGGTATTCACCAGTTGTCTGCAGTGTCGCCAAGATGTTGTCGATGGTGGTCCGATCGGCAACATCCTGCACGCGCCATTCGTCGGACCGGTCAGCCAGAAACGCATACGCCAGGTCGATCATGAGGGCCGCGGCATCATCTGCCGAGACCCGACGTCCGGTCGGCTTTCCGCCGATGAGCACGTCAAACGCTCGATCATCGATCGCCAGCACACCGATGTCGGGACCCTGGGCGAGGATGTCGCCACGCCCGTCGTCGACGCCGAACAGGATCCGGGCCGGGAGACTCGCCAGCACCGGGTCGGACTGCAGGCGGATGTCGAAGTCGTCCAGGATCGGCCGCGCATCGATCAGCCCTCCGCGCCGCCCCGTCAATGCTGAAAGCTGCAGGTTGCGGACCCGCTCGTGACTGGGAGACGGGATCAGGCCGGCCTCGAGTATGCGTTCGCCGGCACCGTCCACGTCGGTGATCCCACGCAGTTGGACGTTGCCGCGCGAGGTCAATTCGAGATGACCGTCGCCGAAGTCATCCGCCACCCCTACCAGGGATTGCATCTGGATCGGGGTGATCAGACCGCCGGGCAGCCGGATCCGAGCCAGATGGCCATCTGCCGCCGGATGCGCCGAGAACACACCGGGGCAACGATCGGATGGTCGACTCATGCGTTCCACGGTACTGGCGCCGATCAACTTTCCACCGCTCGGTGGCGGTCAGTTGCCCGACTCATCGCCGTCGGATCACTTGGAATTGCCGGTCTTATATGCTGATGCAATTCCGCAACGAGGAAGCCGGTGAGAATCCGGCACGGTCGCGCCACTGTAATGGGGAAACCCCAAGTCAGACCCTTGTTGCTCCGCTGCTACACCCCAACCGCCGGGCGCGCATTCCCGGCAAGGAGGTCCTCGTGATCTTGCTGCTGTCCACATCGGACACGGATCTGCTGACGGCCAAGGCCAGCGGCGCCGACTATCGCCTCGCGAACCCGTCACGCCTTCTCGTCGATGAAGACCTACCTCGACTCCTGAACGGGGCCGACCTGGTGGTTGTGCGGATTCTCGGTGGCCGCCGGATGTGGGAACAGGGCCTGGACGCGGTGATCGCCGCCGGATTGCCGACCGTGGTGCTCTCCGGTGAACAGCTGCCCGATCCCGATCTGATGTCGATGTCGACGGTCGCTCCCGGGGTCGCCGCCGACGCACACAACTACCTGGCCCAGGGCGGACCGGACAATCTCGCAAACCTCCACGCGTTTTTGTCGGACACCCTGCTGCTCACCGGCCACGGTTTCAGTGCTCCGGCAACCACCGCGCAGTGGGGGATTCTGGACCGCAAATCCCAGGTCGAGACCACCGGACCGACGATCGCGGTTCTCTACTACCGAGCCCAGCATCTGGCAGGCAACACCGCTTACATCAACGCACTCTGCGACGCGATCGAGGACAAGGGCGGCCGGGCACTGCCGATCTTCTGCGCGTCGCTGCGGACCGCGCCCGATGACCTGCTCGAACAGCTTGCGGTAGCCGATGCGCTGGTGGTCACGGTGCTTGCCGCCGGGGGAACGACGCCTGCCACCGCGTCGGCCGGTGGCGACGACGAGAACTGGAACATCGAACAACTCGCCCGTCTGGACATCCCGATCCTGCAGGGACTGTGTCTGACATCGTCCCGTGCCGGATGGGCGGCGAACGACGATGGCATGTCCCCATTGGACGTCGCCACGCAGGTTGCGGTACCCGAGTTCGACGGACGGATCATCACGGTTCCGTTCTCGTTCAAGGAGATCGGTGAAGACGGCCTGCCCTGGTACCGCCCGGATTCCGAACGGTGTGCACGAGTCGCCGGAATCGCTGTGCGCCACGGGCGACTTCGGTACATCGCACCGGCTGATCGCCGGGTTGCCGTGATGTTGTCTGCATACCCGACCAAACATGCCCGGATCGGGAACGCAGTGGGGCTCGACACCCCACAGAGCCTGCTCCGATTGCTCGAGGCCATGCGGGACGCGGGCTACGACATCGGACCGGAATCCGGCGACGGCTCGGTTCCCGGTCTGGCCGAGAACGATTCGGACACACTGATCCACACGCTGATCGCCGCCGGTGGACAAGATCCCGACTGGCTCACCGAAGAAGCGTTGGCAGCCAACCCGATCCGGCTGTCAGCGGCGGACTACCGCGACTGGTTCGGCACGCTGCCCGAAGACCTCCGGACGACGATGATCGAACACTGGGGGCCGGCCCCCGGCGAACTGTTCGTCGACCGCTCGGTCAATCCGGACGGCGATATCGTGATCGCGGCAATGCAATTCGGGAACATCGTGCTGATGGTCCAACCACCACGCGGCTTCGGTGAGAACCCGGTTGCGATCTATCACGACCCGGATCTGCCGCCGAGTCATCACTATCTGGCGTGTTATCGCTGGTTGTCGTCGCACGATCACTTTGCCGCCGACGCCGTCGTCCATGTCGGCAAGCACGGCAACCTCGAATGGCTGCCGGGCAAGACACTGGGAATGTCGGCCTCGTGTGGCACCGATGCCGCCATCGGGGATCTGCCGATGATCTATCCGTTCCTGGTGAACGATCCGGGCGAAGGCACCCAGGCGAAGCGCCGGGCGCACGCCACGCTGGTCGATCACCTGATCCCGCCGATGGCACGGGCCGAAAGTTACGGCGACATCTCGCGTTTGGAGCAACTGCTCGACGAGCACGCCAACATTTCCGCGCTCGACCCGAACAAACTCCCGGCGATCCGCCAGCAGATCTGGACCTTCTTGCAGGCCGCGAAGATGGATCATGATCTCGGGTTGTCGGAGCGTCCCGAGGAAGACGTCTTCGACGACATGCTGTTGCACGTCGACGGTTGGCTGTGCGAGATCAAAGACGTTCAGATCCGCGACGGACTCCACATCCTCGGACAGCCACCGGCCGGTGATGTCGAGGTCGATCTGGTGCTGGCAATGTTGCGCGCCCGGCAATTGTGGGGCGGAACGCAGAGCCTTCCCGGACTTCGAGAAGCATTGGGGCTCACCGAAGACGGAACCGCAGGCCGCAACGCCACCGACAGCATCGAAGCGATCGCCCGGGAATTGGTGGCGGGTTGCGCCAAGGGCAACTGGGACGCCGCGACCATCGCCACTGTCGCCGAAGGTCACCCGGCCGATGTTCGCAAGATCCTCGACTTCGCAGGCTCCGAGATCGTCCCTCGGCTCCGCCAAACCGACCAGGAGGTCCCACGGATTCTCCACGCGCTCGGTGGTGGATTCATCCCTGCCGGGCCGAGCGGATCACCACTACGTGGACTGATCAACGTATTGCCGACCGGCCGCAACTTCTATTCGGTCGACCCGAAGGCTGTACCGTCGAAACTTGCCTGGGAGACCGGCCGCGCGATGGCGGATTCGCTTCTGGCGCGCTATCTCTCGGACCACGGCGAGTATCCGAAGTCCGTGGGCTTGTCCGTGTGGGGGACCAGCGCGATGCGCACGTCCGGCGACGACATCGCCGAGGTTCTCGCACTCCTCGGGGTGATGCCGATCTGGGATGAGGCGTCGCGCCGGGTGACAAAACTGGACCTGATCAGCCTCGCCGAACTCGGCCGTCCCCGTATCGATGTCACGGTGCGCATCTCCGGATTCTTCCGGGACGCCTTCCCACATGTGATCACGATCCTCGACGATGCCGTTCGGATGATCGCCGCACTCGACGAACCCGACGAGTCGAACTACGTTGCCGCCCATGCGCGTTCCGACGTTGCCGACCACGGCGACGTCGACCGCGCCACCAGTCGTATTTTCGGGTCGAAGCCCGGAACCTACGGCGCAGGCCTGCTCCAACTGATCGACTCCAAGGACTGGCGCAGCGATGCCGATCTGGCCGAGGTGTACACCGCCTGGGGTGGTTACGCGTATGGCCGCGGACGTGAAGGTGTGGCCGCGGTCGACGACATGCGATCGGCATACCGGCGCATTGCAGTCGCCGCCAAGAACACCGACACCCGCGAACACGACATCGCCGATTCCGACGACTACTTCCAGTACCACGGTGGCATGATCGCCACGGTCCGGGCATTGACCGGCAAGGATCCCGAGGCCTACATCGGCGACAGCACCAGCCCGGACAACGTTCGCACGCGCACCCTGTCGGAAGAGACCACGCGGGTCTTCCGGGCCCGCGTGGTCAACCCGCGTTGGATCGCCGCGATGCAGCGCCATGGCTACAAGGGCGCATTCGAGATGGCCGCCACGGTTGACTACCTATTCGGCTACGACGCCACCACCAACGTGATGGCCGACTGGATGTACGAGCAGCTGACCGAGTCGTACGTGCTCGACGAGGCCAACCAGGAGTTCATGAACAAGTCCAACCCCTGGGCGCTGCACGGCATCGCCGAACGTCTCCTGGAGGCGGCGCAGCGCGAGATGTGGTCGGCACCTCCACCGCAGATGCTCGATGAACTGCGGCGGGTGTTTCTCGAGACCGAAGGCGACATCGAGGGGGCCTGAGACGACCCGAGTTCGAAGCCATCGCGCCTGGTGCGATTGAATTCGGGGGATCGGGAGAAAATCGGGCGGCCTGATCGTTGACCCTGTGTACGCACTGCCGATGACCAGGATGGTTGATCTCATGAAGCTCGCACTCTTTCTCACCTACGTGGCGATAGAAATAGCCGCCTTCGTGGGGCTTTGTTTTGCGATCGGTTTCGCGTGGGCGGTCCTGCTGGTGATCGCCACGATGGTCCTCGGCTTCTGGCTGCTCCGCCGCCAAGGTGCCAAGGTCCTCGCCAATCTCCGCGCCGCCGGACAGAACGCTGCTGCGGGAGCGCCTGCCGGTCCTGCCGGATCGGCAGCACCGGTCGCTGACACCGCACTGCTGGCCGGTGCGACCATCGCGATGGTCGTGCCCGGTCTGGTCACGACCGTCATCGGTATCCTGTTGCTGCTCAAGCCTGTTCGAATGGTCCTGCGCCCACTGGTCATCGCTGTCGGTACCCGCAAGGTCGTCGGCGCGATGGAGGGCTACGCGCGATATGGCCGCGGGATGGCCGGTGTCACCGTTGTCGACGGACAGGTTGTCGACACCACCTACGGCCCGGCCGACCACGACCCGACCCGTCGTCAACTGCCCAAGTCGCACCCCGACCTCTGATCCTTGTACCCCTGTCGGTAACCCTGACAACAGCCCGCCACCGTCCGGCAGGCAGACTGGACGGTCGTGGAGAGTCAACTGCTGATCGGCGGGCACATTTATTCGCCGGTGGCCCCCGATGCAACTGCTATTGCGATCGAAAACGGCGTGGTCGTCTGGGTCGGTTCGGATCCGGTCGGACGTGTACTGCACCCCAATGCTGAAGTCATCGACCTCGACGGGGCACTTGTTGCACCCGCGTTCGTCGATTCTCATGTTCACCTCACGTCGACGGGGCTCGCCCTGCGCGGACTCGACCTCAGCGATGCGGTCAGCCGTGAAGACTGCCTCGCTAGGTTGCGCCGGTACAACGCCGAACACACCGACACCGACCTCATCTGGGGGTTGGGCTGGGACGAGTCGACATGGCCGGACGGACATCCCTCGACAGCGGACATCGATGCCGTAGTCGGAGATCGTCCGGTGTATCTGGCCCGGATCGACGAACATTCCGCAGTCGCATCAACCGCTTTGCGCATCCGCGCCGATGGGCTGACCGGCGCCTTCGGGTACGACCCGCAGGGTCCGCTGACCGCTGACGCCCACCATCGGGTGCGCGGTGCGGCCCGCGCGCTGCTGAGTACCACCGGACGCAATCGCGCCCAGCAGGCAGCGCTCGACGATGCCGCCGCGAACGGGATTGTCGCCGTCCACGAAAACGGTGGACCCGACATCAGCGGACTCGACGACTTCCTCTCGCTGGCCGATCTCGCACACGATGTCGAGATCCGCCGTTACTGGGGCGCTGCGGTATCCGATACCGCAGAAGCATTGGCGTTGATCGAGTCGACCCGCGCCCATGCGCTCGGCGGCGACCTGTTCATAGACGGCGCGATCGGTTCTCACACGGCGCTCCTTCGCGAGCCCTACGTCGACGCCGACACGTGTGGCGTCGGCTATCTCGACGCGCAGACCGTGACCACCCATCTGCGTGCCTGCACCGAGGCCGGCATCCAGTCGGGATTCCATGTGATCGGGGACGCGGCGATGGACGTGCTGGTTCAGGCGGTTGCCGATGTTGCCGCCGAGTTCGGCGGTCCGGCGCTGGCGCGCCTGGGCCACCGCATCGAACACGCTGAGATGGTCACCTCGGACCACGCCACCATCCTGGCTGCGGGCGGCATGATCGCCAGCATGCAACCGCTGTTCGATGCCCTGTGGGGTGGCCCCGGCCAGCTCTACGAACAGCGTCTCGGTGCCGAACGTGGCCGATCGCTCAACAACTTCGCGCAACTCGCCAAAGCGGGTGTTGGCCTGTCCTTCAGCTCGGATGCACCAGTGACATCGATGCGCCCGTGGGCTGCCATCGCCGCCGCCTCCAATCACAACAACCCGACCAGCGCGATCTCGGCGCGCGCCGCCTTTGCCGCCTCGACCCGCGGCGCCTGGCGGGCCGGCGGTCACCGCGACGGTGTCGCCGGGACGCTGGTTCCGGGCGCGCCTGCCGACTACGCGGTGTGGGAGGTCGAAGAACTGGTCGTGGCGGGGTCGGCCGACCCCCAGGTGGCGCGGTGGTCCACCGACCCACGATCACGCGTACCGGCGCTGCCCGATCTGCGACCCGGACGCAAACTCCCGGACTGTGTGCGCACCGTCCGCGCCGGACGAGCGATTTACGACAGGGCCGCCCGGTGACCCCTGGCACGGTTGAATCACGCGGGTCGGCGCTCTCGGCCCGGCTCGGCGCTTTTGTCCGCGCGCCGTTGGTCCTACGGACGGTTACCGCCGCGATCGGTGGTCTGTTGATGTGGGCGGCCTTCCCGCCTCGCAATCTCTGGTTTCTGGGCATTGCGTCACTGATGGTGCTGGCCCTGTCCCTCAAGGACGTCACCCGATTCCGTGACGGCTTCTTGCACGGCTTCGCGTACGGGCTCGGCTTCTTCCTCCCGTTGCTGCCGTGGATAGGCGTCTACGTCGGCCCGTTGCCGTGGGTGGCGTTGGCAGTGGTGATGTCGCTGTACACCGGGTTGTTCGGGGTCCTCGCCGTCCGCCTGCTCCGGTTGCCTGCCTGGCCGCTGTGGTTCGCGTTGGCATGGGTCACCGTCGAATGGGCCCGCTCGTCATTTCCCTTCGGCGGTTTCCCATGGGGCCGTGCCGCATTCGGACAGCTCGGTGGTCCGATGGTGTCCCTGGCCTCGCTTGGCGGGGCGCCGCTGGTGTCCTTCTCCGTGGCGTTGAGTGGTGCCGGCTTGGCAGCGGTGTTGATGTGGACCGCCACCGCGCCGCGGCAGTGGAATCGGCTGGTTCCGGCGCTGATCATGACGCTGATCACCCCGATCGTGGCGGCGTTCCTGTGGCCCTCCGTGGATTCACGCAACAGTTCCGACAACCAGATCACCGTCGCCGCTATTCAGGGCAATGTGCCGCGCCTTGGCCTTGATTTCAATGAGCAACGCCGAGCCGTGCTCGACAACCACGTGCGCGAAACCATGGCTCTGGCCGCTGCGGTGCGGGCTGGTGAACAACCGCAGCCGGACATCGTGATCTGGCCGGAGAACGCATCCGACATCGATCCCACGACCAACGAGGACGCCGCCGAACTGATCACGATGGCATCCGTCGCGGTCGATGCCCCGATCCTGGTCGGAACACTCGTTCGAAATCCCGATGGCAGGCCCACGAACACCGTGCTGGTGTGGGATGGTCGCCAGGCATCGGACGGTCGTCAGATCCAAGGCCGTTACGACAAGCAGATCATCCAGCCCTTCGGCGAATATCTGCCCTGGCGAAGCTTTTTCACGCATTTCTCGTCGTACGCCGAGTCTGCGGGCAACTTCAAACCGGGCACCGGCCCTGGTGTTGTCGATGTCGAAACCAACAGCGGTGAAACCGTGAGGGTGGGTGTATCGACGTGTTGGGAAATCGCCTTCGACCGGTCAGCGCGCAAAGCTGTCCAGTCGGGTGCGGAGTTCCTGTCGGTACCCACCAACAACGCCACCTTCGGGCGCACGCAGATGACCTATCAACAGCTGGCAATGTCACAGCTGCGAGCGGTCGAACACGGACGTGCAGTGGTCGTCGCGGCCACGAGCGGCGTCAGCGCCATCATCGCGCCCGACGGGCACACCACCGCACGCAGCGGATTCTTCGAGCCGGCGATGTTGGTGGAGTCGATTCCGCTGCACACCGACGAGACCGTGGCCACCAAGATCGGACCGTGGCCCGAGCGTCTGGCCGTACTCTTGACGGTCTGCGGTTTTTTGGTCCTGGTGGTACAAGGCATTAGGTTACGGGGATGGTCAAAGGAGGAGCATGGTGACGGGGCCTGAGGACAACTCACGCACAACCGGTCCGGTCGTGGGGACGGACGGGGCGGGAACCCTGGTGATCATTCCGACCTTCAACGAGATCGAGAATCTGCCGCTGATCGTCAAGCGGGTCCAGGCGACCCAGCCGTCGGTGCACATTCTCATCGTGGACGACAGCAGCCCGGACGGTACCGGCGATCTCGCCGACGAACTGGCAGCAGCCGACGGTGACGGACGAATCCATGTGATGCACCGCTCCGTGAAGAACGGTCTGGGTGCCGCCTATATCGACGGCTTCAAATGGGGTCTGGCCCGCGACTACGCGGTCCTGGTCGAGATGGACGCCGACGGCAGTCACGCTCCCGAGGAGCTGCATCGCCTGCTCGACCGGGTCAACGCCGGCGCCGATCTGGTCATCGGCTCACGCTATGTCCCCGGTGGCACCGTCGTGAACTGGCCGCGACGCCGGGAGATCCTGTCCCGCGGCGGCAATATCTATTCGCGGATCGCGCTCGGTGTGACGATCAAAGACATCACCGGTGGCTACCGCGCATACCGACGTCACGTACTCGAGACACTGGATCTGGGCGCCATCGAATCGCACGGCTATTGCTTCCAGGTCGACCTCGGCTGGCGCACGGTGCGAGCCGGTTTCGATGTGGCCGAGGTACCCATCACGTTCACCGAACGTGAGCTGGGGGAGTCGAAGATGAGCGGCAGCATCGTCCGCGAAGCCGCATTCAAGGTGCCGCGTTGGGGCCTGACCCATCGCCTCGACAAGCTGCGTAAGAAGTAGCACCTACGACAAACGAGCCACCTATACGAAGACGAGCCACAAATATGTGGCTCGTCTTTGTATAAGTGGCTCGTTTGCGTTGAGCCGATCTGTCAGACCTCTAGCTGCTGGTGCCCCGACGGCGCGCCTTGAGGAGGTCGAGACGCTCGGTCAGGAGCACCTCGAGCTCTTCTTCGCTGCGACGCTCGAGAAGCATGTCCCAGTGGGTGCGCGGCGGCTTGACCTTCTTCTCTTCGGTGACCGTACCTTCGAGAATCGTGCCTTCCATACCGTTCTTGCACGGCCAAGTCGACGGGACCTCGGCTTCGTCGGAAAACGGAATATCGAAGATCTCGCCGTTGTCGGTGCGGTACTTCACCATGCGCCGCGGCGCGAGGTCATGATCGCGATCGGTCTCGTAGCTCACCGCTCCGAGGCGGCTGCCGCGTAGAACTCGATCTGCCATAACTACTATCCCTTCGTTGGATTACTTATCCATCTTACGCGTGTGTGCGGATGTCCTGCTAAATCCTCCGCGATCGCGCCGCGGACGGAATTTTGGTGGGTGGCTGCCCCCGGTGCCGACGTCGGCGCGGAGTAACCTCACTGCTTATGGAACCCCAGGCCACAGCGTCGCGACGCGGCACCGCACGCAACAATTGCGCATGGTGCGGACGCGAGATCGTCGAGTCCGAGGTCGGCCGCCGACGCAAGTACTGCAAGCAATCCTGTCGTCAACGCGCATACGAACAACGAAACTTGGTCGCAGGAAGTTCCATCCCTGCGGATTCGGTTGTTCTGAGCGCCGGAGAGGCCGAAGATCTGATCGAGCGTCTCTTCCGACTGCGGTGTGCGGCCGAAGACATCGCGACCGCTGTCGCCGAGGATGCCGGCCGCGACGAGTTGACGGAGCTGGGCGCTGAACTGGTGGCACTGGCCAAGGAAGCCGAGCGCTGGCGATAGCAGTCGGCCCGGGTCGGTCCGGTCAGCTCGGTGGCCCGGTATTCGACCGCGACTGTCCGCTGCGAAGACTCTCGACGATCTGTTGGGCGACCTCCGATTGCGGATCGAGCTGTTCGGCCTCGAGAGTCCACTCCAGGCCGACCCAGGGGTCGTGCGCACGCGCGTCGTCGGTCACCGGGAGCACCAGGGTGTTGTCGGCGATCGCGGCCACCAGTGGATCGCTCTCGTGTTCGTCGAGTGACCCGGCGAAAACGAACGCCCAACCCAGACGGGTTCCCCGATCGACGATGCGCAGGAGTCGGGCGAGATCGCTCGGCTCCCAGCCGAACGGCAGGTCTGCGACGATCACCACCCGAACGCCGAACTCGTCATGACCGCTCCCCACATCGGTTCCCGCTTGCATGGCCATCAAGTTCAGATCGATGGCCGACTCGAGCACATCCAGACGCGGGGCCACCGCGTCCGGTGTGGTGACCGGTGGCGCCAACATCACCGGTGCGAGCAGTGCGGTCAGCGCCGCGAACTTCCCGGTGAGGTCGAGGACGTCGATGGTGACGCCGTCGTGCGACGCCGAGGTGAGCATTCTTGCGGCGGTCACCAGTCGCAAAGTCAGGGACGTCACCACCGAGACCACCGATTGACCGTTCTCGAGCACCCAGAGGGGCCGCGGGATCGGCGTCGGAATACAGAACGGGAGTCGCAGTTCACCCCGTTCGGGCGCTGCGAGTTCTCCCAACCGCAACCCACTGCCGGTATGCCCGTCGGTCTGTGACCACGCAGAGGACTGCCACGACGCCATCGCCGGCGGCAACTGGGGATCGATGGCGGCGAGTTCAGCCATCAGAACCCGGGAATCGGAATCGAACCGGTCCTGCGCGGCTGCCACCAGCTCATCGCATCGTTTTTGCGCGGCGTCCCGAAGGAGGGCCGTCGCGGGGGAATTACGCTGCGACGGATCGGCCATCGCATCGGCGAGTTCCCGATCGAGACGTTCGATCGCAAAGCCCTCGGACTGAACAAAACCCGCCGCCGAGCGGGCCGCGTCCTCGAAGATGACGTGGGCGCGGGCGATTGCAGCGCCATGGTCGGATCCGAGCCGCACCATCTCCGACGGAAGGTCTTCCGAGGTGACCGGCGAAACTGGTTGGGCGGCAGGAGTTTGAGGCATCGAAGCAATGTCGGTCGCGGAGCCGTCATCGTCGACGTCGACGCCGTGGCTCGACATCAGTTGAGCCAGACCACCTTCGTAGCCCTGACCGAGCGCGCGCACTTTCCACTGACCGACCCGCTGATACAGCTCAAAGCACAGCAGCGCGGTTTCGCCGAGTGTCGGGCGCAATGTGAGCGCAAACCCCGGCGACTGCGCGCGACCGGTCAGTTCCGCACGTATCCCGGTCATCGCTGATTCGGTGGGCACGTCATCGAAGCCAACCGCGCACAGCACTCGGGCACCAGGACGCACTGCGTCGAGATCGATGGACAACTGGCCGTCGGCCAGCGTGACACCGCTCGTCGCCGGCTGGTTGTAGAAGACAACGTCATCGGAGCCGAGCACATGCAGACGGTCGTCGACGACGAGGCCGACAACGTCGACTTCGAACCCCGTCGCCGCGACCGAAAACCTCAGCGCATGTTCACCGGCCGGAGCGTTCTGACCGGCGACCAGCTCATTCATCTGACGAAAGTTCCTCTCGGACCCGCACACACCGGGTCTATTTCATGAAGTCGTTCGACAAGAATCGCTGCAGCTGCGGCAGGGCCTCGCCGGCGTGCCGCGCGGTGATTCCCTCGCCGATCGCCTGAAGCTTCCAGACCCCGCCCTCGCGGAACACCTTCGCCATGACCACGCCGGTGAAAGGCATACCGCCGGCAAGGGTGTATCGGGCCAGCTCGGAGTTGGTCGTCTGGTCCACCAGGCGGCAGAAAGCGTTGTCAACCTGCTCGAAGGTCTGACCCTGGTAGGACGTGACGATGAAGATGAGCGCGTTCACATGCATCGGGACGCGGGTCAGATCAACGGTGACCACTTCGTCGTCACCTTCGCCTGCTCCGGTGAGGTTGTCACCGAGGTGGCGGATCGAACCATCTTTCGACGTCAGCTGACCGTAGTAGACGACGTCGGCAGCCTGTGAATCGGCGAACATGACGACTGACGCGTCCAGGTCGATGTCTGCGCTGCGGTTACCGAACCGCTTCTTCACCACAACGGGATCCCACCCGAGACCCATCTGGATGTTGGTGAGCGCAACTCCGCCGTCTTTGTTCAGCGAAACCCGTTGGCCCTTGGCCAAACTGACCGGATGGCCCTTCCGTAGGCTCACTTCGGGCCGACCGGCGGGGGCAGGCGGTTGCTGAGGTGGTGTGTAGGCCGCCGCGGCTGGTGCGGCCGGCTGAGATGGGTAGCTGGGTGCCGCCGCAGGCTGCGGGCGCGAATAGCTGGGCGCTGGTGCGGCTGGTGCCGGGGCGGGAGGTGCCTGTGCCGGAGGTGTCGGGACGGGAGGTGTTGGGGCGGGTGCATCGTCCACCGAAACTCCATGATCGGTGACCAAGGCGGCGAAACCACCGGCATAACCCTGGCCGACGGCGCGAACCTTCCAGTCACCACCGCGGCGGTAGACCTCGAGCGCGATCACGATCGACTCGCTGGCCAAACCCTCGATGCGGTACTCGTACAGCGGTTGTCCGCCGGACATGACACGTGCGACCGGGGGAGCGATCGCACCGAAGGTGCCGTTCTCGAGCGTGATCACCGCGCGGACCTGGGCGATATCGGCGGGGATCGCGCCCAAAGCAATCGACAGGGTGCCGATGCCGGAACCGGTCTGCAGCGTGACGCCTGGACCCGAGGGCTGGTTGAAGAACACGAAATCGGCATCCGTCCGGACCTTGCCGCTGTCGGTGACGAGCAACGCCGAGAGGTCACCTGCCGCCGCAAGATCGACGGTGATCTCCACCGTCGATGCGTTGAGCGGACCGTTTTGCCCCTTGACCAGTGTTGTTGTCATCACCTGTGCCCTTCGTTGGGTATTGAATTGATGGCCCCGTCCCCACCTGTCGGCGCGTCGGACGGCATGTCCGGTTTAACGGCTCCCACCATTGTGCCTGCCCGCCCCAACAGCCAGTCCAGCATCTCCTCCGAAGCGGCCAGACCTCGTCCGGTGGTGATCGCAACATTCGGGTGCTGCCAGCCGAGTTCTTCCAGTTCGCCGTGCCGAGGACGGATCGCGGCGTCGGCCCCGACCAGTATCGGTTGATCCAACACGCCGTCACCGGCCGCCAGGCTCACACGAGGCCACACCGACATGCGTCTGCGAACCTCCTCGACGGCGATGTGTTTGGTGACGGGATTGGGCATGACGTACACCTTCCGGCCCTGCCGCGAGACATTCCAGCCGACCTCCGCGGCCCAACTCGCCCACGCAGGCACCACATCCGGTGGCAGCAGGTCGAGTTCGACAACCACATAGCAGAACAGCCCGTCTGCGACCCGCAGCGTGCGTAGCCAGGGGGTGTCGTGGGCATCGTCGTTCAATCGCTGGTAGACGTCGTCGACCCCGGCACCCAGTCGGCCGAGCAACCCGGCGACGTGCGCGGACCAGGCTTCATCCGGCCGACCATCGACAAGGATGTTTCCACCGTTGCTCGTGATCGCGAACTCCGTTGTGCCCATGGGCAATTCAATGCGCCGGAATTGCTCGATGGTTCTGGTTGTGGTCGGTACCACCTGTGCGATCCGGTCGAGTTCGAGGAGTAACCCGATCGACGCCTCCGACATGTACGACTGCTGCTTTCCCTGGTAGAGCTCGACACAACGTGCCGCAGCCAACATCGCTGCCGCACGCGAGGCATCCGGGGCGCCCTGTGTGATCGCATTTTCCGAATAGATCAGCGTCCGGTCCATATCCAACGCCACCAACGCCGATGAGGTGGGTGAAGCCGGGGTACAACCGCTCACAAGACCTCTTTCACCAGGCCCACAGCGCTGTACGCCAGCTCCGGGACCACCTCCACGGGCACCGATCTCGCGTCGGCAAGTGCTCGGATGTGCTCGTGCGCCGGATCATCGACGTTCTGGACCAGGACACGCCACGGCACCCGACGGAGGAGAACCCGGGTGGTTTCACCCACACCGGGCTTCACGAAGTTCACCGACGAGATTCCATACTGCTCGCGAATGGCCTCGACGGAGCGCCAACCCGACCAGGTCGGGGTTCGGTCCGACGACACGATGTCCGAGTACCGTGAGGCGGCCTCGGTTGCGGCGGAATCGAATTGAGCACTGACGGCATCCAGCAACACGCCCGAGACGTCCTGATCGATCAGTTCCGAGTAGAACTTCGCGCCATGGAAATCAGCCGGACCGATGAGTTCGCTGTTCAGGACAGTCCGCGAAACAAGACCAGACACAGTCGAATTCAGGCAGGCCGATGCGATGAGGAAGTCGTCGCGAGTCCCGTAAGTACGCACACACGCCCCGGGATCGGCGAGTACCGCCAGGTCCGGGTTGAATCGGGGACCGCCGGCCTGCGCGAGTTCGTCCAGCGCAGCCGCGAGCTCGCTGGTGATCGCACCTTTGCCGGTCCAGCCGTCGACGAACACCACTTTCTGCGGATCATGGTGTGCTGCCAAGTATCTCATCGCGTTCGTGTCGATCCCACGATCCCGGACTATCGATACCGCGTAGTGCGGCAGGTCCACACCGTGGTGATGGCGGGCCCATCGGCGCATCAAGACACCGACGGGGGTGCCTGCGCGGGCGAGCGATGCCAACACCACGTCGGTACCGCGCTCGGCGAGCACCAGATCGGTCACCGCTCCCACCGCAACCGCCAGGCGATGCGCACTTTCGTCGAGGACCCGGTGAAAGAGTTCCTGGTAGGCGGCGTCGGGCTGGAACTCGACAGGAAGCGTTTCGGCATAGTGGGCCAGTCCGGCCTGTATCCGCTGTTCGCGGGATGCGATGTCCGCTTCGAGAGCCACCTGAGACAGATCCTTGAGGAGCCACCGCACCTCGTCGGGGGCATAACTACCGAAGTCGGGCCCGACCAGTGGGACACCGAATCCGGCCTCTGGTTGCACGCTCACTGCTGCCCCCGCCTCTCCTGCAGAGCCCGGTAGTCGGTGCCGGAAACGATCACGGCGAGGACGTCGTCGCCGCCGGCCCGCAGCGTTTCGACCAACCCGTTCGGTGCGGTCAGTGCTGCCGTGTCCGCGGGGGCATCGAGCACCATGACGAGCTGGGAGCCCGGATGTTCTCGGGTTGCGTTGTACAGGAAGCGATCTGCCGCCGCATCAGGCTCGGGTGAATCAAAGCGATAACCGCGACGCAATGGGTAACCGCGGTGATCGATGACATGGGCGGGGGACCGGGTTGTCGTCTGGCTCAGGACGGGTGCCTCGACAACCGACGACAGCTCACCGGCAATCCGCTGAGGCAGATACATGAACTCCTCATGCCCGATCACGATCACCGGGCGCGTCAGATCCACTGCTGCCGCCACCTGCGCGCCGATCACCGTCACGGCCTGATCGAATTCGGCCCAATCGCTGTGGTCGAATCCGTACCGGCCGCCGTCGGGGACGTGCGGCGGCCAGGATACGTCCAACCGCTCGAGCCGGCCCGGAGTCCCGGACTGGTGGAGCGGTCCGGGCTGGAGGGCAACAATCTGCTTGGGGAGGTCCTCGGGAATGCTCGTGACACCCTGCGCGAGGCTGATGAAGTCGATATCGATGCCCATCTCACCGGCCCTCTCCCGGCACCGGGCCATATCGCGGTCGGTACGCATGTCGACCAGCGAAGCCACGATGTACAGCGACCGATGATGGATCTCCTGCATCGACCGGATCGCATCGAGTGCTGTGGCCCCAGTGGATATCTCGTCGTCGACGAGTACCACCGGAAGGTCGGTGTGCAGGCTCTGCGGATCGGTCGGGACCACCAAATGGTCGGTCGCGTGCGAATGACCTTCTTCGAATCGCGCGATGACCGGGACATGCGATTCGTTGCGCCGCGTCGACTGCAGATAGTGCCCCGCACCCATCCGCTGAGCGACCGCATGTCCCAGACCGGTTGCCGTTTCGGCAAATCCGAATACGAGCGCGTCGCCGACGCCGCGTTCGCGCAACGCCGAGGTGGCCAGGTCGCCGAGATCTCCGGCGGCGGCAAAGATCACCGCCGGCGCTACCGGAATGTGTTTGCCCAACACCGTCGACACCCACAGGTGCGCACGTTTGGGATTGCGGCGCAGTCCGGGTTGCACGAGATCGTCAACCCGCCTGCCACGATGTCCGCTGACATGCTCGGCCTGCAGACCGAACTCCGATGTCGCGTACGACACGGGCGGTGTGATGACCTGGCGACTGTCGGTTCCGCTCATGGCTCCACCACCGACGCCAGCAGGTCCACAACGCCGATCTCCGGCTGCAGAACCCCGAACGCCTGTGCTCGGACGAGTGTCTTTTCTGCCCAGGCGCGGTGTGGGCGACGTTCATTCATCTTGTTCCGATAGATCGAGGGTTCCACGCCGCCGGAGTCGTCGACACCGAGTATGGCCACGGCGTCGACGTACTCCTCGTGCGATACCGCGCTCATCGCGTGCACCACGTTGACATGAGAGGGATGGATGACGGTCTTGCCCTGAAGTCCGTTCGCGTGGTCGAGCACCAACTCCCGAAGTAGTCCGTCGAGGTCGCGGCTGACGAGATGCGTGCGGAACCTCACGGCGTCGATCTGTTCGAATGGTGTGTGCCGCAACAAAGGCCGGAACATTCTCTCGTGGGTGTTGTAGTACTCCCAGACCGGCCCGGTGATGGTGTACCCGGTGCCGTCCGTCCGTCCGAGAACATTGACGATCGCTCCAATGACCTCGGCCACCGGTTGCACGTCATAGATGGTGAGGTCGGGATCGCGCCGGATCCCGAGGGCGCCACACATATCGGTTCCGCCGATCCGGACGGCGAGGACCTTGTCCCGGTGCTTGGCGAGCAGGTCCCGAATACCGCTCAGCGCATACATCCTGGTTTCCAGATGTAACACCGTCGTCGACTCGATGATCGGCATCGCGTAGAGCATCCGGCCCGCACTGGCGATCGCGCCGTCGATCCGGTTCAGATAGTCCTCACCGGTCACGGCGGTGAACTTCGGCAGGACAAATCCGGCGAGCGCCTCGATTCCCCGCCCGAGGCGTCCGAGCAGTTCATCGACCTGCTGCGCATTGCGAACCCGGACAAACAGCAACGGCACATTCGCCGCATGGTCGGCGAGATCGTCGAGTGCAGCCACCAGGTTTGCCATTGCTGCCGGCACCAGGTGATCGGCGACCGCATCCTCGAGATCGATGACCATCGACGTGGACCCATTGCGGCCTTGTCGGAGAATCAATTCGGCCAGACGATCGCGAATCGCCGGAATGTACAGGGTTGCGCCGATCGCCACACTGAGCAACGCCGGTCCGGCCTCGGCCTCGATCGTCTCCGGAAACCGGTGGAACAGCCGTTCGCGTTCGACGTCGTCCAAGGCGGCGAAATGCCGGATTCGGTTGGCGCCATGCGCCGTTGTCCCTGTGTTCGGTTTTTGTTCATCCACTTGCCCGGTGCGGCCCACCTCGCCGTCGGGGATGGACTGTTCGATCATCAGCGCCGTGCCTCATCCTTCATTTTGTTCACGACTCCGGTGACGAAGTCAGAGATGGCTCGCAGGTCAACCAGATATCCCCAGTAGTCGGGGTGCCGCCCGGTCAATGCGGCAACAGCACGATCCACACGCAGCACTTGTGCGTCGAGTACTGAACCCCATTGTTTGACCAATCCCAGGTTCACCGCAAGCAGTTGTGCG
Source organism: Williamsia sp. Y844 (assembly GCF_056786475.1). NCBI lineage: Bacteria > Bacillati > Actinomycetota > Actinomycetes > Mycobacteriales > Nocardiaceae > Williamsia > Williamsia sp. Y844. Next base: position 569,850 of record NZ_JBXCJB010000003.1, read on the forward strand.
TCACGTATCTGAAAACGAACCCTACCTGCGGCCGCCGGTGGGTCTGCCCGGACCACCCGAAGTTCATTCAATCGGTCGGTGACCCCATCCACCAGTTCCTCCGCCTCGGCGAGTACCGCGCGGGCCCGCGTGATCGCGGCCAACGACGCTTCCGGATCGGACGCGATTTTGCTTGCCGCGGTGTCGATTTCGGCCTCTGCGCGCTGCAGGTCCGCGGCGCTTCGTTCGTCGTACCCGATGAGGTCTGCCGAACACGCCGCACTGAACTCGCGGAGTAGAGCCGAGTACGCCTCGGGCATGCGGGAACTGCGATTACGGACCGCAGCCAGACGCGTCCGCACCGACGCCAGCGCAGCGCGCGCCTGGCCGTCTTTGCTCGGCGCCTCCACGATCGCCTGCTGCAACTTCTCGATCGCCGCCCTCATCGCGGCCGTACTGGCCTGCAATTCGGCACGATCACCGCCTTGGGACACCTGGAGCTGCGCGGACTCGAGCCGCTGCCGCGCCTTATCGTACTGAGCCACAGCACTTTTGACCGAGGTGTAACCCAACTGACTGGTAGTCAGATCGCCGAGTTTCTCCGCCATACGGTCGGATTCCTGGCGAATCCGGGCGGCCTCGTCGGGAATCGCGCCGTATGCCGTCCGGGCATGTTCGATCTGGGTCGAGTTCTGCTCATAGAACCGGTCCAGCCGCTGAATGGACTTCGTGATCTGGTCGGACGTCTTCTGGTAGTCGGCCAGTGAAGCGGACGCATCGGGATCGCTGAGCGCCAGATACTGATTGATGGTCTCGTAGCACTGATCCCGGATCGGGGAGAATGATCGGATCAGGTCAGGTGACAGACCCAGCGCTGCTGCGGCGTCGACACCGTCGGCCAATATGGACAGCCGCTGATCGAGTTCCAGGAAGCCGGTGACCATGTCATTGCGGGCACGTGTGAGGACGTCGGTGGACCCGCCACCGACGTCACGGCTATCTCGTCGAAACCAGCGCCCGGCCACACGCGCATCCTACTGGGAGCGGCGACAATCGCCGCCCGTGGCGGTCGACGATCACGGGTGATGCCTCACTTGTCATTCGATCCGTGCATAGATCGCGCAAAAATGTGGAGGTATCGGAGTGGACGGTGCCAACGATGTCCACATTCACGTACGGTTGACGACAAGGCTCGGCTCCATGCCAGCGTTTGGCACGGGATCGGCCTCAATCAACTTATGAATCAACCTCAGGAAGGTACTGACATGGGCGTCAGCTTGAGCAAGGGCGGCAACGTCTCTTTGACCAAAGAGGCTCCGAACCTGACCGCAGTGGCGGTCGGACTCGGCTGGGACATCCGTTCCACCACCGGCACAGACTTCGACCTTGATGCCAGCGCCATCGCCACCGGAGCTGACAAGAAGGTCGTCTCCGATCAGCACTTCATCTTCTTCAACAACCTGCGGTCGCCGGACGGTTCGATCGAGCACACCGGCGACAACACCACCGGTGAGGGTGAAGGCGACGATGAGGTCATCAACGTCGATCTGGCGGCGGTGCCGCCAAACATCGAATCGGTGGTCTTCCCCGTCTCGATCTACGACGCTGATACGCGCTCGCAGTCGTTCGGGCAGATCCGTAACGCATACATCCGTGTGACGGACCGCTCCAACGGCACCGAACTCGCCCGTTACGACCTGTCCGAGGACGCGTCGACCGAAACCGCCATGGTGTTCGGTGAGCTGTACCGCAATGGTGCGGAGTGGAAGTTCCGCGCCATCGGCCAGGGCTACGCCTCCGGCCTTGCAGGCATCGCCCGCGACTACGGCGTCAACGTCTAGTTCGACATCTAGAGTCGAATAACTGAAGTCATATGATTCAGCACTATCGCGGAACCTCCCGGGGCTCCGCGATAGTGCTGTTGATACGTAAGAGCGATATTTAAGGAGCACGGGTGGTCATTCGCACATTCGGGATCTCGATCCTAATCACGATCGTCTCGTTGGGCGTTGCATTCCTCTACGGGGGCTGGACCGCGCTTGCGCTCTGCCTGATTCTCGGCATCCTCGAGGTGTCACTGTCATTCGACAATGCGGTCATCAATGCGACCGTGCTGGAGAAGATGAGTGAGTTCTGGCAGAAGATCTTCCTCACCGTCGGCATCCTCATCGCCGTCTTTGGCATGCGCCTGCTGTTCCCGCTTCTCATCGTCTGGGTGACGGCCGGACTGAATCCGGTCGAAGCCTTCGACCTGGCCATGAATGTGCCCGAAGAAGGCTCCGGTCAGGATTCGTATGAAGAGATCCTCACCGCAGCGCATCCGCAGATTGCTGCGTTCGGCGGCATGTTCCTGTTCATGCTCTTCCTCAACTTCATCCTCGAGGACAACGAGATCAAGTGGCTGACGTGGCTCGAGAAGCCACTGGCCACAATCGGCAAACTCGATCAGCTCGCCGTTGTCATCGCAGGCGGCAGCCTTGTACTGATCGCGGAGTTCCTCGCCACCGACGACCAACGCTCGACGGTCCTGGTTGCGGGCGTCCTCGGCATCATCACCTACATCGCGGTCAACAGCCTCGGCCAGTTGTTCCACACTGATGAACTGACAGCCGAACACGAACAGGCCGAGAAGTCAGGTGGGCCTTCCGACCTGGCAAAGGCGACAGGTAAAGCGGGTTTCTTCCTCTTCCTGTACCTCGAGGTCCTCGACGCGTCGTTCTCCTTCGACGGCGTCATCGGCGCGTTCGCAATCACCGCCGATCCGATCATCATCGCGCTGGGACTGGGGTTCATCGGAGCAATGTTCGTCCGCTCCATCACCGTGTACCTGGTCCGTGCCGGCACCCTGTCCGAGTACCGGTACCTCGAGCACGGCGCCCATTGGGCAATCGGCGCACTCGCGGCGATTCTGTTCTTCTCGATCAAGTGGCACATCAACGAGATCATCACCGGCCTGGTCGGAGTGGCGTTCATCGGCGCAGCAGCGTTGTCGAGTGTTTACGCCAACCGCCGCGACGAAGCCAACAATGCGGACTCCGATTCACCCGAGAAGGATGTCGCCACCACAAGCTGATTCCTGACTCGGCCGGACGCTGAACGACCCTGTCCACCCGGTGTACATGTGTACACTCGAACTCGCACACGGCGATGGCGATACAAACCGCTATCGTTTCCATCCGGAGCGAGGGGAGTGTGGGCAGTGGGCTTTGTGAAATGGAGCAAGCGTCCGGCCGCGCAGGTTCAAGCGACGCGTCCGCAGGTCAATGTCGCCCGTGGTCTGGTGGCCAGAGCAACGACGCCACTGTTGCCGGACGACTACCTACATCTGCTCAACCCGTTGTGGTCGGCACGCGAACTGCGGGGAAAGATCGTCGACGTCCGCAAGGAAACCCACGACACCGCCACCGTAGACATCAAGACCGGTTGGGGATTTCGCCATAATTACCGTCCTGGACAATACGTGGGGATCGGTCTTCAGATCGATGGCCGATGGCACTGGCGCTCGTACTCGCTGACATCCATCGCAGGCGATGGGAAAGTCATTTCGGTGACGGTCAAGGCCAATCCTGACGGTTTCCTCTCCAGCCACCTCGTCGATGGCGTGGCGCCGGGTGCCGTCATCCGGCTCGCCGCACCCAAAGGTGACTTCTCACTACCCAATCCGCCGCCAGAGAAGATTCTCTTCATCACCGCCGGATCCGGGGTGACACCGGTGATGGCAATGCTCCGGGCACTCGACGGACGTGGGCAGATACCCGACGTGGTGCACATCCACTCCGCACCAGACCGCGACAGTGTCATTTTCCACGACGAACTCGTCGGATTAGAGAACACCTCCGACGGGTACGAGCTGAAGATGCGTCTCACCCGCGAGCACGGCAAGGTCGATCTCAACGACCTGTCGTCCGTCGTCCCTGATTGGCAGGAACGCGAATGTTGGGCCTGCGGCCCGGTGGAGATGCTCGACGCCGCAGAGGAGGTGTGGGAACGGGTTGGGTTACGGGACCGGTTACACATCGAACGGTTTGCCATCGCACGCACCGACAAGGGTGGTGAAGGTGGCACCGTCACCTTCGCGAAGTCCAACAAAGAAGCACATATCGACGGGGCGACAACGCTTTTGGAGGCCGGCGAAGAACTCGGTATCCAGATGCCGTTCGGCTGCCGGATGGGGATCTGCCAATCGTGCGTGGTCCCGCTGGAAGGCGGGTACGTTCGCGACCTGCGCTCCGGGGACGAACGTAGAGAAGGCGACCGTATCCAGACATGTATCAGCACCGTGTCTGGTGAATGCACGCTGGATCTCTGAGCCGGCACACGTACGAACCGACAAGTCACACAGGGGGTAGTTGCCATGGCGATCACCGATATCGATCGATACGCACACCTGTCCGAGGCAGACGTGGAGGCTCTCGGAAGGGAGTTCGACGCGATCCGCCGGGACATCGAAGAGTCCCGCGGAGAGTCCGATGCCCGGTACATCCGCAGAACGATTGCGTTTCAACGCGGCCTGGCGGCCGGCGGTCGTGCAGTGTTGTTCGCGAGCAACAAGAGGCCGGCATGGATCGCGGGTGCGGCGATGCTCGGCGTTGCAAAGATCATCGAGAACATGGAACTCGGGCATAACGTCATGCATGGGCAATGGGACTGGATGAATGATCCCGAAATCCATTCCTCGTCATGGGAATGGGACACCACGTGCCCGAGCATTCAGTGGAAGCACTCCCACAACTTCATCCATCACAAGTACACCAACATCGTCGGCCTCGACGATGACGTGGGCTACGGGGTCCTGCGAGTCACCCGGGACCAACGCTGGGAATGGTGGAATCTCGGCAACCCGGTCTACAACTTCCTTCTCGGCACCTTCTTCGAGTATGGAGTGGCCCTGCACCATGTCGAGGCCGAAAAGGTCCGCAAGGGTGAGAAAAGCATGCGTGACGTCGCCAAGGACCTCAAGATCATCGGCCGTAAGGTCGGCAAGCAGGCCGCCAAGGACTACGTGATCTTCCCGGCGCTGTCCGGCCCCAACTGGAAGCACACGCTGACGGCGAACGTCACCGCGAACTTCATCCGGAACTATTGGACGTACGCGGTCATCTTCTGCGGACACTTTCCCGACGGCGCCGAGAAGTTCACCAAGGCCGAGTACGAAAGCGAAGACCAGGCCCGCTGGTACCTGCGACAGATGTTGGGATCGGCCAACATTCGGGCCGGCCGGCTGATGCGGTTCATGACCGGCAACCTGAGTCATCAGATCGAACATCATCTGTTTCCGGACCTGCCGAGCAACCGCTACGAAGAAATCGGTGTCCGCGTCCGCGAACTATGCGACAAATACGATCTGCCGTACACCACGGGATCGCTGGCACATCAGTATTTGCAGACCTTCCGGACCATCGCAAAGTTGGCACTACCCAATGTGATGCTCTCGGCAACCGCCGACGATGCCCCCGAAACCGCTTCGGAGCTTCGTTTCAACGTCCGCGAGGGGATGCACACGAGTTTCGGGCCCGACCCGGAAACCGGACGCCGTCGAGGGCTGCGCACCGCCTTGCGTGAACTTCGCGATTCGAAAGTGAAGGTGGCCTGACATCGCCGGTCGCTTTGCTCAGACGCGAGACGGAGCCCGCCAGGTGGGGGAGTTCCTGGCCCGCACTGACAGCAACGCGACCGTGGTGCGGATCGGACGTGCTGTCCGGATGAGAACCCCGGGTGCCGGAGCCGATGTGAACGCGGACCGGTTGCGCAGCTCTGACCGAGTCGCCGGCCTGATCGCCCAGGCGAGGGGCGAAACACCCAGCGCTGTCCGTGAACTCGGTTTGGCTGCCGTCGAATCGTGGCAGGCACTGTTGTCTCGGCGCGGCAGCAGCTCCAAGCCCGCAAGCGGCCCGGTGACGATCTTGTTCACCGATCTGGTCGGATTTTCCACTTGGGCTCTCGGCGCGGGTGACGACGCCGTCCTGACACTGCTCGGTGAGGTCAATCGCGCCAGTGAGGAGATCATCACCCGGCGTGGTGGCACGGTGACCAAATACCTCGGCGATGGCCTGATGGCGGTGTTCCGCGACGGAACCGATGCCATCGAGGCCGCGCACGAAGCCGGACTCGCGGTCAGCGCCATCACGCTGGACGGCTATCGGCCCGCGCTCCGAGCGGGTCTACACACCGGCGAACCGCGTGCAGTCGGCGATGATTTCCTCGGTGTCGACGTCAACATCGCGGCCCGGGTGGCCGATGCCGCGTCAGCCGGTGAGGTCTTGGCGACCGAGGCGACATTGGCGGCCACGGACGACACCAAATACATCAAGCGGCGCAGACGCTTTCGCGCCAAGGGCACGCCCAAAGACCTCGTGGTATTTGCCGTACTGCCCCGCTACGACGAGGTTGCCGATGAAGGATGATCTGCCTTGGGAAGTGAAAGGTAGAGCGCCTTCAACTGCTCGGCCGCCACATCCAGTGACCTGACATCTCCCTGGCTACGACACTGCACGATCGAACCCTCGATCGCATTCACCACAAAGAGTCCGAAATCTCGGGCGGCCGTCTCGGAGACACCGTCGGCGACCGCCGCCTGCGCCACCAGATCTCGCCATCGGTCGAACGCGACGTTGGCGGTCGCTGCGACCACAGGTTCGTCCGGCGCGGACATGGCGGCGGCAACCACCGGACACCCCAGCGCGAACTCCGAGCGGACCAGTTCGCGCTTCCACCATTTGATCAAACCGTCGATGGCATCGATGGGGGTTCGGGTGGCTGTCAGATGGGCGATGAACGCCGTCATCTGGTCGCCGGCCGCGGCGGTGGCATTGGCGATGAGCTCGGATTTTCCATCAGGAAAGTGCTGGTAGATGGAGTTACGGGCAGAACCGCTGCGTTTGAGTAGGTCGGCGACACTCGTCGCGAAGACACCTCGGCGTCGAACGAGATCTATGGCCGTGTCGACCAAGCGCTCTCGCGGCCCGGCTGTGCCGTCGACTGGCTGCATCGGATAGCCGGTCATGGTTGCCTCGCTTCGTCTCCCCATCGCCAAATGGACCAGTCGGTCCATCGGCGATGCTACGCTTCGACTTCATGGACCGATCGGTCTACAACATACCAGGAGGGGTTGCCCGTGACCGCCCAAACCGCACCGTCAGACACCGCATCGTCCGGCTCTACATCGCCCGACACGGCAGCACCGCGCCTCGAGGAGATGAACGGCCTCGAGGTCCTTCGCTTCCTGACCTCACTCCCTGACCAGCCACCGAACATCTCGCAATTGGTGGGCATGGAGATCGACAGCCTGGAAGAAGGCGTCGTGCAGTTCAGTTTGCGGGCCCGGCCGGATATGACCAATCCGATCGGATCACTGCACGGTGGTATCTGTGCCACTCTCCTCGACTCCGTGATGGCCTGTGCCGTGCACACCACACTGGCGCCGGGTGTCGGCTACGGAACCCTGGAACTCAAGGTCAACTACATTCGTTCGGTTCCGACCGATGGACGCCGAATCATCGGTCACGGCAAGGTGATCCACACAGGGCGGCGTACGGCGACCGCAGAAGGACAGATCTACGACGAAGCAGGCAAGCTGATTGCCCATGGCACTACCACCTGCATCATCCACAGCTGATCGGGCAGTGTTGCCGCGCTGGTCCGGTCGCGCTACCTAGACTGCACAGGTGAGACGAAGCAGCAGATCTACCGTCGGGCAAGGACCAGGTGTGGTCGAGCCGACCTTCCGATATCTGACGTTGTCGGCAAATCACGGCAAACTGTGGTTCGCCGTTGCAGGCGTTCTCGCCTGCAGCGGAAAACGTTATCGGCGTGCGGGTTTACGCGGGATCGGTTCGCTGGCCGGAGCGAGTCTGCTGTCCAATGCGGTCCTCAAGCCAATGTTCAGTCGCGGCCGCCCACCAGTTGATCCGCTGCTCCCGCCTGCACTTCGCAAGATGCCATGGACCTCGTCGTTTCCGAGTGGACACAGCGCTTCCGCGGCGGCCTTTGCCGTTGGCGCAGCCCTGGAGCGCCCGAGGACCCTGATCGTCTTGGCGCCGCTGGCCACGGCGGTTGCCTACTCGCGGGTCTATCTCGGTGTCCACTACCGCAGCGATGTCCTTGCGGGCGCAGCGGTCGGGGCCGGAGTGGCGCTGGCCGGACACCACCTGTGGCCCGCTGCACCGGCGGGCCCGGCCCGGACTGCTCCGGGTGTGGCGCCGGCGCTGCCCGACGGAGACGGTCTTACTGTTGTGATCAACTCCAAAGCCGGCAGTTCCGAAGGCGCGAAGGAACGCATCCTCGGAGTTCTCCCAGCGGCTCATATCGTTCAGTGGGATCCCGACAACCCACTGTCCGAACAGGTCCCGTCCGATGCCCGGGCATTGGCCGTTGCCGGGGGCGATGGCACCGTTGCCACGGTTGCCCAGCTGGCCATCGACCGCGATCTTCCTTTGGCTGTCTTCCCGGCCGGGACACTCAACCACTTCGCTCGCGCACTGGGCCTGGAAACCTACGCCGATACCGCTGCGGCCGTTGCCGCCGGATCGGTCGGGACAGTCGACATCGGACGGGTCAACGGGACGCTCTTCCTCAATACCGCCGGTTTGGGCGGCTACCCCGGCATGGTTCGACTCAGAGAACGCTTGGAGCACAAGATCGGCAAATGGCCGGCCGCGGCCTACTCGCTGTATCGGGCACTGAAGGGCACAAAGCCGATCCGGCTCGACATCAACGGCGAAGAACATCCGGTCTGGGCCGTCTTTGTCGGCAACGGCGTCTACTGGCCACGTGGCCTGAACCCGGGGACCCGTTCCGATCTCGCCGACGGGGTTCTGGACCTGCAGTATCTCCGTGCCGACAAGCGCTTCGGCCGGACAATCGCCGTGATCGCATCCCTCTTCGGCACCGTCGAGCGGAGCCGGGTACTTCGTTCGGTGCAGTCGGATCGAATCGACGTCCGTTCCCGGTCAGGCCCCATCCTCGTCGCACACGACGGTGAGGTCGAGGATCCCGTGGACCACATCGTGTTGAATGTCGAACCTCGCGCCCTCACGGTTTATCGCTGACACCCCGGCGGGCCACATCTGAGTGGCGGGGCGGTGCGGTGTTGGTTTGCGGTGTGTCCACCGCGGGTACGTCGAACGCATGGATGATCAGCCCCCAACAGACTTCGTTCGATCCGAGGGGGCTGACGTTGGCATCACCCTGTCGATCAATGGCTCCGAAGTACCCATCAATTGCGACCCACGGACCACGTTGCTCGACGCCCTGCGGGATCGTGCCGGAGCACCCGGCACCAAAAAGGGTTGCGATCGCGGGCAGTGCGGCGCGTGTACCGTCTTGCTCGACGATCGGCGGGTGGTCAGTTGCCTGGTGTTCGCCGTCGCTGCGCAGGGCCACCGGATCACCACGATCGAGGGCATTTCGGAAACGTCTACCGGCGGGGAACTGCAGCGGGCATTCGTTGATTGCGACGCCCTCCAGTGCGGCTACTGTACGCCGGGTCAGATCTGCTCGGCTGTGGGAATGTTGGACGAGGTCAAGAACGGCTGGCCGAGTGCGGCCACCGGAGATCTCACCGCGAAGGATCTCGAGCTACAGGACGACGAGATCCGAGAACGGTTGAGCGGCAATATCTGTCGCTGTGGCGCCTATGTAAATATTCTGGCTGCTGTCCGCAGGGTCGCCGGCGAGGTTCATGAGCCCAGGACGGTCTTGTGAAGACTTTCGAGTACGTGATGGCCACAAGCGTGGATTCGGCTGTAAAACAACTCGGCGCCGATCCTGATGCGCAATTGATCGCCGGTGGTACCAATCTCGTCGATCTGATGAAGCTGGACGTGAGCTCACCCGCGACGCTCATCGACGTGACAGCGCTACCTCTCGACACCGTCGAACTCGACGATCGGGGACATCTACATATCGGCGCCACCGCGCGGAACAGCGAGCTGGCCGCGAATCCACTTGTCCGCGAGCGCTATCCGGTACTGTCCAGAGCTCTCCTCGACGGCGCTTCGGGACAGCTCCGAAATATGGCCACCACCGCCGGAAACCTCTTTCAGCGCACACGATGTACCTACTTCATGGATACGGACAAAGCGTGCAACAAGCGCGAACCCGGATCAGGGTGTTCCGCCCTTGCGGGGATCAACCGCGAGATGGCCATACTCGGCGCCTCGCCGGATTGCGTGGCAACTCATCCTTCCGACATGGCGGTCGCGATGGCGGTACTCGACCCTCAACTCGATGTGATCGGTCCGGCAGGTCGGCGGGAGATCGCCTTCGACGACTTCTATCGGTTACCCGGTGAACATCCTGAAATGGACAACACTCTGGGACGCGATGACCTGGTGCTGTCGGTGCGGTTGCCGCCGTTGCCGGCGGCGCGCAACTCGACGTACCGGAAGGTTCGGGACCGTGCTTCCTTTGCCTTCGCGCTTGTCTCCGTGGCCGCCGTCCTCGAGGTGGCGGACGGCCATGTCGTGTCGGCACGTATCGCCTTCGGAGGCGTCGCCCACAAGCCGTGGCGTGCCCGGATTGCCGAGCACGCCCTGATCGGCAGGCCTGCAGTCCGCTCTGAATACGTCACCGCGATGGGGATCGAGCTTGCGGCAGCAGAACCATTGGCAGACAACGCGTTCAAGGTTCCGATGCTCACGTCGCTGGCGGCACAAGTACTTGTCGACCTGACACCTACCGAGGAAGTATCGCAATGACGGCACTGGGAGTCGGACACGATCGGGTTGACGGTTCCGACAAGGTGCGCGGTATCGCTCAGTACACCGCTGACCGTCCGGGCCCGGACGGCATCACAGTCGCACACTGTGCTCACGTCGGCGCGCAGATCAGGGTCGGACGGGTGCTCTCGGTCGACGTCGACACGGCGCTGCGACACCCAGGAGTCATCGGAGTGTTGTGGCACCAGAACGCACCGCGGCTGCACAGCATCGACGACGCTGAACTGCACGTCCTGCAGTCCGCGGACGTCCACTATCGCGGCCAGATCGTTGCCGCGGTGATCGCTACATCGGCCGAGTCCGCGAAAGCTGCTGCCGACGCGCTCGTTATCGACTACAAGGAGGCCGCCGAGTTCGACAACATCCTGCGCGCCGACCACCCGGATCTCTATGAGCCGGACGAGGTCAACGGCGGCTTTCCCGCCGGTTCGGTTCGCGGAGAACCGGACTCCGAGCTCGCCACCGCGGATCATGTTGTCGACCACTGGTATTCGACACCGGCGATGCACAATAACCCGATGGAGCCCCATGCCAGCATCGCTCGATGGCAACAGATGGGCGACAAGGCAACGCTGACGATCTGGGATTCAACCCAGGCACCTTCAGGTGTTGCAAAGGATCTGGCAACACTCTTCGGAACCGAACCCGACAACGTTCGGGTGATTGCGGAACACATCGGCGGCGGCTTCGGAGGTAAGGGGAGCACCAGGCCCAATGCGGTCCTGGCCGCAATGGCCGCGTTGCACGTGCAGCAAACCGTGCGGGTTGTGCTGCCCCGGTCGGCCACATTCCGATTTGTCGGATACCGGACACCGACATTTTCCCGGGTGGCGTTGGCCGCTGATACCGATGGTCGCCTCACAGCGGTCTGTCATGACACCGTTCAGCAAACATCCAGGATCATGGAGTTCGTCGAACAGACCGCCGAAGGAACCAGACACATCTATAGGTCTGACCACGGCCGGACCAGCCACCGGGTGGCAGCGCTGGATGTGTCCACCCCCCGATGGATGCGGGCACCGGGGGAGTGCCCCGGGGTCCACGCACTGGAGTGCGCCATGGACGAGCTGGCCTACGAACTCGGCATCGACCCGATCGAGTTGAGAATCAAGAACGAGCCGGAAGTGGACCCGGCAACCGGGGTGCCGTTCAGCTCACGCAATGTCGTACGCGCACTGAGGGTCGGTGCAGAGCAGTTCGGGTGGGCCGATCGAAACCGTCTGCCTGCCGCAACCCTGATGGGCCGAAAGCTCATCGGCACCGGAGTCGCGCTCGCCTCCTATCCCGCGCTCACCTCGCCCAGTAGTGCTCGCGCATTCGCGCGACCGGACGGCTCTTTCGACGTTTCTGTGGCCGCGTCGGATATCGGCACCGGCGCCCGTACCGTGCTCACGCAGATTGCGGCCGACGCGCTTGAAGTGCCCTTTGACGGAGTTCGTCTCCACCTCGGCGACAGTGCACTTCCAACCGCACCGGGCGCAGGGGGTTCATCTGGAACATCGTCGTGGGGTTCTGCCGTCCACAAGGCCTGCCGCGAGCTGCGATATCGCATTCACCAGGTCGGCGTACCGCAGGAGTCGCTGGAGGTGGTCGCCGACACCAGCGACGACGTCCAAGCTCGTCAGACAATGCCGCGGGAGGCATTCGGTGCTCACTTCGCTCGTGTCTCGGTGGACGTCGACACCGGCGAGGTGGCTGTGGAGAAGATGCTCGGGGTGTTCGCGGTCGGGCGGGTTCTGAACCCACAACTGGCCCGCTCCCAGCTGCTCGGAGGTATGACCTTCGGTCTGGGCATGGCCTTGATGGAAGAGGGCATACCCGACACCGTGTACGGCGGGTTCGGCAACGAGAACATGGCCGACTATCACGTGCCTTCGCACGCCGATGTCCGCGACATCGAGGCGGTGTGGATCGACGAGGAGGACGACGATCTCAATCCGATGGGCAGCAAGGGGATCGGCGAGATCGGAAACGTCGGTTCATCAGCTGCGATCGTCAACGCTGTCTTCCATGCGACGGGTGTTCGCATCAGAGATCTCCCGGTGCGGGCCGATAAACTGCAATTGCTCATCGACCCGTCACTGCGTGGGTGACGACAGGTCAGTTCACACCTTGACCCGGCACTAGATCACCTTCGGTCCCGGCATCGGGGTCGCCGGGTCGGGTCCGGGCGGGCTGGGGACCGGATCGGGTGTGGGTACCGGCGGCTCCGGATCGGGCATCGGCGGCATCGGAGGCTCGGTGCCGGGACCGGGCTTGGGCGGTTCAGGGGCTGGTATCGGTTGTCCCACAGTCGAACTCCTATGCATCAGCGGCACTTGTGTGCCTTCCGGTTTCGACCGGAGCGCAGGGACGAGATTCTGCATCTCATGCGCTCCACCTCCATCAGTACCACTTACCCGCACACCCGACGACGAGGCCGTCCCGACGAGTGTCAGGCGGATTCAGAGACAGGTCCGGATCCGAGTGAAGGCCTCGTCGAGAATTTCGGCACTCGTGCCGAAGTTCAATCGGACATGCTGTTGCCCAGGACTTCCGAAACTCAGCCCGGGTTCCACCGCGACCTTGCCCCGCTCGAGAAGGTGCGCCTGCGGGTCGTCGAGACCGAGTCCCGAGCAGTCGAGCCAGGCCAGGTAGGTGGCCTCCGGGAGAAACCAGTTGATCCCGGGCGTACCGCGGACGAAACGATCTATCTGTTCGCGACGACGATCGAGGGTTGCGATCAGTTGATCGAGCCAATGCGCCCCGTTCTGGTACGCGGCGACCGACGCGATCACTCCGAGGTGCCCGATCCGCCATCGCGTGTCTGCGGGAAACCGCTGCACCAGATCTGCCATGGGCGCACTGGCCGTCACCACGGTGGCGCACTTGAGACCGGCCAGGTTCCAGGCCTTGCTTGCCGAGACCACACTCAGTGCGACCTCCGCCGCACCCGGAATCGTCAGAATGGGCGTGAACTCGCGCCCGGGCAGGATCAGCGGCGCGTGGATCTCGTCACTGACCAGGGTGACGCCGTATCTCTTGGCCAGCTGGACAAGAGTCGCAAGCTCTTCGGGGTCGTGGACCCGGCCCACCGGATTGTGCGGATTACACAGCACGTAGGCCGCCGGTCGGTCGGCGAACGCCCGTTCGAGAGCCGGCAGATCCAATCGCCAGCCGTGATCGGTGCGGGCCAACGGCACTTCCCTGAGTCGTCCGTCGATCTCATCGACCCAGTGGTAGAACGGCGGATACACGGGCGGGCTGATGACGACCGTCCCACCACCCGAGGACAGCACCCGCAGAACCTCGACCACACCGACTCCGACATCGAGTACCGGCGTGACCTGAGCGGGGTCGATGTCCCAGTGCCATCGCGCCGCCGCGAAGTCCGATAGTGATTCACCCAGCTCGGGAACCGGTGAGGCGTACCCGGTGTCGGAACGATCGATCGCTTCCCGCAGAACGTCCGCGATCGGATCGGCCAGCGCAAAGTCCATCTCGGCGATCGGGAGTGGCACCACGTCGTCGGGATAGAACGACCACTTGGTGCTGCGCCGCATCCTCAGTACCGACAGCGGATCAACCAAGAGGTCCGGCACCCGCTCGGACTCGACATGTTCGCTCATCCCTCTGGTGTACCGCATCGCCCCTCCGGTCCACCGCACCGACGGGCGCGTCATCACCGGCCCCGTCCGGGGTTGACCGTCTCGTCCGGTAGACAAGACACATGGACGTTCTCAGTGGCCGAATCATCTTGCGCCCGGCCGACCCCGACACGACATTGGCGTTTTATCGAGATCAGCTGGGACTTGCGATCTCTCGGGAGTACCCGGGCGGCACAGTGTTCTTTGCGGGCGGCACCCTGATCGAGGTCGCCGCGCATCTTTCGGAAGGCGCAACGCCCAGCACGACCGTGCTGTGGCTACAGGTGCGCGATCTGTCCGCCACCCAGGCCGAGTTGGCCGGGCGCGGCGTTCAGATCGTGCGCGAGGCCAGGACCGAACCCTGGGGCCTGATCGAGATGCACATCGCGGACCCCGACGGCACAACGATCATCGTGGTGCAGGTACCGGCAGACCACCCCTTGCGTAAGGATCTGCGAACACCGGACCAACCGCAGGTTGCTTGATGAGCGCGACCTGGCAGAACCTGGCAGCATCAAGATCGTGGGCTACGTCGAGCAGCTGAGAGATCTGGCCGAACGCTGCGGCGTCGCCACATTCTATGAGGGTTGGGACAAAACCCGCCGCAACGTCTCCACCGAGACCTTGCAACACATACTCGAAGCGCTCGGCGTCCCGGCGGGGTCGGTGGACGAGATCGATCAGGCACTGACCGATCTCGAGCTCGGTCCGTGGCGACGCACACTGCCTCCGGTGATGGTGGTGACCGCAGATTCCGACGCCACCATCGGGGTCCATGTGCCGCACGGTGACGCTGTGCGGGTCTGGATACAGACCGAGGACGGAGCCCGGATCGATGTCCGGCAACTCAACATCTGGGTCGACCCCAGGGAAATCGACGGGCAGCTCGTCGGTCAGGCCACCTTCGCCATCCCATCGAAGTTACCGACCGGTTGGCACACGCTGCATGCTGCTATCGGCGTCGAACATGACCCGGACGAGCTTCCGGCCGCGCAGTGCACGCTCGTGGTCACACCGCAACGTCTGACGACCGCCGACAGGCTTTCACATGACCGACGGTGGGGTCTTGCGGCGCAACTGTATTCGGTGCGATCCCGTCGATCGTGGGGTATCGGTGATCTGTCCGATCTCGCCGACATCGCGCATATCGCCGGATCGGTCCACGGCGCCGACTACGTCCTGATCAATCCATTGCACGCCGCCGAGCCGAAGCCGCCGATGGAAAGGTCTCCGTACCTTCCGACCACCAGGCGCTTTGTCAATCCCATCTACATTCGCGTAGAAGACATTCCGGAAGCCTCGCAGTTGTCAGATGAGGCACATCACGAGATGCGGACCTATGCCGCAAAACTCGCGAAGCTCAATACAGATCCCCACCGGATCCGACGAAATTCCATCTACCGGGCCAAACTGCAGATCCTCGAATCCGTCTTCAAAGTGCCGCTCAGTCCACGTCGCCGTGGGCAACTCGAGAAGTATCTCGCCGAGGAAGGCCAGGGCCTGCTCGAGTTCGCGACGTGGTGTGCGCTGATCGAGAAATACGGCGCAGCCAGCCCGAAATGGCGTAAATCGCTGCGCGACCCCGAGGGTGTGGCGCATCTTCGGCTCAAGTTCGCCGATCGAATTGCGTTCTACAGCTGGCTGCAATGGATCTGTGACGAGCAATTGGCCACTGCACAACAGGTTGCGCTCGATGCCGGTATGGAGATCGGCATCATCCACGATCTCGCGGTTGGCGTGCAGCAGGGCGGTGCGGACGCGTGGACCCTGGGCGACGCGCTGGCCACCGGTGTATCGGTGGGCGCACCACCGGATGCCTTCAATCAGCAAGGGCAACTATGGAATCAGCCACCCTGGCATCCTTGGCGTCTGGCCGAACAAGGTTACCTTCCGTATCGGGACATGCTCCGGACCGTGCTGCGTCGCGCCGGAGGTTTACGGATCGATCACATCCTCGGGCTGTTTCGGCTCTGGTGGATCCCGGCAGGTGCATCACCGGCCTCAGGCACCTATGTGCGTTTCGATCATGAGGCGCTGATCGGGATATTGGTACTCGAAGCGCAGCGCGCGGGTGCGGTGGTCATCGGTGAAGACCTCGGGGTGTTCGAGCCGTTTGTGCAGGACTACCTCAGCGCACGTGGCATTTTGGGGACATCGATCCTGTGGTTCGAACACGGCGACCATGCGCCGATCCCGCCAGAGTCATACCGCCGGTTGTGTCTGACCTCGGTCAACACCCACGACCTACCGCCGACGGCGGGATACCTGGCGGGCGAGCACATTCGTCTGCGCGCTGAACTCGGACTCCTCGAACAGGACGAGGCGACCGAACGTGCGATTGATGCCCGCGATCGGGACGCCATCATCGAGATGGCACGCGCCAGGGGACTGATCACCGACGACGCCGATACAGAGGCCGTGGTGGACGGACTGCATGCGTTGATCGCGCGCAGTCCGTCCATACTCCTCGGCGTGGCACTCGTCGACGCGGTGGGTGAACGCCGGATCCAGAACCAGCCGGGTACTGACGAAAGCCAATATTCCAACTGGTCGATCCCGCTGGCCGATGGTGACGGGAACCCGGTCCTGGTCGAGGATCTGGCCGACAACAAGCGCCTTGTCCGGTTGGTGCGTGCGCTCGGCCGATAGCCCGCCGGCGGCTCTACGCGGTGGCCGCGGGGGGAGCGGCGGCATTCTTGAGGGCCCATTCGAGCGCATAGTCGGCAACCGATTCCCATCCGGGCTCGGCACACGTCCAATGTGACCGACCCTCGAACTCGTAAAAGTCTGTCAGTGCCGACGACTTGTGATAGTGCTTCGCGTTGGATTTGTTCACCGATGCGGGCATGATGTGGTCGGCTCCGCCTGCGATGAACAGCAGCGGCGCGCGGTTGTCGTTGCTGTAGTCGACCCACGTTTCCTGGTGTCCGGGTTTGAAGTTGGCGATCAGACCGTATGCCCATACCCAATTACCCGGTGCGGCAATGTGATAGCGGTCGTACACCTTCGCAGACTCCTCGGCCGACAGTGTGTTGGTGAAAGCGTAGTGAAACTCTTTCGGGGTGAAGCCGGCCGCCTTGTGTCGGTTCGCCGGGTTCTTGAGGATAGGAAACAGAGACTTGATCTGGGATGGCGGGTTGACCCGGACACCTTCGGTGGGTGCGGAATCCACCACCACCGCTGCGGATCCCAGACCGCGGGCCACCAGTAGCTGGGTGAGCGTTCCGCCAAACGAATGACCGATGAGTATCGGCGGTGTGGAAACCGACTCGATCACCGCCGCGAGGTGATCCACTGTTTCGGGAACGGTGAGGTTGGCGATGACGTCGGGGTTTTCCCGTAGCGCCTCGACCTCGATCTCGAAACCCGGGTATGCCGGTGTCAACACCTTGTAGCCCAGGGCCTCGTAGTGCGTCACCCATCCTTCCCAACTGCGTGGGGTCATCCAGAGGCCGTGAATCAACACGATCGTGTCCGGGGTTGCTGCAGAACTGGTCATGGAGTGGGTCCTTTCTCGAAACAGCCGCCGCACGTGGCGTCGAGTCGGCCGATGTGCCCGATCTGTCAGAAAGGTACTGGTCGGTCGCGGATGTCAACCGGCCGAACCGTGCACAGTTCTGTTCTGAGAGCGCATGATTCATCGTTCGGCAACAAAAATACCGTTGGGCGTCAGAGCCACTTCTGTCGCCGGAAGACCACGTACAAGGCCACCGACGCCGCCACCATCAACACCACGGCCATGGGATAGCCGCCGGCCCAGGCCAGCTCGGGCATCGCTTCGAAGTTCATGCCGTAGATCCCGGCGATGAGGGTTGGCGCAAACAGGATCGCACCCCATGACGAGATGCGCTTGACCTGCTCGTTCTGCTCGATGCTGACCTGCGTCATCGCGCGAATCTCTTCGTTCTGCTGTTGTGTCACGAGGCTGGCGTGGACCGACAGTGCGTTCTGCAGGGTGGTGCGGAAGGCATCGGCACGGTCAGTGATGCGCAGGGTGTGGTCCAGAACATCACGAAGTCTGCGACGCAGTTCAATATCGACGTCGGAATCCTCAGAGCCTTCGCGGAGCGCTTCGATCATGGTCACCAGCGGAACGGTCGCCCGCTGGAACTCCATCACCTCCCGGGACAGGTCATAGATCCGGCGGGCGACCTCCGGTTGGCCGGTGAACAGTTGGTCTTCGATCTCGTCGATGTCGGCCTGTAAACCGGCTATAACCGGCTGGTATTCATCGACAACCTGATCGATGATCGCGTAAAGGACAGCTTCGGTGCCCAGGCACAACAGCTCCGGCGTCGATTCCAGTCGCATCCGCACCCTGGCGAGATCCGGGGACTCCGCATGGCGGACAGTGATCACGAAGTCCGGGCCGATGAAGACGTGGACCTCACCGAACTCGACTCTCTTCGCGCGACCGACGTAGCGCGCCGGCCGAAGCACCACGAACAGCTGCTCTCCGTAGCCTTCGAGTTTTGGTCGTTGGTGCGCGGCGATCGCATCGTCGACGGCCAGGTGATGCAGATCGAATTCTTTTGCCACCGAGTCTATTTCGTTGCGGTCCGGTCGATACAAGCCGATCCAGGACATACCGTGACGTTCCCGCATCACGTCATAGGTGATATCGAGGCTCTCGGGGTTTGCAGTTCTTTTGCCGTCGACGTAGACGGCGTTGTCGATGATCGCCACACCCAAACTCATTTCGTCCGACTGCCGGGATCACCGAGCAGTCACTTCACCAGGGTCCCTTGCAACAAGCCGATCTCGTCATATATGCGCTGCCAGACAAGTTCATGCTCAACGGGATCGATGATTCCGCCCTTCAGCGTGCGATCCGCGACGATCATGGTTTCCGCCATACGAACCAATCTGTCGCGCCGATCGAGAACTGTCTGATCTGTGCACCCTGACATCGTCAACACAGCAACAGTCTTGACCTGATGACGCAGCGACCCCACACATTGCCTGCACGCGAGCCCGATCAGTACCGCAACCACACTGGACACGACCAGCGCCATCACAGCCGAAACCCCGCACGACTGCAAGACGACGGTTCCCAGCAACCACGCGGTGACGCTCCACATCGACCATCCCCGCCAGACCCGGATACGCGTGCGATCAGCAGATGATGCGCCTGGGGGATACATGGTGATTCGAACCCGCCACATCCCGTAGCGCAGGTAACTGTGCTCGCACGACCCCCACAGTTGCGAACCCTCCCACAACCGGGACCACCAGTCGGGACCGGAACTCTGCGCCCGCCCCAGAACGTCCAGCGGCGATGGATGGCCGACGGCGGAGCGGTCGCGCCCGTCTGTTCCCCGTAAATCTTCACTCATAACCACATCTGTACTCCTGCTCCCGGCAGCTGAGCTGCGATCCTGACGTACTTTTGACGCTCAACAAATCGATCTTGACGGAATTCGCACACAGTCACCTGTTCGTGCCCTTCTGCGGCGAGTTCGGTTATGGCCAAGCAGATTCGACCGATTGACGGACCGCCAAGAGCACGATCTCGATTCGTTCAGTCCGCACGTGAGCCACTCCTCCAATCATTGATCATTTCGGCAGCACTGCTTGGTTTGATGGTGGCGGGCAGCAGTATTGAGGCAATGGAGGGAGCCGGCAGATCATTGAGCGCATGGTCGTACCAAATACCTTTGGACAGGGAACTGACCCATTGATGGAATGGGCGATCAGTACTGACGGTGTCGTGCTTAAGGCTGGCGATGAGGACACGTTCCACACCGAACTCAAGAGTCCATTGCATGACAGTGTTGACCACCGCGCGTTCGATCGACCCCGATCCGCGGCGCGGCCAGTCGATGCCGAAGACAACTCTCGACGCTGCGACGAGATCCACATCGACAACAACGACACCGGGTATGCCGTGGTCTGGGCGCCCGGCGGTGTGTTTCGAGCAGGCCGGGGTGAAGCGCTGCGAAGCATGCTTGAGGCTGTCGTCACGACCGAAATATGCGATCGGCCCGGAACCCATCGCGCTGACGGCGCTGCGGTCGGAATTGATGATCACCGCAGTGCGGCTATTTCGATGAGAGCCAGGGGTGCTGAATCAACCATGGCGGCGAACCTGACAAGAATTGGTCATGTTCAACGATTACGCCGCAGCATCGGAGCCGTCACGGGGCATCACCGAAATTTGACGCTATTTAAACGAACGCACTCAGGGAATCTACGCGTCCTCGCCTGGCGCACTCTCGATTTCGATCCCCGAGCACTCGACTGTTTGAATCGCGCCTTTAGGTCAATGCTGACGGTTACGCTCTGTCCATGCATTGCGTGGTCATTGGTGGGGGATTGGCCGGATTGGCATCGGCGGTATGGCTTTCGGAGGCGGGCCATCGGGTCACACTGCTGGAACGGCGGGGGTCGCTCGGTGGTCGGACGATCGCCATGCCCTTGGATGTCGTCGACGATGTCCCCGACAACGGGCAGCATGTCTTCGCAAGCGGGTATGTCCATCTCATGCGATACCTCGACAGCGTCGGCACGCGCGAGAACGTCTGCTTCCCCGGGCATATGACCGTCCGGATGCCCGGCGGTGGAACCCGGCGTTCGGCATTCGGAGGTATCGCCGGATTGCGGATCGCGATCGGCGACCTTCCGGGAGTCACCGGTTTGGACCGGCTGCGAACTGCACGCGCGCAGGTCACCCTGATCCGCCAGGCGCTACGCCAACCCACGTGGCTCGATGCCATCACCGCCGACGAGTGGTTCCGGCGGATGGGTATGCCCCAGTCGGCACGTGACGCCCTGTGGGACGGGATCGTGATCGGGCTGACCGGAGACAAACCCGCCATCTCCTCGGCGAAGGTACCGGCCGATCTGCTGGTCACCGGGATCCGGCAGGCCCGCCAGACCAAGACACCCATCTCGATCGGGTACCCGACTGTCGACCTCGACACCCTGTTCATCGATGGCGCTCACAAGGTCTTCGCCAACAACGGTGTCGAGGTGCGGAACCGGGCGATCGTCGCGTCGGTTGATGTGGTCGACGACAGGGTTACCGGCGTCATCCTCAACGACGGCGAGCGGATCACCGCGGACGCCGTCATCTGCGCAGTTCCGGTGTGGAATGTGAAGGGCCTACTCGATCAAGTACCGGGTCACGAGCAGATCTACGCGGCGATCGAACACTTGACACCGGTGCCGATCGTGAGCGTCAACCTGTACCTCGATCGTCCGATCGGGATGACCGACTGGGGCGAGATCCTGTACGGCGGAGAGGGAGTTCTCGAGCAGGTCTGGGATCGCCAGCAGATGCACGCTCGCGACCCGGCACGCAACCATCTATATTCGACGACGGTCTCGGCGGCATACGACCTCACCCAGAAGTCCAATGCCGAGATCACCGCCATCCAGATGGAGATGTTGCGTCGGTACTACCCCGACGCCGCCGATGCGGAAGTGATCCACAGCCATGTGGTGCGCATGCCGAAATCCACGTTCGCGCAGCGCCCCGGTACCTCCGGCATCCGACCCGACCAGCGGACCACGGTTCGTGGTCTGGCACTGGCAGGGGACTGGACCCGTACCGACTGGACGACCACCATGGAAGGCGCCTGTCAGAGTGCGGCGCGCGCGGTCGAGGTCATCTTGGAATACGCGAACGGGCCGGCCTGATCGATCTCATCGCGGCCTCGTCCGACGGGGCGATTCACCCGCAACTGCAAAGGAGTTCGGCAGATGGAGTCTTTTGTCCAGTTCCGCAAGGGAACAACCCCCGATCACGTCCACCGGGACCTCGACGGTCTCAAAGACGACGAACTCGGGCGATACGGCTTCGTAGGCAGGCAGGCTCAACTCTATCGCCGCAATGACCCCACTCGATATCGGGCGACGGGAACCATCGCACCAACAGATCTCATGGTGGACGATCTCGAACCCACCGACCTCGTCGACGCCGAAGGTGCACCGCTGCTTCTGTTCTCCAATCCGGATGTCCGCTTTCTGTTGAGTCGGCGCAGCGCCACCATGCCCTTCTTCACACGCAACGTGGGCGGCGACGAGTTGATGTTCGTGCATCGCGGTAGCGGCGTCTTCCAGACCGAGTTCGGCCGGATTCCCTATGAACCGGGTGACTGGGTGCTGCTGCCCAAGGCAGTGACCTACCGGCAAGTCCCGGAGCCCGGCGAACACGCGATACTCATCGTGGAATCGGTGGAGGAGTTCCGGGTTCCTGCCCCCGGCGTCCTCGGGCGGCACCATCCGTTCGATCCGACGATGGCCTTTGTGCCCGACCCCGAGGTCTTGACCGATGGTGGACCCACCTGGCGTATCCGCCTGGTGCGGCAAGACGCCACCGGCGAGCTCGAGTACGACCACAACCCGTGCGACGTCGAAGGCTGGAAGGGCGACTACTTTCCCTTCAAGTTCAACATTCGCGACTACAATCCGATCATGTCGGAGGGCGTGCATCTGCCTGCCACCGCCCAGATATTCCTGCAGTCGGAAGGCGTTGCGGTCCTCAACTTCCTGCCGCGTCCTGCCGAGTCACGCCCCGGAACCGAACGACTTCCGTGGTATCACCGCAACGCCGACTACGACGAGGTGGCACTCTTCCACAGCGGCGATCTGTTCGGGATTCCCATGCCTCCCGGGCTCATTTCGCATGCGCCCCAAGGTATCCACCACGGACCACCCGAGGCGGCCCGGGCGCGGGCACGCCGAAAGTCTGACGAGTACGACCGGGTCAACTGGTCTGTCATGTCCATTGACGTACATCGTCCGCTCACCGTCAACGCCGACATCAGGCGAATCAGCAAGGAACACCCATGAGCACATACAGCCGCACCCCGTTCCTGGTCGTCTTTCCCGAAACCTCTCTCGCGCGGGACATCTACGGGGGCACCGGCGAGAACGTCGCACTGGAAGGGCATCTGCTCCGCGACGACTCCGATGCCGACACCGTCCTGGTTTTCATGCACCCGATCGGCGGCGGGGCCTACCTGCCCATGATCAATGCTCTCGCCCGTGCGGGTCACCATGTGATCTATTGCAACAGCCGGTACCGCGGCAACGATACGGCCTTGTTGATGGAGAAAGTCACCGAAGACCTGGCCGCATGTGTGCGGCACGCCAAAGACGTTCTCGGCTATCGGAATATCGTGCTCGCCGGGTGGAGTGGCGGCGGATCGCTGTCGACCTTCTATCAGGCCCAGGCCGAACATCCCACCGTGACGGCATCACCGTCGGGCGACGGACCGGACCTCACGACGCTGACCATGCCGCCGGCAGATGGCCTGATGTTGCTTGCCGCCCACGTTTCCCGCCACCAGACCCTCACCGAGTGGATCGACGCGTCCATCCTGGACGAGCATGATCCGTCGGCCCGAGATCCCGAACTCGACCTGTACAACCCATCGAATCCGAATCAGCCGCCATACAGTCCAGAATTCTTGGCCCGCTATCGCGCGGCACAGGAGGCCCGGAATCGCCGAATCACCCAGTGGGTCAAAGCGAAACTGACGCAATTGCGAGAGGCCGGCCGCGAGGTAGACGAGTTTTCATTTGTAGTCCACGGCACGATGGCCGACCCGCGCTGGCTTGATCCGACTGTCGACCCGAATGATCGCGATCCAGGGGTCTGCTACCTCGGTGACCCGGAGGTCGTGAACATGAGTCCTGTTGGCCTGGCGCGATTCTGCACATTGCGGAGCTGGCTGTCGCAGTGGAGCCTGGATGACGCCAACGCCGATGCGGTGGCCTGCGCGCCGTCGGTGACAGTGCCGGTCCTGGTCATCGGGAACACCGCCGACGATGCCTGCACCCCCAGCCACACGCGGCGCATCCACGATGCGTTTGTGAACACCGACGCCGAAATCTATGAAGTCCGGGGCGCGACGCACTACTACTCGGGCCCGAATATGAAGGCCCACCTGGCAGACGCCGTCGGACGGATCACGACGTGGCTGAGCGAGCACGGATGGGCAGACCACCTCGCAGAATCACCTACCGTTGCAACACAATCCGGACACGCCCGGTGAGGCCGGGCCTGGGCGCAGTCCGGGCAATCAGTCGATGCGCAGGGGATAGGTCGCGCGCCGGGCAGCGTGAACAGGGCAGTAGTGCATGGGGTTGTCGCGTTCTGCACCTGACGGCAGGTTGCGTTCCGGTGTCTCCACCAGAGGTGCGTCTTTCGCCACCCGACCATTGACTCGGTCCCACGCATCGCGTGGGCGCGGATGGCGCCGTATCCGCTGGGGAAGCAGTCGGTGCATCACCAGATTCACGCCCTTGCCGAAGAGCGTGAACAACTTCTCATCCCGGACAGACCACTCCAGTCCCAACATCTCGCGGATCGGCGCGTCATAGAAACCGGTGGTCATCCACATGAAGAACCGCTGATTGCCCGGCGCGATGAAACGCTCCCAGAAGGCGGTCGGAATGAACCGGAGAAATGGGGGAGGCGGCAACTGGCCGATGTCGAGCACCGTGCGAACCGCAGGATGATCGCGGAGTTCGTTGCGGCACATGTGGTCCCAGTACTCGAGAAAGTCCTCGTAGGTATCGGGAACCGGGCGCATCGAGACGCCGTACATGGCGTACCAGGCCTTGGACTCCTCAAAGAGTTGCCGCTTCTGGTCTTCCGTCAGCCACGGTCCGAAGCGCTCGCACAAACGGATGTTGCCGTACCAGAAGGTGGCGTGCGCCCAATAGAAGACATCGGGATCGAGGGCGTGATAGCGGCCGCCATCATCCATGTGGCCCTTGATGTCTCGGTGATAGTCGCGGACCTCGCGGCCGGTCTGCGTGCCGCCGTCGAACACCACTCCGCTGATCGGATAGAGCGATCGCATCAACCGCTGCCAGCGTTCGCCGAAGAAGTCGGAGTGTTCCCAGACCGCAGCGCCCAACTTGGGATGCATGTTCTGCATCGAACCGGCCCACAGCCCGGTGAACATACCCGTCCAGGTACCCCAGATCTGCCAGGTCAACGAGTCCGGGCCGAGAGGCGCGTAGTCGCCGACTCGCGCAACCGTCGCGTCGGCGCTGGTTGCCTCATCCCCAGCCCCGTCCGCAGGAACGGTCGGCAATTCAGTCATGAGACGAAAGTGTAGAAGTGTCTCATTGGCGTGTCAAGGATCGCTGCCCGCCGCCGGTGATCTCAATGGCCGGCAGGTGCGACGACGGATCAGCGTTGTCTGGACAATGGCTGGTTGCGGCGGCGCCACCCGGAAGGTGTGACACCGTACGTCGCCCTGAACGATTGGGTGAAGTGGGTCGGGTGGGTGAATCCGTGTTTCCGCGCGATTGCAGCGATGGTCAGGTGCTGGTGAGTGAGCAGTGACGACCGGGCTTGTGCGAGGCGCTGCGAGGCGATGTAACCGGCCAGGGTGCCGTGCTCCTCCGGCCAATTCTTGTAAAGCTGGCGCACGGAGATGTTGTGAGCGGCGGCAATGGTGTCGGCGCTGAGATCCGGGTGACCGAGATGGCTTTCGATATGGCGTTCGATTCTGTTGATCAGGTCGTCGGCAGCGCTGACGGATCGGGCAGTGTCTGCCGCGCTGATCAGCAGTGATCGAACGACGCCGACCGTGGGCATGTTCAACGCCACAAGCATGTGCGGATTGTCGTCCGCGAGACTTCCGAGTTGTAGTAGATGGTCCAGCGCAAGGGGGTACAGGGGGAGGCCGCGGTGGAGGTTGTCGAGACCGCGGCGCACGGTTTCGATGGAGAGTGTCAACCGGGCGTGGGTGATGTGGACCGCGATCGCGGACCCATGCCCGTGGCCTCGGAAGTCGAAGGTGCTCGACTGATCGAATGCCACAAGTGTCGGACGCCCGCACTGCTCTCCGGTGCGCATTCCCTCTCTGACCAAAGTCCAGTTACCCGGGTCCAGCACGGCAACGGTGAGTACGCGCGTATCCGGATCACTGCGTTTGCTGCGTGGGCAGGACACCGCCAACCCGTGATAGCGGAGGTTCATGAGCCAGACCCCGTCGCCCATGACCCAACGGTTGACGGATCTGCTCCCACGACCGTGATGAGTTTCCGACACCACCAGGTGCGGGGCGACACCACCGCGAACCGCATTCATCGCCTCGCCCGAGTGTGTCATCGGGTTGTGTTCTCGTAGGCGGCAATATCCCGCCATGCGCGCGGAGTGAGCCCGTACATTTCCCGGAAGCGTCGCGCGAAGTAGGAAGGATTGGTGAAGCCCCAGCGCCGAGCGATGGTGGCGACCGGGACGTCTTGGGTCTCCGGGCGCGCGAGTTCGCCGTGGCTGCCTTTGAGGCGGCTGGTGATGATCCACTGCTCGAGGCTGAAGTCGGCATCCTCGCAGAGCCGGAACAGTTTTCGGGTGGAGATGTCATGGGCCCGAGCGATCCTGTCCGGCGACAGCGATGCTTCCGAAAGGTGCTGACGAATATACCCACGGATGCGGGGCAACAGCACCTCGGCCATCATTCCGCGTGCGTAGTCCGCGTTGTAGGCCGAGGCAAGCATTGCGCGGGTCAGTTCGATCATGGACTCGTCGATATCCGGTGCGGCAGGGGTGGCCGTGAGCGCGTCACCAGTCGCGGACAGTTCGGCGATATGCGAGCTCACCAGCGCGTACAGCGGGCTGGCTGGTAGGCGGGAGGCAGCCGACACAGTCACTTCGCGCGGGAGTCCGAGTTGATCAACGGGCACGTACAGTGCCTGCGATGCGCCGGGGCCGTCCCAGCCGAACGAGTAGGGCGCGTTCATGTCCATGAGCATCAACTCGCCGGGATGTACGTCACGCTGCACATCGAACTGATCGTGCCGACCGATGCTCCGTCGTTGCCGGGCCAGTGCCAACACCTCCGAAGGTCCGGTCCGGATCTGTTTCGGCTTGCGGCTCAACGTGATTCCGGTGATGTGCGCCTGAAAGATACTGGTCCGTCCGATCTCAGCCATCTCGAGGACCGCATCGGCGGCAGCCGGATCCCCGATGGCGACATCCTGGGGCCAACTCTGATCGAGAAAAATCGACTTCAGGGCATCTGCTCGCTCGTGCACAGGAAGTTGGGAAGAATGAAACATGACCGGCATGCTTCACCTCGCTCGGTCGACACTGTCGAAGACCACGGGCACCACCTCGAAGAACCGACGAATGGCAATCACCGTACGCCGATTGCGGTCATCCCGCGCTATGAGTTGCCATAGTCAGCTCAGGGGACGGTGTAGGCATCGAGAAAGGCCAGCAAGTCGTTGTTGAGCATTGTTTTGTTAGTGTCAGTAATTCCATGCGGCGCACCGGGATAGACCTTGAGTTCGGCACCCTTGATCCGCTCGGCGGAGGCTTTACCGCCGACCTCGAAGGGCACGACCTGGTCATCGTCGCCATGAATGACCAGGGTCGGCACATCGAACGTGTCCAGGTCTTCCCGGAAGTCGGTCGCCGAGAAGGCTGCGATGCTCTCGTATGCGTTGCGGGCACCGGCTTGGAGTCCTTGCCGCCAGAAGGCGTCGCGCATGCCCTGCGATGCGTTCTGCCCCGGACGGTTGTTGCCGAAAAACGGGCCATCGGCCAGGTCGCGGTACGTCTGTGAGCGATCGGCCAGCGATCCGGCCCGGATCCCATCGAACACCTCGACGGGCACACCGTCGGGATTGTCGTCGGTCTTGAGCATGTACGGCGGGACCGCGGATACAAGCACGATCTGAGCGATTCGGCTGGTTCCGCGTCGGCCGACATATCGGGACACTTCACCCCCACCGGTGGAGAAGCCGATCAACGTGACCTGCCGGAGGTCGAGGAACTCGATCAGGCCGGCGAGATCGTCTGCGTAGGTGTTCATCTCGTTGCCCTCCCACGCCTGGGTGGACCGGCCGTGGCCACGGCGGTCGTGGGCGATGACGCGATAACCGTTGGAGGCCAGAAACAATTGCTGGACCTCCCAGCTGTCCGAGTTCAGCGGCCAGCCGTGACTGAGGATCACCGGGCGGCCGGTGCCCCAGTCCTTGTAGTAGATCTCCGTACCGTCCAGAGCGGTGTACATCGGCAT
The DNA here is from genome assembly GCF_056786475.1 of Williamsia sp. Y844. Taxonomy (NCBI): domain Bacteria; kingdom Bacillati; phylum Actinomycetota; class Actinomycetes; order Mycobacteriales; family Nocardiaceae; genus Williamsia; species Williamsia sp. Y844. The sequence continues at coordinate 598,167 of NZ_JBXCJB010000003.1, forward strand.
GATTCGTCCTTCCCGGTAGACCTGACGTCGGCGGCATATGCGCTGTCGGAGAACAACATATGGTCGCCGCAACGGGTCGAGCTGAAGGTATGTGCACGGTTATGTACTCAGCGAGCACGTGACCACGCCGGCCGGACAGTGCCGCCCTGACAGTGCGCTGTGAGTACAGCGAAGTGCACTCACGTTCAAGTCAGACTGGTAGATCACCTCTAGGTTGTCTGTTACTTCAATTGCGACGAGAGGGGATCGGTCATGGTGTCCACCACTGCCCGCATCAGTCCGACACGGTCCGGGCTGCACATTCGTCTGGCGGCGATCATCGCGTTGTTCGTCGCTGTGTTCTGCCTGTCAGCCGTTCCCGCGAACGCCGGGCCGGCGCCAAAACCGACCGTCGTCCTCGTTCACGGTGCATTTGCCGATTCCTCTGGCTGGCGGGACGTCGCGACGACACTGGGAGCTGCCGGGTATCCGGTTCAGACCTTTGACAATCCGCTGCGTGGGCCGGCCCATGACTCCGCCGCGCTCGAGAAGCAGCTCGCGACCATCAGCGGTCCGATTGTCCTCGTCGGACATTCCTACGGCGGAGCGGTCATCACCAACACCCACGACCCCGACGTTGTCGCGAACGTCTACATTGCCGCATTTGCTCCCGCTCAGGGTGAGTTCGTCCAAGGCCTGCTCAACCCATTGATCTATCCCGGTAGTCGGCTGCTGCCGCCCGCTCTGGAACTCAAGGTTGTCGAGGACCCGACCGGGATCGCCGGATACAACGTCGACGGCTACATCGCCGAGCCCTACTTCCATGAGATCTTCGCCCAAGACGTCGACGACGCGACCGCAGCCGACATGTTCGCTCACCAAAAGTCCGCGGCCCTTGTGGCCAACCTCGAACCCTCTGGTGACCCGTCGTGGGCGACGGTGCCCAGCTGGTACCTCGTCTCCAAGCAGGATCAGGTCATTCCGCCGGACCTGCAGCGATTCATGGCATCTCGCGCAGCGGCCGGCCACACTACCGAGGTCGACGCCTCCCACGCCTCACTTGTGTCACGGCCCGGCGAAGTGGCGACGACCATCCTGGCCGCCGCCACCGCGACTCAAAGCTGAACACGCATGGCGAGCTCGTAGCCATCAGACAATGCTCCGACCGCCATCGACGTGAATGAGCTGACCATGAACCATGGCTGCGTCATCACTTGCCAAGAAGGCTATGACCGACGCAATTTCGTCGGGCGTGGCCGGCCGGCCCAAGGGTGACTTGGCCGCAAGTTTGTCGAGCAGTGGACCCAGCACCAATTCCGTCCCCTCAGTCCGCGTAGGACCGGGCGCGACGGAGTTGACACGCACTCCACGGGGGCCGAACTCGACCGCCCAATCCTTGGTGAGCTGGTTCAGCGCTGCTTTGCTCGAGCCGTAGATCCCCGTCGATGAACTCCCAAAGCTCGCAACCATTGTGCTCACGTTGACGATCACGCCGAACTTACGCTCGATCATGGTCGGAACCAGCTGACCGACAAGGAAATACGGCGCTTTGACGTTGAGCGTATACAGTGCGTCGAAGTCTTCCTCGGTACCGTCGGGGGTCGGCCCAGAGACTGCGGCTCCGGCGTTGTTGACGAGAATGTCGACGTGCCCCGTCAACGCCAGGGCATCCTGCGCCAAAGCAACGGCGGCTGTGGCGCCGGTCAATTCCGCACTGATGAAGTCAGCTTTACCGCCGTCACTCTGAATCGCTTCGACGACTGCTTTTCCACGCTCGAGGTCACGACCGGACACGATCACGTACGCACCATGAGCTGCAAGCGTGGATGCCGCGGCTTTCCCGATTCCGCTCGTGGCGCCCGTGACGAGAGCAACGCGCCCGGTAAGGTCCCGCATCTGAGTTGCTGACCCTAGAAACCTTTGTCGCTGAGCCAGGCCAGTGTCGTACCCGCGACTTCTTCCCAGCCGTCGTCGATGGTGAGGGAGTGTCCACGGCCTTCGAACTCGTGATACTCGGTGATCGAATCACCGCCGGCGTACATCGCGAGAACTTCTCGCGTCACCTTCGCCGGGACGGTGTGATCCTCGGAGCCTGAGGTGAGGAGCAAAGGGCCCCGGCTCGCCTTGTGCGTGTCCACTGCTGCCGGGGAGTTGCGGCGAAAGTTGGCGGTCGCGTCTTCGAACAGTGGCCGGCCGGGTCCGGGGATGGTCCACTTCTCGAACAACTCGTCGGACGCCTCTTGTGTCAATGTATTGCCGAAGCTGTAGTGGAATTGCTTCGAGGTCAACGCCACCGTCTTCTTCTTGTTCGCGGGGTTCGACAGTACCGGGAATCCGGACTTCAGCTGCGAGAAGGGAAGTGCCTTCACTCCTTTGATCGGAGCCGGGTCGATTGCGACTGCAGCCGCGGCGAGGTCGGTCGCGAGGAGTTCTTGAGCGATAAGACCGCCGAAGGAATGTCCGATGACGATCGGTTTGGTCTCGAGTGTCCCGATCAGATCCGCGTAGTGCTCGTAAACGTCCTGTATTCCAACGTTGTTCATCTTCTCCGGCGCTTCACGGGTCTCTTGCACGGTCACGCCGTCTCCGGGCCAGCCCGGAGCAGTGGCCGTATAGCCACGCTCTGCGAACAGAGAGATCCATGGTTCCCACGCGCTCGAATGAATCCACAAACCATGGATGAACAGGACAGGGTTGTTCTGAGGTGCAGCGGCCATTCGCATTCCGTTCGATAGAGGGTCTTCACAGCGTCTGGATCAGGCCGCCGTCGATGGTGAAATCTGATCCGGTCACATTGGCAGATGTATCTCCAGCCAGGAAGAGCACAAGATCGGCAACCTCTCCGGGCGTTGTGAACCGTCCTGTGACCGACTGCGCTGCTGCACTTTTGGCGACCTCGTCGGCCTGCCCGCCGCTGGCGCCGGCAATTGTCTCGGCAACGCCGCCCTCGCCCAGCCACAGACCGGTGGACACCGGTCCCGGACTGACCGTGTTGACACGTATTCCTTGCGGACCGAGCTCTTTCGAGAGTGATTTACAAAGGTTGGTGAGGGCCGCTTTGACCGCGCTGTAGTCAACGACCCCAGGATCGGGGAGAAAGGCATTGACCGAGCCGACAGTGACGATCGTTCCGCCGCCACGTCGAAGAAGCTGCGGTATCGCGGCCCTGGTTGTTCGCACGGTTGCCATGAGGCCCAGAGTCCAGGAGTCATACCACTGATCGTCGGTCACGCTTGCGAACCCGGCCGGCCTCGGCGTCACCGCTCCGGCGTTGTTGACGAGGATATCCACACCGCCAAGCGTTATGGCCTGCTCGATCAACGCGATCGGACCTTCGGGTGTCGACAGATCCACGGGAACGAACGTCACCAGGCCCGCATCTTCCAGGCGGGCAAGATCGGGGCCCCGGCTTCGTGAACCGGCGACGACGTGCGCGCCTTCCTTCGTCAGCGCGGTGGTCACCGCCAGCCCGATACCTTTGCTGGCGCCGGTGACGACCGCCAACTTTCCCGAGAGGCCAAGATCCATCAGCATCCGATCGTTCGCTCCGGCACACAGATAGCCCGCTCCAAAGATCAGCGGGGAGGCCTCAAGCAATCGACCGAGCGCCCCAACTCATAACGGCACGACCACATTCACGTCGAATGGTAGACCCGATGATGGGAGAGAGCAGCGCTTGACGAAAAAGATGATTTCGGGGCGACAGGATGTCGAGAATGGGGTGGTGGCTCCGTCTCAGATATGCAGGCGGCGACAACGCGCCGCGACGACGAAGGAGAAACACCATGAAGTACTTGCTGCTGAAGCACTACCGAGGCGGCCCGACTCCCGTTCGCGACTGGGCACCAATGGACCAGTGGACGCCGGATGAGGTCGACGCACACATCAAGTTCATGCAGGATTTCGCAAACCGCTTGGAAGGAACAGGTGAGTACATCGACGGTCAGGCACTTGCGCCCGATGGCGCGTTTGTGCGATACGACGGCGAAGGGCGCCCACCGGTGACCGATGGTCCGTTCGCCGAGACCAAAGACCTCATTGCCGGCTGGATGATCATCGACGTGGCGTCGTGGGATCGCGCTGCGGAGCTGGCAGGGGAGCTGTCCGCGGCGCCAGGGGCCGGGGGCAAGCCGATCCACGAGTGGCTCGAGGTCCGGCCGTTTCTCAGCGACCCGCCCACGGTGACCGAGTGAACGAGTCTCTGCTGCGGGAGCTCGTGCCCGCGGTCATCGGTGTCCTCGTCCGGCGCGGAGCAGACTTCGCGTCGGCCGAGGATGCCGTGCAAGAGGCGTTGATCCGGGCCCTCGAATCCTGGCCCGCCGATCCACCGCGCGATCCGAAAGCGTGGCTGGTGGCTGTGGCGTGGCGCAGGTTCCTCGACGCTGTTCGCGCCGAGAGTTCGCGGCGGGGTAGGGAACTCGCCGTCGAAGTCGAGCCTGTCCCCGGTCCGGCACCGGATGCGGACGAGACACTGCAGCTGTACTTCCTGTGCGCGCACCCCACGCTGTCACCGGCATCGGCTGTCGCATTGACGTTGCGAGCGGTCGGTGGCCTCACCACACGCCAGGTAGCGTCGGCATACTTGGTGCCTGAAGCGACCATGGCCCAACGGATCAGCAGGGCCAAGAAGCGGATCTCTGGTCTTCGGCTCGACCAGCACGGCGATCTCGGAACCGTTTTGCGGGTGCTCTATCTGGTCTTCAACGAGGGGTACAGCGGCGACGTCGATCTTGCGGCCGAAGCGATTCGTCTGACCCGGCAGGTTGTTGCGCTGACCGACGAACCCGAGGTCACCGGGCTGCTTGCACTCATGCTGCTCCACCACGCGCGCCGCGCGTCGCGTACCGGACCCGGCGGTCGTCTGGTGCCGCTGACCGAACAAGACCGATCGCGTTGGGACACAACACAGATCGCCGAAGGCGTGGCGATACTACAGGCGGCGCTTGCTCGTGACCGGCTGGGTGAATACCAGGTACAGGCCGCGATCGCTGCACTGCACGCCGATGCCCGGAGCACCGCCGAGACGGACTGGGTACAGATCGTCGAGTGGTATGACGAACTGCTGCTCATCACCGACAGCCCGGTGGTCCGGCTCAACCGCGCAGTGGCGGTCGGCGAGGCCGACGGGCCGCAAGCCGGTCTGGCCGCGCTGGTCGACGTGAATCCGGCCCTACCACGCTATGTCGCGGCGTCGGCATACCTGCACGAACGCGCGGGTGATCTCGAGGTCGCCGCCGATCTGTACACCGAGGCATCTCGCACTGCGACAAACGTTCCGGAGCGCGATCACCTCACGAGAGAGGCCGCACGGGTGCGACAACTGTTGCGGGCTTGAGTGCCTACGGCGACTCGGCGCGAACGAATAGTCGTCGAGTGAGGTGCTGGAGCTCGGACCTGAGTGTCTCGTCATCAAGATCCTTGACCAGTGGGTGAGCAAGGGTGCCACCGAGGGCGGCCGACAACATCGCCACCCGCACTCGGGACTGGGCATTCGTCTCGGCGTCGTCGTCGACCAAAAGCCCGTATAGGCGGACGATCAGGTGCCGAAACGGTTCATGGTCTGAGACGAATCGAACCATCACCGGATCGTGCTGGAGGATGGCCATCATCGTGCGGCGTTCGACGACGATTTCGATCAGATCGTTGATAAGGAAGGTGCGCGCGAGCTCGCGACTCGGCTGCGCCTCCGCGGCCTCGAGCCCGGTTTCGAGTCGAGCCAGGCCGGTCTCGGCGACCGCGCGCACGATGTCGTCCCTGGACTTGAATTGGTGGTAGACGGCAGCTTTCGTTACACCGATCGAATCGGCGATCATCTGCAATGACGTTCCGCCCACGCCTTGTTCGGCGAACAGCGCAAGCGCAGCGGTGATGACTCGCGTCTGTGCGGCGCTGCGCGAGATCGATCCGAGGTGCACCTCAGATGTGTGTTTCTTTGAAACCATCACACGAGGATAGCCGATCGGCTACTTTCACTCTCAGCCGGACGGTGACCCACATCACTACCCCCGCCTCCTGGCATTGGTATTCACCAGAGAATGAACGGAGCGCAAACCGGAATGAATCTCGAAGAACGAATTGCTCATCACGGTCGGATGGCTGAAAGCTACAGCAACGCATACCTTCGGCAGGGTGTGCAAGATGGTGAAGAGTACACCGACGACGAGGGGCACGAGGCATGGAAGTTCGCGCCTGAAGCGGTGTACACCTCACCATATTTCACCGGGGATCAGGAATTCCTGATGAGCGAATTCACCTCGGACACAGCACAAGCCGCGACCATGGAGGCCAAGGCGTATTCATTGACCTTCTCCGATTGGAAGCCGGCGAGCTTCAAATATTGGCCCGCATCTGACGGCTTCGTGATGAAGACCCGGTGGCAGGGTCACACTGCAGACGGCACCGGAATGGGCTTCTACTCGTACAGCTTTGTGAACACCAATCCTGATGGTGAAGTCACTCGCTGGGAGACCCACGTCAACGACGAGTACAGTCCATTCCTCAAGGTCGCAATCGGTGTGAGCGGTCCGTTCCAGGGCACCTCGGATTACCTGGACGCGCTACATCGGTGCCTCGACAAGGCAAACGTCACTCACTGAGCGGCAATCAAAGACGTCGGGTGGCCGCCCCGCTTTCGCAATCACGGCGGCCACCCGACGAACCCACGTCGCTTCGTTTCCTGTTGTGGGGCAACAGTTGTGGTCTAGGCCTCACCACCCTGCACAACAGGAGTATTACGCATGCCAACAACAGGACACGTCGTGCGCATGGGCGGCCGATGTCCTTGAAAGAAGGAAGAAGAATTTGAAGCTACATCGTTTGCTCATCGCTCTCATAGCGATGGTGGTGCTGCTTGCCGGCTGTAGTTCCCGAGGGGGTGGTGGTGAGGACGGGGGAGACGAGGGCGGCTCTACCTCGGCGGAATCTGCTTCGAATTCCTTCGGGGATCTGGCCGATGTTTGCCAGTCTGGGTCCGCGAAAGGCTCACCTACGCAGGGTGTTACCGATACCGAGATCCAGGTAGGGGTGTTCTCGGATGTGGGATTCACCAAAAACCAAGAGTTTGTGGATGCGGCGAAGGTCTTCACGTCATGGTGCAATGAACTCGGTGGTATTAATGGTCGAAAACTTGTCGCGAACACCCGCGATTCCAAACTGATGGAAACCCGACAGCAAATGATCACAGCCTGCCGTGAGGACTTCGCGCTGGTCGGTGGTGGTAGCGGACTGGATGGTCTGGGTGTCAAGGAACGTCTCAGTTGCACGTTGCCGAACTTCGTGGCGCAGTCGGTGCAACCGGCTGCGACCGGCTCTGACTTGCAGATCGCTGCTTCACCGGCCACAACTGCAGGCTACGATCCGTTCTTCGCATTCCGGAAGTGGCTGATGAACGAGGCGTACCCGGATTCGCTGAATGCCGTGGGGATCATCAACGGTGATTCGCCGCTGACCAAGTCGATCGGTCAACAGGCTGTCGAATCCACCGAGGCTGCAGGCGGAACGTTTGTCTACAACGACCTGTATCCGGCGATGGGCATTTCCGACTGGACCCCTTACGCACAGGCCATGAAGAACAAGGGCGTCAAGGGTCTGATCTTCTACGGTCAGTTCCAGCAGTTGGCCAAACTCGAGAGTGTGCTGACCAGCATGGAGTACAAGCTCGACTGGATCGATGCCAACAACAACGCGTACGGACAGCAGTTCATCGACCTGTTGGGTTCCTCCGCTGACTACCAGAACAACTACGTCGACCTGAGTGGGGTGAGCCCGTTCAACAGCCCCGAACCGGCGATGAAGGAACTGCTCGCGCTCTACTCCGAGTACGCTCCCGATGCGGAGATCACGTTGCCGGCGATCCGGGCGATATCGTCCTGGTTGCTGTTCGCCAAGGCCGCAGCGAGCTGTGGTGACGAGCTGACCCGGACATGTCTCTACAACGCAGGTAAGTCCGAAACCGCTTGGACCGGTGGTGGATTGACAGCGCCGCAGAATCTTGCCGAACCCACCCCGCCGTCACCGTGCTTCAACGCACAAAAGGCAACATCAAAGGGCTGGGAGACTCCCGCTTTCGAGCCCGATGACGGTCAATACCGATGCAGTACCCCGCCGTACAAGTACACCCAGGACTATGGGGTCCCGATGACCCTTGCCGACGTCGGGAAGACCATGGCCGACGTCAACTAGTTGGCCACGAGGGGTATTCGGTGTCGGCGCACGTGCGCCGACACCGAATACTTATTTCGCCTCTTCCTGGCAGGTCGGGCATAGTCCGTGCAGGGTCAGCCCGGCTGTGGTTGGGAGTTCGAAGCGGCTGCCGTCACTCGCGCGGGCGAGGGCCTCGGCGAGATTTTCGGCGGGTACTTCGATCACGGCGTCACACCGGGTGCAAACGGCGTGGTGGTGGGGTTGTTCGGCCAATCCATAGGTGGCGACGCGGTCTCCGACGGTGAGGGCGTGCAGGATCCCGACCTCGACCATGGTGGTGAGGGTGCGATAGACCGTGGTCAGGTCGACGAGGTCGCCTTGCTCGGTGAGGCGTTCGACGATTTGCTGTGCGCTCAGATGCCCGACGGCCGGGTCGGCCATCAGGATTGTCATGACGGCCACGCGGGGGGCGGTGCACCGCAAACGGTGGTGTTGCAGGATCGAGCGCGCCTCGGCGACCGCGAGGTCGCTTGTCATATCGGCACCGGGCATGTGTCCAGTGTCGCGCCGAATGCAGGTATTGCCAACCGTCTGGTTTGCTGACAATCCGATGGTCGGCTGGGCTGAGCGGGTGCGGGATGATTCAGGCAAGGCGGTGGCGTTCGAGAAGGTCCCTGTCACCGAGGATCTTGGCGATATCGCCGTCGGCGACAATCCGGCCGCCGTCGAGGATCAGGGCTCGCGTGCAGATTCGTTGTGCGTAGTGCAGGTCGTGGGTGACCATCACGATGGTGGTCGGCAGCCTTCGCAGAACCTCGGCCAGCTCTCGCCGGGCGACGGGATCGAGGTTCGCGGCCGGCTCGTCGAGCACCAGGACATCGGGGTGGCAGGCGAGCGTGGTGGCCAAGGCGGCGCGGCGGCGTTCACCAACCGACAAGTGTGCTGGTGACCGGTCGGCGCGGTCGGACATTCCCACTGCGTCGAGGGCCTCGGCGACACGGTCGTCGAGGTCGGTATCGACCACCCCGAAGTTCGCCGGGCCGAAGGCGACATCTTGGGCGACGGTCGGCATGAACAGCTGATCGTCAGGATCCTGGAAAACCAGGCCAACCCGTCGCCGTACCTCGCGCACGGTGCCTGGCCCCAGTTGAACGTCTCCGATGTGAACTTCACCGGAATCCGCGGTGAGCACGCCGTTGAGCTGCAGCATGAGGGTTGATTTGCCGGCGCCGTTGGGTCCGAGGACGGCGACCCGCTCGCCCGCGGGGAGGTGCAGGCTCACCTCGTGCAGTGCGCCGGTTCCGTCGGGGTAGGCGAAGCTCAGGTCCACCACCCGCACGGTCCCCGCCGCCACTGCCGATATCGCTGTCATTGCAGCCACCAGGCGCAGATACTGACAGCCACCGCTGCCGAGGTCGGGATCAGGGCCAACAGCCAGGTGGTAGCGGTTGCCGGGATCGTCCCGTAATGCGGTACGGCTCCGGTGAATCCGCGCGAGAGCATGGCGAGGTGGACGCGTTCTCCGCGTTCGTAGGAGCGCAGGAACAGGGCTCCGGCTCCACGCGCAGTGGCCCCGACCTGGCGTAAGGTGCGCGGATCGTCGCCTCTCGAGATCCGCGCCATACGCATCCGGATGGCTTCTGCGACAAGCAGATCGACGTACCGCAGCATGAGTACGACGATGGTGACGATCATTCCGGGTACCCGCAGCCGAGTCAGTCCGGCAGGCAGGTCGCGGACGTTCGTGGTTGCCGCCAGGGTCAGCGACACCCCGACACCGAGAGTGCCTTTGGCTATGACGCCCCATGCGGCGTAAAGCCCTTGGGTCGACAGTGACACTCCGAGCACCTCGGTCTGTGGGCCGCCGTCGGCGAAGGGGAGTAGCACAGCAAGTATGACGAAAGGCAGCTCGATCACCATCCGCGGCAGGATCCAGCGTAGCGGGATGTGTGCCCACCACCAGACTCCGATCAGGATGGCGACGTAACAGCCGAACGGCCAGAACAACTCTCGGGGTGTCGCGACCACGGCGAACACCGCGATGACCGCCGCCACGATCTTCACTTCGGCGGCGGCGCGGTGTGCCGGCGAGTTCCCAGGTAGATAGAGCGAGTTTCCCGCGCCCACTGTTACGGCGCCTGGCTGCGGGTGTCGGAGGCACCTGCGGGAGCCACGAGTGGCGGGCGTCGCCTACCCACCCGGATCAGCCGGATGACGGCGACCAGGAGCGCGAATACCGCCAGTACGCCAACGATTCCCGCAGCGCCCGTGAGCGTCTCGTTGCCGTTGATGGTGTAGTCGGCGAGGAAGGATTCGGAGCGGTGATGTTCACCGGCATTTTGCGCAATGCACTGACCATCGAGTTGTTCGGCACCATCGACCTCGACCACGGTGCAACCCCGCTGGGTGGTTGCGTCGAGACCGTCGGGCTGCGAACTGGCCACGTAGGACAGGAGTCCGGCAACCAGAAACGCTGCTGCTGCGAAGGCGAGCAGAAATCTGGTCATCGATCGGCCCGAATAGTCCGAAGCGCTTCGCGCACTGTCTGTTCGGCGCACAGCACGCAGCAGATACACCAGATCAGGACGTGCCTTGGCCACCGCGACAATGGTGATCGCGGTGATGACGCCCTCGCCGACCCCGATCAGGAGATGGGTGGCCAGCATGTAGCCCGTCACCTCTCCGAGCGTGGAGCCCGAGGCTCCACCGATGGCATACTCGAGCACAAATCCCATCGCCGCGGCGACGGTACCGCCCAGGGCGGCAAGGAACCCGATGCCGGCCACTCCCGTATCGCCGCGGGAAACCAGCAGGGGAGCGAGAAGTCGCGCCAGGACATAACCGACAGCGACTCCGATCAGCGCCATATTCGTGATGTTGGCGCCCAGAGCTGTGAGTCCACCGTCGGCGAAGAGCAACGCCTGCACAACAAGCACGATAGCCACGCACAACGCCCCGACGTACGGCCCGACCAGGATTGCGGCCAACGCACCCCCGAGCAGGTGGCCGCTTACTCCAGGCAGGATAGGGAAGTTGACCATCTGAACAGCGAAGATGAAGGCGGCCACCAGGCCTGCCATCGGAGCTGTTCGCTCATCGAGCTCCGATCGCGCCCGCCAGGCCGCAAAGGCAAGACCGCACACAGCAACCGCAGCAAAGAGCAACGACGTCGGCGCATCGACAATGCCGTCGCTCATATGCATCGCAGTGGTGGTACTGCTCATTCCCCGGACGCTACGCGTGATGCAAGTCACTGGCAAGACCGCCCCGAAGTGCTTGCCGCTTGCATGACCGTTTCGTCCAGTTTCAGGGCTTTCTGTTTCATACACGGGAGAGTGGTTGTCGCCCTAGTGAAGTCGCACTCCGGTCAGCGATGGAATCCCACACATGCGAGCGCGGCAGCGGAGCTGGTTTTCGGCTGCCCGCTCGCAATTCGGCGACTACAGGCCGGCAAAAAAGGTCTCGGCCGCATCGTTGACCCGGTCACGATCTCCGGTGGTGAGTAGGTCGAGCAGCAGCCCTCGAATCGTTGCGATCACCAGTGTCGCCCGTTGTCTGGCTGTATCAGGATCGACGCCTGGGCTCTGAACTTCGCATAGCGAACGCATCCAATCCGTGACCACCTGATCCAAGAAACCGCTGAATTGTTGTGGCGCTTGCAGAGCGCGCCCATAAACGGCATAAAACAGACGAAACTCCTGTTCCCGCTTCGGGTCCGAGGTGTGCTCCCACGCCACCCGTGCTGCGCTTGCGAGGTCGGGCTGCTCACCGAGCGCCCCTTCGGTATCCACAACGAGGCGTTCTCGTAGCCGCGCGAGGACAGCCTGGAACATCTGCTCCTTGGTGCCGAAATGATGTACCAGCGTGTTGGATGTGACCCCGAGTGCGGCCGCGACCGGACGCCACGTCAATTCGGAGAACCCCTGCTCGACCGCGTAGTCGACGACTGCATCCAATAACGCAACCCGACGCTGATGATCAACCGGCCGACCCGCCATTTGAACCTCCGTGATTTTGGCACTTGCTTTACTTGCACGACTGTATAAAGAATAGGGTCTGACAACAATGCACTCCAACTGAGGTGCATGCAGCCCACCGAGAAGGAGTCGCCACCATGGCACGAGTCGTCGTATTCAACGAGTTCGGCGCGCCGGATGTCTTGCAGATCGTGGATGAGCCGATCAGCGAGCCGGGCGTGGGCGAACTGCGTATCAAGATCGACGCGTTCGGAGTCAACCGTCTCGATCAAATGATGCGCGCCGGGCACTACCCGGCGCCGATCCGGCTTCCACATGCCCGGCTTGGCGTCGAAGGCGCGGGCACTGTTGACGCGGTCGGTTCGGGCGTCGAGTGCGTCCGCGTCGGTGACGAGGTCATCATCACCGCAGTGCCCGACGCCGACGTCAACGGAACCTATGCCGAGTACACGATCGTGCCGGCCAGCCGGATCTTTGCCCGGCCGGACACGATCGACGCGACCACCGCTGCCGCGTTGTGGGTGTCGTATTCCACGGCCTACGGCGCCCTCGTCGAGAGAGCCGGTATGCGTCCCGGCGATCACGTACTGATCACCGCCGCGTCGAGCAGCGTGGGCCTGGCCGCGATCCAGATCGCGAACTACGTCGGCGCCATCCCGATCGCGGTCACCCGCAGCACCGCAAAGAAAGACATCCTCATGCAGGCGGGCGCAGCCACGGTGATCGTTTCCGACGATGAAGACATAGCCGAAGTCGCCAAACAGTTCACTGGCGGCGCGGGCGTGGAAATCGTCCTCGACTCGGTCATGGGCCCCGGCTTGGCTGACCTTACCGGCGCGTTGAAGTTCAATGGAAAAATCGTGGCGGTGGGCTGGCTCGATCCAAGGCCCGCTCCTGTTCCGATGAATCCCCTCACCTTGATCCGGTATGCGAGTTTCGAGCACACGCTCGATCCCGTGGCAGTGCGACGAATCGCATCGTTCTTGCGCGCCGGACTGCGCAATGGTGCTCTGCACCCGACGATCGACAGAGTATTCAAGTTCGACGACATCGCGGCGGCCCACGTTTATCTCGAAGGTGGACAGCAGGTCGGCAAAATCGTTGTCACACTCTAGAATTCATGCGTCAAAACCCAGCCGTGCTGTCGCGGTCACCTTGTTGACCGCGCCGCCATCAAGACTCGAGCGACCAGGAAGATGAGAATCGCGGTCACCGCGAAGCCAAGGCGCGAGGTCCAGAGTAGGGATTGGGAAACGACCGCTGCTGATTCGGAATCGAACCCGAAAAACACGAGAATTCGATCACCCATTCCCCAGTTCTTGCTCTCGTATCCCTTGTACGGTTTGGTCCCGGGCGTGCGGTGACTCGTCACATTTCCCGACCAGTCAACCGCCTCCACGAGAGCCCAAAATGACCCTACGAGGGTCAACAATATCGCGGCCCCAAGGAGATTCGCGGCTAGCGGTGTTGCTGTATTCTCGGGTTTCCGCTTCACGTCGAGAGCCTAGCGGAGGGGGAGTGGTTGGCCCCCCTTCCGCCTGGTTGACCCCGTCCCGCCGGGTACGAATCCGATCCGAAGAGGGTGCCGCGCATGACGTACCGGTCGGCGCTGTCACGACGCCGGCTGAAACAATTCAATGAGATTTCCCGATGGGTCTGAAACAAGTATCTGTTGCCCACCGGGGCCGCTGACAGTGTCGCTGCGGAATGGAACTCCGGCAGCTTTGAGCCGTTCGATCTCTGCGGCGAGGTCATCGACGATGAGATGGATGCGGTTCCAACCGCCGGCCGTGGGAAAAGCGCCATCGGGCATTATCCGGGCGCCAGAACTCGTCGGCCCGGAAAGCAGTAGCCGCAGCGAACCACGAACGACGTCAGCGAAGGCGGGGGCCGCACTGTAGCGAAGAGTGAAGCCGAAGTGCGTGGTGTAAAAGTCAATGGAGGCTTCCACGTCGTTGACGATGTAACGGACGTTCGCCAGATCCTTATCCACTGATGCCATCCCGCTGCCTTTCCCGATTGAAGGACAAATCTGCCACCGGCAGTTTACCGGACCCACTCTGGAGATGACTGCGACGCATACGCAAGATGCGAAATATCTGCCGACGCGACAGAGTCGCTCACACACGCATAGGTGCCGACTTTTGTCACCGTGACATAAGTCGGGGAGTAGGCCCCACGGTAGGAAACCGGCGCCCAAACCAGTTGTAACACAGGAACTGTCACCAACCCTGGAGTGTAGGGAGCAGCAGCTGAGCGAGGCTCAGATTCTAAACCCGCTGCACCACAGCACCATTCGAGCACCAATGGGGCGCGAGCCTCGCGTCGGCAGGCGCTGTACTCTGCCTGGTGCCGGGGAGGGGGTAGTGGCCGGAGTGGTCCCTGTGGATCGCGTGAACGGTAATGTGCGGTCGATCGCACCATGTTCGCACACATGTGCGAACATAGACAGCGTGAACTCGCGTACAAAAACCGGATTGACTACCGACGACCTGGAAATGTTGTCTACGGCGCTCGCTGCAGGTAAGCGGGTCACCGTCTACCTCCGTGACCCGATGCCGTCGCTCGATCTCCCCGCTGGAGCATCGGCGCGCGTGATGTCCGTCGACGGGTCAACGGTGACGGTAAGCCCGAAAGGCGTCGACGATCAATTGCCGTTCGAGGCCGACGAACTGCACAAGACTCGCACGGCGGCAACTTCCACGACTCCGGTGCGTCAGCGGCCGGTCAAGGCGACGTCCGCATCATCAGCCGCAACGAAGTCACCGAGAACCTTTGCAACGGAATCGAAGCCGGTACCTAAACCTGAACCTGAACCCGCGAAGTCGAGACCAGTGGAACAGAAATCTGCCCCGGTAAAAGCACTACGACGCGCTAAAACTTCAGCGGCTGTCAGTGTGACCGTTACGTCGGTGAGTGAGAGCACCTGGACGGTGTCGGTGTCACACGGCAGCAAGAAGGGCAAGACCACCGAGGTCACCTCAGACCGGGTCGCGCGAGCGATGCACACACTCGGCGACGACGCCGCGATCATGGCAGTCGACGCAGTGATCGAGTCGGCGCGGTCGGCGGCCCAGAAAAGAATTGACGAGCTCAGTCATGAACTCGAAGCAGCGCGAGCAGTGCTGGCACATCTCGACGTACAGGTCGCAGACAGCTGACAGCGAGTCCGCAATCCAGAACCGATTATCACCAACGTTTCTGAAACCTACGTGATATTTGGCCTCGCACCCTCCGGCATATCCGCTAGGTGATACAGAGGGTTCTGAGCTGCGGCTTTTCGAGTCTCCGTTCCCGCTGCCGTAACGTACCGCTGAGACGTGGCCATCGACTCGTGACCGAGGAGCTTCATCAATGTGTAGACGCTGACATCAGATTTCGCGAGCTCCGTCGCATATGTGTGGCGGAGGCTGTGCAGCAAGGCTCCTGGGACCCGTTGCACGTCTGGACCAGCCAAGTTGAAAGCACGCCGCAATCGCGACTGCAAAGTGCCTCGGGTGATTCGTTCTCCATCGCGACCAACGAACAGGGGGAGGGATCGCTTCCAACCGGCAAGCGGGTCCGCCGCCGCCTTGCGCGTGACTGATCTGGTCGAATCCGGAAATCGCACGCGCCGGCTTTCAAGATACTTCCTGATGACACCGAGCAGACCAGCCTCAATTGGTACTGCCCGTTCCATATTTCCTTTTCCTTGGACGTGCAGAACGACGCTCCCATCTGAGATTGTCCGAATGTCCTTCACGTCCAGCAGCCTTAATTCCTCGGCGCGAAGACCAGCAAGTACCGCAGTCAAAATTATAGCCGTGTCTCGTTCGTCCCAATCAGTCTTTCGAGTCGAATCCTTCTGATATGCAACAGTTTTGACCAAGGCCTCAACACTCGACGGCGGAAGTGCCTTCGGCAATGATTTTGCGAGTTTCGGTCGACCGATCAGAGGCATAGGGTTCGCATAGATCAGCTCCGAAGTAAACAGATATGTACACAGCACGTTCCAGGTGGACCAACACCGCCGGATCGACGCAGCCTCGTGATCAACGGCGTAGGTTGCGAATGCCACACGCATTCCCGTGCTCTCTATGTCGCTGACCAACATCTCGGACGGCACCGGCACCAGGCGTGATGCGATCGCCAGAAAGTCTTGACGGTAGGCCTTAATCGTATGCGGCGATAGCTTGAGGGTCTGCCGGTCATCTATAAACTCTAAGAACCAGACCGGGTAGGCCGAATGTTGATCCGCGGAGGAACGGTCGTCATCAATCACGCCAAAGGCCATGGAGGAATCCTAGCATTTGATGGATAATGTTGATTATCCATCAAATGGCACCACACAGCGATCTGACCAGTATACATACCGCGACCAGCCGCGGGTGTTGACGTATTGTCACGGCCACTTGAGAAATTCACCCCATAGCTGCACGAGATGTACGCAGATGTACTGTCACAGTGACGTTTTGGGCAGTTAAAGCGGCACTCGGCACCTTCGCTCAACATCGGATCAAGGGGCGCCGACACACCACAAACAGCCCTCTGATAATTCACACGGCTTCGATTATGTGCAGACATCACGTAAGGCGCGCGCCCAGGAATACCGAGCGACCCGTCGGACATGATTGCAACCTCTGGTGGCAGGCAAGATTGATAACGGAATTCCCCGCAGGGTTTGTCGTGGAATCTGGCGCGACGTCGGACGACTCAAGTCTTCTTGGATTACCTCAATAAGTTTTGGATCGAGCCGACGCAGATCGATTCACCGCCAATGGCCCCTCTCGAACTCACTATCTCTGCGCGCCGATAAGAAACATTATGTCAAGTAGTACCCCTCTGACGCCCCTAGTTGAGACTTGGTCACTCCCTCATAGCTGTCACCAGTCCAGGTCGACCGGCATCCGACATACTGGTCGGTGATGATTCTTCCCGCGATCTTTAAGTACACACCGGCGCAAGCACCGCCACGGCTTGGCGACCATGGCGAATGGCACCTTGCCTGGAACTCACGGTTCGCCGACCTATGGGCCGGCCTTCGCCCAGACTGGCACCTCAGCGCAACGCTGCAGGCCCGGCACGATCAGGTCGTCACTCCGATAGTCGGCGAGAACCAGACGCCAATGCCAGCCATCGCAACAGCCGGTGACGTGCAGATCGACTGCCGTGTCGACGGTTCGGTGCCCGAAAACATCAATCTGACTGGTGCTGTGCGTATTACCGGCAGGGCCGGTCAAGCCGCACCCGATCACCGAGGGCGACGAGCTCGTTCGATCACAGCGGCGACCGTGACGCGAATGCAGCTGGTATCCATCGTCATGGACTACCGCCCCATGATGAACATCGACAACCCCGACCCGACCAGGCAATACGAGAACCTTCAGCCCATCGTGGGCACCGAATGGTTCTACGAACTCGCCGAACCCCCACTCCAACTACACACCTATCGACCGCACGAGCGCGAGACGGGTCAGTTGCGCCAAGAGTTGCTACTCCTGGACCTCGACACGACGACCTGATTGGTCCTGACCGATCACCGTGCGTGATCTGCTGCAGGTTGAGTGCCGGGCCAGCCGGCATCTGATCGGAAGCGCCTGCCGCGCACTGTGAATTCCTCCTCGCGGGAGGTCCCTCATTCCCGGATGGCTCCCCGATCGTGGCTGATGCGCAGTACAGCCGGTTACGTCGATCGTGCACGTTCCTTTAAGTCCGCTTAACGGACCGCGTGTGGAGCCACCACAGGCCGGCCCCAATCAGAGGAGTCACCCAGACGACGAGTATCCATATCAACCGCGGCCGCGATGCAGGTTCCGGTGCGTTGAGGATGCCGTATGTGGCAACCATTGAGGCTGCAACCGAAGCCGAAAGTGCCAGAAAGCCAACAAGAATGAGTGTCACGGAGGCTGCTGAAGGACCCCCGCAGATATCTGCGTGGGTGCACTCTGACAGGCCAGACTCTGCCAACACGTCTCCCATCCGGCCACCGTACATGCCCGTGGTTCGGCTGACCGTCTGCAAATAGCAACTCGCCGAACAACCGGCGTGCGTTACCGCTTCGCCGTGCCAGCACCGCAGTGCCTATCCCCGACCAGACAAGATCAAGGACGTCTGAGTTCGCCCCGCGCGGGTGCTCTGCGTCGGCCATCATCACTCGATGCGGTTCACCCGGATAGTGTCCGTTGTCATCGCCGCTCTCGTGGTCCTGACAGCATGCTCAGACGACGCTCGGCCAGCGCCGGCGCCGGTTCTCGTGGCCTTCGACGACGGGTGGGGTCAGGTCTTTGTAGCCGGCGCGGACGGCGGCGGCCTGCGCCAGGTCACCCCGACCCCGGGCGATGACACGTCCGACATGCGATACGCGAACTTCCCCGCGCTGTCTCCGTCCGGCGAACAACTCGCGTACACCCGGGGCGGGACGCTCATCGAAGTTGTCGACCTAGAGTCAGGCGAGTCGAAGACGATTCGCGACGGCGGCTACCAGCCGGTCTTCTCGCCGGACGGTTCTATCATCGCCTTCACGAGCAACGGCTCCATCCACATCATGAACAGCGACGGTTCCGATGTGCGTGTCATCGCGCAGAACCAAGCGGCCTCGGGACCGACGTTTTCTCCGGACGGCTCACGCGTGATCTTCAACGTCTCCGGATACCTCGTCGAGGCACCCACGGCAGGCGGAGAATCGAAAGTCGTCTTGCGTGACCAGTTCTGGAACGCAGACCCCGCCTACTCTCCCGACGGATCGACCCTCGTCTTCTCCAGCAACCGCGGCGGCAACAATGGATCGGAAATCTATTCGATGCCCACCGCGGGCGGCGAGATCACCCGCCTCACTGACACATACGCAATACACCCGGCATTCACGCCCGACGGATCGCGCATCGTCTACACCAGGGCGACTACGGACTCCGGTGAGCTCGTGACCGACATAGCCATCCCGAGTCGCGCCGAGCTCGCTTCGATGAACCCCGACGGGTCCGATCAGAAGCGGCTGACGCCGCGATCCATCACGGCTCAGGATCCGAGTGTCGCGGGCGGACAGTGAAAGACCTGGAGATCAGTTCTTGACGGCGATCCCGCGACAGGCAGGCCTCCACCGCGGGCCACGAACAGTCAGAGCTCACGCGGCCGTTCGGGGACTGGCACTCCCCCATCCCGAAGCTGCTCCGCGCCACCGATCCTGACGCCATCGGGGTACGTTTTCGTCACCGGTCACGAAAACGTCTGTCCGACAATTGTTTCTGATAGCAATCGAAACATCGATTCGCTGCGCGCTTCCGACCTATGACGCACTGGAGCCGACTACAACGGGCTATTCATAAACCCCGCAAGTCGATTGCCTTCTACGATGCGGCAATGGGCGGACTTGACGAGTGTGAAGTAGACGAGCGTGAAGTATGAGCACCGGTCGCGAGCGGGACACTGACGTAGATACCCAGCGTGTGGACGCTGGGAACGGTCCCCTGCGAGGTGAGCTTGCCTTCGTCGCCCAGTTAGCGGTGGGGTTGCTGTCGGGGATATGCATCGCGTGGTTCGCAGTTGTCTGGTCGATGAACGGGCTGCGCGACCTACTGAACGTTCCCGAGTTGCATTCGGTGCCGATCAACGATCCACCGCCCAACATCCCTGGACCTACCATCACTTACTGGATCGCGTGGGCGATCCCATCCTTGATCGTCTACAGCTTTGGCGGAGTACTTTTCTGGCGCTGGAAACCATCACGCTGGTTTATCGTCAGCTTCATGATCGGCTTTGTCGCGGTCAGCCTCCTAACTATCCCCCTCATCATTCACATGGACGTCAACGGTTTATAGTCGCTTCGCATTTCAGCATGTCCCCCGTAGACCTGCTGCGCTCACACGTACGGCCGTCTCGTATGACCGAAACTCACTGCGGAACGGTGGCTTTCGCGGTTGTCCAGTTGCTTCGATCACGACCGGTCAGGCTCCTGTTTCACAATCGCGGATCCACGGCTTCCGACTCCATCGCGAGGACGCCGAACACGCACTGGTGGATGCGCCACACCGGCTCTCCTGCAACGGCCCGGTGGACGGCTTCGAGCCCGAGTGCGTACTCTCGCAAAGCCATCGACCGCTTCTGGCCGAGATTGCGCTGCTTGAGCCGGGTCAGCGTCGACGAGTTGGTGTAGTCGGCGCCGTAGATGATCCGCAGATACTCGCGCCCGCGGACCTTGAGGCCCGGCTGCACCAGGCCCTTCGGACCGCGAACGAGATTGTCGAACGGCTTGACGACCATGCCCTCGCCACCGCCCGCGGTAAGGTCCTCCCACCACGCCGCGCCGGCGGCGCACGACGATTCGTCGGTGGTGTCGACGACGAGGCGGCGCGTGGGTCGGAACAGCTCCGGGTCTGCGGCGACCAGGCGATCTGCGATGTCGAGGTGCCACTGGTGATCGCGGGCCTCGTACGTGGCCGTGTCACCTGCGAGGATCTGAAACGGCGCCACCTCAATCCCCAACGCGCTGTCGATCGGCTGCACGTAGTGGCGATACGAGTCGACGAAGAGCTCGGCGTTGACGGCTCGGGTTCGCGTCCTGTCGAGTAGATCACCGACGTCAGCCCCTCGCGCTGCGGCGGCCGACAGCACATCGATCGTCGCCGGCAGCGCGGTTGTGGCGGCGGCCCCCACCTTGGCGTACTGGCTGCGGACCATCGCCTCCGCCTTCGCGGTCCACGGCAGTATCTCCGTATCCAGGAGTAGCCAGGTTGCGTCGAGGTCTGCCCAGACGCCTGCCGTGGTGATGGCGCCGGCAATCCGCGACAGCACCATCGCCTGCTGATCGTCGGTGAAGAACGCTCGTCCGGTGCGGGAGTAGATGACGCCGGATCCGTCGCGCGTTACGCGCACGATGGCGCGGGATCCCATGTGCTTCTCTTCGCAGATCACCCGATCGATGGATCGCTTCGCGTAGTGACCGAACGCCTCATCCGGGTGCTCGAGTAGACCCTCGCGTGACGAGCTGTCGACCGGCGACATGGTCGGTGGCAGATAGAGCAGCTCGGCCGGCGGGATGGCGAATCTGCTCATCACCTCCAGCGCACCGGCTGCGTTCTCCTCGCGCAACGACACCCGCCCCATGTGTTCGGTCTCGATGACGCGGTGCCCGAGGATGTCGGTGAGCTTCAACACCTCGGGGTCACGCGGCGGCGGGGCCAACGGCCGAACGGGTTCGTAATACGTCGCCCGTGCCTGCACCGACACCACCTCGCGCTCGGGGTAGCGCAGCGCAGTCAGACTGCCGCCGAAGACACACCCCGTGTCCAGGCACATGGTGTTGTTGACCCACTCGGTCTCCGGCACCGGGGTGTGCCCGTACAGGACAGTCGCCGAGCCCCGATAGTCCTCGGCCCAGGGGTACCGGACCGGTAGCCCGAACTCGTCGGTCTCGCCGCTGGTGTCTCCGTACAGAGCAAACGCCCGGACCCGGCCCGATGCCCGCCCGTGGTACTTCTCCTTCAAGCCTGCGTGCGCGACAACGAGGTTGCCCTCGTCGAGTACGTAGTGGGCGACGAGTCCGTCGCAAAACTGACGCACCTCGACGACGAACGAATCGTCCTCGGCCGCCAGCTGATCCAGTGTCTCCTGCAGCCCGTGGGTGGGTTTCACGTCCTTACGGCCCAGCGCACGAACGAGTTTCGCCTCGTGGTTACCCGACACACACAGGGCGTTCCCGTTGGCGACCATGCCCATGACCAGGCGGAGCACACCTGCGGAGTCCGGACCACGATCGACCAGATCGCCGACGAACACAGCCTGGCGACCATCTGGATGCTCGGCATCCACGCAGCGCCCAGTGTCATCCCGGCTGATCGCATATCCAAGGCGCTCGAGCAGGATCTCGAGTTCTTCGCGGCAGCCGTGCACGTCACCGAACACGTCGAACGGACCGTGCTCGTGCCTGCGGTCGTTGAACAGGCGGGTCCGCACGATCGACGCCTCCGCGACGGCCTCCACCGAGTCCAGGACATGGATCGTGCGGAAACCCTCGCGTTTGAGACTGCGCAGCGAACGGTGGAGTTGGTCGTGCTGACGCTTGATCACATGGGCGCCGAAGTCCCGGTCCGGCCGAGAAGCATTGCGCTCCAATGCCAATGCGACCGGCAGATCCAGGACAATCGCCACCGGGAGCACATCGTGGTCCTTGGCCAGGGCGAGCAGCGACTTGCGCGATGACGCCTGCACGTTGGTCGCGTCGATGACCGTCAGCCGGCCACGGTCGAGTCGCTTGCCTGCGATGTACTCCAGCAGGGCGAAGGCGTCCGTCGTCGCAGCCTGATCGTTCGGGTCGTCCGAGACCATGGCCCGGCAGTCATCGCTGGATACAACCTCGGTCGGAAGGAAGTGAGTCGCAGCGAAGGTCGACTTTCCAGAACCGCTCGTCCCGACCAGAATTACCAGAGACAGTTCGGGAATGCTCAGCTCGCTCATACGCTTTCCCCACTCGAAGTCTGTTGTGCGAACACGGCCATCTGCGTCGGCGACCCCACCTCGTCGTCACGCTCGCCCACTGGCCGGAGGTCGACGTTGTACCCGTAGGTCTGGCCTACTGAGCCGGCCCAGTTCGCGAACTCCGCACGGGTCCACTCGAATCGGTGGTCGGGGTGACGGAAACCGCCGGCGGCCAGCGCCGGGTACCTCACGTTGTACTCACTGTTAGGTGTCGTGACCACGACGTGGCGTGGCCGCATGGACCCGAATACGTTGGCCACGACCGCCGGCAATCGTTCTGGGTCGATGTGTTCGATGACCTCCATGAGGATCGCCAGATCGAGACCTTCGAGGCGGTCGTCCTCGTACTGCAACGACGACAGCAGCAACGTCAGGCGTTCGGATTGCCGCTCGGTCATCCGATCCACGTGCTGCCGCTTGGCCGCTTTCGCCAGCGACGAGTCGGAGACTTCTGCTCCGATCACCCGTGCCACACCCTGCAGCTCGAGCAACGATCCGAGGAGGGCGCCGGGCCCACATCCGAGGTCGACGATCGATGCCGGCCGGAGCTCGCGCACGACTTGCAGCACCGCGTCGTGGCGCAACCGGACCAGTGTACGCGACACATCGGGTTCCGCATCCTCCGCGGCGTCCTCGACCGGGCGGTCGTCCAGCTCGATGAGTCGTTGTGTTGCAGCTTCTTTCAGTCCACGTTGGTGGGCCAGGTAGCGATGTGTGATCAGTTCTCGTTCCGGGTGAGTTGCCAGCCAGCCCGATCCGGCCCGGACCAGTTTCTCCACCTCGTCGTCGCCGACCCAGTAGTGCTTGGCGTCGTCGAGCACCGGCAGCAGGACGTAGAGATGACTCAGCGCGTCGGTCAGGCGCAGCGACCCCTCGAGCGTCAACGACACCAAAGGTGCATCACCCCACTCGGGCCTGGTGGCGTCCAAGACGATCGGCGTCGCAGTGACATCCCATCCGATCGGCCCGAACAGACGTCGCAACAAGGCAGGGTCGCCCGTGACCGCCGGGAGTGCGATCGTCAGATCCAGTGCGGAATCCACCAGATCTTCTCGATTCGCGCATCGCCCGTTCAGCGCCGACCGGAACACCTTCCCCATCGCCACCGACAGCAACGACGACGCGACGTACGGGCGGTCGTTCACGTACTGACCCAACGCGAACCCGTCGTGCGCACCAGAACGTCCCCGCACCAACGCAACCGGATCGACCTCGAGCACCATCGCGACCGTGCAACGGTCGTCGCTGACCTCAGGGTAGAAGACGTGCGCCGTCCCGCCGTGCACATCGAAAGGTTGGACCTTCTCCGGATGCTTGTGCAGCAGGTAGCCGAGATCGCTCGGCACCTCGAGAGTCGGTGAACGTTCGGCGGAGATGGTCAACAGCATCAGGACAGTCTGACGTACAGATGGTTCCCGTCCAGTGATTTCTCCCGTGGACTGACCGACCATGCGCCGAGAGCAGTTGAGACGCCCTGAAACGACAGCGGGAGTGACGATCGACGCGACACCCTGCTCCGCTTGTTGTGCGGGGCAAATAGCTCAGTTTCTGATATCAGACTTATCCAGTAAACCTCTGCCTATTGCAGCAAATGAAATACTGGCGGATCGATACGATCTGCACGCCCGATCGAATGAAGGAACAGTAGTGTTGTGACGTCCATCCGGACGGACGCCGCTTCCGAAACACCTGGCTTCGGCGACGGATTCGATGCGACGCCCCTACGGCTTGGCCGACGAGGTGATCGGCGATGCTGCCGGTGCGCTGGAGTCCGGCACTCCCGCGTAGTCGGGCAGCTCGATGCCGTTGATCGCGCGCCCGACCAGTTCCATGAACCATTCGCCGGCGAAGTCGGGGCTGGGCTCTGTGTCTGGTCCGGGGACGTCGCGGGTGCGAGCGTTCAGCCGTCCGATTTCTTGGTTGGCCTCGACGAACGAGCGCATCCGGGCCTCGTAACGGGCGAACCCGTCGTCTGGGTTCCATCCGGCAGCGGCCAGTTCACCGGCCAACACATAGGCGCCGACCAATGCCAGCCCGGTCCCCTGCCCGGACATCGGCGACGAACTGAACGCCGCATCCCCGAGCAGCACCACCCGTCCACTCGACCACCGGTCCATCACCACCTGGGCGACCTGGTCGAGGTAGAAGTCCGGGGTGTCGTCCAGGTGCGCGAGGATGTCCGGGGTCAACCAGCTCATGCCCGTCATACGCTCACGGAGCAGGACCTTCTGGGCCGCGATGTCACGGTGATCGACATCGAAGTCAGACGAGCCGAAATAGAACATGGCCATCGCCCGGGTGGCGTCCTGGATGGGTCGTAGGAGCGCTGAGCGCCCGGACGCCTGGTCCTGGTACTCCAGCAGCCAGCGGTCCAGCCCGAACTCGTTGGGCACACTGTAGAAAGCCAGCACGTGCCCGAGGTGGCGAAGAAATCGTTCATGCGGCCCGAAAACCATTGCGCGCAGCGCAGAGTGCAGCCCGTCGGCCCCGATCACCACCTCGAAGCGCCGCCGGTCGCCGCCCGCGAAGACCACGTCGACCCCGTCTGCGTCCTGGGTGAGCTCGGCGATTCGGTCGCCGAAGATGTACTCGACGCCGTCACGAGTGTCGTCGTAGAGCACTTGCGCCAGGTCCCCTCGCAGGATCTCGATGTCCGCTATGAACCCGTCGCCACCATCGTCGTCGGCGCGAAAGGTTTCCAGCACTTGCCCGTTCGCGTCCACGGTGTACGCACCGGCGGTGTCGGTGCACGCCGCGCGCACCGCCTCATCCAGTCCCATGCGCTTGATGACCTCCTTCGCGACCCCGCGCGCGTCCACGGCCTGTCCGCCGGGACGCAATTCGGGCGCCCGCTCCACCACGGTCACCTCGGCCCCCCACCGCCGGAGCCAGTGGGCCAGCGCCGGTCCCGCGACGCTCGCGCCCGCCACCAACACCCGGGGATCACGCACTCGCGTCCCCTGCCCGCCTGTTCGAATCGTGCTCTCCTGCTTGGAGTCGTCGACGCTCATCACTGCCTCCATCTGTTTCCGCTGGAAGGTCGCCAGCACAGGCCCACCCGGCCGTATCGACTGCGGATCTACACGAAACTCATCGGTACGGCCGCATTGCGTCCACCCTCCCGCTTCCGACTTGTATGAAAGTACGTCGTGGTGTTCGAACCGGCGGGTTCCTAACCTGGCGCAGGAGAGCGTAGGGCGCTGGCTCGGGCGCTTCGTGCCGCACCAAGGGCGCGCTGTTGAGGGGCTGGCTTAGCTCAACGCCCACACGGACATCGCCAAGGCATCTGATCAAGGGCCTCGTCATGTTATTTCGGTTGCGGGAAAAGGGATTTTATGGCGTCTCCGGGGAGCGGTTAGCGTCAAAATCATGGAATGGAACTTTCGATCGGCTGCTGAAATGTTGTCCGCTTTGCGTGCTCGTGATGTGTCATCAGTGGAGTTGACTGACGCCGCAATCGATGGGATGGAGCGAAATGACAAGGTAGTCAACGCCATCTGCGTATCGGACTACGATCGAGCGCGCGCAGCGGCGCTGCATGCCGATCAACTACGCGGTAGGGGTGAGGATCGGCCGTTGCTCGGTGTGCCGGTGACGGTCAAGGAGTCCTACAACGTAATCGGCATGCCCACGACCTGGGGAATGCCGCAGTACCGGAACTTTATACCTGCCGAAGATGCGGTCCAGGTGTCGCGCTTGAAGGCCGCGGGCGCGGTAGTGCTCGGTAAGACCAACGTGCCCTTCGGGCTGCAAGATATACAGAGCTTCAACGAGATTTACGGCACCACCACCAATCCGTGGAATCTCGGGCGCACATCAGGTGGATCCTCTGGTGGGTCAGCGGCGGCACTGGCATCCGGCTTCGGTGCACTCTCCATCGGCTCCGACCTTGCCGGTTCGCTCCGTACCCCCGCCCACTTTTGTGGCGTCTACGCACACAAGCCGACGCTTGGGCTGGCAGCGATGCGCGGTATGAGTGCGCCGCCTGCGCCAGCGCTGCCGACCGAGGCTGACCTCGCGGTTGTCGGTCCGATGGCGCGCACTGCCCGTGACCTCGCCCTTTTGTTTGACGTGATGGCTGGACTCGACCCCCTGACATTCGGCGTGGCGAACGACATGACGCTGCCCCCAGCGCGCCATGAGGCACTCGGGGGCTTTCGGGTCTTGGTCCTAGACCAGCACCCTCTGATACCGACTGGGGCCGCTGTGCGAGCAGGGGTGACTCGGGTAGCCGACGCGCTCGCCGCGAGTGGTGCCCGCGTCGAACGGTTCAGTCCACTGTTGCCGGATCTGACCGAAGCTGCGCTTCTCTACACGCAGTTCCTGTTCTCAGGATCCACGGCCCGCTTCCCCGTCGACACGTACGAGCAGCTGCGGGCCCGCGCAGCCGGCCTGAGTGCAGGCGACCTCAGCCTTGACGCGGCGCGGCTGCGCGGAATGGTGTTGACTCACCGCGATTGGATCGAAATGAACGACCGACGCGAGATTCACCGCCACGGATGGCGTCAGCTGTTCGGCGAGCTCGATGCGGTGGTCTGTCCGATTACACCAACTCCCGCGTTCCCTCACGACCACAACCCCGATCTATTGGGACGCACGCTAGACATCGACGGGGACAAGTACCCATACTTCGACCAGCTAGTTTGGGCTGGTCTGGCAACCATGCCGGGTCTGCCTGCGACGGCCGTACCCGCCGGCCGATCGCCCGATGGTCTGCCGGTCGGAGTGCAACTCATCGGTCCGATGTTCGAGGACCGAACAACCCTGCGGCTGGCCGAACTCCTCGAACAGCGCATCGGCGGATTCCAGCCCGCCACGTAGAGCCAAATCTACGGCTATTCGAACGCCAGATCGCTTGACATCCACAGAGGCACCCGAAGGGCAGCCAGCACTGCTGCGAGGCCTACTTGTGTTGGCGCGTACGGACTAGTTCCAGCCCGCCGTCTCCACCGCTGCGCGATGGGTCTGTGCGAGGAACTTCAGAACCATGGCTTCTGGATCCGCTGCTTGTCGCACAAGATGATAGGGCAGCACATACTCCCCCAGCGCGGTGTCCCAGTGAGCAGGCGCTTCGACCGCCGGATGTGTGTCGTACCCGTCGGGATGGGGATACGCGTACGCGTAGAAGACGCCTTCCTCGGCGCCACCGGGCCAGTAGCCTGCGCTCGAAACCTCGTCGCTGTAGGCCTCGTGCATGACCCAGTCGGGGCAGTTCGGAACACCACCGGGATGCTGAGGTGCAGACCGTCCCGAGAACCGTGTGACGGCCAGATCGAATGCGCCCCAGAAGAAATGAACAGGTGAGGATTTTCCTCGAAACTCACCACGGAACTTCGAAAAGACACCATGTGCAGAGACGAGCGACCGCCAGAAGCGAGTTACGGCGTCCGCGTCGTACGAGGCGTGTGCGGTGTCCTCGGCGAACGGGGTCGCATCGGGCAGTTCGACGGGTGTTCCGACCATCGCGATATCGAATCCGAGATCAGTGAGGTGGCCGATGTACTCGGCGTAGAAGTCGGCAACGGTCCGCGGTTCAAGCTTCATCCGACGGGTGCTGCCGTCGGTCACGAGGATCAGTAGCTCGTGCGCCAGGAAGTCAAAGCGAATCTCGAGGCCGCGGTTTCCGGCGACCATCAGGGACGTGGTGAGTCCCCGTGCGTCCACGTACAGCGGAACTCCCCACCAGTGGTTGATCTCCGGCCCGAGAGCCATGCGCGTCTTGCCAACGATCTGAGTCCACAGCTGAAGCGTGTCCCTGGTGTCGATCCACGAATCCAACGGCAGTGCAGGCCAAGCGTCGTGTTGGGTTTCCATGAGCCCATAGTCCCCGACGTCCACTCGACGCGGGCACTTAAGATGAGATGTCCACAGAAACAGCGGGTTCGTGGCTCGGCGACGCCGTCATGACCACACAGTTCGTTGACCAGGACCACAGTGTGGTTGCGTGCTCGCCGTCAGTCGGTGTCTGTGGCGGGACCATCCTGGGTAGCCCCGCCTTCGCCGGACCAGTCGCCGGACGTCTCGCCTTCGGCAGGATCGGACTGCACGTCGGATTCCGCGCCCTCAGGTCCGGTGCCGGCGTCTTCGGTGTGTGGGTCGGTCTTCTTGTCAGTCATGAAAGTCCTGTACCCGAAAACGGTTGCGTCAACCCACCCGGGTCAGCACCGTCCTCTTCGGCACGATCGAACTTCGCTCACTGTGAGAAATCCGGATTGGTCGAAAGGCGGGTGACCACACCTCGATCTCCATCGACGCGCACTCGATCACCGGTCTTGAGCGTCTGGGTGGCCACCAAGGTGTTGACGACGCAGGGCAAACCGTATTCGCGCGCCACCACAGCGCCGTGGGAAACCGAGCTACCGATATCGGTGACCAGCGCCGCGATGACGGTGAAGTACGGCGTCCACCCAACGTCGGTGACCGGCGTCACCAGGATTTCTCCTCGCTGCAACTTGCGTGCGTCGACAATCGATTTAGCGACGCGCACAACGCCTTCCACGGTTCCACGACTTGCGGGTCGGCCGATGATCTCATCGCCGGTGACACCTGGCGCAGGCCGGGCGATGAGCGGGGTCGGTCGCCCGACAGACACGTCGTCGAACTCGAGAGAGTTCTGGAACGCCAGCGCTTCCCGACGCTTCAGCGCGCTCTGCACGAGATCGGTGATGTCTTCCGAACCAACGACGTGGTTCAATTCCGCACGGTCGAAGAAGAACACCAGGTCTGAGTCAGGCAGTCGTCCGTCCTTGGCCAGCACCTCACCGAGGTGGCGATAGCCCCGCTTGAGCGCATGCGCCATCAGCGCCATTTTCGATTTCGTCTCTTCGCGCCCACGTGCACCTCCCTGCGCCAACCGGGCAAGAAATCTGATGGTGGAAGAGCTGGGCGTTTCAACGTGGGCCTTTGCCGGTCCCCGATCAGTCGGATCGAGCGCCGAGCGCACCATCACCTGCATCATGGCGCCCAGCCCTTCCGGATCCTCGGCCCAGGAAGGGTCACGCATGCACAGCTCGCGGTAGCCGCGGTGACCGTGACGAGTCAAGAACTTCTCCAACGCCATACCGCCGGCGCTACTCGTGGCCCGCAACTCGTTGACCGCGACGTCCGGCTCCCCTGTCAAGAACTGCTCAGCGGCCGCGTCGTCGGCAGCGATGGTGTTCACCACCGAGTCGAGCTCCTCGAGCATGAGCGCGCTCTCGACATCGGAGGCGCCGGCCATGAGCCGGGTTGCTTCGGCTCGCCCCTCGTCCTCGCCACGTCCTTCCTTGACTGCTTGTTTCATCAGTACGCTTTCCAGAATGTTGGCCGCAACCGCCGCGCGCGATGATGACCGAACATGTGTCAGCGTGATATCGCAGTACTGCTGCACACCAGAGTCCAACTGGCGCAACACGAGTCGGGGGTCGTCGCTGGTCGGAATGTGAAACTCGGCAATCTGCTCCTGAAGGCGCCGAATCGCGGGGCCGGCGGACAACGCGTACGTGGTGAGCCGAACCGTGTTGATCAGCTTGCTAACGAACGGTTTTGGTGGTTTTGGCTCCAATTCGTCGACCACCCGGCCGCAGATCGAGGTGGAGAACTGCTCCAACGAATTGCCCAGGAGTCCAGAGCTCAGACCTGTCCCCTCGGTCAGGTTCAGGAACATGTGGCCCTGGAAATAGCCGACTTGTAGCCACGGCTTTTCGTAGCTCTGCTGTGCCCGCGCCACCACCTGCGTCATCTGCATCGCGTAGTCGATGGCAAAGCCGGAGACCGCTGCGGTCAACGGGCAGAATGCTCCCGGCATCATCTCGCCTATGTTGCAGCGCGTGTACACGTGGTCTGCGCCCGCGAGAGGCGAATCCATCTCGCCCAGATCGCCGGGCAGGGTGGTGATCGGTCGAGCCTGCAGCCACCACAGTTTGCCGGATTGGTCTATCGCCCACTCGAGATCCATTGGTCTGCCCCAATGTTGCGCAGCGCGCAAGGCGCCGGACCTGATATCCGCGACCTCGTCTGGTGACAAGACCGGCACCTCGCCGACATCGCGAACGGCGGGGTTACCGTCCGAATCCAGGACGATGTGGTCTGACGACGCCGTACCGTCGACCAGCGCTTCGCCGAGCCCGGCGACGGCGTCGATCACTGTGAGGTCGCGCCGGCCGGTTGCCGGATCCGCGGTGAACACAACGCCGGCGGCGCGCGCGTCGACCATCTGCTGCACCACCAGATGCATGGTGGCCGTGGGTTGCCCGCTGTAGGCCGAGGCTCGTCGCGAATGCACGGAGGCGGCGCACGTCTGCACGGCCGCGGCGAAGTCATCGACGGAGTCCACACCCAGCACGGTGTCGTATTGCCCTGCGAATGACTGGTCGTCGCCGTCTTCCCCGACGGCCGAGGACCTGACGGCCACTGGGATCGCTCCGACTGCAGCCATGCGGGAGAACCATTCCCCCACTTCATCGACCGTGACCCGCTCGGCAGCATCAGCGATGACGAATCCCACCGGTACCGGAAATCCGAGGCGGCGCAACTGCGCGAGTCCGGCCGCTTTGCCGCCGTAACGTTCGTCGGTGACCTGGTCGAATTCGATCGCTGTCAGGGGCATGATGATCCTCCCAATGCGTCGACGATTTCGGCGAGCGCGTCGACCTCGATGGGGCTTGGTTGATACAGGCAGATCCGGTCCGACACACCGTCGACGCGGTCACGGATGTGCGCGGCCACCTCGGCCGGGGTACCACAGGCGGCGATGGTGTGCAGTATGTCGTCGTCGATCAACGAGGCCATCTCCTGCCAGCGGCCCTGCTTGGACATCGCGTTGAGTTCCGGCTGCAGATCGCCCCAGCCGTGGGCGTCGAGCACCGGCCGGTATGCCGGGGT
The DNA here is from genome assembly GCF_056786475.1 of Williamsia sp. Y844. Classification (NCBI taxonomy): domain Bacteria; kingdom Bacillati; phylum Actinomycetota; class Actinomycetes; order Mycobacteriales; family Nocardiaceae; genus Williamsia; species Williamsia sp. Y844. Next base: position 629,576 of record NZ_JBXCJB010000003.1, read on the forward strand.
GGAGCCGTAGAACGCCAGCAGCATCCGAGTCGAGGCATGGTCATCGTCTCGTCCGGTGCCGACCGACACGATGATCTCCGGCACCACCTCGAAGTCGTCCTCGCTGCGGCCGGCAGCAGCCAGCCCTTCGCGTACGGCAGGCAGCGTCGTCCCGTGCAGGAATCGCTTCGTCCCGAAAGGCATCACGAGCAGGCCGTCAGCTACTTCTGCCGTGGCTTTGGTCAGCCGAGGTCCGAGCGCGCCAAGATAGATCGGTGGCGGGCCGAACGGGTTCGGCCCGGGTACGAAGGTCGGCGTCATCAAGGTATGGCGGTAGTACTCACCGCGGAAGTCCAGCCTTTCACCCTCATTCCACGTCGCGAAGATCGCCCGCAGCGCCCCCACCATTTCTTTCATCCGCGCGACCGGACGATCGAACTCGGCCCCGTAGCGCTTCTCGATCTGCGCCCGCACCTGTGTGCCCAGACCCAGGATGAAGCGCCCCTCGCTGAGAAGTTGCAGATCATTGGCTTGATGGGCAAGTTGAATCGGATTGCGCGGGAACGCGATCGCGACGTTCGACATCAAGTCGAGACCCTTGACCGACGATGCCAGCACCAGAGGCGTGAAGACGTCGAACGGTCCTTCGAAGGTGAATACGCCGGATGCACCGGCTTCCTTGAGCACGTGTGCGCGTTCGACCGCATCGGTGGGCCCGAACAACGCTGTAGAGATCTTCATTGTGTCGCTCCTAGCCCGCTACGTCTGTCCAGTCGGAGAAGCCCGACGGGTGGTGCGGACCGAGCACGCCGTGCTCGAACAAACCCGCACCCTCGCGGATCGTCCCGTCGGCTTCAGTGCACACAGCTATGCCGACGTGGTCGATGAGACTGAACGGCGCACGGGCCATCACCTCCGGGTCCGTGAGGTCGAAGCTGACGCGTTCGGCGAACGGACCGCCCTTCCAGCTGCCGTGTGCCCACGAGGAGTCGCCACCGTACCCCGACCCGAAAGCGATGGGCGCGAACAGCTTCGATTCGACATCTAGTTGTATTCGGTCCCCTGCGCGGTTCATGAACTCGACATGGGCGCCCTGGGGAATCCTGGTTCCGGTCTTGTAGTCGATGGTGGCGCGGACTCCGTCGAGTTGTTCGACGCGGCCGTCTCGCCAGCGGCGTGTGCAGTCGTAGAGGCTACGGTGGCCATCGGGATCCTCTTGCAGGATCAAGAACAGTTGGTAGTCGTCGAAGGCCAACGGCAGGTAGAGCCACCACATTCCGCGAAACGAAGCGTCTGGCCGACCGGCGGGCTCGGCCTCACCGACAGGTCGAATCCCCCACGATCGGTCGCGGCTCGCCACGCTGGTGTCATGACTGACTTCCAACCGTTCGCCGTCGACGTCGATCCAGCCCTCCCAGGAGCCGACCTGGGCGAAGCGGCACGCCTGCAACGTCACTCGCCGCTCGGTGAGCATCTCGTGCGGTTTCTCCAGGGCCGCAGGAAACAGCCCGCGCCAGGTGAGGTCTGCGGAAATTCCCTCGGTCTGCGCCAGTGTCAGGCGCATCTCCTGCAGTGGCTCGATGACTTCGAGACGGTAGCCGTTGACGTTCTGGTGAAGGCGGTCGTCGTCGATCGCGTCGCTCAGGTGTAGCGCGGTCTGCATGTCGCCGCGACGGACGACGAAGTAGGCGTCTTTGACGCCGAGTCGCGGGTAATACCCGATTCCGGTCAGCGCCATGAAGCGACCGTCCCGGTCGAGCACGTTGAAGTAGGACCGATCGTAGAAGTTTCGATCGGACGTAACCGGCCAGGACAACGGCACAGGTGCCTGATGAATTGGATACTCGTCGAGCGGGCTCAAGTTCACAAGCACTCCCTCAAATACGATGCACTCTGTATTGGAACTACGATGAACTCATGACAGCAGAAAGCCCGAAGGATGGCAAGAGGTCTGCGCAGTCCGCGCCGGGACGGCCGCGCGACAGCAGGATCGATGCTGCGATCATTGCGGCGACCCGAGAATTGATTCTCGAGACGGGCTATTCCGCGGTGTCGTTGTCGGCGATCGCCGCGCGCGCCGGGACCACCACGGCTGCCATCTACCGGCGGTGGTCGGGCAAGGCGCAACTTGTCCACGAGGCAGTGTTATTCGCCGAATCGATCCCCACGCCGGACCATTCGGGAGATATCCGCAACGAGATCAGGGCTCTGGTCGAGACAATCAGGGTGATCTTCGACAGACCAGAGGTGCGATTGGCACTGCCGGGTCTGATCGCCGACACCGTTGCCGACCCCGAACTGCACAACATGATGATCGCCCGATTGGCCGGGAATCTGACCGCTCTCGAATCTCGCTTCGGTCAGGAGCGCCGCGACGATGACCACTTGCCGATGCTCGTCGAGGTGGTCGCGGGCACTGCAATTTTCCGCATCCTCATTCGCCGGGACGCCGCCCTCGACGACACCTGGGTGACCGAGATGACCGAGATGATCACTGGCCGCTGGCCCTCCGAGAACGCGGTTGACGGCACGTGAGCTCAACCGAATCCTCGGACGATTAGCTCAGAGGGCCTGACTCGCCAAGCACTGGTTGGAGATTTCCACGGATGCTCGCTGCCATCAGTGAATCAAACCCGCGTCCTTACTGCCGTACGCTGCGCGGAGCTTCGGTTTGACCACCTTCCCAGCAGGATTGCGCGGAAGTTCGTCGACGACAACGAGGTCCTTAGGGTGTTTGAAGCGCGCCAAGTTCTCGTTGAGGTGAGGCCCGAGTTCGTCGAGCGTGAGCGAGTCAGCACCGTTGGCCAGGACCACGACTGCGACCGGCACTTCACCCCACTTCGGGTGTGCCCGACCGATGATCGCGGCTTCGGCGATGGCGGGATGGCTGTAGAGGACGTTCTCGACTTCGGCGCAGTAGATGTTTTCGCCACCGGAGATGATCATGTCTTTGGCGCGGTCGACGACATAGAGAAAACCCTCGTCGTCTTGCCGGACCAGATCTCCGGAGTGGAACCACCCACCCCGGAACGCTTCTGCCGTAGCCTGCGGATTCTGCCAGTAGCCTTTCATCAAATTGGGCCCGCGATAGACAATTTCACCCACTTCGCCGGGTTTGACGTCGTCCATCAGAGGGTCGACGATGCGAGCAGTCACCGCCGGCACCACTTTGCCAATCGATCCGATCTTCCGGATGGCGTCTTGACCTTCGAGAAAGCATGTGACCGGCGACATTTCGGTCTGCCCGAACGCAGTCATGTTGAGTGCGTCCGGGAACAACTCATTCATGGCACGGAGCACGGTATCGGGGGCCGGGGCCGCTCCCCAACTGATCGTCCTCAGCTTGAGGTGGCGAGGTTTGGCTCGCTGTGCCGCGCAGACCGCCTGCCACTGGGCCGGCACCATGAACACCGACGTAGTGCCTTCACGCTCCATGGTGTCGAGCATGGCGTCTGCATCAAACGCGCCGAGCGGATGGATGACCGCCTGGATGCCGCGATAGAAGACCGGCGCGAATGCTGCGATGCCGGCGATATGAAAGATCGGCGGCACGACTGAGGCTATGTCGCCTGGTTGGCCATCGGACGCATTGATCGTGGTCATCGCCTGGGATTGAAGGTTGGCGTGGGTCAGCATGGCGCCCTTGGGTTTTCCGGTGGTTCCCGAGGTGTACATGATGAGTGCGACTGTGCTTTCGGGGACATCAACCTCTGCCAGATCCGCAGGGTCCTGGGCGAGGAGCGTTTCGTAGTCGAGGTGGTCGCCGCTGTCGCCGGCGTCGACGACGATGGTGGTGTCGATAGCGCCGGTTGACGCTCGCACCGCATCTGCCAGTGGCGCGAGCAGGCACTCGGTGAGAATTATCGTGGCGCCACTGTCGTGGACCAGGTAGCCGACCTCGGCCGGGCTCATGCGGATGTTGACCGGAACCGGGATCGCGCCAATCAGATTCGCCCCGAGCACCGCCTCGACGTATTCGGTGCGATTGAGTAGTGCGATCAGGATGCGATCACCGAATTGGACGCCGCAGCGTTGCAAAGCCGCGGCAAACCGGTGCGACCGGTCGTCGAGTTCACGCCAGGTGGTTGCGGCGTCGAGATATTTCACAGCGACTTGGTCTGGCGCCATCAGAGCATGTCGTCGTACCTGGTTGTTCCAGGTATTGCGACCGGAACGCATCGGTTCACCGTGGAGCTCGCTGGTCGAAGCTGCGGCGGCTGTCATGGCGTATCCCCTGGCGTCGTCGGGCGTGGTGTGCGGTCCCCCAGCCCACCACTGTGCTCTGTGTCACACAGTAGAGGCTGTGACGATAATGCGTCGACGAATCCAAGCCGGAACGTGAATTATCAACCGATCAGGCACCATCCGAGGCGGCTAAGTGACACATCACTATCGCCTCGCAATTGTTATGCCGCAACGATATTCATGCAAGGAATGGTTTGGCGAGATGCTCAAGCGTGTCCCACAGTTGGTGCTCACGCGCCGGACTGTAGGACTCATCGGACGAAGGCGCTTCGCTACTTCGGTCGATGTAACCTCCGTTTGGCGCCTTGGTTCGACCCAGTGCCGCATCAGCGAGATATCGACCGGCTGCGGACTTTTTGGTGGCCATGGGCGTGAGGGCCATCAGTGGCATGATCCGAGCCATCGCGAACCGTTGAACGGCCCCGGCCTCACGCGCAAGGTCAGTACCGGGAACGAAACCAGGGTTGAAGCCGACGACGTCGACACCCGAAGGCAGACGGCGGGCATACTCGTGAATTGCGTAGATCGCGGCAAGTTTGCTCGTCGAGTAAGCGGTACGGCCTGCGGTCACCGACTCCGGCGCTGCAAAAGCGCGGACTCTGGCGAGCGTCGCCGGGTCTGCGGGCCACACGGGTCCGGGGACCATTCCCATGTTGTGTTTTAAGTCCCCGAAGTGAGTGTCGCTGACAGTCACCACAATCCGGGAGGGCGACTGCAGATATGACTCCAAGGCACGAATGAGGACGTGGTTCGCCAACACGTTGACAGCAAAGGTCGTTTCGAATCCGTCGCGCGTTTCAGTGAGGTCGTTGGTGTGCTGCAGTCCGGCGTTTGCCACGATCAACCCGAGCGGCGGGAGTTTCCCTGAATCGATGTCCGCGGCGATGCGGCCTGCAGACGATCTGACATTGTCGAGAGCTGACAGGTCGGTAGGGATTGAAGTGACGTGGTGTCCCCGATCAGTCAGCTCCTTCGTCAACGCCTGGCCGCCGGCGTTCCGGGCGAGTATTACGAGGCTGGCATCGGGTTCGGCTTCGAGTAGCCGGTGGACGGCGACATTCCCAATCCCTTTGGTAGCTCCGGTCATGATGATCGTGCGAGACATAAACTCTCCTAATTGCAAAGCGCTGCGTCGCAAGACCGTTGTTCGACGAGGTATTCGTGCGATGTCGGGCATCGGTCGGTGCGCTGGCAACGACCTTTCCGCAGTGCGAGAGATTCAGGAAGAGGTCGGCTGAGGCTGAGGACTGCCAGTACCTAGGCAAGGCCCCCCGCCAACAGCGCACAATCGAACAATGGAGACAAGTAGATTCGGCGAACTGTTGCACCAGTGGCGTGATCGACTGGCCCCGGTCGACGCCGGCATCGCCGTGACGTCGCGTCGTCGAGCACCAGGCTTGCGCCGAGAAGAACTCGCGATGTTGGCCGGACTGTCGGTGGACTATGTAGTTCGACTCGAACACAGCCGCGCCATTCGGCCATCCGCGCAGGTCGTCGGTTCGCTGGCCCGCGCACTTCAGCTCGATCGCTCGGAGCGAGACCTCCTGTTTACCAGCGCCGGACTCTTGCCCCCGCAGGACGGCACCGTCAAGACTCACATACCGGCCAGCGTGCAGCGCCTCATCAACCGTCTCGCAGACGTACCGATCGGAGTTTTCGCCGCCGACTGGACACTGCTGACCTGGAACCGACCGTGGGTGGCGTTGCACGGAGATCCCGAGCTGCTACCCGCCAGCGAACGCAACCTCGTGAAGGCGATTTTCGGCGATGGCCCCGGACACCGCGCCCTGCGCTCTTCAGCCTCAGGCGCCAACCCAAAGTTCGAGAGCAGTATCGTCGCCGATCTACGACGCGCAGCGGCACACTATCCACACGACCGTGCCCTTCGCGCACTGATCAGCGATCTGCGCAGTTCATCTCCAGAGTTCACCCAACTGTGGACAATTGCGGTCCCGTCCGAGCATTCCTCCGACCGCAAGACCATCGCACATCCGTTGGTGGGCGACATCACGTTGGACTGCGATGTTCTCGATGTGCCGGGTGCCGACCTCCACGTCGTCACCTACACCGCCGCCAGCGATACCGAGGATCAAACCAAGCTGGACCTTATTCGCCTCGCTCCTAACGTCGCTGCATCTGCGGAGACGGGCTCGGCAGACTCATACGCACTCGATTGAGGCGCATTCCCCGACGTGCCGGTCCTCCCGGTCAGCCTCCTCGGTCTGCTGCAGTCGAAACGTGTCGATCTCTACGGGGATGCGACTCGGGATGACTCCCCCGGCACACCGAGCTACGAGGTCGATCCTCAGGTGTGTTCGAACAGGGACACGATGATCCCGTCCGGGCCACGCACGTATGCCATGCGCACGCTGTTCTTGTACTCGCCGATGCCGCCTATGAGTCCGTAGCCGTCGACAGCTAGCTCGTCGACAACCTTCTCCAGGTTGCCGACCTCGAATGACAAATTGCGCAGGCCAAGCTCGTTGGCCATCGCTGTGGGCGATCCGGCCACGTGGTCGGGCGTGACGAAGCTCGAAAGCTCGAGCCGGGACCCTCCGCCGGGTGACCGCAGCATCGCAATCTCACAGTGTGCGCCCGGGATCCCGCAGACTGTCTCCACGAATTCGCCCTCTACAGCCCCGGTGCCCTCGACTTCGAGACCCAGTTTGACGAAGAACGCCGTGGCCGAGGCCAGGTCAGCGACGGTGACGCCGACGTGGTCGAAACGTAGTACGTGCGCCATCGGATCAATCCTTCACTGGTTGTCTGCCCATTCGATATGGAGACGGGCTACCGCTAGAACCACCACATATTACATCCGATGAATCAACACAGCGCTCGCCACGCGCCAGCCTCTCTTGCGCTGAACACAAAGGCAGGCAATCTTTTTCAGTCACAGTCGACGGCTACAACGCCTCCGGTCATTCACCGCGACCAAGTGATACACCGTCATGCGACGTCGCCCCCAGGAACAGTCGGTGCCAGTCCACGCGCGCAAGGCGTGACGCTCCCTCGCGGCATTCCGTGAGGAGGCGTCATTCCGGGATTTAGTCGACGGTGATGACAGTTTTACCGGCGAGCGTGCCGCTGGCGGCGTCATCGTGGACGGCTCGTAGCTGCTGCAACGGTCGGCGATCGACAACGGCGAGCTCGAGGCGGCCGTCATCCAGGCGGGACACCAGGTCGGCCAGGTGGGAGCCGTTGGGCGTCACCCACACGCTTGCAGTCCGCACCGACCGCGCATCGTCGGCGGGCACGGCGCCGGCGGAGCTGACCGCGATGCCGCCGTCGGCGACGTACGAGGTCAACTTCGCAAGTCCGTCGGCATCGAGGCGCACGTGATTGACGACAACGTCGAAGGGGCCGTCGACCGCGGTCGGACCCGCGTCGAGGTCCAGGGGGCCGGTGACCTTCGTGGCACCGTAATTGCGCAGGCGTTCGGCATGTTTCGGTCCGTCGACCGCGGTGACAGTAGCGCCTGCGTCGACCGCTAGCTGGACGACCAGGCCGCCCACTGCGCCGCCTGCTCCGTTGACGAGCACACGCTGCCCTTTCTGGATGTCGGCCAACTCGATGGCGGCCTGCCGGGCAGCGAGGCCGGCGAGCGGAAGCGCTGCAGCATCGGTGAGAGCCACCGTGGTGGGCGCGGCGGCGAGAAGGTCGGCCGCGATCACCGCGTACTCCGCCGCGCCACCATGCTGGTCCAGCGGAAACATGCCGACGACCTCGTCGTCAATCTGCAGGCCGCTCACGCCCGCGCCTAGTTCGACGACCGTGCCTGCAACGTCGAGACCGGGCGTGATCGGCAATGGGGTGGGAATGGCTTCCGCGAGCACTCCTAGGCGGACGTGGTCGTCCACCGGGTTGAACGACGTGGCAACGACTTTGACCAGCACCTGCCCGGATCCCGGTACGGGGCGTGCCACTTCCTCTTCTTGCAGAACCTTGGTATCGCCGAACTGGTGGTAGCGAATCGCTTTCACGGACTCTCCTCGTGTGTCGTTACTGGGTCCAGCGCTGTACGTGCCGGCCCACCCGTTGACTTGCCTAGGCAAGTGTCACCAAGATTGACTGACTTGCCCAGGCAAGTCAAATGAGCGATTGATGTAGAGTCGGATGCCATGACCGCTTCGCCGCATTGGCTTGACGAGGACCAGCAAGCGATGTGGCAGGACCTGCTGACCGTCGTCATCGCACTGCCCACGTTGCTCGACCGTCAGTTGGAGCAGGACGCCGGTACGTCGAACTTCGAGTACAGCGTGCTCGCACGCCTGTCCATGGCCGAAGACCTGACGATGCGACTCGGCGACCTTGCTGCGCAGTGCAACAGCAGCCAGCCCCGGTTGTCGAAGGTCATGGTCCGTTTCGAGCAGCGCCAGTGGGTCACCCGCCGCCCCGACCCGGGCAACGGGCGCTACACACTTGCCACGCTGACCGAGGCCGGGCTGCAGAAGGTCGTCGACAGCGCGCCCGGCCACGTCGAACGCGTGCGAGAGCTGGTTTTCGACCCTCTCAGTGAGACTCAGCAGCGTGATTTCGGCGCCGCGCTCGCCCTCATCTCGACCACGGTGCGCCAGCAACTCAATGGCGCCGAACTTTAACCGGCACAGGCGGAGATACCCGCGACCATCACCACGTCCACCGCAGGACGTGACAGCTACGAGTATGCCCAGATCTTATAGTGCGCTTGATCTTTCGACACTGCGACGCGATCATTCAATCCCCCGAGTCACCCCGAGCGGGGTTCCATATCTCAAGTTGGGCGGAGAGGTTCGTCAGAGACGAAGTGATCCCTTCACCGCAGACAACCCTGCGAGCGCTTGATCGATGTGATCGGGCCATTCCCGCGGTTCGACCCGATGGACTGCCGAATCGCCCGCAAATGCACTGGAAATCACCACATTCGGTTCCAGAGATGCCAGCAGTTGCAGACTTTTGGCCAGCGCGCGGGCATCGCTGAAGGCCTCAATATAGCCGCCCGTCCAGGCACCCGACGCGCTTACGAAGAGCAGGTCACCAGTGAACAGATAGCGGGCACCGTCGGCACCCGGCACCAGATAGCACGTACTACCCACGGTGTGTCCCGGCGTCGGTATGACCTCAATGCCGTTGTCGTCGATGTGACGTTCTGCCAAGGGAATATCGACTCGGGCGTACTTGCCGATAGCGTCGGCCTCTGCCGCCGGAGCGCGCAACCTCGACCCGAATCGCTCGGCAATGCGGCCAACATCGGGCCTGCCTCATCCACATGGGACAGGTAGTGGTCGACGAAACCGCCGTGACGCTCCATTTCGTCGAAATCTGCATCGCCGGCAACCGAGTAAAACAAGGCATTCCTGTTTCCGGACCACAGATAAGCGTGTGTGGTCAAGCCCGGAAAGGGATTGTCCTCCTGCGTCTCCCACACATCAGGCAATACTTGTCGCATCACGATCCTCCTCATGGGCAGCAATTTTGATCCACGGTCCATGCTGCAACCTCAAGCCGGGTTGAAGTCAAGGGGATGCGAAGCGTCGAGAAGTGAACGGCGGACGGATGTTTTCAGGCGTCGTTGAAGTTCAATGACGTGGACAGATCGCGATGTGCGTCGATCTGCTCCAGCAAGGTTCGCGCCTTTCCCTCAGCAATCTCAACCGCATCGGCGCCGGCCACCCACCGCAGCGGCGGCTCCGCCGAATCCGCCAACTCGATAAGCGCGGCAGCCAGCTTGACCGGGTCTCCGGGTTGCTTACCGTTCATGCCCTTCCATGCTTCGATTGTTGCCGCCGTGCGCTCGGCGTAATCGGGGATCGACAACTCAGGCCACAGTGTCGAGGATCCCTCGACCAACAGGTCGGTACGGAAGAACCCAGGCTCGACGAGCATTGTTGAAATCCCGTACGGGGCAACGTCGAAGCGCAGCGACTCCATCCACCCTTCGACGGCGAACTTTGACGCACAGTACGCGGCGACGAACTCCTGACCGACCAGACCAGCGGTCGAACTCATCGTTACGACCTGGCCGCTTCGCTGCTTGCGCATCACCGGCAGCACCGCACGGGTGACGTTTGTTGGGCCGAAAAAGTTCACTTCCATCTGGTGGCGGTACTGCTCCGGACTGATCTCCTCGAAGAACTCCGCGTAGAACAGACCCGCGTTGTTGACCAACACATCGATCCGGCCGAACCGCTGGATCGCCGCTTCGGTCGCTGCCGCTGCTGCGGGCGGGTCGGTGATGTCCAGTGACACCGCGAGCAGGTCCTCACGCTCCCCGAACACATCCGTGACCCTGGTTGCATCACGCGCGGTCGCCACCACCCGGTGGCCGGCGCCGAGCGCTGCCCGGGTGATGTCCACACCCATCCCGCGCGCCGCACCCGTAACGAACCACACTTTATTCTCGGCCATGTCGAGATCCTCTCTCTCGTGTGGTTCCAGTCAACAGGCCGACGGCGTCGCGAGGGAGTGTCCAATGATCCAGGAACCAGCAGACACTCCCTGATCGCGGACGGAGGTCGTAAAGTCAGAAGCACTCATGAGTCGGGACGACGGTGTCGACGAGTCCCCACGTCGCGCGGAAACGCTGATCGAGCCGCAACCACGAAACCAAGAGCTCATACCTACCGGCTCAGAAGCCGTGTCCTGCGGCCGCATCGCCGCCGTGCTATCGACGGTCGCCGGGAGACATATTGCGCACAAACAGTTTTCAGGACCTCACCTCTGGGAGCGAATGGCGCGGGATGTGCGTCCACGTTCGCAGAAGTGCCGGTCTTCATTGCCTTGCCCTCACTCCTGATCGTGCGCGATCGCGCGCGTCACTATGGCAGTGACAAAGTCTTGGTCGATTGGTTCGCGTGAGAACCAGCGGCGGTAGAACAGGGGGCCGAGGAGAAGTGCGATGGTCGTTGCGTGTTCGTCGTTCGGTCGTGGCTCGCCGCGATTCGCAGCACGTTCGAGGATCGCCCGCAGCGGGGCGGCGTGGCCGCTTTGAATCTTCTTGTGGATGTCCGCGAACGCAGGATCGCGCTCTGAGGCGTCGATGATCGACGGCAGTACCGAGGACCAATTGGCTGTCTGCAGTAGGTGTGAAATGTTCGTCAGCGCCGCCGTTAGATCGCCTTGGACCGATCCGGTGTCGGGAATCTGCTGGTGTTCGGTGATCTGAGAGCAGGCATCGAGGACGAGCGCATTGCGGTCTGGCCAGTGACGATAAATGGTCGTCTTGGCCACACCGGATCGGCGGGACACCTCGTCAATGCTGAAGCCACCTACCCCGCCTTCGTTCAGCAGTTCTTCGGTGGCTGCCAAAACCGACCGTTTCGAGCGCTCGACTCGGCTATCCACCCTTGCCGACGTTGCCCCCGTCGGCTCACCCTCCGGTACTCGATGTGGCATCGATGTTGCTCCTCTCGAAACGCTACGCTACGGTACCGTAGCATTACTCCCCATTCAAGAAGGAAGACGCGGTCCATGCATTTCGCTTCAGTACGCATCATCACCGATAACCTCGACCGACTGGTCTCGTTTTATGAGCAGGTGACCGGAGTCAAGGCCGAGCGGCCTGCGCCGCCCTTCGCCGAATTCGTTCTGCCATCGGCGACGCTGGCTATCGGACACTCCCAGACGGTCCCGCTGTTCGGTGCCGGATCGGCGCGGGCGGCCGCCAACCACAGCGTCATCCTCGAGTTCCGCGTCGACAACGTCGATGCGGAATACACCCGCCTCTCATCGCTCGTCAGCGAATGGGTGCAAGAACCCACGACGATGCCCTGGGGCAATCGCTCAATCCTGTTCCGCGACCCCGACGGCAACCTGGTCAACCTCTTCACCCCCGCGACTGAGGACGCTATCGAACGGTTCCAGGGCCGTTGACAATTCATGCGCGGCGACCCCGCCGATGACAGCGCTTGGCTTGCGGGTGCCGTGTACAGCCAACGTCGCCGACAACCGGTCGCAGTGACATAAGGCTTCTGTCCCAGGCGATTCGCCGACAAATAGGAACATGAGGCGCAGAACTGCCTCAGGACGGATCGACGCTCATATCCCCCGTCTCGGGTGTCCCTTCGACCAAGCCGTAGCGCAGATGTACCGCTCCTCTCTCACCGGCCACCGGCGGTTCGAGCAGGGTGAGGTTGGTCGGCACGGCGCCACCGTCGAACACCCGCTTGCCCACACCGAGCACGATGGGGTGCACCCAAAGGTCGAGCCGGTCGAAGAGCTTCTCGCGCAACAGGGTCTGTACCAAGTTCAGGCTCCCGACAACCTTGATGTGTTCGTGCCGATCACGGATCTCGCGCACCGCCTCGGCCAGATCTGGGCCGAGTTGCGTCGACCCCGCCCACGAAAGCTCAGGCTTGCCACGGGAGGCGACATACTTCGGAACGCCATTGAAGAGCGTGGCAAACCCGTTGTCCTCGCCTCCCTCCTGATGCGGCCAATAAGCAGCAAAGATGTCGTACGTCCGCCGGCCGAGCAGTAGGGCATCCGTGCCCTCGTATGCAGCATGTACCTGTGCACCGGTGGCGTCGTCGAACAGAGGCGCCTGCCAGCCACCGAACGGGAATCCCTCCGGATCCTCGTCGGGGCCGCCAGGCGCCTGCCCGACGAGGTCGAGGGTTGTGAACAGCTCGATGTGGATCAGGCCCATGGTCAGCTCCGGTGGTGTTGGATGCTTCGGTCAAAGGGTAGACCTGTGAACGCCTTCAAAATCATCGCTTGCGCCCGATCGCAAGTGGATCGGGATAGTTCATGTACTCCCCGGCCCTACGTCTCGTCGAGCAGTGTCGCGACGAGCAACGAGGTCGTGGTGCGTTGCCAGTGCTCCGGCGTCCAGCCGATGGTGTTCGTTGCGACGAAGTAGTTCTCGACGCTGGCGATCAGGAAGGCAAGGTCGGCGGCGTCCTCAACGCTGAGCCCGCTGCGAAGCGCATCGCGATCGGCCAGCAGGTCGGCCAGCGCGCGGTACGCGGTGCGGCGCTGTTCCTCATTGACCTCCCACTGCACCGCAAGGTCGGAATCGCTGCCGATGGTGCCGCGGACGACTGAGAGCAACGGAGCGACCCGCTGCAAGATATCGCGGTCGCCGGCCATCCAGAGCTCGATGATTCGGACCGGGTCGGATTCGGCCATCACCTCGTGGAACCACGGGCGGTCGAGCAGCGGCACCGGCTCGGCGTCGCCGACTGCCGCGATGTCGAGTGCCTCCTTGAGCAGCGTCGCCTTGTTTCCGAAATGGAAGTAGACCGTCTGCGTTGCGACGGCAGCGCGCGTAGCGACCTGGTCGAGAGTTGTTGAGCCGTAGCCCTTGTCGAGGAACAGGTCCGCCGCTGCGGTGATAATCCTCCGTCTGGTCAGCCGCGTCTTCTCGGCGCGGCTGACAGGTGTCGGTTCGTCGTTGACGGAAGTGATCATTTGCTAGAGACTACTCTAGCGAATCAGTCGCGCTGGCCAACGCCGGTCCGGTCCACCGAGGGCGAAGGCGCGTAGTGCTTCGTTGAACTCGTGCGGGGCTTCCAAGTTGCAGAGATGCCCAGATCCTCTGAGCACGATCAGTTCGGAGCCGGCGATTGCGCCGCGGAGCGCCTCCGCGACGGTCAGCGGGGCCCGGACGTCGTGATCGCCGTACACCAGGAGTGTCGGAATCTCGATGCTGGGAAGCACGTCTCGCAGATCCACGGCGGAGGCCCGCGCCATGGCTCGAAATCCGACCGGTCGAACCGCCAGAAGGCTCGCGCCGAACCTGTCGACCACGTCCCATGGGGTCGAACCGCTGAACATCGTCGGGAGCAGTGCGTCGACCAGTTCCTCAGGCGAGAGGTCGGCCAACTCCAACGCCTGCCGTAGCCGCTGGTCGGCCACCTCAGAAGGCAACGACCCACGCCAGCCCGCATAAGCCGATACCAACGTCAGAGAAGCCGCGATGTCCGGGTGACGCCGGCACAACTCCAATGCCAGTGATCCCCCGAACGAAAGCCCTGCGACATGTGGATTGTCGAGCCCGAGATTCGCGATGAACCCGGCAAGGTAGTCGGCGTACTCCCCCATGCCGGTGCCCGGGGGTGGATCAGAAGAAGATCCGGCGCCGGGTGCATCCCAGGCCACCACCGTGAAGTCGTCAGCGAGCCCGTCGAGTTGCGGCCGCCACGTTCGCGGGCCGTCGCCGACGTAGCCGTGGACGAGGATGAGCGGGGGTCCGTGTCCGACCCGTTCGTATGCGATCAGAAGTCCCTCGACCTCAACCATGTCCATGGCTCGCCCTCCTGCGACGCAAGCGCTCGACACCCAGATTCCTCCGATTGACGATGCGGGGCAAGGGTTGCGGCATCTCCGTCGCGTCGTTCATAAAGCAGCGAGGCCAACACGAACATTCAGAGCCGGTTGGAGGCTACGATTCTGGCGAACAGCGTTCGACAGAGTGTTGTTGAGTCGGGGGGCACACGTGAAGATCAATCGGTCTACGGCTGCACTGGTATCGGGAACTCTGCTGGCCACAACCGCTCTGATGGCGGGGCAAACATCCCTCGCCTATTCCGCACCGTCGCATCAGCGCACCGAATCAATCGTGCAGACCTCATCCCCGATCACCTCGGTCGTCGAGTCAGTTGTTCGCGTCAATATTCCGCTTCCCAGTTCGGTAGGCGCACATCCAGCTGCCTGCGATTGGCTTTCGTACCAACGGTATCGCGCCGTCGACGGGCCAACGGCCTCCGCGAACGCGGACAAGATCTTGATTGCTCAGCCTGGCGTTCTGGAAGGGGCGGCAGCATTCGACAGCGTCGCGCGCAATACGGTGGCCGCAGCCGCGGCCGGCGGCCGGCACATCGAGTTTTGGGCTTTGGATAGGCGCTCGAATTGCTTAGAGGATCACACCGGAATCGACGCGGCGGTCGCCAACCAAGACATCAACTTCGCCATCGATTACTACTACGGGCAGGGCGCCATCGATGGACGGCGATTCGCCGGGTTCGTACCCGATTCCGATCTGGCGTGGCTCTCCCACATCGGAATCGAGCAGACGGTCGTCGATCAGTACGAACTGCTGAGCGCCGAACTACCTGACCCGGCGTTACGGCGAAACAAGGTGCTCTGCGGTGGCCATTCGCTTGGTGGCTCACTGACCGCCTATTTCGTCCAATGGGACTTCGATGGACAACCTGGTTACGAACAGTGCTCCGGCTACTTCGCTCTCGACACCACGATCAATACGACGTTGCCACTGGGAGACATGTCGACACTCAACGCGCTGGTCCCCCAAACGTCTCTCGGAATGGACGCTCTGGATGGATTGACCACCCGCGGACTGGTACCCCGATCGGCAAACCTTCCAGCACTGATCAACCCCGAGACCATGAACCTTCTCGGCCTTGTCGGCACCGCCACCCACATCGATCCCGACAGTGAAACCCAGTTCCTGAAGAGTGTTCGCAACAACAATATCGACAATTCGCTGCGGCTCCTCTTTTCCCGTGACGCAGCGGGTCTCGCCACCGATACGACACCGCTCAGAGATATTCGCCTCACCAACGCGGCACTCCTCGGCGGGTTGATGGACAACAACTCCCAACCCTTGGCATTTCTGCAAACCTCCGTCGGCATGTTCGATGGCGGATTACTGGCCGACAAGAACTTTCCCCTGTCACACGACCTCAATGTCGCAAACCGTCAAATTACTGCGGGAATGCTCGGTCCCGATCCCCTCGTCATACCTGCGATCGCACAAGGCCCGCTCTATACGTGGCAGAATTTCAACGAGGTGACCAGCAGTGCGCCTCTCGATCGAGACGGGCGCCCGTACACCACTCCCGCCCACGAAGTCACCGACATCAACGACCTCGCCAGGAGTCTGGCTGAACATCCCCTGGATTTCACGGAGCAGTACTTCCCGATGAGGCTCTTGGTCGAGAGCGTCCTGGGACCCACCACGCCCGCGATCACCAACCACCTCCGCCACCCCGCGGGCCTCACCGCCCACCCAACCTTGAACCTCCTCGGCGGAAGTGGCATCACCGCCGGTGTGATGACCACCCAAGAAGATCTCCCCAACGGCAGGACCGTCATCGCCCCCGGTTACCACCACCTCGACGTCCTGACCGCCGCAGCCCTGCAAAACAACGGAACCGCGGACCCCATTTCGACCAACTTGGCCGAGTTCGCTACCAAGTAGCTTCTAGACTCCGGCGTGGCCGTATTGCGTGCAGTCTGGTGGGTGTTGGCATTCCTCGCAGCTGCGAATGCCGTCTGGGTCGGTAGCTGGCCGATGTCGAACGAACCTCGTTCTGCAGTTCGGTCACCAGCGCAACAGGATCGTCGACATACACACTGACGTATTTGACGAACGCGTCCTTCCGGAAACGCAGGAACAGCGCGGGCAGTTCGATGAAGGTCCTCGCCTGCCAGAGGCCATTCTTCCGGGTGTCCCACTGGACAGTAACTTTACCGCAGGTATAGTTAATTTGGTGACGCACACCACCGCCGAGGATGTGGTGCCCCATTTGGGGCCCGACAGCCTCGGCGTCGCATTCTTTCGAAAGTTTGCGCAGGAGCCCGTCTCCGACGTGCGTCGGCGGGGAGGAATGGCAGACCTGTCCTCACCGCCGCAGGATGCGGCGCGTTCCCGGGTGAGGCCAACCTGGGAATTGACTTACTGACCGAGGAGTTCGAAATTGCCTGAGTCGATGGACCTGGACAACATCCGGAAGCGTTACGCCGACGAGCGAGCGCGACGACTTCGGGCGGACGGTACCGGTCAGTATCGGTACATCGAGGAATCGCACGACCCGTGGGCGCAGCCGATCGATCGCGCCTCGATTGAAGACGAGGTCGACGTCGTACTGATGGGTGCGGGGCTTTCGGGGCTCGCCTTGGGCGCGATGTTGCGAATGGAGGGCGTGGACCGCATCTGCATGATCGATAATGCGGGTGACGTGGGCGGTACCTGGTATTGGAATCGGTACCCGGCAGCACAATGCGATGTCCAGTCCTACATCTATCTGCCGCTCTTGGAGGAGATGGGCTACATCCCGACCGAGAGGTACGTCTACCAACCGGAGATCCTGGAATACTGCCGGTCGATGGCTCGAAAGTTCGACCTCTACCGTGATGCGTATTTCCAGACCGAAGTCGTCGATGCGGTGTGGGACGATGGCGACGCACGGTGGACGGTTCACACCAATCGCGGAGATGTCGTCAAAGCGCGATTCGTGGTGATGGCGGGAGGGGCCCTACAACGGCCCAAGTTACCTGACATCCCCGGTCTCGAAGATTTCAGTGGTGCGCTGTTCCACTCGAGCCGTTGGGATTACGGCTATACAGGTGGAGGGCCGGGGCCAAAAGGTGGCGGTATGCCCAACCTGGCGGACAAGCGCGTCGGAGTGATCGGCACCGGAGCGACTGGGCTGCAACTGGTGACACCGTTGGCGGAGGCCGCGCAACACTTGTCCGTCTTTCAGCGAACACCAGTAGTGGTGCTTCCGCGGGATAACCGACCCACAGACCCAGCCTGGGCCGCGACTCTGGAGCCCGGCTGGCAAGACCGCCACATGTTCTCGTTCAACGAGCAGAACGTGGACCTGACTGCGGAAGATCTCATCGACGACGCCTGGAGCCACACGGTGTTTCCGGTCGTGGCGAGTCACAACAAGGGAATGTACGGAAGCAGCGAGGATCTCAAGCAGGCCGAGCTCGACGATCTGACCGGCATGGACGTCGCCCGCGCCCGGATCGCGTCCATCGTGAAGGATCCCGATACCGCCGCCGCGCTGATGCCGAACTTCCGCATGCTCTGCAAACGAGCGTCGTTCCACGACGACTACCTGGAGTCGTTCAACCGACCGAATGTCACCCTGGTCGACACGAAGGGTGCGGGGGTGGAGAGGGCGACCGCCACCGGAGTTGTCGTGGACGGCCGTGAGTACGAACTCGACTGCCTGGTCCTCGCCACCGGTTTCGACATCGGCCGCGGACTGCTCAAAGCCTGGGGCGTTGACCCCGTCGGCATGAACGGAACCCGCATGACCGAGTATTGGGCCAAGGGCGCACGCACTTTCCACGGTATGCATGTGCACGGTTTCCCGAATCTGTTCATACACGGGCCCGGCCAAGTCGCTCCGGCCTACAACTGGACGAGCAGCGTGATCGAGATGGGCCGGCACATTGCCTACGTCATCGCAACGGCCCGGGCCAGGAACGTGCAGCGCGTGGATGCCACCCCAGAGGCCGAAGAGTACTGGCTCGACGTGCTCGGAGAGTCGCCTTCCGCTCTCGTTGAATACCGAAGGAACTGCACCCCTGGCTATTTCAACAATGAGGGCAACGTCCGAGCAGGTGCCTCCTCGAACTTTGGACATGGCCCGAATGCGTTCTACAGCATTCTGCAGAAGTGGCGCGCAGACGATCTCCTGACGGGACTCGAATTGATGTGACGGTTGCGTTCAGGCTGTCTGCTCGGGGCAGCTGGACAAGACCGCGTCACCGCCGTCGGGCTCGCTCTCGAGAACCTCACGGTCGAAGATCATCATTTTCGCGAAATAGATTGCGCCGGAGAGGACCAACCCGACCACGATCAACTCCGGAATCCGGGCATCGTCGGGGGTGATGAGGACAAACAACGCTCCTGCCACCCAGATCAGCGCGGCAACGGCGACCGGTTGCTCGAAGCGACCAAGGCTGAATCCATCGTCCCTGCGCTCCAGGTGCTTGCGCACAGCCAGATACAGGATCACGATCGAACCGTAGATGAGTGCGGGCAAGATCGTCGACCCGATGATCAACTGCAGCAACGCTTCACCGGGTAGCGCGACCATCAGGATGACTCCGATGACCAGGATCAAGAGCGTCGCATACACCGGGGTCTGGGTGCGCGGGTTGACCCTCCGCATCAGTCCGTGTGCGGGGAAGCGCTTGTCGCGGGCCATCGCGAACACCTGCCGTGAGCATGCGGCCATCACCACCATGCCGGCTCCGAAGATCGCAAAAGCGATGCCGGCCAGGAGGAACCGCTCCATCACCGGCCCCAGCTGATCCCGGATGATGGCCGCGACCGGTGACCCACTGGCGCTCACCGCGTCCACGTCTTTGATCGCGACGGTGAGTGCGAGCAAGAACAGCAAGCCGGCGACTCCGGCTGCGACCACCGATGCCACGATGGCGCGCGGGACACTGCGAAACGGATCTTTGGCCTCCTCAGCGAGATTCGCCGCCGAGTCGAATCCGACGAGCGTGGTCAGGCCCATCAACATCCCCGCCATCAGCCCGCCACCGATTGCGAAGTAGTTGCTCTCGCCCGCGGTGATCCCGCGGGAGGTCAGATTGCTGACCTCGCCGCTGCCGGTGAACACCACGACTGCAACCAGTGCGATCACCAGGACCACAACGATGCCGAGTTCGATGGCCACCGCAGCAGACGTGATCATTCCCAGCAGTCGTGTGGAGGCGATCACCAATGCCGCCTGAATCACCATGATCACCACGGTGATCACCCGAGCGGTGCCCTCGTTCTCCTCCATACCGACCAGTGGCATGAACGCCTGGCTCGCAAGCGCGCTGTCCATTGCGACCACTGCGATCGCCAGGTACCAGAACGTGAGCCACCCGAATAGCCAACCGATCTTCGGGTTCGCCAGCCGTGAGGCCCACTGGTACGACGAGCCGCTCAGCGCGATCCGCGCCGCGAACTGAGCGACCACTAGCGCGACCAGGGTTTGTCCTACGGCGGCGACCACCCAGAGCCAGAGTCCGACTGGTCCTGCAGTCGAGAGCAGATCACCGTACGTCGCGAAGATTCCGACGGCCACCGAGATGAATGCAAACGATATGGCGAATACCTGATACGACCCAAGTGTTCGTTTCAGCTCGTTCGTCGCGAGGGGCTCAGACGAGAGTTTGTCCGCAGTCTGGTCGTCGGCAAAGGAATTGGCCACCTTGGGTACTCACCTTGTTCCGGAGGGCACCCCAGGCCTGGTGGCCGGAATGTCGACCACAGGCTAACCCGGTTGCCGCGTAAATATCGTCCAGTAATCGAGACCGGGGAAATAGGGCTCAATTCGCCGAATGGCTGAAATCGGTAACAGGGCAACGTGCAAGGCACAGGATCAGTTGCGAGATTGGGTTCCGTCGGTCTGGTCGAAGAATCGCCAGTCGCCATCCACGTTGACCTCCATACGGAACCCCAACTGGCCCGATGGAACCTCACGGTTCTTGAACCATTTGTAGGCGTCTTCAGCGTTGTTGAACTCGACCTCGTCGATGACGTCCTCGTCAGGATTGAGCACTCGATATTTCGCCATGTCTCCCTCTCCTCGACTTGCGTTCCCGTGACACTCCGCGGGTCGTTGATCCGGGTACCCGTCAGTTCGCAGGACTACACATCGGTCAGGTCTCGGTCGTCTCGACCGGGCTCCTGCGCCGCCGGACGATACCGGTCACAACGGCAAGGATCGAGCCAACGGCGAGAACTATCGCCGACGCGAACGGAAGTGCGTTGTCGATGAGTCCCACGATGAGGACGACCGGGATTGCCAGTGCCGGCCACGGGATGATCGTTCGCCAGTTGCCCGAACTCCACCCGAGGATGGCGCACACTCCGGCGATGAACAACGCCAGCCCACCGCACAGGACCCAGCGTCCGGCAGCGCTGAGTTCACCGACCGGATGCAGGACGTACTGCTCGATCCCGACACCAAGGAGGGCCGCACCCAACGTGATTGGCAGATGTCCGTAGATGTAGCCATCGGCGCGTCCGCTACCGACCGCACTCTCATCATCCTGTATCTCGGTCTTCGCTTCGGCGCCACCGATGTCGAAGTACATCCACCACACCGAAGCGGCGATGGTGAATCCCAGCGCTGCCACCAACGAGGACGACCAGGCCCAATGGGTGTCATGCATCCCGAGGACGATGGCCGAGATGGACTCGCCGAGTACCAGAATAACGAAGAGGCCGAAGCGTTCCGGTAGATGTTCGAGGTGCAACGGCACGTCCGGGCCCCACCGGGTGGCCGCGAATGGAGCCATCGCCTCTATCGCGATACCGACCGCCCACAGGATGTAGGTGGTCGGCGATGGAGTGAACAGCGAGACAGTCCAGATGACCACGCTGATGACCGTCGCCGCGAAATACAGATTGATCGTGACCCGTACTTCGCTGATGTGCCACCACGCACGTAGGTACAGACCGGCGAGGATCACGCGGGTCGCGATGTAGCCGACGCCGAACGCCACGGTCCCGTCAGCCCCGACGGCGGTGGATGCGCTGGCCGCCATCACCGCAATCGCAAAGGTGGCAGCCAGTTTCAGCACGCGATACACGACGTCGTTGGTGTCGAACCGGTTTGCGTACAGCGTGGTGGTCACCCACGACCACCACGTGACCACGAACAGACCTGCGAAGACGGCCACACCGTGCCACCCGAGATCATCCTTCAGTGCCAGCGCCAACTGATGGATGACCAACACATAGGCAAGGTCGAAGAAGAGCTCGAGTCTCGTTGCCGCACGGTCGTCTTCGGTTCGCAGTCGCGGCGGTTCTATGAGCGGAGTGCGCTGGTCGCCACCACTGGTGTCGCCGGCGTTCTCCGATTGATCGCCCGAAAGCCCCGGTGTGCGCTCACCCATTTGTGAGTTGTCCTTACTGTCGGCCCAACGATGCGCATTGAGCCAGAAGCGGCACAATCACTCCCCCGTCGGTACCCCGTGCCGAGGGGACGCAAACCGTGCAGCTCCACTATTTGGTATTGCTATGTACCGGTACTCTGCGTTACCGTCTACCGGTACTCAGCGATACAGATTAGAAGGAGGTGAGTGATGGGCAGCCAGATTACGGAGATGCTCAAGGGCACCCTCGAGGGCATTGTGCTCGCAAACCTAGCCGTACGTCCGACGTACGGCTACGAGATCACAGCACTGTTGCGCGAGCAGGGTTTTACGGACCTCGTCGAGGGCACCGTCTACGCCTTGCTCGTCCGCATCGAGCAGAAGGGTTTCGTGAATGTGGAGAAGGTCCCCTCCGAGAAAGGGCCACCACGAAAGGTCTATTCGATCAACGACATAGGGC
The DNA here is from genome assembly GCF_056786475.1 of Williamsia sp. Y844. Classification (NCBI taxonomy): domain Bacteria; kingdom Bacillati; phylum Actinomycetota; class Actinomycetes; order Mycobacteriales; family Nocardiaceae; genus Williamsia; species Williamsia sp. Y844. Next base: position 651,828 of record NZ_JBXCJB010000003.1, read on the forward strand.
TCGAACAGCTCAACGAGTTCTGGAGGACATGGGACTTCCTCTCCGAACGAATCGAACAACTCCACGAACGAAGGAAGTAGTCATGGCCAGATGGATCTCAGCAATCATCAGATCGTTCGAAGAGAAGAAGCAGTACAAGCGGCACGCTGCGCGCATCAATGCCCTTCCCGAGCCGCACCGCACCGCCGCAAACGCGCTGCAGAGGTACTTCAACTACTACGGTGGCGTGACCGACGGCGCGACCATCGTGAAAATGATGGGCGACCACGTCGACCTCTGGGAGCGCGCGGCCATCGACAGCACACCGGTGCGTGAGATCGTCGGCGACGACCCGGTCGAGTTCGCTGAGACGTTCACAGCGGCATACAGCGGCAAGCACTGGATCGACAAGGAACGCGCCCGCCTGGCCAAGTCCATCGAGGACGCTGAACGACAAGGACAGCGATGACCTCGACTACAGCGATCCGTGTACAGGGGTTACAGAAGTCGTTCGATGAGCTGCCGGTGTTGCGCGGCGTCGACTTCGACGTGGCGACAGGCAGCATCTTCGCCCTGCTCGGCTCGAACGGATCCGGCAAGACCACGGTTGTGAAAATCCTGTCGACACTTCTCAAGCAGGACTCCGGAACAGCGAGCGTGGAAGGCTGCGACGTCTCCGCGCAGCCACAGAAGGTGCGCGAATCAATTAGCCTCACCGGACAATTCGCGGCCGTGGACGATCTCCTCAGTGGCCGCGAGAACCTCGTGCTGGTCGCCAAGCTGCGACATCTGAAGAACCCTGGCAACATCGCCGACGACCTGCTCACTCGATTCTCGTTGACCGAGGCCGGCAGCCGAAAAGCATCGACGTATTCGGGTGGAATGCGTCGGCGTCTCGACATCGCGATGAGTCTCATCGGGAACCCGCCGGTCATCTTTCTCGACGAACCGACCACCGGCCTCGACCCCCAGGCACGCACCGAGGTGTGGCAGACAGTGAAGGAACTCGCCAACAGTGGGACGACGGTGCTGTTGACGACGCAGTATCTGGAGGAAGCCGAGCACCTCGCCGACCGGATCGCGATCCTTCACCAAGGTCGGATCATCGTGAACGGCACCCTCACCGAGCTCAAGCAACTGCTGCCGCCCGCGAAAGTTGAGTACGTCGAGAAGCAGCCCACGTTAGAGGAGGTCTTCCTCATGATCGTCGGGGACGACAGCAAGAGCCTCGGAGCCGACGCGCGCGCGACCAATAAGGAACGATGATGACCACCACATATTTCTACGGCGACACCGCCGCTCTGACCGGGCGTTCGCTGCGCCACATCCTGCGTAGCCCGGACACCATCATCACCACCGCAGTCACCCCGGTGGCCCTCATGCTGCTGTTCGTCTACGTGTTCGGCGGCGCCATCGATACCGGGCCGGAACGGTATATCGACTACATGCTGCCGGGCATCCTGCTCATCACGATCGCGTCCGGGATCGCGTACACCGCCTACCGCCTGTTCATGGACATGAACGGCGGGATCTTCGAGCGATTCCAATCCATGCCGATCGCTCGGTCCAGCGCGCTGTGGGCACATGTGCTGACCTCGCTGGTCGCCAACGTGATGTCGCTGACGATTGTCGTCGGCGTCGCACTACTGATGGGTTTTCGTACGGGCACAGGTGTATTGGGATGGCTCGCGGTCGGCGGCATCCTGATCCTGTTCACTCTGGCGCTGACGTGGATTGCGGTCATCGCCGGCCTTGTCGCAAAAACTGTGGACGGCGCGAGCGCGTTCTCCTACCCGCTCATCTTCCTGCCGTTCATCAGTTCCGCGTTCGTACCCAGCGAAACCATGCCCGCGCCGGTGCAATGGTTTGCGGAGAACCAGCCAGTCACAGCGATCGTCAACACGATTCGCGACATCTTCGCCGAAGAGCCGGTCGGCGGCGACATCTGGATCGCCTTCACCTGGTGCTTCGGCCTCCTCATCGTCGCGTACGTCGCCGCGATGGCCATCTACCGACGCAAGATCAGCTGAGTCCCCCAGGACGTCCGGCAAGTTCTTCGACGATGAACCCTCGGAACTTCCGAAATGGAGTTCTTCGGGAGCAAGATACTCAGGGTTTGATGAAGGAGGCCTCGACCATCAGGTCAGTGGCCAGGCGTGAACCCTTCTTCGTGTAGCGCAGCCCCCAATTGCTGCGGTCGAGGTGGACTTCGGCGGTGACTGTAGCGGTGTCATCCACCGCGACCACACGAGCGGGGACAGTCAACGGTCGTGTTTGGCCGTGAACGGTCAGATCGCCGATGACATCGATATGTCCCCCATCGCCGGGTCGCACCTGCGTCACGGTGAAGGTGATGGTGGGATATGTCCGGACGTCGAAGAAATCAGCAGAACGCAGATGCTCGTCCCGTTGCCGGTTCCTGGAATTCACGGAGCTTGCGTCGACGACCAGCATTCCGGTCACGCTCCCATCATCGCCGACAGTTCCGCTGCCTCCGACGGGATCGAAAGAACCGGTCACCGTGAACAGCCACAATGCCTTGGCGCGGAAGGTTATCGAGGTGCGGGCGGGGTCCAAGGTCCACGAGCCCTCGAGAGCGCGCAGGTCGGGGACGGAGTCAATGGGCGATGTCATTGTCAACTTCCGGTAGATGGCGATCCGTGGTCGGCGAAAGATCCGGCGAGCAAGCATTCAGCCCGGGTGAACCTGGAGGGTCGCTGACCGGGGCCCTTCTTCTTCGAGATGATCCACGATCGAGGGGTACTGACCGTATTTGGTCCGGTAGGCGGCGTCGACCCGCGCGAGATCCTTGTCGTCCGCTTCGGTGAAGATTACGTCAAAGGTGTTCTGCCGCGCCATTATCTGCCCGGTGTGTGAGGTGATCGCGGCGCGGAACCAGGCCGCGGTACGCCCGTTGGTCGAACGAATGAATACGTCGGCACCGTCTCGCACTATCCAGATGGTCGTAGGCCGGCGCGCGCGACCGTCCCGCCGGTAGGTGACGACCTGTACCTCATCCGGTGCGCCCAGGACGGCGGCGTCCTCGATATTCCATGTTTTCATCGGTGTTCCTTCGTTTGGGTTCGGCATGACAACCGCTGTCAGGCGGGCTCATTCACCAGGCGGAAAGTCCGTCGACGCGGCAACGTCGGCTTGTGCCTCGTAGTCGGCGATACGTTTACGAAGGGTGTCCACAGTGATCGCCAGTGCTTGCGATCCGAGCAACAGCCGCAACGGTGCCGGCTCGATGTCGACGCTCTCGATGATGCGAGCGGCCATACGAGCAGGGTCGCCGGGCGCGAGGCCATTGGCGGGGTCGAGCATCTTCAGGAAACCGTGCGCCGGGTTGTTGTCGTAAGCCGACATGAGGGTGGCGACTTGGGCACTGCCGTAGCGGAACTCGGTTCGGGCGCCGCCTGGTTCGACGAGTGTCGCCCCGATGCCGAAAGGTGCGATCTCCTGTGCCACTGATTCGACGAAGCCTTCGATCCCGAATTTGGTGGCGTGGTACATGGAGTTGCCAGGAAATGCGACCTGTCCTCCGTACGAGGACATCTGAATGATGCGCCCATTCCCCTGCGCACGAAAGTGCGGCAGCGCCGAGCGGATGAAGGCGATCGATCCGGTGAGGTTTGTCGCGATCAGACGGTCGATCTGGGCGTCGGTGAGTTCCTCCGCGGCACCGAAGAGGCCATACCCGGCATTGCTGATGACGACGTCGATCCGACCGAGCGTCGAGAAGCTGCGATCGACGACCTCGTGAACGGCCGGAATATCGGTGACATCGAGCACTTCGGCGATAAACGTCTGAGGGTATCGAGCGATGAGGTCGTCGACCTTGCTGGTGTCGCGGACGGTCCCGACGACGCGATCACCTGCGGTGAGGAGCTGTTCGGTCAGTTCGCGGCCGAAGCCGCTGCTGACACCGGTGATGAGCCAGGTGCGCTGAGCCATGGTCGGTCCTTTCATCCTCTTCCAGGTGCCGCGGCTATTTGTCCTGTGTGACCTCATCGACCATGCGAAGACCGTTCAGTGTTCGGGGATAGCCGATGAAGGGTAGGAGTTGGGTCAGGACATCGATCAGGACCCGGCGATCGTTGCCGACATGAAGGTTGGCGGCGACGTGGGCTTTGACCTGCGGGTCACAGCCGCCGTGCGCGACGAGCATCGCGAACGTGAGTAGCTCGCGGGTAGGTACGTCGAGTCCGGTGCGCGTGTAGTGATCGCCGAAGCAGTTGGCGGACAGCAAGCGCAGAATATGCGCCTGATCCTGGGGCGCGTTGGCATACAAGCTCTCGACGGTGTCAGTGCCGACGATCTTCTTCTGTACTGCCAAGCCCTTCGCCATGCGACTGTCCGGGGTGGTTGTGGACTGGCCCGGTAGCGGCAACTCGACACCGCGTTCGGTCAGCACCTCGTTGGTTGCGTGCAGGAAGTCGAAGACCTTGGCCATACCCACGTACGGCACCGCTTGATACACGATTTCTTTGACCTCGACCGGTGTCACCCCCACGGTCAGCGCCGCTCCGAGCATGACTCGATATTCGCGTAGCGCCTGGCCTGCGATCATCGAGGCCAGCTGAACCATCAGTCGACTCCGAATCTCGAGGCGACTGTCTTGGAGTACCTCGTCGAAAGCGAAGTTGTCAAAGTACTCGATCAACTCGGGATCGGTCTGCGCCAGTGTCGACACATGCCCTGGAAAGAGCTCATCGTGATTCTTCTGCGCTCGCGCGTTCGCGGCCATCTACAACACTCCTCACCGTGACCACATCTTCACGTCGACTGGGTCCGTTGATTCGAATGTAGGTCGGCTGCCGCGGCTGCGGGAGGGCCTATCAGTACCCCGTTCAGGAGTCGGACGTGCGATACGGACAAAAGCGACGGCGACGACGTCCTGACCTACGACGAACACGAAACGGGTTCGATCATGGTGCCTTGTGCCTCCCGACGATGTCCGAGCAGCGCGTCATCGAGGTACCCGATTGACGGCGACACCCGGGATGTGTCGCTGGAATCCCCTCCCCCGCAATTGATCCCAGGATCATCGTGCCCGCGAACGATCCAGGCACGTCAGCACAAGTGGGGCGCCGTCGGTGACGGCGATCGTGTGTTCGCTGTGGGCGGTACGAGATCCGTCAGCGGAGCGGATGGTCCACCCGTCATCGTCGTAGATGATTTTGTCGGTGCTGCGGGCGAGCCAGGGTTCGAGCGCAAGGGTCAACCCGGGCCGCAGTTTGAGACCTCGTCCCGCACGTCCGATATTGGGGACGTGCGGGTCTTCGTGCATGGTGCGACCCAGTCCGTGGCCACCGAACTCGGTGTTGACCGGGTATCCGTAGTCGGCGGCCACAGCGCCGATCGCGGCCGAGATGTCACCCAGGCGGTTGCCGGGCAACGCCGCCGCAATCCCCGCTGCCAGGGCACGTTCAGTGGCTTCGATCAGGCGCTCGTCCTCGGGGCGCGGGACACCGACGATCACACTGCGGGCGCTGTCGGCGACCCACCCATCGATCGACACCGCAATGTCCATGCTCAGCAGATCGGCATCACGCAGTGTGTAGTCGTGCGGAAGGCCGTGCAGCACCGCATCATTGACCGACAGGCAGATGACGTTGCGGAACGGGCCTCGCCCGAATGACGGCGCGTAGTCCCAGTAGCACGATTGCGCACCGCGCTGCGCGATCAGATCGCGGGCGCGGTGTTCGAGGTCGAGTAGATTCACCCCCGGCTTCGCCTGGCCGGTGAGGTCGTCGAGCAATTCGGCGATGAATGCGCCGGTGACGCGCATCGCGTCGATCTCTCGAGGTGTCTTCAGTTCGAGCACGGGAGTTCCTCTCCAACCGACCCGATGGCCGGTATTTAAATACCAGCCTAGCTGTTTCGCCGGTATTTTCATACCGGCCTGGAGTAAGCTGGCGGAATGGTTCGTCTCCCACTCACTCCTGCTCAACTCGCGACTGGTCAGCGCCTGGGTGCATATCTGCGCCAAGCTCGCGGCGATCGCACGCTCGCCGAAGTGGCGCAGTCCGCGGCGATCTCACCAGAGACGCTCCGCAAGATCGAGACCGGCCGGATGCCGACTCCGGCATTCACAACCATTGCAGCCTTGGCCCGTGCCCTCGACCTGCCGCTCGAGGACCTTGCGGACATCTGCGTTGCCCCCGCTGACCTACGTAAAAGCGGCTGACGTGAACTCGCCATGGCCTGCCTGGGCGAGCTGAACACCGAATTGACCGGAGATCGGCGAACAGCATCACGCTGCCTGCTGCCGATCTATCGGCCAGACCCTCCGCACCACAGCTTTTCGGACCTCTTCGATCCACAGCACTGATGAGGCGACCGCAATTGCGAAGAACCACTGGGAGCCGGTCAAAAAGGTGGTGTCGAAGAGCTCTTGCAGGACACCGACGTTGATGACCGCGATATGCAAGACGATGATCGCCACGAGGGACAACCAGATCGTGTGGTTGGTGAATGTCTGCAGCGAGAACACGGAAACCCGATCCGAGCGCACATTGAGAAGGTTGAAGACCTGATAGAAGACGAAGGTCGTGAAACCCAGTGTTGTGTCGACCAGAGGATCGTCGGCCGTTTCCGGGAAGATCTCATCGGCGCCGGCGATGACGAGAATCGTGCCGGTCGCCATGACAATTCCCAGGGCAAGAATCCGAAGTAGCCTATTGCGGTTGAGGAGTCGTTCGCTCGGCGAACGCGGCTTCTGCCGCATTGTGTCGGGTTCGGTCGGGTCGACGCCGAGCGCAAGCGCGGGCGGCCCGTCCATGATGATGTTGACCCAGAGGATCTGGATCGCCGTGAACGGTGTCCCACCGGCGATACCGGCCACTCCCGCGGTGAGAAAGATCAATACAAAGCCCCACGCCGTGGTGAGCTGAAACTTCACGAACTTGATGATGTTCGCGTAGATCCCACGGCCTTCCCGCACCGCCGCGATGATTGTCGCGAAGTTGTCGTCGGTGAGAATCATCTTCGCCGCACCTTTGGACACGTCGGTGCCGGTGATACCCATGGCGATACCGATATCGGCTTGTTTGAGGGCGGGTGCGTCGTTGACCCCGTCGCCGGTCATGGCCACCACTTCGCCGGCCTCTTGCAAAGCCCTGACGTAGCGAATCTTGTGCTCGGGTGCCACTCGCGCAAGAACGCCGAATCTCGCTGCGCGCTCGCGTAATTCGGCGTCGTCGATCGTGTCGAGATCAGCACCCGACACGGCCTCACCGACGATCCCGAGATCGCCGGCAATCGTCGACGCCGTGGTGAGGTGATCACCGGTGATCATGTGCACGGCGATTCCGGCGCCCCGAGCAGTCTCGATGGCTTCGCGGGCTTCGGGACGCGGCGGATCGAGGATGCCGACCACGGCGTACACGGTCAAACTGTCGACCGCGTCGAACAACCCTTCTGCATCTTCGGGAAGGCGCTCGAGTATCTTACCGGCAATCATGAGGGTACGCAGACCATCTCGTGCCAGCTCGTCAACAATCGCCGCCAACGCCGCCCGGTCTTCATCGGTGAGCACACGATCACCATCGACGTCGCGCACCTGACTGGCGCGTGCCAGCAACGGTCCCGGCGCACCTTTGGCGTAACAGCGAACCCCAGGGGTGTCGTCGGGACTCTGGTGGACATGAAACGTCGCCATGAACTTGTAGTCGGAATCGAACGGGACCTCGGCCACGCGCGGATAGCTCCGGCGGGCACCGACAACGTCCACGCCACCCTTCTCGGCAAGCACCACGAGGGCACCTTCAGTGGGATCGCCGACCAGCACACCCTCGGAAACACTGGCGTCGTTGCACAATGACATCGCCAGGAGTGCGCGGCGGAAGTCGGGCAGAGGTTGCTCACCGTCGGTCAGGATTTTGCCCTCGGTGGTGTAGCCCGACCCCGTGACACGGAAAGTTTGACCTGCTGCCTCGAGACGGCGCACGGTCATCTCGTTGAGAGTCAGTGTGCCGGTCTTGTCGGTGGCGATTCGCGTTGTACTGCCCAGTGTCTCGACGGCCGCCAACTGTTTGATGATGGCACCACGCTTGGCGAGCCGGGAGGCCCCCATCGCCAAGGTGAAGGCGACGACCGCGGTCAGACCCTCTGGAATGGTTGCCACCGCGAGAGATACCGCTGTCAGCAACATGTCTGACCAAGACTCACCTCGAATGAGCCCGAGTAGGAACACGATCAGGACCACAACAAATGCAACAACAGTGAGCAACGTGGCCAGCTGATCGATGCGGCGCTGCAATGGGGTCTTGTCCGCCCCTGCGGTATGAAGCAGCGCTGCAATGGTTCCGAACTGAGTGTTCATCCCGGTGCCGGTCACAACCATGGTTGCTCGTCCGCGGGTGACCTCGGTGTTCATGAACAGCATGTTCGTCCGGTCCCCGATGGGCAGATCGGGATCGTCGAGCACCGCGGCGCTCTTGTCCACCGGGTTCGATTCCCCTGTCAACGCCGATTCGGCCACCTGCAATCGCGCAGTCTCGACCACCCGACCGTCGGCGGGTATGACGTCGCCGGCCTCCAGCAGCACCACATCGCCCGGCACGATCTCGGTGCGGTCCACGTTCTGCACACGCCCGTCGCGGCGAACCCGCGAGACCGCTACGGACATATCCCGGAGAGCTTGCAGATTGCCTTCGGCCCGGGTCTCCTGAACGTAATTGAGCACCGTGTTGAGACTGATCACCGCAAGGATGACGACGGGTGTCTCCCAATCGTGGGAGACGGCAGCGCTGACCGCCGCAGCGATGATGAGCACCACCGTCATCTTGTCGGCGAGCAACCGGGCAATTCTGCGCCAGGGCGGGATACGTGCGGCTTCATCCAGGCTGTTCTCGCCATAGTCCGCGAGGCGCCGACGCTGGTCCCCACTCGACAGACCCTGCTCGATGTCGACGTCGAGATCCCCGACGATCTTCTCAACGCTCGCAGTGTGCGTAACGCTCTGTAGCTGCTCGGACATTCAGGGCTCCTCACCGGGCTCATCAGAGGTTGCCCAACGAGACACCTCTGGCGCACAAGTCGATCCGCGCAAAAGTCGGAAAAGACCGATTCAGACGAGACGGCACTGCACCGGCCACACGCCCCAAACGGTCCGCACTCGGGCCCATCACCTAGCGCGTCGAACCGGGAAGTCGATCGACCGTGCGGCAATTTCGACGTTATCGCAGCCGGAGCCCGCTCACATGCCGGTTGACGGGCGAGGGCGGAAGTGAGTTTATGTTGTGATGACCAGCTTTTGGGAGGTGCGGTGGTGACCGAGGAGAGCCCGAGCCAGACGCGGCGGGGTGGACCGTGGTGGTATGCCCCGAAGAGGTGGATGTATCGGGGTGGTCGCCCACATGCGCTGGCTCGCGCGATGAACTCGCTCTCGGCGTGGTTGTATTCCCGAGGCTGGTTGACGTCAGGGCGTGCGGCGACGCTGGTGGTTCGCGGCCGACGCAGCGGTAAACCCGTATCAGTGCCGGTGGTGGTCACCGATTTCGAGGATTCACGGTATTTGGTGTCGATGCTGGGAGATGACGCGAACTGGGTGCGCAATGTACGAGCGGCCGCCGGCGAGGCGACGCTCGGTACGCAGCCGGTGCGCCTCGTCGAAATCCCCGTCGATGAACGAGCGCCGATTTTGCGGCGCTATGTGCAGGTGGCGCCAGGAGCCCGGCCCCACATCCCGGTCCCCCGCACCGCACCGCTGTCCGAATTTCGCGGTGTCGCAGCGTCTTATCCCGTATTCCGGATCGAGCAACACCTCGACGGTCCCATCTGATCGACCTTGCCCTGTGTGGAAGGTGTGAGATCGGCAGGGCACCAACACCATCGGACCCTTAAGTAGACTGCCCTGCGAGGATCAGGTCGGCTACCCTGTCGAATTGCCCGAACATTTGGCGAGGACGACAGATCACGCTACGTCGCCTGCCGCATTGGTCGGGACAAACCTTCGGAAACAGTCAGTCTTGTTCCTGTATGCGTGACCGGATCGCCGCGGCAGCATCGGCGTTCTCTGATTCGAGTTTTTGGATATAGGCGACGGCGTCGCCGACGGTGCGCAAAGCAGACAAATCTTCGTCGGGAATCTTCACGCCATACTTGTCTTCGGTCTGCACCGCGATTTCCACCATCGACAACGAGTCGATGTCGAGGTCGTCGACGAACGATTTCTCGATGGTGATCTCCTCTGGCTCGATACCGGTGACCTCTTCGATGATCTCGGCTATGCCTGCGATCAATTCTTGTTCAGTAGCCATGAATAGATGTCCTCTTCTCGGAATTGGGTTGCGATGGTTTGATATTCAACGGGGTGAAGGTCGCCTCACGTCTGCGGCGACACCACTGTTCCCGGCGCGGGTCGGGTACCGCGGTGTCGTGCCCGGGCGCCTGCGCAATTCGAGTTCCGGATAGGAAGGATCGAACACCTCGAAGTGTTCTTCGATGGCTGCGGTGAGGAGTTTCCAGACCTGGTGTGCTGTCGGCTTGCGGTCGTCCCAACCCGAACCGTAGACCTCGACACCATCCTCGAGGCCGAGTTCACTCGGCGGCATGATCGTGTGCGATTCGGCGCATCCATCGGCGTGGAGGCCTGGGCAACGATGGATGATGTAGGTTCCCCGATGGTCCCAGCCCAACGCGGCCGATTGGTCGGGAAAACCGTTCCATCGCGACTGGGAGAAGACGAGTATCCGCTGCCCCGTGGTCATCTGAACATATTCGCGCGAGGTCGTGTCCGCGCGTCCCAGCGAAGCCGGGAACGCAAGCTCGATGCCGTGCGCGGCCATACGTTCAAAACTCGGGATGTCATCGCCCTCGACGACGAACCGCTCCCCGGCGAGATCGGCGACATCGACCCAAACCTGATGTGCCAGCCGTGTGACGTCGCGCTGCTGATCAGGATCGGGTGTCGGCTCGACAGACATGGCCCGAATCGACGATTTCGAGATGCCCATTGCGGTCGCGATCTTCCGATCGCTGAGCCCTTCGGCCCGCATCAACGCAATAGCCGCCGCAACTACCTGACGTTGCGCCAGATCAGCGACTGAAGACCGTGTGCGAGCGGCGTTCACCGCTGCCACGGCGACGTCGATGCGGTAGGAGGTGTGAGAGGAAGTCACCGCACGAGTGTGGCACGTTCATCTGCCGGGTGTCCAGGGAATTGGACACCTGGCTACTGCTCCGGTCAACCGATCACCGTTGGACGCCTCGTCACACCGAATGTTTCGACGGCTTTTTCTCGGTACTGATGTCAGCGCTCTCGTCACCCTCTGCGGAATCGCCCGCATCAAAGGTGATCTTCAGGGTGTCGTCGGCGACATCGACGTTGACGGTGTCGCCCGGGACGAGCGCGCCGTCGAGCAGATAGTGCGACAGTTTGTTGTCGAGCTCTCGCTGCACCGTCCGGCGCAGCGGTCGCGCACCGAACTCCGGCTGGTAACCGGTGCGCGCCAACCAGTCCTGGGCTGCGGTACTGACCAAGAGCCCGATATCCTGTGCGCGAAGCCGGCGGCGGGTGCTGTCGAGTGTCAGCTCGACGATGGCGCGTAGCTGCTCCTCGTCGAGGCGCGTGAAGGTCACGATCTCATCGATACGATTGAGGAACTCCGGACGGAAATGCGAATGCAGACGTTCCATCAACTGCACGGCGATCGTGTCCGCGTCTGGTGTGTTGAGGATCAGGTCCGATCCCATGTTGCTGGTGAGTATCACAATCGTGTTCTTGAAATCGACTGTGCGCCCCTGTGCGTCGGTGACGCGACCATCATCGAGTAGCTGCAGCAGGACATTGAATACGTCCGCGTGCGCCTTCTCGACCTCGTCGAAGAGGATCACCGAATACGGCTGCCTTCGCACCTTGTCGGTGAGCTGGCCCGCTTCTTCGTATCCGACATAACCGGGAGGTGCTCCGACCAGACGCGAAACCGTGTGCTTTTCCTGGAACTCGCTCATATCGAACCGGATCAGCCGGTCCTCGTCACCAAAGACGGCTTCTGCCAACGCTTTCGCGAGTTCTGTCTTGCCGACGCCGGTGGGCCCGAGGAAGAGGAACGAACCGATGGGGCGGCTGGGATCGGCCAGCCCCGCCCGTGCCCGTCGCACCGCCTCGGCGACAACCGTGACGGCCTTGTCCTGGCCGATGACGCGGGAATGCAGCACGTCCTCGAGCGCGAGGAGCTTTGTGCGTTCCTCGGCGGTCAGTTCGGCGACGGGCACGCCCGTTTGGCGCGAGACGACTTCGGCGATGTCCACAATGGTGACATCTTGGGTGCGGCTGTCGGAGGACTCGTCAACCCCGTCCTTCTGCGCCGCGATCTCGGCCTTCAATTCCGCGGCGCGGTCGTAGTTTTCGGCCGCAACGGCTGAGTCCTTCTCGCGTTCAAGACGGGCCAGCTCTTCTTCGACGGCGCGAGCGTCGGTGCCAGGTGTCTTGGTACGCAACCGCACACGAGCCCCGGCCTGGTCGATCAAATCGATCGCCTTGTCGGGCATGAACCGATCGGTGATGTACCGGTCGGAGAGTTCAGCGGCAGCGATGAGCGCTTCGTCGGTGTAGTGGACCTGGTGGTGAGCCTCGTAGGTGTCGGCAAGACCCCGGAGAATCTCGATGGTGTCGTCAACCGACGGCTCCGACACCAGGATCGGCTGAAAGCGACGCTCGAGAGCGGCGTCCTTCTCGATGTACTTGCGGTACTCGTCAATGGTGGTGGCACCGATGGTGTGGAGTTCGCCACGGGCCAACGCCGGCTTGAGGAGATTGCCCGCGTCCATTGAACCTTCGCCGCTCGAACCCGCACCGACGATGGTATGTAGCTCGTCGATGAAGATGACGAGTTCATCCGAATGAGCCCTGATCTCGTCGAGGATCTTGGTCAGCCGTTCTTCGAATTCACCCCGATACTTGCTTCCTGCCACGACCTGACCGATATCGAGGGCGATCACCCGACGGTCCGCGAGGGTGGATGGAACATCGCCATTGACGATTCGCTGCGCCAATCCTTCGACAATCGCAGTTTTGCCGACACCCGGATCGCCGATGAGGACCGGGTTGTTCTTGCGTCGGCGGGAAAGGATCTCCACGGTTTGTTCGATCTCGTCCGCGCGACCCACCACCGGATCAATGTTCCCCGCACGCGCCTCGGCGGTCAGGTCGCGACCGTATTCCTCCAGCGTAGGCGTCTCGCTGTTGGCACCAGCGCCCGAACCTGACTGCGCTCCATCAGGTTTCAGATTGCCGGCCAAGGCCTGGGCTGCAGGTGTCTCGGCGCTCGACGCGATTCCCACAAGAATATGTTCAGGCCCGACATAGCTGACACCGGCCTGATAAGCCTGCTGCTGAGCGGTACGCAGCGCGAGTTTGGTGGCGGGACTCAGCGGGAGGTCGCCGCCGTGTGGTTCTGACGGGACCGCGGTGATGCGCTCATACATCTCCGTGGCGAGCTGCTCGGGATCAATTCCCAACTCTCTCAGCATATTCTGCGAGGTTTCGACTTGCGCTGCTGCATAGAGCAGGTGTTCCGGTGTGAGTTCATCACTGTTCCACTGCTTTGCGGCCTCGCGAGCCGTTGCCACCAACAGTTTGGCCTCGTCGTTGAGCAGCCGCCCCAAGTCGACACGCTGGACCTGCGGACGGGGTCGTTCAGTGCCGAAGAATCGGTTGAACATATCGTCGAAGGGGCTTTGGTCCATCCAGGGGTTGGTCATCAGTCGTACCTTTCTCTCTCCGGTGCGCCGGCGGCCTCACCATTCGACGACAGTGCCGCGCCAACGTGGTTCAGGTGAGATCGAGAACAATGCGTCCGTTGATATCGCCGTCGGTCATGGCAGTGAAGATGTCGTTTATTTCAGGTAATTCGCGCACCGTGTATGTGGGTTCGATCAGTCCACGGGCAAAAAAGTCGAGCGCTTCCGCCATATCCTTTCGAGTACCGACGATCGACCCGCGCACGGTGAGACCGAAGAGCACTGTGGTGAAGATATCGAGCGGAAACGCCTCCGGCGGCAAACCGACCAGAGAGACGGTGCCGCCACGACGAAGACCCGCCACAGCCTGCGGAAAGGCATGGGCATTGACCGCGGTGACCAACGCGCCGTGGGCGCCGCCACCGGTGGACTCGAGGATGACCGCCGCCGGATCGGAGACCTTGGCGGCATTGATGCCGATCTCGGCACCGTGTTGTTTGGCCAGGTCGAGTTTGGCGTCATCGACATCGACCGCAATCACTCTCCGCCCCATGGCGCGCGCGTACTGAACAGCGATATGCCCGAGTCCACCGATGCCCGAGATCAACACCCACTCTCCGGGCTGGGTATCGGTGACCTTGAGACCCTTGTAGACGGTGACGCCGGCACACAGGATGGGTCCCACAGCCTTCAAGTCGACGTTGTCAGGGATGATCGGGGCGTACCGGGAGTCGACGAGCATATGGGTTGCGAACGATCCGTCCACGCTGTAGCCGCCATTGATTTGGTTGGGACACAATGTTTCCCAGCCTGTCTCGCAGTATTCGCATTCGCCGCAAGCACTCCACAACCAAGCGTTTCCAACGGTGTCTCCGACGGCAAGCCGGGTGACGCTGTCACCCGTCGCGATGACCTTTCCCACACCTTCGTGGCCGGGAATGAATGGGACTTGCGGCTTGACCGGCCAATCCCCCCGCGCCGCATGCAGATCCGTGTGGCACACGCCGGAATAGTCGACCTTGACCAAGGCTTCGAACGGGCCGGGTGACGGGATCGGAGCTTCTTCGACGACAAGTGGACCAGTGAAACTCTGGACGACCGCGGCCTTCATCATCTCCATTACTGTGCTGACCCTTCTGTCCGAAGTTCGTGGTCTCTAGCAGAGGGCGGCAACCGCCGATGACGCCACGAATCTCAGTGCATCACGCGTGGCCTCTTGGCCGCGCGGGCACAAAGTCATCGAACGAATGCCAAGTGTCATCGGGAGACGGTCACGCTCGTTGACCTTCGTCAACAAGACAGGCCGCCTCCCCCACATGAATACGGCCTGAACCTCGAAGCATCATGGACACGCACCGGAAGCGCGTATCGACACTCGAGTGCAACGGAACCTGTTGTGGCGCAATGTCCTTTCAGATTCCACAATCCATTGGCACAGCGGACAAGCGGCCGGCCGCATCCCGTTGCGATCCGCCAAACAGGTGTGCGGACGCCACTCATCGAAGATCGCCCGAGCAAAGTGACCCGGTCGCGGGTTGGTCGACCATCAATCTCATCGCCGATCGGCCCAGGTGACATTCGGCATGGGTTGCGGTGCCCTGTGGCACTACCGAACCGGACTGAAAGATGGGACCGTGGTTACGGTATGGCCTGTGCTCGATGTCAGGAGCGAACATGGAGAACAAACCGATTGTCGCAGGTGTCGACGGCTCGGCAGCGTCATACGGCGCAGTGCGGTGGGCCGCACGCGAAGCTGCGATCAGATCGGCCCGACTGCTGCTTCTTTGCTGTGTCGACGACGATCTGATCACCCTCAGCGACTATCCGATACCCGACGCGTACTTCGATCTCCTCAACGAGCGCGCCGACAAGGACCTGGCGGAGGCGAGGTCGCTGGCAGAATCTGAGGTCGCGGACGCTGCTACAGACATCGTCATCGAGACGAAACGCCTCTTGTGCGAACCCCGATTGGGCCTGCAGCGAATATCGGCGAGCGCGGATCTACTGGTTATCGGCGCTGAAGGACAAACTCCCCGAGTCCCCGGCCTGCTCGGGAGGGTCGCCGATGCGTTGACGTCCCACGCGGCGTGTCCGGTCGTGGTGGTTCGCGAACATCCCGGTCCGGCGCGGGACACGACGCCGGATGCTGTTGTCGTCGGTGTGGACGGATCGAGATCGGGCGAACTGGCTGTGCGTCTGGCGTACGAAGAAGCATCGTTACGAAACGCTCGACTCGTGGCCATCCACGCCTGGAACTTCACGAGACTTCACCCGGTGTTCAAGGCCGATCGCGGGGGGTTGTCGTGGGATGACGCGCGTACGGCCGAAGAGGCGGTACTTGCCGAATCGCTTGCCGGATACCGTGAACAGTACCCAGACCTCGAGGTCTCCCAGTTGGTTCTCGACAGCGAGCCGGTCGCTGCACTGCGGGATGCGTCAACCGACGCCGCCCTGCTGGTCGTTGGCTCGCGAGGACGCGGCAACTTCATCGCCCGCGTTCTCGGGTCGACGAGCCGTGTCCTGCTGAACACCGCGTCTTGTCCCGTGCTCATCGCGCGTCCCTGACCCGACTACTCAAGGCGGTCGACGGACCATTTCCTGCGCCTACAATTGAGCGAGCCACAACCGGATCTGTCATCACCATCTGAGGAGCACGCCATATGGGGAGTGCAGCTGTGACCTCGGTGTTCTTGGTCGATGACCACGAGGTGGTGCGGCGAGGGTTGATCGAGATCATCGGCTCTGACCCCGATCTGGCCGTGATCGGGGAAGCCGGCACCTACGCTCAGGCCCTTGCCCGGATTCCGGCATTGAAACCCGACGTGGCCGTTCTCGACGTTCGACTGCCAGATGGCAGCGGCATTGAACTGTGCCGGGAGTTGCGCACCAAACTCGACGATCTCCGGTGTCTGATGCTGACGTCGTTCACCGAAGACCAGGCGATGCTCGACGCCATTCTCGCCGGAGCCAGCGGGTACGTCGTAAAGAACATCGCCGGGATGGACCTGGCCAAAGCGATCAAAGATGTCGGGGCAGGCAAGTCGCTTCTTGACAACACCGCGGCCGCGGCGCTCATGGATCAACTCCGCACGCAAGGGGCGACCGGTCCCCTCGACGCACTCACCGAGCAGGAACAGACACTTCTCGCCTTGCTCGGCGAGAGTCTGACGAATCGCCAGATCGCCGCCCGGATGCATCTGTCGGAAAAGACGGTGAAGAACTACGTCTCCCGGCTGTTGGCGAAACTCGGAATGGAACGCCGCACGCAGGCGGCCGTATACGCCGCCAAGCTCGAAAGGCACCCCAAGAATCCCGGCCGATAAGGGTTGTCGGCCCTTTCGTTCGGCCGCGACAGCAAGGTCTTTTTGCCCTCCCGCCGACGTATCGAAGTCCGGTGAAATACAGGCAGACCGTAACCGACTGAGAGGTCTCCCTGATGAACAAGCCCGCGACGAACAAGCCCGCGACGAACAAGCCCGCGACACGCCATCCGATCCAATCACTCATCCCCGACGTGGCAGATTTCTTCGCCGCATTCCCCGCACTCGGCTCGATGCGACCGAGTTCGAATCTGATCCGGATCGAAGACGAGTTGACCGATGACAAGTATGTCGTGCGCGCCGAGCTGCCGGGCATCGATCCGAAGAAGGACGTCGACGTGACAGTCCGGGACGGCATGCTGACGCTCAAGGCAGAGCGCACCGTTGAGGAGAAGTCCGATACTCGATCCGAGTTCGCCTACGGCTCGTTCATCCGATCGATGCCGCTGCCGAATGGTTTTGTCGAGGACAAGGTCACAGCGGACTACGACAAGGGAATTCTCACCGTGACGGTGCCGCTGTCGGAAGCCAAGTCACAGGGCAAGCAGATCACCGTCGAGACCAAGTGACCCGACGAGGCAATTGACGAGAGGCCATCTGTCACAGCGGCACGAACCACGACAACATCAGACCGGTGCCGGTGCCCGGCGAGGACAACGTCAGGTCCCCGCCGAGTTCACGTGCACGGGAGCGCAGATTGCCCAGACCGCTGGGAACCACTTCGGTCGGCATGCCGATCCCATCGTCGATGACCTCGATAGTGAGATCGTTGCCGACCGAAATGGTCACGGTGATCGTTTCGGCGGCGGCATGACGAACTCCGTTGCTCACCGCTTCTCTGACGACCGCAACCACGTGGTCACTCAAATCGGCTCCGACCACGGACAGTGGTCCGCATAGCCGCAGGTAGGTCTTGACGCTGGTATCCCCCGCCTGGTTGTCGATGACCTCGTGTATCCGCTGGCGCAGCTGCGGGGTCTGCGGCGCTTCGTTCTGCAGGTCGAAGATGGTCGCGCGAATCTCCTGCACCACGTCCTGCAGATCATCGATGGTGCCGGTGAGCCGGCGTCGGACATCTGGAGACCGGGTTCGCTGTACGGTCCCCTGCAGGTTCATCCCCGCGGCGAAAACGCGCTGGATGACGTGGTCGTGCAGGTCGCGTGCAATTCGGTCCCGGTCCGCAAACACTTCCAGTTCGTGGGTGCGCCGATTCGCCGCCGCCACCGACAGTGCTGACGCCGTTTGATCAGCGAAGTTCGCAGCCAGCGTCAGCATGTCTTGGCTGAACGGACTCTGCCCGCCCCGGCGGGCAACGACCAAGATGCCGCTGATCGTGTCCCCACCACTCAACGGGACGACCAAGGCCGGACCTTCGGTACTCATGGTGAGGCCCGAGATCTCGCCTTCCAACTCATCACACAAATGTGGCGTCCGCCCGGAGTACACCGCACCGACAGTTGATCCTGCGATGTGGATGATGCGACCGACGGATTGCGAAATGCACTCACCTTCGGCCACGGTCACGACGAGTTCGCGGACCAGTTCGCGAGGCTGTTCCGGATCCCGCGGTCTGGCGATGATTGCGACATTTCCGCCCGTCAGGTCCATCGCCCGTCGGGCGATCATCTCCACAACCGCGTCGAAGTCGGCACCCGACAGCAACTCGGCTCGAACATCACTGATGGCCTCGGTCCACCCCAATCTCGACTGCGACTCGTCGTAGAGCCATGCGTTGTCGACCACCACGGCCGCAGCCGAAGCCAGTGCTTCGATGAGCTCGTCGGTTTGCGCACTCGGTCCCTCCAGGTGCGCAATCTGGTCGTGGACTTCGCCGAAAAGGTCACGTACGCGGAGGAGGGACGAACCACCTCGCAGTTCCTGTGAAGCGGCGGACGTCAGTTCCATAAGGTCCCCCGTAGATCGGGTGGTCACGCAGTATTACAAAACCCACGCTAGTGGCAAAGCGCCCCCGCGGGTTTCCGTTTGATCAAATTGGCTGCAGCCGTTGGAATATCGACTTGGAAATGGAATCTCTCCGGTTATCGGTGGCCATGTGGAGATTTTGCGATGTTCACCTGCGCGACGAGCACCCAATCGCTGTAACGGACCGTTGGCGGGCATATCGGATATATCAAACCGGTATTCAACGAGCCCATAACAATTGAATCACATTTTAGTTACAGATATTCGGACACTGATTTTATGCTGATCCCGTCCGGGATCGCTTGAATCGCAATGCCACAACTCCTTTTCGGAAATGTTTCGCACACCCGACCGGACGGTTCCACTCTTTCTCAACGAAACGCGTCGGCCAATGCTGCACCCATCCGGTCGACCGCAGCACGGGCGTCCGCACTGATCAGGGTCATATTTGCGAATCCGTGAATCAGACTGCCTGCGCGATCCAATGTGACGGACACGCCTGCCGCCGCGAGCCGCTGCGCGTAAGCGATCCCCTCGTCCCGGAGTGGATCGAATCCGGCAATGACGACATATGCCGGGGCCAGTCCCGAAAGGTCTTGCGCCAGCAGCGGCGACACCCGAGGGTCACTGCGCATCGCGATATCGGGCACGTAGTGATCGAGGAACCAGTCGATGCGCTCGTCGGTCAGATACATCCCGTTCGCGAACTCCCGGCGCGATGCGTGTCGAGCTGTGGCGTCGGTACCGGGGTAGATCAACAGTTGAAGGCAAGGCGTCACGTCCTCATCTCGAACCTGCTGGGCCACAACAGCACTCAAATTTCCTCCGGCACTGTCCCCGGCGAGGGCAATCCGCGACGTCGAAACACCCCAGCGCGGTGCGGAATCCACCGCGTACCGCCACGCAGCGACCGCATCGTCGACGGCGGCCGGAAACCGATGTTCGGGAGCCAGCCGATAGTCCACCGACAGAACGTCGGCACCGGACGCGATGGCCAGCCTGCGCACCAGGTTGTCGTGACTGACACGATCCCCGATCACCCAACCACCGCCATGGAAGAAGACCACGACGCCCGTCGAGTCCGTCTGAGCTCGATAGCGGGTGATCGGGAGCATGCCGCCGGGCCCGTCGACCAACAGGTCCTCCTCCACGGCCATCGGAGGAAGATCCTCGGCCAATGCAACCGCATTGGCCCGCAGGTCCACACGAGCCTCGGCGACCGATTTCCCGGCGATGTCGAAGGACTTCACATGCGCGGCCAAGAAACCTGTCACGGCCATCTCGACGGCGATCCGGTCACCGTCCGCATTCACTCGGCTTCGCCGGCCCGCCATCCGGAGTACTGCCTGCGGGATATGCGCAGCAAGCTGCATGAGAATGCGCTGGATTCTCACTCGGGTCGACAGTGACATCGCGGTGGCCTGGCTCACGATCGTGAGAGTACGCGAAACCTACTGACCGGACGTGAGTCCGGCCACCGATGCACTGAGCCCACGATCACCGGTTGACTGGAAATCACACCGTCCGGTGCTCGCGCAACGTAGCTATTTCATCTGCATCACAACCGATTTCGGACAGGATCTCGGTGGTGTCGGAACCGTGTGCGCGACCGGTGTGCCGGATGTTGCCCGGAGTTTTGCTCATCCGCCACATCACGTTCTGCATCCGCATGGGACCCAGATCGGCATCATCCACCGTTGTTGTCATGCCGATGTGCTGAACCTGCGGATCTTTGAGCAGGTCGCTCGGCTTGTACACCGGTGCCACTGCGGCCCCGGCGGACTCGAACGCATCGATCACCTCGTCGCGCGTGCGTTCAGCGATCCACGAACCGACGTAGCCGTCGAGGAGATCTGCATGGGCGGCACGCTGACGGCCGGTGGCGAACCACGGTTCGTCGATGACCTCCGGGTGCCCGACGAGCCGCAGCACACGTTCGGCGATGGAGTTCGCGCTGGTGGAGATGGCGAGCCAGTGATCGTCACTGGTGCGGTACAGGTTCCGTGGAGCATTGTTGCTCGATCGGTTCCCGCTCCGCTTCTGATCTATGCCGAGCTGATCGGCATAGATGATGCCCGGACCGACGGCCGTCATGATCGGACTGAGCAGGTCGAGGTCGATGACCTGTCCCTTGCCTGTGCGTTCCCGGTGGAACAGCGCCATCGACACCGCCGAGGTACCGGCGATACCGGCGATCGAGTCCGCCAGTCCGAAAGCCGGCAGGGTCGGCGGGCCATCGGCAGCACCGGTGAGGTGCGCGAAGCCGCTCATCGATTCGACCAGCGTGCCGAACGCAGGCCGGGCGGAGTATGGCCCGGTCTGACCAAAGCCGGTCACGCGCAGCATGATCAGCCGCGGATTGATCTCGGACAGGACGTCGTAGCCCAGGCCCCACTTCTCGAACGTGCCCGGCCGGAAGTTCTCGATCACCACGTCGGCCTCGGCAACCAGACGCCGGAAGATGGCTGCACCTTCGTCGCTGCCCAGATACAGCGACAGCGTGCGCTTGTTGCGCGAGACCATCTTCCACCAGAGCGGTTGACCGTCCTTTTCCAGCCCATGGCCGCGCATGCCGTCCGGACGGGTCGGATGTTCGATCTTGATCACATCCGCCCCGAAGTCACCCAGAATCTGGGCAGCCAACGGTCCGGCCAGGATGGTCGACACATCGAGGATTCGAATGCCGGCCAGCGGGCCGGTCGGAACCGGCCCGCTGGGGACCTCCGTGGAATCGGTGGTCACCGGATCACTCATTTGTACGGGCGGTGCAGGTAGCGACCGGCCGGTGTCCCGGAGACCGCTCCGTCGGTCAGCACGCGCTGTCCGCGGACGAAGGTGTCGGTGACCTTGGCCGCCAGCTCGAAGCCTTCGAACGGGGTGTATTCCTGAGCGGACTCCGAGTCCTCCGGACGAACCGTCCAGTTGTGATCGGGGTCGACGAGCGCCAGGTCGGCGTCCATGCCGACCGCAATGGCACCCTTGCCCGGGAGTCCGTAACGCTCCGCCGGATTGGTCGCGGTGAGCCGGGCGATCCGCTGCCAGCTCAGTCCACGCTTGCGGCCTTCGCTGACCAGTCCGGGCAGAAGGTACTCGGCGCCACCGAATCCGGACTTCGCGGCGAAGATGTCACCACGGTCTTCGGCGAACTTCTTCTCGTCCTTGCAGCAGGCGTGATCGCTGACAACCCAGTCGACGTTGCCCGCGATGACGTGCTCCCACAGTGCCTCGACGTCATCCCGGGGACGCAGCGGCGGGTTGACCTTTCCGCCGAGGCCGTACGCGGTGTCGATATCGGCGAGAAGATGTCCGATGGTGACCTCACGCCGGAAGTTGACGTGCGGGAACGCTTTTGCCATCCGCATCGCGGCGACGAATGCCTTGGCCGAACTCAGGTGCAGCAGGTTGATGTTGGGCATCTGCGTCTCGTCCGCAAGGAACGAAGCGATGGTGACGGCCAGACCCTCGGAGTGCTGCGGACGCGAGGCGCTGTACGCGGCGAGGCCGGTCAGCGTGCCCTCTTCTTCGACCAGCTTGGTGTACGCGCTCATGATCTCGGCGGTCTCGCAGTGCAGAGACAGCGAGATGTGATCGGCCTTGTCGGCCAACTGCTCCCGCGCCTTCTGGATACCACGCATGACGAACTCGAAGTGTGCGATGTCGTACCGCTCGTCCTTCGGGATCATCAGGAATTCGCTCTGGTCGGTGGAGCGACCATGCAGTCCGTGACTTCCGTAGAACATGAAGATCTTGAACGAGGTGACACCGTGATCTTCGATCAGCGAAGGGATCTCGGCGATGTGCTCTTTCGACATCGGCGCCAGGTGGTAGGCGTAGTCGACGAAGGGCTTGCCCTCGGTCTGCTCGAGCACCTCGGGGAACACCTCACCGTAGGCGCCACCCTTGTTCAGGTAGTACTGGCCGGTGCGCATATACGACAGCGCAGTGGTGACACCACCCTGCACAGATGCCCGTGACTCGATCTCGGCGTCGTCGCCGAGCGGGTTGTAGATACCCCAGTGCTGATGCGCGTCAACGACACCGGGGAAGGCGATGCGTCCGGCAGCGTCGATGACCTCATAGGTCGGGTCGACGGGGATCGATGCCTCGATGCGCGAGAACTTGCCGTCGGTGATCAGGATGTCGAGGAACTCGCCCTCTTCCGGATGTTCCGGTCCGGTCTGAACGACCCGTGCATTCTTGATCAGGAGCGATGTAATCGCCATGGTGGTTCCTTTCAACTGGGTGGACGGTGATGCGGCCGAGAGATGTTCTCGGCTGTTTCTCAAAGTGCGGCGAGTACCGAGTTCGCAGCGAGGTATGACAGACCCAAAGCGGGTAAAAGACCGTTTCCGGCGAGGTATCCGGATGCACCGTGGCCGGAGATTCCCATGGCCGCACCGCCCGAGGCATAGAGGCCGGGTATGGGTGCGCCTTCGGCGTGAAGCACCCGTGCCCGACGATCGACCCGGAGGCCGCCCTGGGTATGGAACAAGGCGGGAACAATTTCCACTGCGGCATAGGGCGCTTCGAGCGTGCGTCCGAAACTCGCTCGCCCGAACGGGTCGGCGGCAGAGCCGTTCGAGTACTCGGCAACCCGGGCGAGTTCTTCGACGACCTGTGCCTGCGGCAGTCCGGTTGCCTCGGCGAGTTGCTCGGCCGAATCGGCCCACACCAGGGCACCAGAATCTACGGTCTGCTGGAAGTCGGTGAACAGCAGACACCTCTGATAGATCTCTTTGTCGACGACGATCCAGCCCGACGAACCAGGCTGTGCGGCAAGGATCGCGGCGTATTCGGAATAGCCGGTGGTCTCATCGCCGAATCGTTTGCCCTCGACGTTGAGGACCACTCCCCCGTGCATGACCGTCGCCCAGCCCACGAGAGTGGTTGCCTTCTTGGACAATGCCGCGTGACCCTGATACCCGTCCAGGAAGGCGGTGTCCGCGCCGAGCCGCCTTCCGATGTCCAGCGCGTCGCCGGTCGAGTGCTCACTACCGTGATAGACGGCATTTGCGATCTCGGGCAACAACTCCGAGACCATCGCACTGTTGGCACCGAAA
This sequence comes from Williamsia sp. Y844, assembly GCF_056786475.1. Taxonomy (NCBI): domain Bacteria; kingdom Bacillati; phylum Actinomycetota; class Actinomycetes; order Mycobacteriales; family Nocardiaceae; genus Williamsia; species Williamsia sp. Y844. Next base: position 675,799 of record NZ_JBXCJB010000003.1, read on the forward strand.
CCGTTGGTGGCCAGCAAGACAGCGGTGGTCTCGATCTCCTCGGTCGCCCCATCGGGCGATGTGACAGTCACCGAACACACCGCACCGGAGTCGTCCAGTGCGACGTCGGTGAGCTTGGCCGGGACCATCAGGTCGATCCGCGGATGCGCGGACACCAGCCGGATGAGGTGATCGATCAGGGCACTTCCGTGCCGGCCCTCGATGGTGTGGCAACGCAGTGCCGAGTGACCGGGGTACGGAAAGTCGGTGACCAGATCGAGCGGCATCTCGAGGTCATCTGCCATCCACTCCACGAGTGTCGCACTGACTTCGGCGAGCGCGCGGGCCAGCGGCATGTCGACCGCACCCTTGGTCTTCTGAACCATGTCGTCGACGAAGCGCTCGGGCGAGTCGTCGATGCCTGCAGCCGCCTGCCAACGCGAACCCGCGCCGGGCACCATCGCTGTCGACATCGACGTGTTGTTGCCACGCCGAAAATGCTCGCTCGCCTCGACCACCAGCACGTCGAGACCGCCCTGCGCAGCACGCAGAGCCGCGATCAGGCCACCACCGGCACCTGCCACGACAAGGTCGGGTCCGTTTTCACTCATGCATCGTCACAGTTCTCGGTCTTTCGTCGGAATCGGTTGATCGGTGACCGTCAGCCATTCGTCGCAGCGCCAGACCTGCGCTGAGTGCAGAGCGCCCAGCGGTCGTCACAGATGAACTGGGTGCCGATCTGGAAAGTCGGCGCCGGGCACGCTGAACACATTGCGATCGGTTGTCGCCACTGGACTCTCTTCTCTGTCGTGCGGAGTGCTGGACTGGCCGCGAGCGAAGGATAGTTCACTGTCCGTCGCCGCCGATGGCGGCACGGTCTTCGGAACGAGTTCGGTCACCGCTCGGATTCGAGGGCTATTTGCGAGCCTTCGTTTCGTTACCCGGAACGTTAGTTGCAGTAAGTGGATTCGTCCACTGTACGAAGAAACACGAGGTCACAAGACACTCTTGTTACAAGAAGACACGTTTTCGTCACGCGATGATGTTTAATATGCCTAATACGGGCGTATTCCGGCTATCAGGAGGTCCGCTGAACGGAACGGACCCACGGCAGCAGGCGAGATCAAGGCTCATTAACGAACGGACGTCACTGCGAGTTCGCCGCCGGCACCAGTCCTCCAACAATTGATCTCACGCAGACCACCGGTCTCGAAAGACAAGGAACAACGATGAAAACAGGGCTTCGGCAGCGTGGTCGCGCCAATTTCAATTTCCTCGCCGATTTGGCCGCGTGGAGCGGGAAGGAACTGCAGTCGGCGGCGTCTGCTGACCTCGACGCACTGACCGAGGGTGTGCAGCTGCCCGAGGGCCTGCAGGCCCAGATCAGATTCGCCGCAGGTTTGCTGGAGCAGTCCCAGAACTACACCTGGGACCGGTTCTACACCCGATTCTCAGGAGAGCAGCAGTTCGTGGCAGCTCGGGACGCCTACGACGACGGTAGCTGCGCGGTCGAAGCCGAGTACGAGGCGAACGCGCACAAGGGTGGAAACCTTGTTCTCGACCCGACGGTCGAGGCACCCAAATACTGGTCGGACACCGAATTCCACCTCGCTCCGGGCGGATGGGAAGGCCATGAGCGGATGGGCTTCATGATCCATGACTACGTCTACGATCTACTCTTCGCCACCGGTGGCATCGGCGCCGTCAAGCCCGGTGAGTCGTTCGCGGATCAGCGCCTTCTCGTCGCGCAGGAAGGCCGCCTCCGCTCCTATGAGTCGATTTTGGAGTTGGGCATCGGCACCGGGCGATACGCCGCCGCTCTGCAGCAGGCCTGGCCCGACGCGAAGATCTCCGGTGTCGACCTCGGCCGTACTGAATTGGAGCACGCCAAACTCATCGCAGCCCGCAACGGCTGGGAATGGGACCTGCGTCAAGCGGCTTGTGAGTCGACACCGTACGCCGACAACAGCTTTGACATGGTTACCGCCTTCATCTTGCTTCACGAGATTCCGGTGCCTGCGGCAAGGACGATCGTCGCCGAGGCTTTCCGGCTGTGCCGACCCGGCGGCGAGGTCATCATCGGCGACGTGGCACCGTACTCGGAGCAGGATTCGCTGTTCCGGTGCGTGGTTCTCGACTGGGAGACCGAAAACCGCAACGAGCCGTTCTGGCGTGGCGCGTTACTGCTGGATCGGAGCGCGTTGCTGCGCGATGCCGGCTTCGTCGACATCGAGGAATACGGCGTCGGCCCCGGCAAATACCCGTGGGTTGCGCGCGGCGTCAAACCCCAGGCCTGATCGCCCGTCACCCAACGCATCGTCCGCGGGCACCGAAACCGGCTGTCGCAAAACACGAATCGAGAAGAAGATGAGTAGTCCCTCATACTTGGAGAACGCCACCAATGACGAACTGGCGCGCATGGTCACGACACTGACCCAGGAACTGTGGATCTTGCGGGACCGCGTGATGACCCTGGAACAAGTCCTCGAAGACAACGACGTAGTCACCGTGGAGTCCGTCGACCTCCACGAGCCCGGTGAAGCCCTGTCCACGCGTCTTCGCCGTGAGCGCCAGCGGATCATCCGCAAGGTACTCGGCGCACCCGTCGGGGTCCGGCGATGAGTGGCGCGGTGAACAACACCACCACGTCGGCCGCCCGAGCCGCAGACATCCTCCTGCATTTCACCAACGGACCGCTCGGCGTATCGCGTGTCGCACGGGAGCTGAACCTGTCGAAGGCTGTGGTTCACCGCGTCCTGACCACGTTCGTCGACCGCGGCCTGCTCGTCATCACGACTCCGGATCGGGAGTACGCGCTCGGACCTGCCGCCGCAGCGCTTGGCGCGTCGGCTCTGCGATCGTCCCCGCTGCGAGAGATCGCACGGCCGTTGCTGACCGACCTGCAACAGCAAACCGGTGAGACGGCGACGGTGACAGCGATGGCCGGCCGCGGCCGCGTCTATCTCGACCAGGTGGAGAGCCGCAACGAGATCAAGATGACGGTGGAACTCGGTCGTCGCTTTCCGCTGCATACCGGGAGTTCTGGGCGCACCATCCTGGCATTCCAGACGCAGGCACTGAACGACGCCGTACTCGCCGACCCCCTCGATCGCCTCACCCCTGCGACGATCACCGACCCGGAAGCCCTCCGCGGAAGTCTGCAGGAGATCCGAGAACAGGGTTGGTGCGTCTCCAGTGGCGAAAGGCAGGAAGGCGCATCATCGATCGCTGCCCCGGTTTTCGATCTCGATGGTCTTGCCATCGGTGCCCTCTCGGTCTGCGGTCCGATCCACCGGATGCCGAACAAGGTTCTTATCGGCTATGTACCGATTGTGACCGCAGCCGCCGACCAGGTGTCCCGGACACTCGGATGGCGTGGTGGCCTGCCGACCGACAACGGAACGGATACAACCCGTGCACATAACGCCTAGGTCCTGGCTGTACGTCCCTGGCCACTCCGGAGCTCGTATCGAGAAAGCCATCACCAGCGGTGCCGATGCCGTCGTCATCGATCTCGAGGACGCGGTCCCTCCGGATGCCAAAGCGCACGCCCGATCAGCGGCTGTCGCGACGATCGAGCAGTGGGCGGATACACCGGATTCACCACAGATCTGGGTGCGGGTGAACGACACCGCCAGCCCGTGGCACCGCGCAGATATCGAAGCCCTGGCGGGCACATCCCTGGCCTCCAGTTCGATGGGTGGTATCCGGATACCGAAAGCCGAAGCGCCCGAATTGATCCGGGCCATCGGAGACGAGACCGGTATCCGGATGCAGCTCTTGGTCGAGTCTGCGCGTGGTCTTCTCGGCGTCGCCGCACTCGCTGCGGCACATCCGCTGGTCACCGGCATCAGTGCCGGTGAAGCCGACCTCGCCGCCGACCTGCGGGTACCTGCCTCTGGACTGGCGTGGTCACGAGGCTGGTTGGTCGCCGCGGTCCGGGCCGCCGGACTCGAGTCCCCGATCCAGAGCGTCTACACCAAGGTGTCAGACCTCGACGGTTTGCGGGCAGACAGCGAATCCGGCCGCGATACCGGGTTTTTCGGCCGGTCGGTGATCCATCCCAGGCAGATACCGATCGTGCACGATGTCTTCACACCGGCATCGGCCGAGATCGATCGGGCTCAAGAGACCGTCGATGCCGCCGCGCAGGCACAGTCGGAGGGCACCGCCGCCTTCATCGACAAACACGGACGCTTCATCGACAACGCCGTCGTCGAACAGGCGCGTGCCGTACTCGCCCGCGCCCGTACGGCCCAGACTTCGGCGAGCACAAGCGCCCAGCGCTGAGCTTCGCCCTCAACTAATCACGGTGCCACCGGAGATCCCGGCGGTGCGAACGACAGGAGTATTTGATGTCCTCAACCACTGTGGCAGATCCACTGATGTCGGCGGTGGCCGCCGGCCTACGCCATGTCGAACTCGGGCATCCCTATTTCACCGGAATGCCCTGTTCGCCAAATCATCCCGGCTTCCGAATGACACTGATCCGGCGGCACGGCGACATGGTTCGTCCCGACGGCGGGTCAGCAGCGAACGAGATTTCATGATGACCAGGGGAATCCTCCTCGACATCGCCGGGCTGCACGGTGTGGACACCTTGCCTGCGGGCTACGCGATCACCGCCTCACCCGTCCGGCCGGTGGCAGTGGTGTCGGCATGAGTGCGGCAACCCCGGACACATCCGGTTCCCAGCTCACCGTCGTCCAGCAGCTGGCGGCGCTGGCGTACACCGTCTCCCGTGACGGCCTTGCCGATGATCTTCGCGACGACGTCGCCCGTCGAGTCCTCGACCTGGTCGGCAACAGTGTTGCAGCACGCCATGAGAGTCCGGCCGCGGCCGTGATCGCAGTTGCGAAGAACTGGGGCGGGCGTGAGGCAGCGGCCGGTATCGGAACCGGAATGCGCTTTCCGGCGGCCACTGCAGCGCTGATCAACGGAACGCTCGCCCATTCGATGGACTCGGATGACACTCATCTGCCCTCGGTTCTGCATCCGTCGGCGTCGGTGATCCCGGCCGCACTTGCCGTGGCCGAAGCCGAAAGTGTCGACTCGAGCACCATGCTCGACGCCGCCGGTGTCGGTATCGAGGTCGCCGTACGCCTCGGAATGGGTGGCTACGACGAGGCTTTGGGCAACTCGGAATTCTTCGAGCGAGGCCTTCACGCGACATCGATCTGTGGTGCCATCGGTGCTGCCGTCGCCGCCGCGATGGTCTACCGGCTCGACGAGACGAAGATCGCACACGCTATCGGCATCGCCGCCAGTATGGGCGCCGGGCTCATCGAGGCCAACCGCACCGGCGGCACGGTCAAGCGTGCCCATTGCGGGTGGGCCGCACATGCCGGTGTGACCGCAGCCGAGCTGGCGATGAATGGCCTCACCGGTCCCCCCACGGTCATCGAGGGCAGATTCGGATTCCTCAACGCCTACTGTGGCGACCGGGCCAATGCATCTGCTGTCGTCGACCGGCTCGGCGAGCACTGGGAACTTCCGGGCATCTTCTTCAAGCCCTATCCCTGCAACCACTTCACGCACGCCGGAATCGATGCCGCACTGGCCATCCGGGAACGCGGCGTGAATCCGTCGGACATCACGTCGATCGAACTCGGCGTCTCGGGTCCGGTGTTGCGCACAATTCCACAACCCGTCGAGGACAAGGCCCGACCGAAGTCCGGCTATCACGCCGCGTTCTCGGGTCCGTACACGGTCGCGGCGGCGCTGATCGGCGGAAGCGGTCTGGGTGTTGGGCACAGCGATTTCACCGACGCGAGTGCATACGACGCGGACAGGCTCGCCCTCGCGGCAAAGGTGACCTGTGTCGAAGATGCCGAGTGCAACCGGATCTACCCGAATCAGTTCCCGGCAGTGCTGCGAGTGGTCACCACTGACGGCACCCGGCACGAGGTTCGGATCAGCGTCAACCGCGGTGGACCCGGAAATCCGTTGTCGTCAGACGAACTGATGACCAAGTTCGGACTCAACGCAACGAAGACACTGGGTCAGTCAACCCAGCTCGTCGGAGAACTCGCCCTCGGCTTGGCACACGGTGGCACCGTGAGTGATCTGATGAACGCACTCATCGATTGAGGGACTCCCTCACCGCGCCGAACCGACTCGGGGTCCGCGCGGTGAGGGGGCATGATTGGACCTGGTTCCGTCGAGGTCGACGGATCGTGCAGATTCGGCTTCCTACTCGACCACTCGCCTGGATGCTGTCGACGCAGCGTCAATCGCATCCGCTCGCGGCATCCCCGCCCGCGCACCGACGTGCCCCACCGAGAGGGTGGCAGCAGCCATGCCACGTGAACTCGCATCTCGAACGGGAACTCCGGTTGCCAGGGCAGTCACGAATACGCCGTTGAAAGTATCTCCCGCACCAGTGGTATCCCGAACGGTGACATCTGTTCGGGCAGGCAACGTCGTCGTCGCTCCCCCCGGCTCGACCACCAAGACGCCATCTGCGCCCAGAGTCACGACGACTGCAGCCTTGGTGCGGGCAGCGACCTGCACCGCCATATCCCCCACCGAGGCGTCACCTTCACCTCCGAGCAATCGGTAGAGGTCGCCCAGCTCAGACACATTGGGGGTGACCAGGGGTGCAAGTGGCAAGAGGTCCAGCAGCCCCGGCGTCACCGGTGCTGGGTTCAGCACACATCGAATCCCATGGGCGGAAGCAGATTCGACCGCGGCGATCACTGATTCCGGAGTGATCTCAGTACTGACCAGGACACAGCCCGCCCACGACGCCGCTCGCTGCACCGCTGCCCGCACCGATGCGGGGTCGACCGCGGCGTTCGCCCCGGCGCCAACCGCAATCTGATTCTCCCCGCCGGCATCAACCACGATCAGAGCCATACCCGTTGAAACCCCATCGAGCACAGCCACGTCTGTGACGTCGATGCCTTCAGCGCGGAGTTCGGCCAGAGCACCAGAGCCGGTATCGTCTGACCCAACCGCTCCGCAATAGCGAACGTCCGCACCTGCCCGTGCAGCCGCGACGGCCGCGTTCGCACCCTTTCCGCCCCCATGGCGCTCGACCCCAGGACCGACAACCGTCTCACCCGGACCAGGTAGCCGGTCGGCCGTCACCACGAGGTCGACGTTGACGGCTCCGACAACGAGCACCCGAGCCATCACTTTTGATCTCCGGTTGGGCAGACCGATTGCCGGAGTACAGAACCGACCGTGCTGATCGAAACGTCCGCGCCTTCAGCGACGTCCGTCATCGTGGGGCGTTTGACCGTGCGGTCGGCTGGCATCACGTTACCTTCACCTGAAATCTTGTCGCCTGAATGTGCTCTGGCCCATGACAGTATCGAACTCCACGGGATCCGCCTGAGGCGGCCGATCGCGCGGAACGCGATCCTCGGCATCGAATCGGCAGGCGGCGGTGACACTTCCGCAGCGTCATCCTTCGAATAGGGATCGCTCGCCGGTGACGTCGTATTCCCACCGAGGCCGAGCGAATGGCCGCACCTTGGTCGTCACCCGGGCCGCTGCTTCGGAATTCTTCAACAGCCACCCGTGACTCCCACCGTTCGAAGATGTTGATGTGGGCGGGATTCGACCGTGATGTGTCCCGCAACGATAACCATCTGCCACTCCGCCTGTCAGTGTTGAGTCGTGGTCGAACGCACTCCTATATAGACACGGTTCGTAGGCAGAACTCACCGCAGATCAGCGACATTCTCCGGCGCCTGCCGATCCACGACCAGTGATATTCATGGCTCCATCAACCGAGCCAGCCACGGCGTCGAGTCGGCGGTTGAGGTGTTCACCGTGCCGCTGTGGTCTTCCGGATAAACACGCAACGTCACCGGTTGCCCGTTGGCGGTGAGCGCGGCAGCCAAGGTCAGCGCAGATGGGGCCGGAACATCGACGTCGAACAGGCCCTGCCCGAGGAAGATTGGCCTGTCGTAGCCGCGATCGGGTGTAGCCATGTACTCATGCACTGCAGCAAACAAACCCGGCACCTCGTCCAGAGGCCTGCTGAAGAGCGTTCGTGAGTCCAGGTCTTTCGCGAGTTCGGCCATCGCCGGAATGCAAAGTGTCCTGGCCAGGTCGATGAGTTGTTCGGCCCGCGCCGTCAACACAGAGCGGGTGGCGATGTCGGGGCGGGCGTCGAGAAACCCGGCAAGGATGTACAGCATGTAAGTGGTGAGTCCGGGCGGCAGGGCAAACGGTGGAAAAGCCGGCCCGAACAGGCTCCCCGGATACTCGATGTAGGCGGGTGTGCCGGTAGCAACAACACCCCGATAGTCGAGCCCCGATCCGGCAGATAGCCGTGTCGCACGCTGCGCAGCACCGAGCGCTGCACCCGCACCCTGGGATTGGCCGACGACAGCCCATCGTTTCGCCAATGGCACACCGACGGACTGCGCTGCGATCACCGAGTCCACAAGGTTGCGGCCGGCCGCTTCGGAGCCGAGATACTGCATGAGCCCGGGAGTCCCGAGCCCGGCGTAGTCGGTGGCAACAATGGCGTAGCCCTGTCGCAACCAGTGTCCGAGGTACGTCGCGTCGCGGTCGGACCGAGGAAGGGCCGAAGGTGTGCAGTTGTCACCGAGTCCGGTGGTGCCGTGGGCCCAGGCGATGACCGGCCAGCCACCATCGGGAACCGCACCGTCGGGAAAGAACACAGCGGCGGTACTCGTGGTGACATCCGTATCAGCGGAACGCCTTGTGGTGTAAAGGAATCGGCGAGCAATAGCCGCGTCGGGCAGTGACAACGCAGGGTCGAGTTCAGTCTGGACAACGAGCTCCCCCGGAGCGGACCCCGCCGGGGCGGGAATATCCCGCGCGTCGATGCCAGACCACTGTGGAGCCGCGAACGCGGGCATGTCGTCCGCTACGGCAGGGGTCGCGGTTGCGACGATGGCCATGATCCCAGCGACCGCGATGAGCACGGCGACACTGTGAAATCTCATACCTTCGGATGCTAGCCCCGACCGGACTGTCCATCGTGCGATCGCATCATTCGGAGCCGAGTTCGGCACTGATCCCGTCCGGCACGACCCGTCCGGGTGTCCACAAATCCACCCGGCGAGTCCCGCAGCGGACACAACGCTGGTAAATCACCACCCCGACCGATGTCGAGTGCCGCGATTCACTTGACCAAGCGTGCTCGCACGCCGCCGTGAGCGTGGAATGCGCCGCCGATTGCGGTTTGCGCGATGAGCTCATACACCCACAATGATGTAATGGCCTTATGCATCTCAACCCTTACGGGGAGTATGCGGTACTCCTCGCCGCATCCCTGGCCGACGATTGGCCGGAGTCGCGAACCGCCATAGTCGAACGGACCCGCGTATTCGGGATGACCATGGACTTCCCGGACGAGCCGACCGACCACCACCGCACTCGCGCCGTGATCGATCAGTGGCTCGATGTCGTCGACGCCGCAACTCCCGACGCACGCGCGGTGAAACTGAACGCACTGATGAAACGGGCCACCGCCTACCCTCGCCTCACCGACCACGACGGCGAAGGGTGGCATCTGCACTACCGCGACGACGGGCAGACGATGCCCGAGGTACTACTGGCCGTGATCAGCGTCGGTACTGCGCTGCACCTCACCACCAGAGGGATGAATCGACTATCGCGATGCGCTGCCGGTACGACCCCCGGCGACCCATGCGCACGCGTCGTCGTCGACATCACCAGGAACGGGCGGCAACAGTACTGCTCGGTTCGGTGCGCAAACCGGGCCGCCGTGCGCCGTCACCGCGCCGGGAATCGAACGATAAGTGTTCACTGATCCGCCGGAGCGCGATCACCGGGAGCGAGATCGGTTATGTACTGCTGTCATCAAGTACGCCGACGGACACCCCGTACGGCAGGAATCGAACCTTGCGTCGAGTGTCGACATTGTCTTTGTGTGAACGCAGGGCGTCGAGCTCCGACGCAAACACCTGGTCGATGCGCGCTGTTCCGTCGTCATCGACCGTGTAAATGGCCCACACCCCGTCACCGGTGTCACCCGTTGTCTCCCGCGGAGGCGCAGAGGGCTTTGTCTTCGCCGCGGAGTTGCCGAACATCGACTCACTGAAGAACGCCACGAGTGGCTGTTCAGCGCCTGATTGCGACATCCCTTTGGCGACCTGGCCGAACAGGTCGCGAAGTCCGTCACCGGCTTCGCGAGCGATGCGGTCGATGTCTTCGGGATCGAAGCCGAACGGTCCGTTGCTGCTCATAGATCTCACTCCTTGTAGTGGTCCACTCCAGTGTGCACGCAATAGGCGGCCCCGTGGTCCATCGCAGGTCACGCACCCGGATCACAGGTGCACCCCTGGTGTAGACAGGCGTGTAGACAGACGGTGAGCCCGTTCGCCTCGGTGTCGACTTCGACAAGATCATCACGGCCGAAGATGTCGGCGCATACAAACCTGCAGCCAACCACTTCGACGCCCTCGGCGCCGCGCTCGATGAACTCGGTATACCTCCCGATGGTCTACTTCATGTGGCGCAGAGCCTGTTCCACGATCATGTCCCCGCCAAACGCCACGGACTCGACTCGGTGTGGGTCAACCGTCGGCACAACCGACCCGGTTGGGGCGCCACGCCTGCACCGTCCGAAGCCTTCAGCTACGTGGCGGAATATCCCTCGATGGAGGCATTCGCCCGAGCCGCACGCAAGCCGAAGGTCTGAAGAGACCTGCTGGTCGGTCAGCTCCCGCAGCAGGGTCCGCCCGACGCGCCATCGTCGGCCAAAACCTCAGAGGCCGTACCGAATGTCTCCGAATCAGCAAGGACGGTGTAGACCTCCCATTTCTCGTTCGCAGGCCCGGTCACCCACACCTTGTCCTGGGTGGCGAAACAGCAGGTGGTGCCGATCTCCTCGGCGGTGAACAAACCCTCGTCACTCAGACGTGCGATCTCCGCGTGAACGGTTTCGCTCGAATCCACCTCGACGCCCAAATGATTGAGCGATCCGCCCTTGCCCGGATTCTCGATCAAGACGAGCTTCAGAGGTGGTTCGGCGACGGCAAAATTGGCGTAGCCGGGCTTGCGCTTGGCCGGCTCGACGCCGAACAACTTCGAATAGAACGTGACCGACTCGTCGAGATCATCGACGTTGAGGGCGAGCTGAACACGAGACATGACACTACCTCCACCTGTGCGACATACATCTAATTACTGCATCACCCAGAGTGCCACCTTTTCGACATATGTCAATAACTAGCAAAGTCTTGTGCAGACGCCCGGCTTTACCCCTGCGCGCTGACCATGGAAGGAATCAGTCCATCGAGGTAGCATCGCGTTGTCGACGACAGGGAGCATCATGCGAGTTCTCGTGGCCACCGCCAGCAAGCACGGGGCAACCCGCGAGATCGGCGCAGAACTGGGCGCGGAGATCTCGGCGGGGCTGAAGAAGCGGGGCGTCGAGGCAGAGGTTGCAGTGCTCGATGTCGAAGATGTCGAAACTGTTGCGGACTTCGATGCCGTGATTCTCGGCAGCGCAATCTATCTCGGGCGATGGCTCAAACACGCCACCAAGCTCGTCGACCGCGAGCTGCCCTACCTCCAGGACCGCCCGGTGTGGCTGTTCTCCAGCGGTCCGGTCACACCTGGTGACGACGCCGAGAACCTGAAATGGGCCACCACGCCCTGGGCGGTGGAGCACCACACGTTCGGCGGCAAGGTCGACCGCTCCGTACTGTCCTTCACCGAACGACTCGCAGTCAAAGCCGCACACGCGGAGGACGGTGACCATCGCAACATGGACGAGATCGCGACATGGGCAGACGGTATCTGTACAAACCTGACCGCCAGAGCCGGCCGATGATGAACTCGAATCAGCATGGTGACAAGACGCCACAGATCCGCACGGAACCGAAATTCCAGTACGGCGAGCCGGTCCGGATCGATGACCAGACGACCGTGATTCCGGTGTCCCGACGCACAATACGGGGCCGAACCGTCCCGCTGGGCCTTTACACGATAGTCAACGGTAAGACCACGTGGACTCCTGCCATCGACGGAGCAAGTGTCGCGCTGATCGGAGTTCTCACCGGTCTCGTCGCGGCGACACTCGGGTCGGCCGCGGTATTGAAACAGCCACCGTGGCCACGAATGACCATTCGTAAGTGATCGATTTCGCCCTGTTCAGTTTTTACTGATTCCAGAAAACGCAACACTGACAGCAACGAACGTGCCTATCGTGGGGTCGTGGCCTCCACACCGGACAATGCGAATCGGCTACGCGGTTCAGATCTTCGGGTAACCCGGCCGCGGATAGCGGTGATGGATGCCGTCAGCGGCCACCCCCACGCCGACACCGAAACGATCTTCGATGTTGTGCGCACCGTTTTGCCAACGGTGTCACGGCAAGCCGTCTATGACGTGCTCAGTGCATTGACAACTGCGGGACTGATTCGCCGTATCCAGCCCGCCGGCCATATCGCCCGATACGAGGGCCGGGTGGGTGACAACCACCACCACGTTGTGTGTCGCATCTGTGGCGTGATCGCCGACGCCGACTGCGCCATCGGTGAACGCCCTTGTCTCACAGCCTCCGACGACCACGGCTTCGTTCTCGACGAGGCCGAGGTCATCTACTGGGGTCGATGTCCGGACTGCACCGAACCCACCACGAACCGGTCACATCCGTGATCACAGCCCAATTCATCACCGTCTGAAAGGAATCCTGTGACCTCTGACAGCCGTCCACCCAATCCCGACACCGAGACCAGAAGCACCAGTGAGAGCGAGAATCCGGTAATCCCGTCTCCGGAGCCGAAGGTTCACGCACCACTGACGAACAAGGACTGGTGGCCCGAACAGATCGACCTGTCGATACTGCACGCGCACGCATCGAAATCCAACCCGCTCGGTGACGACTTCGACTACCCGACCGAGTTCGCGAAGCTCGACGTCGATGCGCTCAAGGCCGATGTCACTGCGGTGATGACCAATTCGCAAGACTGGTGGCCTGCCGACTACGGCCACTACGGCGGTTTGTTCATCCGGATGAGTTGGCATGCCGCAGGCACCTACCGAGTCTATGACGGACGCGGTGGTGGCGGGCAGGGAGCGCAGCGTTTCGCGCCACTCAACAGCTGGCCCGACAACGCCAACCTCGACAAGGCCCGCCGGCTGCTCTGGCCCGTCAAGCAGAAACACGGAAGCAAGATCTCGTGGGCGGACCTGCTGGTCTTCGCAGGCAACGTCGCACTGGAGTCGATGGGATTCCAGACCTTTGGCTTCGCATTCGGACGTGCAGACATCTGGGAGCCCGAAGAGGTGTTCTGGGGACCTGAAGACCAGTGGCTCGGGACCGACAAGCGCTACCAGGGCGAGCGAGAGCTGGCGAAACCGCTAGGCGCCACCACCATGGGGCTCATCTACGTGAATCCCGAAGGCCCGGAAGGCAAGCCAGATCCGGTTGCCGCCGCCCACGACATCCGTGAGACGTTCGCCCGGATGGCGATGAACGACGAAGAGACCGCGGCATTGATCGTCGGTGGCCATAGCTTCGGCAAGACCCACGGCGCCCATCCAGCCGATCTGATCGGACCCGAGCCCGAGGGCGCGCCGATCGAACAGCAGGGCCTCGGCTGGAAGAACGGGTACGGCAAGGGCAACGCCGAAGACCAGGTCACCAGCGGCCTCGAGGTCGTCTGGACCTCGACCCCGACTCAATGGGACAACAGTTTCCTCGAGATCCTGTACGGCTACGAATGGGAGCTGACCAAGAGTCCGGCCGATGCCTGGCAGTTCATTGCAAAGGACGGCGCCGGCGCCGGGACCATCCCGGATCCGTTCGGTGGACCGGGTCGCGCCCCAACAATGCTGGTCACCGATATCTCTCTGCGCGAAGATCCCGTTTACGCCGAGATCACCCGGCGCTGGCTCGATCACCCGGAGGAGCTCGCCGAGGCCTTCGCCAAGGCCTGGTACAAGCTGCTGCATCGCGATTTGGGACCGGTCACCCGGTACCTCGGACCGTGGGTTCCCGAGCCGCAACTGTGGCAGGACCCGGTGCCCTCTGTGGACCATGCGTTGGTCGACGATCAGGACATCGAAGCCCTCAAGAGCAAGCTGGGCGATTCCGGATTGTCGGTCGCACAGTTGATCAACGTGGCCTGGTCGTCGGCAAGCAGCTTCCGCAGCACAGACTTCCGCGGCGGCGCCAACGGCGCTCGCATACGCCTTGAGCCACAGAAGGATTGGGAGGTCAACGAGCCGGCCGAACTGTCCAAGGTGCTGTCGGCGCTCGAGAAGATCCAGCAGGAGTTCAACAGCTCGGCCTCGGGCGGCAAGAAGATCTCGTTGGCAGATCTGATCGTGCTCGCCGGCTCGGCGGGCATCGAACGGGCGGCGAAGGACGCGGGCCACACCGTCACTGTGCCCTTCACGCCCGGCCGCACCGATGCTTCTCAGGAGAGCACCGATGTGGATTCCTTCGCAGTGCTCGAGCCGCGCGCCGACGGATTCCGGAACTTCGCAGCGAGCGGGGAGAAGACGCCGCTGGAAGTACTGTTCCTCGAGCGGTCCTACCAGCTCGATCTCACCGCTCCCCAGGCAACGGTACTTCTGGGTGGACTGCGTGTCCTGGGTACCAATCACGGTGGCAGCAAGCATGGCGTGTTCACCGATCGACCGGGTGTGCTGACCAACGACTTCTTTGTCAACCTCCTCGACATGGGCACCGAGTGGAAGACGTCAGGGTCGGAAGAGAACGTCTATGAGGGCACCGACCGCGCAACCGGCGATGCCAAGTGGACCGCGACAGCAGCAGATCTGGTGTTCGGTTCGCACTCGCAGCTGCGCGCGATCGCTGAGGTGTACGCCCAGCAGGATGCGCCGACCAAGTTCGTCGATGACTTCGTCGCCGCGTGGGTCAAGGTCATGAACAACGACCGGTTCGACCTGAACTGATACTCGACTTTTGCGACTGCACCCCGCTTGCCTTGTGGCAGGCGGGGTGTCGTCGTTGTGTTAGATTCAGCCGGTCCTAGCGACAACGAAAGAGGAAGCCGGTGAAAGACCGGCGCGGTCCCGCCACTGTAATCGGGGATGCAACTTTCCATCACGGCCGCAACCCATTGGGGTTGTAAGGCGGAAACAAGCAACGATCCGAGAGCCAGGAGACTCTGCGTTGCCGTACCTTTCTGCCCGGGGCGGATTTCCCCGAGAGAGGCGTCCTCGCCATGCGTGTACGCAGTGCAACTCACCGAGTTGCCTCATCCCCCAGTGCCCTTGTCGGTCCCAACGGGGCAGGCAAGTCGACGCTGCTGCGACGCTCTGCGGGTGTCCGACAACATGTGGCTGCTCGCGATGGACGGCAGCCTGACCAGCGGAACACCACAGGCGATCGCCCGATCCGGCAAGGTCGGTACGGTCTTCAACCGTGGCCGGATGCGGTTCGACCCACATACGATGGTGTTCGACATCGACGCGGAGCCAAACCATGAATGATGCGAAAGCCCCCGGTCGGGACAACTCTGACGTTGCCGCGATGCTCGCCCGCATGGCCGAGTCAGGACCATACTTCACACTCGGTTCCGGGCCGGTGTCCGACGCGGACTGGCAACCCACCGCCACACTCCGAGAACCCGCTGTCCGGGACCGTGTCGTCGCGGAAGTCGCCCTCGCGCTGAACGTCGATGAGGAACGCGTCGCCGCGTCCACGGTTTTCTTCGGATATGCGGCACAGTTGTGGTCAATCGCGGCAGGAACACGTCTGGACGACGGCCGCTGCGTGCACCTGGGACCGGATGAACTGTTGTGGCGCACCGTCAACGGATCACTGCAGCTTCACGCCGAAGAACCGCGGGTGGGCCGATCGGCGCGGATCGAGGTGCTCGACAACCAACTCGACCCCTGCATCGAAGCCTGGCGAGACATCGTCGCACCCGGATTGTTGTGGGGCAACACCACATCCGCGTTGCTCGGTGCCGCCCAGATCACCGGGGATACCACGTCCCGTTGGGTTGCCACCCTCCTCAACGATCCTCGACTTCAGCTGACAGTGGATCCGATCACCCATCGCCGACGCAGCTGCTGCCTCTTCTACCGCACCCCCACCGGAGGTGTCTGCGGAGACTGCCCATTCCCCTCGCCACCGATCACCGGCCCAGCAAAGGAAACCCCGTGATCTATGGTCGGCCCGCAGCAGCGGGCCGGAATGCGCCATGAAAGGTCATGGGGACGTGATGGCGTAGGTTGATCGCCGCAACTGGTCCCCTATCAGGATTGCGCGCCGACAGGACAACAACTCGGGATCGCTGTTGTGCGGGTTGGTGTTCGAGCGACAGCAGCCAGCCGTCGCCCTCCGCGCCCGAGGTGTAATCCGCCGCGAAGAGAGGCTCACAGATGGTGTCGCCTGCAGCGGCGACGTACCTGGCATGGGTTCCGGCGCGGTGGTCGATGGTGGTGATGGAGTCGGGGTTCCCACCAGCGGTCGACGCCTCGGCTAGGTACGAGAATCGGTGGGCCAGCGTGGCCTGCCGGTGATCGAGTTGGGGGAACTCACAGCCGAGGTCGTTGAGTTGCTCTTCGGTGACTTTGCCGGTTCGGCGGTTGATGGTGAGCCGTTTCAGGGTTCCGCCGAACGCCGGTCCGGGGTTGTTCCGAAAGTTGTGAAGATGCTCGTTCCATCCCTCCCAGCCCCAATCCTGATCGTGCACAACGAGTTCGACCACAGTTTCGGTGTCGCCGTCATAGGCGTTGTTGACGTGGAAGTGGAACAGCGCGTCATGATCGATGCTGATCGGCTCACCACCACCACGGGGAACCAGGACTATCCTCGTCCCTCGGCGCGGCTCGAAAGTCAGGACGTTGTCGATCGGCCGAAGACCAAGAAGAGCCGGAACAGGGTTCTTCACCACGATCGGATCGATGATGAACACGAGGTACCGCTGCGTGAGGGCGAAATCATGGATGAATCCCAGCCGAGAGATCGGGACACTCTGAAGCTCGGCGATGCCTCCACCCGGCGCAAGCCGGTAGCAGCGGATCATCGGCCGTGGAAAGAAGTCGAGACCGAAGTTGAAGGTCTCGCCGGTTGCCGGATCGGTTTTTGGGTGAGCCGAGAACGCGCCGAGGCGTTTCAGTGCTCCGTCGAAGTCGTCGAGGCCGAGGGTCTCCAGGGTCTCCGGGTCGAGCTGGTGCGGCCGACCGCCCTCCCACAACGAATACAGCTTGTTGTTGTGCAGCAGCACATTGGTATTGGACATGTTCGCCGGGCCGCGCAGCGCATTCGCCAAGACTCCACCGACTCGCTGGGTCCCGATGCCCCGGGGTGGTCGCGCCGCCCGATTGGCGCGCACATACGCCCGGGTACGAACGTATCGGTTGCGGTAATACGCTCCACCAGAGTTGATTTCGATCCTCGAGACCATTCCGTCGCCGTCAAAGATGTGATTGACCGGATGTCCGCCGACATCGAGACGCCCCGGCCCGATGCGGTAGAGAACGCCGTCGAGATCGGCGGGAATCTGCCCCTCGATGTCGTCCACCTGATAGTCGAACTCGACATGCTGGGAATCCCACGGGGACGTGCCCACATCCGCAGCGGTATCAGTCGAACGTCCTGTCGCAGAAACACCCATCCTTGCAGATACACCCATCCTTGCAGGGTCGCACAGCTGAGACGGATCATCAATAGCGTCTCAATGCTCACCGCACACGGCGGCAGCGCCCAGCCGCATCAATCGAGACAGAACTCGTTTCCCTCCGGGTCGGTCATGACGATGTGACCGGCGCCGAGCGGCGGATCGGGTTCAAAACGCTGCACCCGGGTCGCGCCGAGCGCCACCAGCCGGGAGGATTCCTGCTCCAATGCCGCCAGTCGCTCGTCACCGGTCAATCCTGGAACCGCACGAACATCGAGGTGGACTCGATTCTTCGCGGTCTTGCCCTCCGGAACGCGCTGAAAGAACAGTCGTGGACCTGTTCCATCCGAACTGACCACGGCCGAGGCATCATTGCGCCGCTCCGGCGGGATGTTCATCGCTTCCAGCGCGGCATCCCAGGAATCGAAACCCGGCGGCGGGGACTGAAGCTCGTAACCCAGGACGTCCGCCCAAAACCCCGCCAACGCAGCCGGGTCTCCACAATCAAAAGTCACCTGAAAGTCGCGGCTCATCGCCTTACCCCTCTTGTAGTGTGCGGTGGCGCCACCGGCCACAGGACCGGCGGCGAGTCTGCTCAAACCTCAGACTTGCACACCACCAGGACAGATTCTGTCCTGAATCGGCTGTCGATCAGCTACTTGTAGTGCGGGTTGTTGCCAACCGGAATGGTGATGTTGATCGGCATTCTCAGTTCGGACATGTAAAAAAGGACGAACTGGCGGAGGAACTCGTCGAACAACCAGTAGGCCTCTTTGGGCACACCCACATCGAGCAGCCCTTCACGGACGGCAACATATGGGCCCCAAGCAGTTTCGAGCAACGGGGTCCACACCGGCTCCGTGGGGAGCCTCAGCCAGTCACCGATCTTGTCGCCCAACATGAATCGGGTGAGCGCGCCGAGGATGGGTCGGCTCAACAAGGTCAGATCGAGGTTCATGCCGAGGTCGAGCAGCATGTCGGCGAGCTGAATGCCCTCATTGGTCGGAGCGAGAATCGGATCGAGTACCTGCTGTGCCTGAGACTCGGCGCTGGCCCACGATGCCGGGATGTACTCGTCCTTCACGCCGAGCAGATAGGCGCTCAACTGCCAGGAGTGCAAGAAGCCCGCGGATTCGTCTGCCGCGATCGGCACACCCCACCGTTTGAAATTCCGCATCACAGTGGTCGGCAGACTATGCCAGGTGACCATGATGTCGGCCTGACTGATGGGTACCTCTTCTGGGGCCGAGTTCACCCAATGCGGGGATTGTGGCAGCAGGTGACGCACCGCAGCATGCGCCAACCGGGTCTTCACACAGGTGACCACCATTTCACCATCAGGCTGGTAGGCGTTGAGCGATCCGATGTCGTAGCCGAGTTTGGCGGTTTTGGTGATGCGGTCCTTCATGTCCGCGCCGCCCTTGGAGTAGTACACCGCGCGGGCCTCCCTCGGGATGACCGTGCTCATCATCCCGCTGGCGAACCCGTAGATCACGCCGAGGTACGTACCCCGTTTCTGGTTGAACCTGACCGCGTCGGCGAGTTTTTCCTGGTCACTCCAGCCGGGGAGTTGGCGAGCCTCTTCCATGAAGTCCCGCAGGTCCGCAGGCAAACCCGATGGGAGGGCTTGCCCATTCTTGGTCCAGTGACGCAGCAGTTCGTTGACCTTGGGCACCTCACCGCGGTCGAACAGTGCCGCAACAACCGGATCGGCCTCCACATCCCACACACCACGCGGGTCGGCACCCGCCCCCGTGCCGGGTACCGAACCGGCAGGCGACCACGTCCACGGCGTTGTCTGCGCAGCCAGCGCAACTGCTCCGGCGGCCCCCACGACCCCGCCCGCCTTCAGCAGACTGCGCCTGTTGAGATTGTCCATTTCCGTTATCCCCATCCCTCATCCTGTTTCAGTGAAACAACGAGCGTTTCCTTGTATCATACGTATCAGAGTGTGCTGCACATCACAAGTGAGCCCAGGCTGGAATATGATCGTTACGAGACAGCGACGCCGAACAAGGAGGGCTAGTGGCATCTGCGCCGACAGACAGCCCCCGATCACCCGAACCCAAATCCTTGATCGAACGTGCGTTTCACCAGGCGCTGGAGCAAGCGGATAACGGCGATCGAACCCGAACCCGCCTGCTGGACGCGGCATACGAACAGTTCTGCCGGATGGGCATTCAGCGGTCATCCATGGAGGACGTCGCGCGCCGGGCGGGCCTGTCCCGGATCACCGTCTATCGCCGATTCGCCACCAAAGACGAACTGGTCGAGCAGGTGATTCTCCGGGAGTTCCGGCGATACTTCGACCGATTTCTCGTCGACATCCAACAGGCCGAGTCCGCCGCTGATCGTGTGGTGCTGGGATTCGTGAGCTCACTTCGCGCGATCCGCGGCAACCCGATGATCGGCGGCCTCATCTCGGCCGAACCGAACCTGATCGCGGGATCGATGATCGGCGACGACGGCCTGATGCTCGCCACCGTCCGCCAATTCCTGGCCGCCCAGCTACGGCAGGAACAACGTGCGGGCAACGTGTCCGCCGCGCTGAACACCGACCTCGTCGCCGAGATGATGGTCCGGATCTCCGCGTCGTTCCTGGCCATCCCCAGCCACGTCGTCAACCTCGACGACGACGACGAATTGGCCGCGATCGCCTGGCAGTTCCTGGTGCCCATGCTCGATCCACCCGAAGGGTCACGCTGACCACGGAGTGATTCTGGTCGAGCTGCCGCTCGGTGATTCTGGTCGAGCTGCCGCTCGGTGATTTCCGCCGTCGGTTCTGGTCTACACCGTCAGAGCGGAACTCTGAATCGAACGGATTCAGACATCCAGGACGGCGAAAGGTGTATCGACGTGGCTGCACTCCAGGGAAAGACCGCATTCGTGACCGGAGCGGCTCGCGGGCAGGGCCGCGCGCATGCGGTGACGCTTGCGCGCGAAGGTGCGGACATCGTCCTGTGCGACATCGCCACTTCGGTCGAGGAGGTCGACTATCCGGGGGCCACCCCCGACGACCTCGAACAGACCGTCAGGATGGTCGAGTCGCTCGACCGGCGTTGCCTCGCAGATATCGCGGACGTCAGAGACCTGATGGCCCTGCAGGATCTCGTCGACCGAGCGACCACCATATTCGGCGCGATCGATGTGGTTGTGGCCAACGCGGGAATCGCAAGCGCCGGACCGATCGCAACGATGTCGACTCAGCGGTGGCAGACCATGTTGGACGTGAATCTCACCGGCGTCTTCAACACATTTCGGGCGACTCTCCCCCACATGATCGATGCAGGCGCGGGCCGACTGGTGGCCACCTCATCGATTATCGCCGGCACCGGGGCAGCCAATTCCGGCCACTACGCCGCCGCCAAAGCGGGGGTTGTCGCTCTGGTCAAGTCAGTGGCATACGAGGTTGCCGAGTACGGGATCACCGTGAACGCCGTACTTCCGTCCGGCGTCAACACGCCGATGATCCACAACCCATCGACGTACCGAATGATCCGTCCAGATCTCGACGAACCCACCTCCGCCGATGTCGAATCCGTTTTCTCCCAGGGACATCCACGGCCCGGACTTCTCGAGCCCGAAGACGTCGCCAACGCGGTTCTGTATCTGGTGTCCGACCACGGACGGTGCAAATCAGGCGAGTCCATCATCCTCTCGAACGGGCTGCAGTAGCACCGAAAACGGACTTCAATCACCTGAAAAGATCCATCTTCTCTGTGAATGAGAGTATCATTCTCATAGGCCTGCCCCCGGGCACTGCTGCCCAGTACGAGAGGACTTTGATGAATATTGACGACATGGTGATGGTCAGCATCGACGATCACGTGGTCGAGCCCGCCGACATCTTTGAAAAGCACTTCCCGAAGAGCCTCATGGATCAGGCGCCGAAGCTGACCGCCAATCCGCGCAATCCCAAGGTCCAAGCGTGGCTGTTCCAGGACAAGGTGGTCGGTAGCTCCGGCCTCAACGCCGTTGTCTCGTGGCCGAAGGAAGAGTGGGGCATGGACCCCACCGGATACGCCGAGATGCGGCCGGGCGTCTACGACATGGACCTGCGCGTCCGTGACATGGATGCCAACGGCACCCTCGCGGCCACGCTCTTTGCCACCTTCCCCGGCTTTGCCGGAACCCACCTGGCAAGCCTGCCCGACAAGGCCCTGTCGCTGGTTGCATGCCGGGCGTTCAACGACTGGGTGGTCGGCGAGGTCCCGGACGCCCATCCCGGTCGCTTCATCCCGCTGGGCATTCTCCCCTTCTTCGACGTCGACGAGTCGGTGAAGGAGGTCCACCGCCTTGCTGCCATGGGATGCCGGTCGATCAGTATCCCGGAAACCCCGTACGGGTCGGGTTTCCCCAGTTTCGAATCCGGTTACTGGGACCCGATCTTTGCCGCATGCGTGGAGCACGGCATCGTCCTGAGCCTGCATATCGGTGGCGGCTTCGGCCTGATCCAGCGGCCCGAAGGGTTCAACATCGACGACATGATGGTGTTGACACCGCTGATCTCCACGATCGCGGCCAACGATGTCATGCTCAGCGGCGTATTCCTGAAGTTCCCCGACCTCAAGTTCGCGATGAGCGAGGGTGGCGTCGGCTGGGTTGCACCGTGGCTCGATCGACTCGAACGCCACGTGGTCAACCAGTCGTGGACAGGTAAGAGCTTCACCCCCAAGGGGATGTCGCCCACCGACGTGTGGAAGAACAACTTCCTGGCTTGCTACATCACGGAACCGAGCGGTCTGAACAACCGCGACCACATCGGGATCGACACCATCGCGTGGGAATGCGACTACCCGCATTCGGACTCCACCTGGCCGTTGTCACCGGAGACGCTGAAGCCGGAGCTGGACGCCGCCGGACTCACCGACGAAGAGATCGACAAGATCACCTTCGGAAACGTCGCCAAGTTCTTCAACTGGGATCCGTTCAAGCACACCCCACGCGAACAGGCGACCGTCGGGGCACTGCGCGCACGAGCCAAGGATATCGACACCAACGAGACGTCCAAAGAGGAATACCGCCGCCGCTACGAGCTCGCCAACACGTAGAGCAGCGCTTAGTGTCTGTGGCCCATCGGATCTGATCCGGTGGGCCACACGCATGTGGCCGATCAGCGGTGACCAGGCCGGCGATGACCACCTCCTGCGCATTCGCCGCTAGCCTGGTCGGGATATGACTGAGCAGAGCTTGCCCCATCTCCCGTTCCCGGTGCGTCGATGACACGTTTGATGGTCTTTGCGGTTGTGGCCGCACTGCTGACCTATTGGTTTCACCGCAGGCTTGTCCGGGCAACCAGGCTTCCACGTCCGTGGTCGATTGTTGTCGACAGTGCACTGGCCCTCCTGTGGGTGCTCGCGGTCATCGGGATGGGCAGCGGCGATCAATTCGATACATCCTGGGCCCGGCCACTCGGATTCGCCGGGTGGGTATGGCTCGGTGTCGGCTTCTATCTGATCCTGGGCCTCATCCTGGTCGCCGCCGGATCTGCGACCGCCCGACTGATCGGAGTATTGCGCAGAAGTCGATCGAGCATTGACACCGATGAGCCGAGCGGTGATCGGGCAGCCGGGGGCACACGTCTGTTAGTGGTGCGCCTGACCACCGCGGCGGTTGTCGTCGGGGCTCTGGTCACCACAACATACGGCGTAGTTGTTGCGGCACAACCGAAGATCGTCGATGCCTCGGTGGCGCTCCCCCGTCTGCCCACGGAATTCGACGGACTCAGAGTCGCACTGATATCGGATCTGCACGTCGGGCCGGCTCGCGGCGTCGGGTTCACCAAACGAGTTGTGAAGCTCGTCAACGAACAGCGCCCTGATTTGATACTCGTCGCCGGCGACCTCATCGACGGAACGGTGGCAAACGTCGCCGCAGACCTCGAACCGCTGGCCGACTTGTCGGCACCATTGGGTGTGTACGGCGTCAGCGGTAATCACGAGTTCTATGCCGACGACGGTGGTCGCTGGCTCGATGTGTGGGATCGGTTGGGCATCCACACATTACGAAACGAGCGGCTGTCGATCGAGCGGGACGATGCGAGCATCGACATCGTGGGGATCCACGACTACACCTCGCCCGAACCCTACGAACCTGATCTTGCCGCCGCGCTCGATGGGCGCGATCCCAACCGGTTCGCATTGCTGCTTGCGCACGAACCACGCCAGGCATTCGAGGCGTCAGACCTCGGAATCGACATGCAGGTATCCGGGCACACCCATGGCGGCCAGATGTGGCCGTTCAACTATCTTGTTGCCTTGCAACAACCTTCGGTATCAGGGCTGGACCGGATCGGCGACACGATTCTTTACACGACGCGCGGCGCCGGCGCCTGGGGACCCCCGGTGAGGGTGGGGGCACCCCCAGAGATCACCATCCTCGAACTTCACCGCAAGGCCTGACGCGTCAGCTCACCAGGGGCGGAGCATCCGCCAGCGCACCCGGTTCGCCGTCCCACCGATCCAAAGACACGATGTCGCTCAGCGGCTTTCGACGGACGGGGCCGTGGCGCCCGCGCGGCCATCCAACCACCACATGTCCGGCGATGATCCAGTCCGCAGGGACACCGACCGCCTCCCGGAACAACGGTTCACCTTCGTACGACGCCCACCCGGTGAGGCAGGCGCCCAACCCCTGAGACCGGGCTGCGAGCAGGAAGTTCTGCATCGCCGGGAAGATCGAGCCGCCGAGCAACAGCTCAGAGGCGGTGGTGAAATTCTGTTGAACAAAGAGCACCGACGTGAATTCGCCGGCCCGGTCGTGCAATTCGTACGTCGCCCGGTTTGTCCGCGCGCGACGACTGTTGTCGTCGTCGGCAGGCCGCGACATCCCATACACCGGTTCGATCACGTCGAGTGCGTGCTTGGCGGCCTTGCCGACAACAATTCGCTGCTCCGGAGAGCGCAACACCACGAACCGCCAGGCCTGCGCATTGGCACCCGAGGGTGCCCAGGACGCGGCTTGCAGGCAGCGGGCCAGCGTGGCGTCGTCGACAGGTTCGTCGGTGAACCTCCGGATCGCGCGAGCGGTCGACATCGCTTCCCAGACATCCGTCGTCGTCTCACCCATGCAAAACTCCCTACCCGTCCCAGACCGGCCTCATCAGGACACGCCCGGCGCGGCGAACTGCCCCGACAACTCAGTGATTTGTCTTCGCCACTCTCTCATGTCGCGTCATCGGTGCTCACACCACCGGCCACGACCAGCGCGGATCCGAACGATATCCCCCTGCGGAACCGGTATCAGCCGAATCTGATCATCACCGTCGGAGAGGGTCCAGTACTGTAATCAACTGACACTCGCTCCGCAGCCCTCGTGCACAC
Organism: Williamsia sp. Y844; assembly: GCF_056786475.1. Taxonomy (NCBI): domain Bacteria; kingdom Bacillati; phylum Actinomycetota; class Actinomycetes; order Mycobacteriales; family Nocardiaceae; genus Williamsia; species Williamsia sp. Y844. The sequence goes on from NZ_JBXCJB010000003.1 coordinate 700,661, forward strand.
ACGAGGGCTGCGGACATATCTGGAGGAGCAAGGATTTCTTTGTACTCACCAATTGATGCCGCCATAGACGCATTCCTCAACTCGACTCCGTGGGCGATGGAAATCCTTCGGTTCTTCCTTGCCGGATTGCCGTGATCCACAGCTGATCGGGCACCAACGTCGCTGCCCCCACCAGCAGTCTCCCGACCCCGCAACATCTCACCGATGTTGCGGGGTCGGCTGCTTTTCAAAGGTCGGCGCGATCCCGCACCCCGTGATAGATCCCGCGCCGGACGATCCAGGGTTGCAACACCCGATCGATGGACCACGCCGGGAATCGAAAAGCCTGACCCGTCGGCGCAAAGACCTCCAGGCCGTCGGCTTGCGCCCCGAGTACCGAACCCCACCGATGCCCCTTCGGCCGGTAAGACTTGAGTTGACGGCCTTCGAAGTGGGCCCGGACGTTGTGTGCGACCAGACGATCGGCCCTGTTGCGCGCCGATGTTCGAAGCGCGTCGGTGGCGGCGACGTCGCCAACTGCGAACACCCCGGGGCATCCGGGGACCCTCAGACGATTGTCGACCCGTACGAATCCGCCGTCGTCGAGGAACTCATCGGGCAACCATTCGGTGTTCGGACGAGTCCGTCCTATCGCCCACACAACGGCGTCGGCCTCCGAAGGTGATTGGCCCGTCGACCATCGAACCGGGTCGTCGATGATCCGGTCACATTCAAATCCGTTGGGCACCAAAGCCCGGTGCCCGGGATGCAGGTGGACTCCCAGGTCGTCCAGGCGGTCCCTGACGCGCCGCCAGGTGCGGGGGTGATGGTGCGGCAACGCATGCTGCCCCGGGTAGTAGAGATCGACGCGGGTATGTGGCCAGCGAGCAGCGATATTTGCGGCGCAACCGACCGCGGCCGCACCACCACCGACGACGATGACCGAGTGCGCCCGCGCGATGGTGTCGTGCGCCTGCTGAAGATCGTCGTCGATCTCCGCGCTGGACTGGAGCGTGGGACGCCGCCAGAACCCGTTGGCGACGCCGGTTGAAATCACCAAGGCGTCATAATTTTCGACGCTCGCAGACCCGTCCGGGCCAGTGATCGTGACGTGCCGGGCTCCGACGTCGACACCGGTCAGGGCTCCATGGACGGTTCGCACCCCGTCCAATCCCCGGAATCTGTCGAAATCGACCCGATAGTCCCGGGACCACGAGTCCGGACGACTGAGCCGCAACCCCAACTCCTGACCACTGACGAGACCGGGTTTGACCGAAATCCCCACCACGTCGCAGCGCCCCGCGAGGTGGATGGCGGCCAGGACACCGCTGTCACCCAAACCGGCTATGACCACGCGCCTGCGGCTCACACCGTCACCTTTCGTTGCGGCCGTGGGACAAACCGGGATACTCGATCGATCACATCCTCGTATCCGGGCCGGCGCTGCAGACTGCGCTCCTCCATCATCGGGATACTGGCCCCGAGGAACATCGCAAGCATCGCGGCAGCACCGACGAACAGCCACCACGCATCTGCGGGCGCAGCGGCAACACCGAACAACGCCAACGCACACCAGAAGATGAACTCTCCGAAGTAGTTCGGATGCCGCGACCAGCTCCACACCCCCTGATCCATGATCTGACCAGGACTTCGGCTACCGACGTACCGACGCATCTGACCGTCGGCCACCCATTCGAGGAGGACCGCGGCCAACCCCAGCGCACACGCAAACACGCTGAGCCACAACAGGTTGTCGCCACCGGTGGTCACGGCGACATAGACCGGGATCATGCCGAGGAAAACCTGTGCGGTCGGGATCAGGTGGATCGCCACCAGATCGGTGACAAAACCGAACCGGCCGGATCGGGCGCGGAGCATTCCGTACCGCCAATCCTCATGATGCAGGCCGGGAAACGAGTGAGCCCAGTTCGCCGTCAGCCGGATCGCCCAGAGGACCACCACGACCGAAACAAGCCAGCAGTGAACCTGATCGATGCCGAGCCCGCCGGCAAACCACCAGTAGAACAGCAACAGCGGCGGGACCACACTCCAATAGGCGTCGTAGAAACTCGAGTTGCCGTACCACCGGCTGAAGGCGAAGATCACCACGGTTCCCAGCACATCGGCAATCAAGGTGTCGAACCACAGGGCGTCGGTCCGCGGGCCCCACCCGAGCCAGGCACCGGCGAGCGCCAGCGCGATCAGATAGGCCCCGCCGACCCGAACATACGAAGCACTCCTGGTCATCGTCCCGATACTGCCACCGCACGTGCGCAATTCGACCCGGAAGCACCATCTTCTTCCTACCAACCGGCAAACGCTGTATGGTGAGCCTGCCCTAAGCCATTTATGTGAGGAAGCCCCAGTGCACTGGAAGAACCGCCGTTCCGCCGTATCAAAGATTGTCATCGCGTCCGCGACGGTGGCCGCTCTCATCGGAGCCTCGGCGTGCTCCTCACCCGACGAGGACAACGACACGTCGGCAACGGTTTCCGCGGAGCCCGGTGCGTACCCCGTCACCATCGAGCAGAACTTCGGTCCGGTGACCATCGACAAAGAACCCACTCGCGTTGCCTCGGTGGGCGTCGGTGATGCCGACACCCTGCTGGCGCTTGGCATCGTCCCGACCACGATGACCCCGTTCAGCGATCCTGAGGCCAAACGCGTGACCGAGCCCTGGAACGAGGATTTGATCGGCGACAACGCGCCGGTCGTGCTGGCCGAAGCCAGTTCCAATCTCGGTGCCGAGATCCCGAATATCCTGGCAACGAACCCCGATCTGATCGTCGCCGTGAACAGCTCGGTGACCAAGGAGCAGTACGACTCCCTGAGCAAGGTCGCGCCGACGATCCTGCGTGAGGCCCAGTACCCGGACTGGCAGGTGCCGTGGCAGGCTGCCGCAACGCAGATCGGCAAGGCCGTCGGGATGCCCGAGGCGACTCAGAAGCTGATCGATGAGACCGAGCAGGTCTTCACCGATGCCCAGACCGAGTACCCCACCATCGTGGGCAAGAAGGGCGCGGTGATCACCAACGGAACCGACGGTGGCGTCGCGATCTACAGTGACACCGACGGACGTGGCCAAACGCTGGCGGAACTGGGCATGACGTTCCCGGCCGAACTCTTGCCGACGATCACCAGCGGTTTCTACGGTTCGATCTCTACGGAGAACCTGAACCTGCTGAACTCGCTCGACAAGATCGTCGTCGTGGACTGGCAGGGATCCAACGACAAGCTCAAGCAGAATGCCGCGTTCATGAACCTCGACGTCGTCAAGCGCGGCGGGGTCGTATGGGTGGACCAGGTTCTCGGCGGCGCGATGTCGGTCCCGTCCGTGCTCACCATCCCCTACGTCGTCGAGCAACTGGCACCGCAACTCGCGCAGTAGTCACGACCAAAGCTTTTCCACACACGTCCCCGGGTTCGCGTATTCGCAACCCGGGGACGTGTGTCATTTGTGGACTTACGCTGGTCCCGTGGCCTACTTCGTCACCGGCGCAACCGGGTTCATCGGTCGGCATCTTGTCGGGCAACTCCTCGACAACCGTGTCGGGCCGATCTTCGTCCTGGTGCGTAACCGATCGCGGGCCTCACTCGACCGGCAGATCCGGATCTGGAACACCGACCGGGTGATCCCGGTGGTCGGCGACCTCCAAGAGGATCTACTCGGTGTCGATGCCGACTGGATCGATGAACACCGGGGCACGATCGATCACTTCTTTCATCTCGCCGCGATCTACGACATGACTGCCTCGGACGAGGCCAATGAACTGTTCAACGTCGGCGGCACCCGGGCGGCACTGGCGTTGGCCGGAGCACTCGAAGCCTCTTGCTTCCACCATGTTTCATCGGTCGCGGCATCCGGTGACCACAGAGGCGTCTTCGACGAGACGATGTTCGACGAGGGTCAGGGGCTGCCGTCCCCGTATCACCGCACCAAGTTCGAGTCGGAGCGGATGGTCCGCGAAGAGTCGACTGTTCCGTGGCGGGTCTACCGGCCGTCCATCGTGGTCGGGGACTCCGAGACAGGTGAGATGGACAAGATCGACGGCCCCTACTACTTCTTCCCGGCGATCAAACGGATTCGTAACCTGTTGTCTGCCGGCGTTCCCCTCGTCGCCATCGACCTCGGAGACACCAACCTCGTACCGGTCGATTACGTTGCCCGCGCCATGGATCACCTTGCGCATGTACCCGACCTGGACGGCCAGGCCTTCCACCTGATGAATCCCAAGCCACAGAACACCGTGCGTATGGTCAACAGCTTCGCCGCAGCGGCGAAGGCACCTCAGTTCGCTCTGCCCATCGACAGGTCGGTCACCGATCGCATCCCGACCCAACTCCTGCCGCAGGCACTGCAACCGGCAGAGCTGCTGGGTAGCGCCATGCGCTTCGGTGCGGTTCAGTTCGCGTTGCGCGAGACCGTCGGAAGACTCGGGATCCCGCCAGAAGTGTTGGCCCATGTGTCCTTCCCTGCGGTGTACACCTCGGCTCGGACGGTGAGCGCACTGGAGGGTTCGGGCATCACAATGCCCGACCTGGACTCCTATGCACCGGGGTTGTGGGCCTACTGGGAGCAGTTCCTCGACGATTCGATCATCTCCGATCGCCGCACGGTCGACGCCCTTGCCGGACGGACCGTGGTGATCACCGGGGCATCGTCGGGTATCGGGCTGGTCACCGCGGTCAAAGTCGCCAAGGCGGGCGCCATCCCGATTCTTGTCGCACGCGGAATCGAAAAGCTCGAGGCCACCAAAGATCTCATCGAAAGTCAGGGCGGAACCGCGCACGCATACGGCTGCGATCTATCGGATCTGGACGCGATCGACGCGCTCACCAAACAGTTGAGTCTGGATTTCGAGCGGATCGACTTCGTGGTCAACAACGCGGGCAGATCGATTCGCCGGTCGCTGAAATTGTCCGAGGACCGCTTCCACGACTTCGAAAGGACCATGCAGCTCAACTATTTCGGTGCCATCAGGTTGGTCATCGGGTTGCTGCCGACGATGCGTCAACAGGGGCGCGGTCACATCGTCAACGTCTCATCCATCGGAGTTCAGACGAACCCGCCTCGATTCAGCGCCTATGTCGCATCCAAAGCCGCCCTCGATTCCTGGTCCAACGTGGTCTCGTCGGAACTCTTCGGCGACGGGATCTCCTTCACCAGCATCCACATGCCACTGGTCCGGACACCCATGATCGCGCCGACAAAGATCTACGACCGGTTCCCCACGATCAGCCCGGGCCAGGCAGCGGACAAGGTCATCGCCGCACTGGTCGACAAGCCACACGAGATCAACACAAAGATCGGCAACCTCGGAGCGCTGGCCCACACGCTGACGCCCAAGCTCGCATTCCGAATCCTGAACCTGGCGTATCAGGTCTTCCCTGATTCAGCAGCTGCCCGCGGCGAGGAATCCGGTCGACGCGAATCCGAGCAGCTCATCCTGGCGCGCGTGCTCGGCGGGGTTCACTGGTAGGCCTATACCCAGGTCAGTGCCGGGGTGTCCACCGCGCCACCCCGGCACATCACTCCTCAGTCAGGTCGGGTCAGCCGATGAGCTTGGCGAGCAGAGCGGCAATTGTCTGCGGACTCAAGCCCAATCCGGAGAGCAGGTAGTTGTACACCGAGCCGTAGTCGGCCTGCAATTGTGTCAGTCCCGCTTGCAGGTAGCTCTCATTCACGTGGAGGAGCGGCGAATAGAGCGCCACTGCCTCGGGCCCGCGCGCGGCCCCGACCCCAGCGAGCTGACGCTCGATCGAGACTGCCGAATACTCGTTCGTCAGCAGGTAGTCCGACATGATCGTTTGCGGCGAGACGCCCGCGAGGCTCTGGAGGACAGCGGTGGCCCAACCGGTGCGATCCTTGCCCGCGGTGCAATGAATGACCTGCGCACCACGCGTAGATGCCAGATCGTTGAAAAGCGTGGTGAAACTCTTCCTCACCTCGGCGTCGGTCACGAACCGTCGATTCATGTCCTCCATGAAGGCGACCGAGTCCGCAGGAGTCTTCAGCTGGCTCACCTGGCTCAGCATGTCGCCGGCCAGGGTCGGGAGCCAGGTCCGGGTCGCCCCGTCTGGCAGGCGGTCCGCTTTGCCCTCGATTTCCGGAGCCGTCCGCAGGTCATAGACCCTGGTGATGCCGAGCGTGTTGAGCGTCGCCAAATCGATGTCGTTGGCAAGCAACGCATTCGAACGATAGATGGTGCCACGATTGAGATCGAGCCCCCCGATGCCCTGGTAACCGGCAACAGATCCCGCAATGTCACGGAAATTGTCGACGGAGGTCAGGACTGGGGTCGCCGGGATCGATGGCGATTCCGATGAGCCGAAGCCGAGCCCACCGACCGGATCAGCGACCGGGGCTGCGAGCGCAACCGGCGAACTGAACAGCAGGAGCGAACCTGCCACTGTGAGGGTGACGGCGAGTCCAGCATTCCGGCGATGCGCACCGGCGAGAATTCGAGACAACTCAGGTTCCTTACGTAGTCGAAGAAGTACGAGCGGAACATATCTGGGTTCACCGTTTGAGAATTCGAATTGCAGACAAAGACAATTTTATTCTCACGCACAGCGCCTGGTGGATCACACTGAGGCAGGGCGTCCCATCGGACTGAGCACCGGCCCAGCCCGACACACGGAGCATCGCACTTTCGTAGACGAGAATGTCATTTCCGTATAGTGTGAATGGATAGCCCCGGTCCCTCCGGACTCAGGTGGGGCCCCAGACCATGGAGGACGGCTCATGACGAAGGCGCTCGCGCCCGACGTTTCAACTTGGCCTGCGGAAAATCCGCAGCTCATCGGCAGCAAATGCGATGCCTGCAGCGCGACGACCTGGCCCCGCCAGAATCGTTGCCCGCGCTGCAGCGGCCCGGACATGTCGGATCTCCTATTGCCCCGGCGCGGCAAACTGATCGCCTTCACCACCCAGGGATTTGTACCGAAGCTTCCGTACGCCGGTGGCGAGACGGCAGCGACGTTCGAAACCTTCGGTGTCGGTCTCATCCAGCTCGACGACGTGGTTCGCGTCGAAGCACGTCTGACCGAAGCGGATCCGGAGAAGCTGGCGGCCATCACGGACGTCGAACTCACCTTCATCCCCTTCTACACCGAAGAAGACGGCACCGAGATCATCACCTGGGCGTTTGCGCCGGTGGCAGAGAACAGCTGAGCGAGGAGAGGCGAATATGAACGACGTTGCGATCATCGGCGTGGGTTTGCACCCATTTGGCCGATTCGGCGCCAAGTCAGCCATCGAAATGGCTGCCGACGCAATCCAACTCGCACTGGCTGATGCCGGCGCAGAGTGGAAAGACATCCAGTTCGGCATCGGTGGTAGTTACGAGGTCGACAACACCGACGCGGTCACCAGGCTCGTTGGCCTGACCGGCATCCCCTTCACCAACGTGTTCAACGCCTGCGCCACCTCAGCCAGCGCGATCGAACAGACCGCTGACGGAATCCGCTCGGGCAAGTACGACATCGGTATCGCCGTCGGCACCGACAAGCACCCCCGCGGAGCCTTCACCGCAGATCCCGCAATGCTCGGACTGCCCGCCTGGTACGCCGAAAACGGCCAGTTCGTCACCACCCAGTTCTTCGGGATGAAGATCAGCCGGTACATCCGCGATCACGACATCTCCGTCGAGACCCTGGCAAAGGTTGCGGCCAAGAACTACCGCAACGGTGGGCTCAATCCAAAGGCCTTCCGCCGCAAGCCGATCAGCGAGGAAGAGATCCTCGGCGCCCAGATGCTCAACTACCCGTTGACGCACTACATGTTCTGCGCACCCGACGAGGGCGCCGCTGCCGTCATCATGTGCCGCGGCGATCTTGCTGCGCGGTTCACCCAGAAGCCGGTGTTCCTCAAGTCCACCGCAATCCGCACCCGTACCTACGGTGCGTACGAGGTGCACGCCACCTGGGCCGCGGTTGATGAGGATGTGTCGCCGACCGTGTACGCGTCCAAGGCCGCCTACGAGATGGCCGGCATCGGACCCGAAGACGTCGACGTCATGCAGTTGCAGGACACCGACGCCGGAGCCGAGGTCATCCACATGGCAGAGAACGGCTTCTGTGCCGATGGTGATCAGGAGAAGCTGATTGCCGAGGGCGCCACCGAAATCGGTGGTTCGATGCCGGTCAACACCGACGGCGGCCTGATCGCCAACGGTGAGCCCATCGGTGCTTCCGGTATCCGTCAGGTCCACGAACTGGTTCTCCAGCTTCGCGGACAGGCCGGCGACCGTCAGGTGCCCGGCAACCCGAAGGTCGGCTACGCCCAGGTGTACGGCGCGCCCGGAACGGCTGCCGCGTCGGTCCTGTCGCTGTAACCAGTCCGCAAACGCTCCACCTCTACGAAGACGCTCCACATATTTGTGGAGCGTCTTTGTATTTGTGGAGCGTTTGCGGGTCAGTCGATGACCAGGGTCGGCAATCCCAGCGCGCGGTCGCGCACCGAGAACACCTGGGTGCCGGGTTTGCGGCCGGTACGCATCTCACTGACCTCCACATCGGCGGCAACAAGACGGCGATGAGTCAGGTCGATGTCGGTCGATCGCCAGGCGATACCCCACAGGGTCGTCGCGGCAGCCGTCGTCGCCGAACCCGGATCACCTTGTCCGACAACAACCTCCACGACCATCGTCGGGGCGCGGAAGAACAGCTGGTGAATCTTTTCGTGGATCGACTGCTCCAGCCGGAAATCCATGCCGAGGGTCGCACCGAACAGCGCCACGGCGCCGTCACGACTCGCGGCATTGAACACGAGGTGGTCGACGGCGGTCAGCTCCGAACCAGCCGTCGGTGCAAGCTGCGCGGCCTCGATCACGCCGACGGATGATTCGCCGTCGGCCTCGGCTCGTCCCGGGGCGGTCTCGGTGAGCGCCAGCCCGCGCCTGCGAAGCAAGCGGGTGGTCGCAGCGAAATCAGCGGTGCCGAACAATGCCCGATGTGGTGTCGTCTCTGAACTGCCGACACACAATTCGATCAACGCGTTGTTGACCGTCAACGGCACGCCTTCGTCGATTCCCAGCAGTCGCTCATAGGCCCGCCGGCTCGCATCGACGTCCTCGGTCGTAACGACGATGGCCGATGACAGCGACCGACGCGCCTGCTCTGAGCTCATCGATCATTCCTACCACCCGCGACTCGAGCGCCCATGTGGCCACGCGTTCGACACGTAGGATTCGCACATGACTCTCGATCACGGCGATCCCGGCGATGCACCCTCCGTTCCAGCACCCTTGACCGAGGTTGCCGACTCGACGCGTCCGTCGGCTGCTGAAGAGGCCCAGACGATTGCCGCGTCTACAAATGCCGGCACGCTCGCCAGTCTGACCGCCGAAGGCGACCCCTGGGCGTCATTTATCACCTACGGACTACTCGGTGGTGCGCCCGTCCTATGCGTTTCGAATATGGCCGAGCACGGCCGGAACCTGGCAGGCAACCCGCGGGCGAGTATCGCGATCGTCGCGCCCAACGCTGTGTCCGATCCGTTGGCGAGCGCGCGGATCACCCTGGCCGGCCACGTCGAACGACCGACCGGTGACGAGTTCGCCGCCGCTCGCGAGGCGCACCTGGCCGCGGTTCCCGCCGCGAAGTACTACGTGGACTACAGCGATTTCGCACTCTGGATCCTGCGGGTCGAGCGCGTTCGGTGGGTCGGCGGTTACGGGCGGATGGATTCGGCGACTGCACAGGCCTATCTGGCTGCGACACCCGATCCGGTGACACCGGGTTCCGCGCGCGCCATCGAACATCTCAACAACGATCACGCCGGTTCCCTCGTCGAGATGGCGCAGGGACTCGGTGGATTCCCCGACACCACCGAGGCCACCTGCACCGGCGCCGACCGCTACGGTCTCGATCTCCGGGTGGTCACACCTCGCGGAATCGCGTACACGCGGGTCGGTTACTCCACACCGATCACCGCAGCAGCCGATCTGCGGATGGCGACGGTCGATCTGGCCAAGCGGGCGAAGGCGGCCCTGACGGATCCAACTGCCGAAGGCCGGCCTTCCTGACACCGGTGGGCGTACTCCCCCACCATCTCTGAGCGCAGCGGGTGAATGTTGCCTGCTCGGTCAACCCGATCATGGCGGCCAACTGCCCCATGGGCATGTCGGTGGTGGTGAGGTACCGGCGCGCCTCTGTGCGGCGCACCGAATCGAGTATCGCGGAGAACGACGTGCCCTCAGCGGCCAACCGACGCTGCAACGTTCGCGGATGGGTTGCGAGTAGCCTTGCCACAGAACCGATCTCGGGTGGCGCGGTCCCCAGGACCTGTTGCACCGCCGCCCGCACCCGCGGGGCCGTGGCCGCGCCGGCATCGGAAACCTGCTCCGCAAGGAACGCCCGCGACAACATCCGCAGGTTCTCGTCGGCTCCGGCAAGTGGCCGAGATGCGATGCTGCGGGGCACACGCAGCATCGCCGACTGCCGGTTGGTCCGGACCGGCACTCCGAAGAAGTCCTCGTAGCGAGCGAGTGGCGCAACGGGCTGATAAGGCAGTTCCACCGTCCGAAGCCCATAGCTGCCACCGAGCAGTCGCTCGATCGAACGATGAAGGAAGCCGAGCCCGAGGTCGGTACCCTGAATGGTCGTCTCGACCCCGGCGCCGGGTCCGTATCGCAGCGCGACCACCCCCGCGACTCCGTAGGGATCGGTCTCGAGCGCCAGACTCAGCGACTGGGCGTGCACGAAGAGGTACCTCGACGTGCATTCGAGAGCGTCTGCCAGCGTCGACGAGTTCACGATCGCCAGCGCCAGCGGTCCGAGCATTCCCAGGTCCTGCCGCGCGGCCAGCCGGAGGCCGAGATCGGGACAGGCCAACTGCTGAGCTGCGATCTCGAGCGTGCGGGCCATCGCGAGGTCCGAAACCAAAAGGTCGTCGCTGTCGAGGGCCGCAGGCGGGAGCCCGGCGAGTCGTGCGATCTGTTCGGCGTCGCCGCCGAGTTCGGCAGCCAGAGCCCGAAAGCCTCGCAGACCGGCCGATCGGATCACGGACATGTCGTCCATGATCAAATAGTTGTCGCACAGAATCAAGTACCGCATGTCGGTAGTACGGAGGCTGGATACATGTCGATCTCACGAAATGGCGATTCCACTACAGCCGCGCCAGAAGCGGATCTTGACGTGGTGATCATGGGAGCGGGGCTGTCCGGGATCGGTGCGGCGTATCGCCTGCAGACCGAATGCCCCGGATTGTCGTACGCGATCCTCGAAGCACGCGATGTCATGGGCGGCACCTGGGACCTGTTCCGGTATCCGGGCGTGCGTTCGGACTCCGACATGTTCACCCTCGGATACCAATTCCGCCCGTGGCGCGATGCGAAGTCGATCGCCGACGGAACCTCGATCCTGCGATATATCCAGGAGACGGCTGACGAGTTCGGGATCGACGACAAGATCCGTTACCGCACAAAGATCGTGGCCGCCGACTTTTCTACCGCCGACGCGCTGTGGACGCTGACGACACACGAGACCAGCGCGGTCGGTGCCGTCGTCGAGCAGACCCTGCGCTGCCGGTTCCTGTACTCCTGCGCCGGTTACTACAACTACGACAAGGGCTACTCACCGGACATTCCCGGTCTCGACACTTTCTCCGGAACCGTTGTCCACCCGCAGTTCTGGCCCGAAGATCTCGACTACGCCGACAAGCAGGTCGTCATCATCGGCAGCGGAGCCACCGCGGTGACCCTCGTCCCCTCGATGACCCCGACTGCCGCCCACGTGACGATGCTGCAGCGCTCACCGACCTGGATCAGCGCGGTGCCCAGCCGCGACAAGATCGCCGACAAGCTCCGTGCCGTCCTGCCACCGCGCGTTGCCCACCGACTGATCCGCACCAAGAACATCCTGTTCGCCATCGGTGTCTATCAGTTCTGCCAGCGGCGACCACAAGCTGCCCGCGCACTGCTGACCAAGCTGAGTACCAAGATCCTCGGCGATGCCGCAGTGGTGGCCGAGCACCTGACTCCATCGTATGACCCGTGGGATCAGCGACTGTGCGCCATCCCCAACGCGGATCTGTTCAAGGCGATGAAGAAGGGCGACGCCGAGATCGTCACCGACCGCATCGATTCGGTTCTGCCCGAAGGCATCCGCCTCGAGTCCGGCCGGTTTCTACCCGCCGATGTGATCGTCACAGCCACCGGCCTCGAACTCCTGGCTTTCGGTGGTCTTGAACTCCGCGTCGACGGCGAGGAGGTCGAACTGTCGAAGCAATTCGTCTGGCAGGGCGCGATGATCACCGGCGTACCCAACTTCGCCATCTGCATCGGGTACACCAACGCATCGTGGACCTTGCGCGCCGACCTGACGTCGCGACTGGTCTGCAAGGTCCTGAACTTCATGGACCGCAACAACTTCGCCGCGGTGGTCCCCAAACGCGACCCCTCACTCAAGGAACTCCCCCTGCTCGACCTGGCATCGGGCTACGTCCAGCGGTCGATCGATGCGTTCCCCCGCCAGGGCGACCGCAGCCCCTGGAAGGTCCGGCAGAACTACCTGCTCGACTCCGCGACGACATTGCGGGCAAACCTGGGCAAAACTCTGCAGGGCACACCGAGATCGCAGATCACTGCGTCCCGACGATCTCCTGCCGTGCACCGCTGATCACATCGTCGAGGTCGAGCCCGTACGTCGGTCCGGCGGTGTCCGCGTACGCCGACAGCCGTGCGGTCGCCCGTTCGAGTAGTCGCATCGCACCGCGGTGGTTACCTCTGGCCTGATGGGTCAGCGCCACACAGATTTGCGCGAGCCCCTGCCACAGGTCGTTTTCGGCATCGGGACCCGTCTTCCATCGGACCTCGTACACCTCATGTGCCGAGAACGGACGGCCCTGTTCGAGTAGCGCGGTGGCCACGGCGATGGTTTCTGCCGGTGGCATCGGCTCCTCCGACACCGGTTCCACACCGGCAGCGCCGTAGGCCAGTGGCCGGCCAAGTGCATCGCGCGGACGCGCTTGCCGCGCGCGCCCTGCCGAGTCGCGGTCACGGTCGTCATTCATGTGTTCACTGCCTTGCCCACAATCGTTCTCACCTTCCACGGGTGAACTTCCATCGTGACGCACTCCGGCAAAGGCTGGTCGGTTTACGCTGATGGCCGGCGCGTCGATGATCGGCGCATGATCTGCGTGCGCCGCCGTGCAGTCACCAACGATACGAGGCGCGATCATGGACTCGAATACCACCGAACCGCTCGACGATTCAGAGCGCGCTGAACTTCTCAGGTTGCGCCGCGAACTCGCCGAGCCATCGACCGCACCAACCGGTGTCGCGACGGCCCGGCGCGGACACCGGGGCTTGCGCTGGACCGCCGCCGCGATACTTCTGGTGCTGGTGGCGATTCTGGCGTACTCAGCCGTGCTCGCACGGTTCGCCCGCGCCGAGGTACTCGACACCGACCGATACATCCAAACGGTGGCGCCACTGGCCGAAAACACCGTTCTGCACGACGAATTGGCCGCGCAGATCACCGACGCGATCATGACCCGCGCCAACATCGAGCAGGTCACGACCGACGCTCTGAACGCACTGACCGCGAACGCTCCCAACGTTCCACCCGCGGTGACCGGTCTTGCCCCGGTGCTCACCCAGCAAGCACGATCGTTCATCGATGAAACGGTCCAGCGCCTACTTGCCTCAGATCAATTCAAGACCCTGTGGACCGCCGCCAACCGGCGGGCCCACGAGAATCTGGTGGCGGTCTTGACCGGGGACACGGCCAAGGCCGTACAGATCGACGATGAAGGCACCGTCAGCATCGAGCTGAAACCGATCATCGACAACGTCCGCGGCGCGCTGGTCGACCGTGGATTCTCGTTCGCCGCGAACATCCCCGATATCAACAAGTCCTTTGTGATCTTCCAGTCCCCCGACCTGGTCAAGGCCCAGCGTGCGGTCTCCGCGTTGGACAAGGCCGCATCCATCTTGCCGTGGGTCACCCTACTCGTCGCCGCCGCCGCGATCTGGGCCGCGCCCAGCGGATCCCGACGACGCGCGTTCTCCTTGGTCGGCGTGGTGATTGCCATCGCGATGGCACTGCTCGCCATTTCGATCAGCATCGGGCGCGCCGTCTACCTCGACGCGGTTCCACCCGACGTCATGTCCAGCGATGCTGCGGCGGTCCTCCTCGACACCCTCGTGGTCCCCTTGCGCACCAGTCTGCGTGCGGTGGCCGTCTTGGGTATTGCGATCGCCTTGATCGGCTACCTCACCGGCGCATCCGCCTCGGCAGCGGCGATCCGGCGCGGGTTCAGCAAGGCGCTGAACGCTACGCGCGGCAACGGCAGTGGCCGCGTCCCGCACCCGGCCGAGGTGTACGCGGCGAAGTTCCGGTTGCCGCTACGCATCGGGATCATTGCGATCGCGATCATCGTCCTGGTCTTCTGGGACTACCCGTCGGGACTGGTCGTCATCATGACCATTCTGATCGCCGTACTCGCGCTACTGGCGGTCGAACTCCTCGCCCGCCCCGCCATCGGCTACGCCCCGCCCGAGTCGGGCCCCGAACCCTCAGACCCGATCCCGCCGACAAGTTCGGTCGGGATCGACAAGCCCGTCGACTGATCGCTTATCGTTTCTTCCATGAGCGTCAACGAAACGGAGACGATATGAAAAAGCTTGTGGCACTGGTTTCCTTTGTCAGCTGCTTGCTGTTTGCTTCGGCCTGCAGCAGCGAAGAGGTCCAGGATACAACCGAACAGGTGCGTAGCAGCGCTGAGCGGGCCATCGACAGTGCTTCCACTGCCGCCGGAAACGTCCAGGACAAGACGTATACCGAGGCCCTGAAATCTCAGGACGCAACATTCGGTAACAGCGATGAGCAGATCGCCGCCGCGCGGACGGTGTGCGATGAACTGACAAACGGGACAAGTCTGAACGACACGATTACCTTGACCGCCGACGACACCGGTCTGAGCGACTCGAAGTCGCGCACCTTGATCAACATCGCGGTCCCGATCTACTGCCCGGGCAACGTCGGCAAACTCACCGGCAACTGAGTACATGAGCTGAACGCCCAACAACTCACCGGCACAACAAATGCCGAGCGCTGCGACCGGCCACGTCCGGTCGCAGCGCGCCACGGCCACGTATACGATCACCGGGTGCTCGGGGACTTCGGCCAACAGCTGACAACACGATGACGTCGATTCTGATCGCCATGCTGGTGATCGTCAGCTGGTCCCTCATCGCCGGCCGCTTGGCACGATTCCGGATCTCCGGGCCATTCCTGATGGTCATGGCCGGCATCACCATCGGACTGACCACAAACAACGACATCGGCAACGCACTCGACACAGTCGTGGCCGAACGAATTGTCGAGTTGATCCTGGCGGTGCTGCTGTTCGTCGACGCCTCCGAGGTCAAGGGCGGCTACTTCGCAGGCGAACGCCGAATCTCGTTTCGGTTGTTGCTCATCGCGATGCCGTTGTCGATCGCAGCGGCCATGCTGTTGGGTGTTGCACTGCTACCGAGTCTGTCCATCGGTGTCCTTCTGCTCATCGCATGCATCATCATCCCGATCGACCTGGCTCCCGCGTCATCAATCGTTCGTGACCAACGCATCTCACCGCGGGTACGTCACCTCCTGAATGTCGAGAGTGGCTACAACGACGGAATCGTGGCGCCGCTCTTCATCTTTGCCCTCACCCTTGCCGGTGACCACTCGCACGCACAGTCTCCGGCTGATGCACTCGAGACCGCGCTGCCCGCGGCGCTGTCGGCGGTTGTTGTCGGCGCCGCTGTCGGCATCGTCGCCGCCTGGTTGACCAACCAGTCCTTGAGACGAGGGTTCGCCACCGAGCAGTCGATCCGGATCAGTCTCGTCATCTTTCCGCTCTTCGCCTACGGTTGCGCACAGCAGGTGGACGGCAATGGCTTTGTGGCCGCGTTCATCTGCGGTATCGCCTACAAAGCGGCACGCAGGGATGGACCCCGCGACGAAGAACTCAGCCTGGTCGACGACGTGGGTGCGCTCGCTGCGCTCACCATGTGGTTCGTGTTCGGCTGCGCGTCGGTCCTGGTGTTCGAGTTCGGATTCGTCTGGCAGATCATCATTCTCGGCATCGCCGCGCTGACCGTCCTGCGTATCGGACCGGTGTATCTGTCGCTGATGGGCACCGATCTGAGCCGCGTCGACCGACTGGTGATCGGAATGCTCGGCCCACGCGGTACGGCGTCGATCGTTTTCGGGCTCCTGGCGTTCAATGCGCTGGACGGCACGATCGCCGACGACACCCTGTATGCGATGACGGTCACGGTGATGGCCAGCGTGGTGATACACGGCGTCGGGTCAAGTGTGCTTGCTCAGTGGCTCGAGCGTCGGGCACACCGCATCGACATCGGCGAGCCCAACTGACCAGCGGCAGAACATATTCGACAGTCCTATGGTTCAACGCGGCGGCCGGCCGCTCCCATCGGGGTCTGCCGCGAGCGATTCGAGTCGCTCGCGGAACTGCACCACTCGTTCGCGGGCCTGCTTCGTCTCCTGCTCCGACTCCGCGGCATGTTCGGTTGCGA
The DNA here is from genome assembly GCF_056786475.1 of Williamsia sp. Y844. Classification (NCBI taxonomy): domain Bacteria; kingdom Bacillati; phylum Actinomycetota; class Actinomycetes; order Mycobacteriales; family Nocardiaceae; genus Williamsia; species Williamsia sp. Y844. Next base: position 717,169 of record NZ_JBXCJB010000003.1, read on the forward strand.
CCCGTTCGGCGCGGCGGGCGAATTGAAGTTCTTGTTCAGCCTGCGCCAGTTGCCCGCGCAGTTCCTCCACCCGAACCGACGCGTCTTCGACGGCTGACTCGGCCAGGGCGGCCTCCTTTTTTGCTTCTCGGGTCGTCGACACCGCGGTGCGCTCGGCTTCCTCCGCCTCGGCAAGCTGCGCCCGAGTCGCCTTGACGGCGTCGTCTGATGCCTCGTCACGGGGCGCGCGCGTGGACGTGCGCTTGCGTTCGCTTCCGCCAACCAATGTCAGTCCGGCCGGACCCATTCCGCTATAACTGACCGCGGAGAGCAATCGACCGGCCCGGACCAGTTCTCCGATCTCGGGATCGGCCAGGGCCGCATGCAAGGACTGACCGACCTCCCGGAGCGCGGTCTCACTCGCCTGATGCCCATTGCCTGCGGCCAGTGCACCGGCTTGCCTGGCCAATGCGCGAACCACCTGCTGGCGCTGGGTCGTCAGAGTCCGCAGTTCGTCGCCGGCCAGGTGGCGCTGAGCGTCGCGCATCGCCTCACCGAGGTCGAGCAAATTCTCGATGTCATCGGAGTTCTCTCGGGACAGGATGTTGACCATCCACGCGACGGTGGTCGGCCGTCGCAGGCCGGCGATCTTGTTGGCGAGCGCCTTATCCCCCGCGGCGCGTGCTTCTTTGGCCCGGGCCGTGCGGGTCTCGACAAAATCGGCCGGTTCCAGACCGTACAGTTCGTCGGCCACCTCGTTGATGTCCACTGCGATCGCCCCTGCCCACTGACCTAAGAGTCGGCGGTGACCTTACTCAGGAAGAACACCGGGATCAATCGATCGGTCCGCTCTTCGTAGATCGCAAAGTTCGGCCAGGTGTCGAGCAGGATCTTCCAGACCTCGTCACGCTCGGGTCCGGTGATCTCCCGCCAGTTGACCTTCAACGTTTTTCCGCGATGCACGACCTCGGCCGTCTCGCAGGCCCTGATGTTGAGCACCCAGCTGGGCATCTCCGGGTTTCCGAAGTATGAACCGGCAATCAGCCAGCCGTCGTCCTTCAGGGCACAGAGCAGAGGTGTCGACCGGATGTTTCCGGTCTTGCGTCCGGGTACCCGCAGAACGATATTGGGAAGTCCGGCGATGTCGAGCACACTCACTCGCCCCCTGGTGAGGCGCTGCAGGCGCACGTCGGTCTTCTCGATGAGTGGAAGCATTTTCGGCATCCACGAGAGCGCGCCAATCTTTACCGCCAGCGGCGTCAGAATCCCCACCGGCACAGGCTACCCACTCCGACGTCTACCCACCGCATCAATCCGCCGCGGACCGGCGCGCTGGTGAGCGCACCGGTCCGCGGCGATTTCAATGGTGGTGTCAGCTGTTGGCACCGACCAGATCGTTCGAACGCTTGTTGTCGGCGGCAAGCCAACCCACCTTCGTGCCCAGGGCCGCATCGACGCTGAACTTTCCGGCACCCACGACGGCGAGCAGCAGCGCGCCCATCCCGAGCGACAAGACCAGCTCGTATCCGCCGTCGGACGCCCAGATGCCGTTGTCGATATGCGTGATGAAAAGCGCGCCAAGCATGTCGAGGAACAGCAGAGCACCGACGATCGGGGTCAGGGCGCCGGCAATCAGGGCGATGCCACCGAGGATCTCGAGCCAGGTGACCAGGAAGGCCGACACCGGGGCCAGCGGCACATCCATCATCTCGAAGCCGGCTTTCGGTCCGGCCCATCCGTTCTGCTGGAACTTCTGAAGTCCATGCGCCAAGAAGACGATGCCGAGACCGATGCGCGCAACGAGGATGCCTACGCTACGAATGATGGGGTTATTCATTCTCTGAACTGCCTTAATGTTCGAAGTTAACTTGACGTATCAAGTAAATAGTACGTAAATTTAACTTGATGCGTCAAGTAATGCGGCAGGGGCTCCCAGTCGTAATACACTTCGACAATGCAGAGCGGGCCGGAGCCGAAGTGGCTCGACGACGAAGAAATGGACGCCTGGATCCAGGTGGCGACCGCGTTGGCGCGCCTGCCCCACGCGCTCGATGCACAGCTGCTGCGCGACGCTCAGCTCACCCACTTCGAGTACGAGGTGCTCGCGGCCTTGTCCGAGGCCCCCGATCGCACACTTCGCATGAGCACACTGGCCGAGATGTCCTATGGCTCACTGTCGCGTTTGTCCCACGTGGTCACCCGCCTGGAAAAGCGCGAATGGGTCAGGCGGTTTCCCTGCCCGGACGACGGTCGATTCACCAATGCCGTTCTGACGGAAGCAGGTTGGGACAAAGTGGTCGAAACCGCTCCCGGGTACGCCGCCAACGTTCGATCCCTGGTCATCGATCGACTCAGTCGCGCTCAGCTCCGCCAACTCACGGCGATCGGCAAACGGATCAACGCCGGTTCGCCTCCACTACGGTGAACAGCGCCAACCTGAACAGCGAGATGATCAGGGCGCCAGGGTCAGCCAGTCGGTGAACCCCGAGGGATCGTGCCGCCCCAGCGCACCATGTTCGAACAGCCCGAATCCCTCCACACCGTCAGCGCCGGGACCGGTACAGACCGCCCTTCCGACATGGTCGATGACTCCGAACATCATCCGGCCGGCAACCGCGGCGTCGGTGATGTCGTAGCTGACCCGTTCGACGAACTTCTCTCCGTGCCAGCTGCCGTGAATCCAGTCGGGGTCACCGCCGTATCCACCGCCGACATGTATCGGTACCGCCAGCCGGGATTCGATCTCGAGTACCAGCGGGGATCCGTCGGGCGTGGTGCATTCGATGGTTGCCCCGGTCGGGATCCGGGTGCCGGAGGCGTATCGGATCGCCACCCGCGGCCAGCCGAGTTGTTCGGTGCGGCCGTCGGACCACACCCGGGTGCAATCGTTGAGGGTCCGGAATCCGGTCGGATCTTCCTGGATGATCAGAATGACCGCGAAGTCGTCGAAGCGCATCGGAACGTACAGCCACCACATGCCCTCAAATGGCGGATCCGCAGGCCGGCCCGTCGGTTCGGGCTCTCCGACCGGACGGATACCCCAGGACCGATCGCGAGTGCCCACCCACGTCGAAGGATCGACGGCGATGTCGGTGCCGTCGATCGACAATGTGCCACTCCATGTACCCACCTGGGCAAACCGTTGCGCCTGCAATGTGATTCGGCTGCCGGTGCGCATGATGTGCGGTTGTTCCTGCAGGACGTCGAACGAACCCTGCCACGTCATGTCCATGGCGATGCCCTCGGTGGGTTCGAGGATCAGACGCAGGGTCCGCAGCGGTTCGACCACCTCGATCCGATAACCGTTGACGTGCTGGTTGAGTCGGTCGGAGTCGATGGCGTCACCGAGGTGAACCGCGGTCTGCACGTCACCTCGCCGCACTAACACAAAAGCATCCTTGGTGCCCAGATTCGGGTAATAGCCCGCACCGGTGATCACAAATATGTCGCCGGTGCGGTCGTGGGCATTAAAGTAGCTGCGGTCGTAGAAGTTTCGATCACTCGAGTCGACGAGTCCGATGGGTAGCGGCGTTTGATGAATGGGGTACTCGTCGAGCGGTTCGATCACTGTGCTTCCCCTTTGCCGGTACCGATGAGTTGTTCGAGGAGCGCCCGATGATGGAACAGTCCATCCACCTCGTCGGGCATCTCGATTTCGCCGAAGTGCACCTGCCGGGCCCCGGTTCGCATGAACACACAACCCCAGATCACTGCGGCGTACGCGTAGAACCAGTCGAGGTCGCCAACGGCCACGCCGGTCAGTTCTGTGTACGTGGAGACCACATCATGTTCGGTCAAGGTGTCCGGCATCCCGGGAAGTCCCAGCGTGGTGGCAATGTGCTGAAATACGTTGTGTGCAAAAATCATCCACGCGATGTCGAGCTCACGCGGACCGACGGTCGTCATCTCCCAGTCGAGTACGGCCACCGGTGCGAAGTCGCGATATAGCGTGTTGCCCAATCGCGCGTCACCCCACAGCAGGACCGGCTGCGCCGCCTCGGCGTCCGTGGGCCAGTGCTCTTCGAGCCAGTCGAATGCCCGGTCCAGCAGCGGCGATCTGCCGAGGTCACGGGCAGCGAACTCATACCAGGATCTGCACCAGTTGACGTTGCGCCGCAGGGCGCTGTCTCCTGCAGTTCCCTCATCGAGAAAGCCGAATGTGTTTTCTGCGTCCGGTATCGAGTGCAATTTCGCGATGACGGCCACCGTGGCATCTTGCACGGCTCGCTGCTGCAGTGCCGAGGCGTCATGGAACCAGTTGTCGCCGAATGTATATGGCATCACATCGGGTGGAACGGTCCCGTCGACGTGGTCCATCAGGAAGAACGGTGTGCCCAGGACGTCGCCGGTGGGTTCCATCCAGCGCACCTGCGGTACCGGGATGTCGGTCAGCTCCCTCACCAGGCGCATGACCTCGAATTGGTGGTCGAGCCGATACTCGGGAAAGACAGGTACATCCTCGTCGGCCGGGGTCACACGTGCCACGTACCGGCGTGATGTCGTTTCACCCCCCTCGTCCCAGGTGGCGGTGAGCACAATTGTCTCCGAGGACATCCCGTTGCTGTTTATGCCACTGTCGACGGCAACCGAGGGTGTGACCCCATCGGGCAGGACCGTCGACAACCAGGCGGCGAGCCGCCGGGGAAGTGTGGCCGCGTCCCTACTGGAACGCGTCAACTTCATGTCAGCAAGTGGTTGTTCAGCTGCCACCGATTTCCCTCCGGAAGCTTGCGCGCCTCACCAAAAATGTGACGCAGATTACGATACCGCTGGTTGCGTAATGAAAGCAGAGCGCCCACGTGATGACAAGGATTTGCTGCTTTCCGGCATTGCATCCGCAGCATCCCAACTCGAAGGACGGTAACGGTGCCACTACCCGGTGAACCACTGGACAAACTCGGATTTCTCACGATCGGGCGATTCGATCCAGCCAACCCGGCCGACGGCCATGAGTCGACCCTGAGAATCATCGAGCTCGCCGAGGACCTGGGATTCGACAGTGTCTGGCTGCGGCATCGTCATCTGCAGTTCGGGATCTCGTCACCCGTTGCGGTCCTTGCTGCCGCCACTCAACGGACCAGCCGAATCGATCTCGGCACCGCTGTCATCCCACTCGGTCTCGAGAACCCCCTGCGCCTGGCCGAAGATCTCGCCACGGTCGACATCCTCTCCGGCGGACGACTCAATCCCGGCGTCTCCGTCGGTACTCCGATGCGCTACGACAATTTCAAGACCAGCCTGTACCCCGAGACGCACGCGATCGAGAACTTCAGCAAAGACCGGGTCCGCAGGCTCATGGACAACATACGAGGTGTCCCGGTCAGCGACTTCGAGGGAACCGTTGGGATAGAAGAGTTCTCACGCATCGTCCAGCCTCACTCCCCTGGATTGATCGACCGACTCTGGTACGGCGGGATGTTGTCGTCGGCGATCTGGGCCGGCCAACAGGGTCTGAACTATCTGACCAGTTCGGTGGTCACCGCCGATGGATCGGACTCACTGGACTTCGCAACCATTCAGGCACAGCACATCGATGCCTATCGCGCACACCATCGACACCCCGAAAAAGCCCGGGTGTCACAGGGTTTGGTGGTGATCCCAACCGACTCGGCCACACCCGAGCAGATTCGGAGGTACCGGGCCTATGCCGCGGCCCGCTTCGACCGGACGCTGTCCCCGCAAGGCCCGCGCAAAATGCTCTTCGCCCCTGACATCGTCGGCACCTCGGACGAGATCGCCGATGTGTTGTTCTCCCATGCGGGATTCCAGAGAACGCAGGAGACAACCTTTGCGTTGCCGTTCTCGTTCGACGATCCCGACTACCTGCAGATCCTCACCGACATGGCCGTGCACCTCGGCCCGAAGCTGGGGTGGACACCCACATCCGGTTGATGAGCCACCGCCATCACGCCGCGGCAGACCGATGAGTTTTCGGCATCGGGGCGGTCAGACCCAAGGTAGGGATCAAACCTTCCACGGCGGCCCTGACCGTCAGAAAGGTGTCGAGATCATGTCCGATGACACCGCGCAGATCCGCACACTCGTCAACAGTTGGGCCGAGGCGGTTCGCGCCGGCGACCTGGACGCGGTTGTCGCCGACCATTCCCCGGACATCGTCATGTTCGACGTTCCACCGCCCGACAACGGCGTCCGGGGTATCGACGAGTATCGGCAGACATGGCCCCAGTTCTTCAAGTGGCAGGCCTCCGGCGCAACCTTCGACATCGTCGACATGAGCATCACCGCCGGCGACGACGTCGCGTTCGCGAACATGTTGCTGCGCTGCGGCACCGTCGAAGATTTCGTCGAGGATCCCGATCGGCGACTACGGCTCACCGTCGGGTTGCGCAAAGAGAACGGGCGCTGGACGGTGACCCACGAGCACCACTCATTTCCCCTGGACATCGAATGATCGCGACATCGAGCAGCGCGACGGCGGGTCACGCTTCTGCGGTCAGCTCTTCGACAATTCCGGGGTTTCGAACTCGCCTGCCTCGTCTTCGTCGGTCTCGATGGGTCCGGTGAACTGGCTGTTGTACAAGCGGTAGTAGGCACCGCGGGCAACGAGGAGTTCATCGTGCGAACCCTGCTCGACGATCCGGCCCTGCTCCATCACCAGGATCGTGTCGGCATCCCGCACCGTCGACAACCGGTGGGCGATGACAAAGCTCGTGCGGTCGGATCGAAGTGCGGCCATCGCCTTTTGGATCAGGAGTTCGGTGCGGGTGTCGACGGAACTGGTTGCCTCATCGAGGATGAGCAAGGTCGGCTTCGCCAGGAACGCCCTGGCGATCGTGATGAGTTGCTTCTCGCCGGCGCTGACGCCGCCACCCTCTTCATCGATGACGGTGTCGTATCCCTGGGGCAGAACCCGCACGAAGTGATCGACGTGGCTGACGTGGGCGGCCTCCATGATCGCCTCGTCGTCGGCGTCCGGATCACCGTAGGCGATGTTGTCGCGGATGGATCCGCCGAACAACCACGAGTCCTGCAGAACCATGCCGGTCCGCTCACGCAGATCGTCACGGGTCATGAGCGAGGTGTCCACACCGTCGAGTTTGATCGTCCCGGAATCCACGTCATAGAAGCGCATGATCAGGTTCACCAGGGTGGTCTTGCCTGCACCCGTCGGACCGACGATGGCCACCATGTGTCCGGGTTTGGCCACCAGCGACAGGTTTTCGATCAGTGGGCGATCGGGCACGTATCGGAATGACACGTCGTCAAAAGTGATGAGCCCCTTGCTGGTCGCCGGCGACTCGGGCATCACCGGATCCGGGCTCTGTTCTTCGGCATCGAGGATGTCGAAGATCCGCTCGGCGGAGGCCACCCCACTCTGCATCAGGTTGACCATCGACCCGATCTGGGTCAGCGGCTGGGTGAATTGCCGCGAGTACTGGATGAATGCCTGCACATCGCCCAGACTCAGCGAACCCGCTGCCACCCGCAGCCCACCGACCACGGCGATGGCCACGTAGTTGAGGTTTCCGAGGAACATGATGGCGGGCATGATGATTCCGGAGACGAACTGCGCTTTCCAGCTGGCGCTGTACAACTTTTCGTTGCGATCGTCGAACCGCCGCTCGACATCGTCCTGCCGACCGAACGCCTTGATCAGTTCGTGGCCCGAGAAGGCCTCTTCCACCTGACCGTTGAGCCGGCCGGTGTTGGACCACTGCGCCATGAAGTGCGGTTTGGACCTTTTGGCCACCATCGCGGTGACCATGACCGCCAAGGGAATCGTGACGATCGCGATGAGCGAGAGCAGCGGCGAGATCCAGACCATCATCACCAGGATCGCGAGGACCGTCAGAACGGAGTTGAGCACCTGGGCGATCGTCTGCTGCAAGCTCTGCGAGACGTTGTCGAGGTCGTTGGTCACCCGACTCAACATGTCTCCACGCTGATTGCCGTCGAAGTATCGCAACGGCAGCCGGTGGATCTTCGCCTCCACCTCGGCGCGCAGCTCCCTCACCGTGCGCTGGGTGAGCACGTTGAGCACTCGGCCCATCAGCCAGCTCAACACCGCGGACACGAAGTACAGGACGAGAACCAGGATCAGGACCCGAGCGACGTCACCGAAGTCGATGCCCACGCCCGGTACGAGATCCATCGACGACACCATGTCGGCAAATGTGTCGTCGCCTTGCTCCCGAAGCGTCGCGACCGCCTGCGCCTTGCTCTGGCCTGCAGGCAACTGGTCGCCGATGACCCCGGCGAAGATCAGGTCGGTGGCATGCCCGAGCAACAACGGCCCGACGGCGGTCAGGACCACCGAGGTGACCGCGAAGAGCGCCATCACACCCACCGCCAGCCGGCGCGCGACCAGCATGCGCAGCACCCTCTTGACGGACGGGCCGAAGGACTTGGGCTTCTCCACCGGTACGGCGCCCATCGACGGTCCGCCGCCACCTCCCGGCCGCGTCATGCCCGTCCCTCCACGGACAGCTGCGATTGCACGATCTCCGCGTAGGTCGGGCAGGTCTCGATCAATTCGTCGTGCGTGCCGATCCCCACGACCGCCCCACAATCGAGGACGACGATCTGATCGGCGTCGGCGATCGTGGTGATCCGCTGCGCCACGATGAGAACGCAGGCCTCACGGGTTGCCGGACGCAGAGCCGCCCGCAGGCGCGCATCGGTGCTGAGGTCGAGTGCGGAGAACGAGTCGTCGAAGAGATAGATCTTGGGTTTTCGGATCAGCGCGCGGGCGATCGCCAGCCGCTGCCGCTGACCGCCGGACACCGTGGTGCCGCCCTGGGCGACCTTGGTCTCGAGTTGATCGGGCATGTCCCGGACGAAATCGGCTGCCTGGGCGACGGTCAACGCTTCCCACATCTCTTCCTCTGTTGCGTCCTCCTTGCCGTACCGCAGGTTGGACGCGACGGTCCCGGAGAACAGATAGGGCCGCTGCGGGACCAATCCGATTTCCGCCCGCAGCACCGCTGGGTCGAGGTCGCGGATGTCGGTGCCGCCGACGAACACCGCGCCGTCGGTGACATCGATCAGGCGCGGCACCAGTGACAGCAACGTGGTCTTACCCGAACCCGTCGATCCGACGATGGCGGTGGTCGTTCCCGGCCGCGCGGTGAAAGTGATGTCGCGTAGAACCGGTTCGTCGGCGCCCGGATATTGAAAACGCGCCGAGCGCAATTCGACAAACCCGGCATGCGCGCGCATCGGTGTCGGGTCGGCCCGCGGAACCACCGACGATTCGGTCTCCAGCACCTCGTAGATCCGTTCGGCGCACACCGCCGCCCGCGGCGCCATCATCGCCAGGAACGACGCCATCATGACGGCCATCAGGATCTGGGTGACGTAGGCGATCATCGCGGTCAGGGCGCCGATCTGAACGCTCCCGTCCTCGATGAGATGTCCACCGAACCAGATGATGACCACGATGGTCACGTTGGTGATCAGCAGGACCGACGGGAACATCAGCGCCATCAGCCGGCCGACGTAGAGCGACGCGTTCGTGAGGTCATCGTTGGCCCGGGAGAAGCGGGCGCGTTCATGTGGTTCCCGGACGAAGGCGCGAACCACCCGAATGCCGGTGATCTGCTCGCGCAGGACCCGGTTGACCACATCGATGCGGGTCTGCATGGCGCGATAGCCCGGCACCATCCGATAGATGATGTAGGCCATGCTCACGCCGAGGAAGGGCACTGCCACCACCAGAACCCAGGCCAGCTTGCCGCCGACGCCGATACCCAGCACGATGCCCCCGATACACATGATGGGTGCCGTCACGAGCATCGAACAGGCCATCACTCCGACCATCTGGACCTGCTGGACGTCGTTGGTCGTCCGGGTGATGAGCGATGGCGCCCCGAACGTGCCGACCTCGCGGGCCGAAAAACTGTCCACCCGATGCAGGAGGTCGTGGCGGATGTCGCGGCCGGCTCCGAGCGCCGCGCGGGCGCCGAAGTACGTCGCCGCGATCGAGGCGCAGACCTGGACCAGCGAGACCGCCAACATCCATCCACCGATCCGCAGGATGTAGCCCGAATCGCCCTTGGCCACGCCGTAATCGATGATGTCGGCGTTCAGTGTGGGCAGGTACAGCATCGCGGCAGTTGCCACCAATTGCAGTACGACGACACACATCAGCTGGGACCGATAGGCACCCATGTAGGTGCGTAACAAACGGGTCAACATGGGGCAGTCACATGTTTGACGTTAGCAAGCCTGCAGATCCATCCTCACCTGGATTATTCGTGAGTCCACCGATGTCCGTTTCAGACCACCCATGCGGTTCACCCCGTACGGCTCACCGAGCCCAGGGCGGCGCGATCACCTCGCCATCGGCGGTGGTGGCCTGCAGTCCCGCAGTGGTGCTCACCCACACCGATGCATCCTCGCCTCCACCATCGATCCTGACCTCACTGTTCGCGCCGATCACGACGACATCTCCGGTCCGCGCCTGCGCGCACACACCGTCGAGCGTTACCTCCAGATCCCCTTGCAGGACCAGCAGGACCTCCTCCCGATCGGGGCGGTGCGCGACACCGATCTGGCGGGTCGGAACCTCTAGGCGCCAGGCACAGAGTTGCTCACTGCCCCGGGACGGATTCACATAGGCGTGAAAAGTGCTTCCGTGCACGGAGAAAACCGTGGCATCGGTGGACGGGATGATCGGCATGGGAGCCTCCAGACGTAATAGACAAGTCACTTGACCATATAGACAAGAGGCTTGTCTGTCGATGGCATACTGCTCCACATGACTGACAATGACTGGAATTCCGCCTCGGCACTACTGAGGCTGTCGGCGCAATTGGTCGACGGGATACAGGACGGCATGGCCCGGCGCGGTTTCACCGACGTCCGGCCGGTCCATGGATTCCTCTTCGCCGCGGCATCATCGGGGCCGACCACGGCAACGGACATCGCCGAGCAGCTACAGGTGACCAAGCAGGCTGCTGCACAACTCATCGCATACCTGATCGAACGGGGCTATCTGACGAAAAAGGTCAGTGACGCCGACCGCCGCATCCAACTGGTCGAGCTCACCCCGCGTGGACATGCCTGTACGCAGGCGGCACAGGAGTCAGCTGAGGAATGCGTCGATTCGTGGCATGGACGGCTGCCGCGTAAGGATTTCGACACGTTCGTCAGGGCGTTGAATGTTCTCGCCGGTCCCGGACGGCTCCGCCCGAGCTGGTGATCTCAGCTGGTGGTGCGGGTCCGTGCGGGTGCGACCCCCAGGAAGTCCTCGAGGATGTCCACAACCGTCAGCGGAGCCTCGGCATGCGGATAGTGTCCGACACCGGGCAGGACCTCGAGCCGGCTACCCGGGATGGCCTCATGTGCGGCGTAACCGTGCGCGACCGGGATGATCTTGTCTGCGTCGCCCCAGATGAGCAGCGTTGGCAGCTCCGAGTTCAGGTACAGCCGATTCATCGCGCTGACCGCCTGTCCGCGATGGTCGACCACCGAACGCAGCGTCCGCAAGAATGCCTGCCGTGTCTCGCGGTCGGCGAGCGACGAATAGGACCGCCACGTCTCAGCGGTTCGCGGTGACTGGATTCCGATCGAGCCCATCCATGATCCGATCTTGTTCCCCACGGCCAGGACCGGCTTCGGCGCGATGATCGGCAACACGAGTTCGGTTCCGGGAGCCGCCAGGAGCCGCAGGGTCCAGTTGACGTCCGGACCGAGTCCGCCGCTACCGATCAGGACAAGGCGTTCGCAATACTCAGGGTGCTGGTAGGTGAATTGCATGGCGACACCGCCACCGAGCGACTGGCCGATGACCGTGACCTTGTCGATGCCGAGTTCACGCAGCAGATCCCGAAGGGTCGCCGCGAACGCACCGAGTGAGTAGTCACCGCGCGGTTTGCCGGACTCTCCGTGGCCGGGCAGATCGGGCGCGATCACGCGGTGCGTGCGGGCCAGGAGGGGCGCCACCGCGCGCCATGTCGTCGAACTGCCTGCCATCCCGTGGATCAGCAGGAGTACGTCGCCACTCCCCTCGTCTTGATACGCAATTCGCTCGCCGTGCAGGTCTATGTGTTGGAGTTCGTTCATGTCGCCTCCCATTGGGTTACTGCGTGACCCGGAACCAGACATTAGTCGGCAGTGGCGTGAGTGAGCCCGGTTCGTTCCAGCTTGACCGGGTATGACCCCCGGCGCATCGAACAGCCTGACACCGTCACCCACCAGTATGGGCGCAATACCGATCATCAGCTCATCGACCTGCCGTCGCCAGTTCCAGGCCCATCAGCAAACGAGCCGGTCATACGAAGACGAGTCACCTATTTGTGGCTCGAATTCGTACAACCGGCTCGTTTGTGGTGGAGGTGGATCAGGCGTCGATCAGATCGCGCGGCGGTTTGCCACCCTCGCGCATCGGATCTTCGTCGGCCGCGATGTCGATGGTCTGGCGCAATGGGCGATTCGGAAGGAACGCCACTGCGATCAACGCGACCACGGCTGCGGCCGCGGCGATCAGGAAGATCGCACTGGTGGCGTCGCCATAGGCCGCTCGCACAATCGTTTGAACCGGATCGGGCAACGCACCGATGTCGAGGTTGCCTCCCGACGAACCGCCCGGGATGCCCAGTTTGGACAAACCCGACGCCGACAGATCGGCGACCCGGGTGGCCAACACCGAACCGAGAACCGATACACCGACCGCGCCACCGAATGTTCGGAAGAACGCGACGTTGCTCGAGGCGGCGCCGATGTTGTGAACACTGACGGTGTTCTGGACGACGAGGACCAGGTTTTGCATCAGCATTCCGGTGCCGAGTCCGACGACCATCGTGAACCCTCCGACGAGCCACAGGCTGGTCGCGTGATCGATGGTCCCCAACAGGCCGAAGCCGATGATCAGCAACGTCGCACCGACGAGCATGTACGGCTTCCACTTACCGAAGCGGCTGATCAGCTGCCCTGAGCCGACCGATCCGATCAGCATGCCCGCGACCATCGGGATGGACAGGACGCCCGCGAGTGTCGGCGAGAAACCACGTGCGGTCTGGAAGTACTGGCCGAGGAAGGTGGTCGCGCCGAACATTCCCAAACCGACGGCGATCGAGGCGATGATGGCCAAGCCGGTGGTCCGCTCGACGACGATCTTGAGCGGAATGATCGGTGACTTCACCTTGGATTCGACCATGACTGTCGCCAACAGCAGCAGTACACCACCGGCGACGTACATCGCGGACTCCTTGGAGAGCCAGTCGTAGTAGCCGGCCTTGCCCGCAAACGAGACCCAGATCAGCAGGACGGAGATCCCGGCGGTCAGCAACGTGGCGCCGAGCCAGTCGATCGAGACGTCTTCCTTGCGGTCGGTCTTGATGTGCAGCGTCCTCTGCAGCAAGAACAGTGCGATCACTGCGAGCGGCACGCACACGAAGAAGCACCAGCGCCATCCGAGTGGACTGTCGACGATGACACCACCGAGGATCGGACCACCCGACATCGACACGGCCATCACTGCACCCATGTATCCGGAGTAGCGGCCACGTTCACGTGGCGAGACGATGCTGCCGATGATGGCGACGACCAGAGCGGTCAGACCACCCATGCCAACACCCTGGATCACACGCGCTGCCAACAGAATCGGGACGGTATGCGCAAATCCGGCGATGATCGACCCGACGACGAAGATCACCAGCGAGCTCTGGACGAGCACTTTCTTGTTGAAGATGTCGGAAAGCTTGCCCCAGATCGGGGTCGAGGCCGCATTGGCCAACAGTGCGGTGGTGATGACCCAGGCATACGCCGTCTGTGAGCCTTTGAGGTCGCCGATGATGGTCGGCAGGGCGGTCGCGACGATCGTGGTACTGAGCAATGCGGTGAACAGACCCGCGAGGAGCCCGATCATCGTCTTGAGAATTTGTTGGTGTGTCATCGCCAGCGGATCGTGCTTCACAGCCGCCGTCGTCGAGCTAGACATAGATTTCCTGGCTTTCCTTGCGATGGGACGTGGGTTCTGACCGTCCGGTCCGATGCATGTATTCGTTCATCGATTGTTTGAGTCTTTGCACCGCGACCCCTGCGGCTTCGGCGTCGGCTTCAGGCCAGTCGGCGAGTACCTTCTGGAGTTCGCGAGCGCGTGTATCGCGCTTGCGGTGCAACGCTTCCCGACCGGTCGAGGTCAGCGATATCTGGGTCGCACGGCCGTCTTCGGGATCGGATTGCCTGACAACGTAACCGCCGTTGACAAGTTCGGTGATGTGACGACTGAGCGCAGATTGACTCAGGCACAGGTCTGTGGCGAGTTCCGTCTGCCGGCAGGGTTCGCCGGCGGCCAGTGCCGCCAGCACCCCGAGACCACCCTGGTGAATGTCACCGTCGTCTTCGGTCGCAAGCGTTCTGCGCATAATCCGGCCGAGTAGGTGCAGATCGACTATCAACGCACGGGCTGCCTCAGTGGACATGGCCATGTGACTCCCCCCTTAATTAATTGATTGCACTACGCAACTATATGTTGGTTGCATGTAGAAATCAACTAAGTGCCCGCGGGGATATTCCTGACACCCAACGCAGAACGAGACCGCGACCGATCACCCCGGTCCGCGGTCCCGCTCACCACGCGTTTGTTCAGAGGCGGCCGACGATGATCACCCGGAAACCACACTCGGAACGATGTCGTAGACCGCCTCCGCCGGAACCGCCATCACGCGATCGGCCATCTCCTGCTTGACCACGACCAGACGCGCTTCCTCCTCGGCGCTACGGGCGGCCATACGCGAGAGGGTGATGTACTCGTCGACGACGAATCCTTCCCGGATCACGAGCGTGACACTCACGCCGCGATAGTCGAGTTGGAAGACGTAGATCTCCATCGTCGTTCCGCGTTCCGGACGCTTCAGGGCGCCGTCGACCGTGTATCGGCCCTCGGTGACCGCCCGGGTCACGAGCTCGAAGGTGTCCCGCACGCCGGGACCACCGTGTGAGGTGGTGACCGCGATCTCCCGCCGTTCGACCGGCCCGTCCTTCGCCAGCGCCGGCAGTGCTCGTTCGAGAACTTTGAAGGCGTGGGCAACACCACCTGGCGCAAGTGGGCCGTGGTAGCGCAGTGCGTCGTCGAATCCGAACTCGAGCATGGCGCCCCGGTCGATCACTTCGAGGGATTTCGTCATGGTGCAGTTCTCACATTCTCGTCGATCGATTCACCTACTATCCACAATCGACGATCCCACGCCTCGGTCGAACTAGTCGCGCGCGGCCTGGCGCGGATAGCCGCGGCGCACGGTTCTGTCGAGAATCCCCAGCGTGCTTGCCAACGAGTTGGTGTGGATGACCGGGAAGATGTTCTTTTCTCGCCATTCCGGATGGATGTCGGACCAGTCGTAGAACGAGATGACCTTTGTCGCACCATCAGCCGCCGGCTCGAGCCGATACCCGTAGACGTGACCGATCTGCGGTCGCAGACGACCGAGAATCGTCCAAGAGACCTCGACATCGGGGATAAGAGTCTTGATGGTCACCGTCACGTCGTACTCCCCCAGTGGAAAGTCGCCCAACGCTTCCCGGTCCATGTGGACCACAAACGTATCGCCGACAGCTTTGACGCGCTCCCCGGTTGCATCCATCAACATCCCCGACGCGTCGATGGCCACGTGCCCCTGAGGATCGGTGAGCACCGCGAAGATGTCGGCTGCGCTCGCGCGGATCAGGCGTTCGGATTCGAGACGTTCAGATTGCTTCTGTTCAACGGTCATACAACAGGCTAGCCATGCCGCGCGACGAAGCTCACCCGATCGTGTTCAGTTCCTCCACGAGATCGAAGACCGGATCGTCGGGTCCGATGTCGAAGGTGCAGGATGTGGGCCGCGGATCCGGCACGAACGCCCAGAACAGTGCACCGGCGGTGCCGGCCAGCTTCTGTCCCGACACCTTGGTGTCGAAGTCGTCCACCCGGTCGGGCAGCGATCCACACGACCCGGCGTTCTGCCCGATTTCGGCCACCACCAAGGGTTTTCCGAGTAGTTGCGCCTGAACGAGGTGCGTGGCCAGCCCGTTCCAGGTGTCGCCCGGCAGTGGTACCCCATCGGCGCCATAGTCGTGGTACTCCAGAACATCGACATTGCTCGACGCGTTGACGAGTCGATAGTCGTCGCCCGCCGATCCGCACTGGCCGCCTCCGAGGAGACCCGCCCAGATCGGCGTATTGGGGTCGGCCGTTCGAACAAGCGCGCCGGCGTCGTCGAAGAAATCGCGCAGCACCTCTCCGGCGTCTGCCGGGCACGTCCGGGTTTGCCAGTGGCAGGCGGTGTTCGCGCACAGGCTGGTCTCGGGCTCACCCACCAGCTCCCACCCGGCCAGCGCCGGTGACGATTTCCACCGGTTGACCGCGGTCGACACCCACTGATCAAACCGCAGCGGCGACCCGGCCGGGACCACGGTGTCCCAGTCGTCGTCGTACCAGTCGTATCCCTTGAAGAGCTCGTCCTCGCATGCACCGTCACCGGCCGCCAGCACCGGGACCACCAACTGGTCATGGTCGGCCGCCGCTTCGAACACCGCATCCATCGGACCGAAATCGAGTTGTCCGGTGTATTTGTTCACCGCCAGCCGCTCAAACGCGTTGAACCGCGTCAGTGACCCGGGTTCGAGTGCGGAGAAGTAGGAGTCGAGGTCGACCATCGCGCCGCATCCGGCGTTCACCGACCAATCGGTCGCCAGCTGATAGGCGTTGAATCCACTGGGCCACCAGGGGTTTCCGTCCAGGGTCAAGCCCGTGCTCGTGGACTGCACGCGATGCGGCGACCCGGGTGCAGCTCCGGCTCCCGGCGCCGCGGATAGCTGCAATGCGCACACACCGAATACAAGCGCGATGACCGTCAGTAGCGAGCACCTTCGTGGGACGTTGTGTTTCATCAACCAACCTATGCGGATTTGTGAGCGTCACAGTCATATTTGCATAGCTGAAGCTGCGCCGCCCGTCAGACGCCGATTGCGCCCGATGGCGCGACCGAACCACAATTCGGGTATTGCCCGATCCGCGAGCGACTGGCAGCATCAGGTGATGGCAGGTCTACTGAGCGAATCCGACATCACCAAGGCCCTCGCCGACCTGACTTTCTGGTCGCGTTCCGGCGATTCCTTGACACGCACGATCGAATGCGCGGATTTTCCGGCAGCGATCGCGTTGGTCGATCGCGTTGCCGAGGCAGCCGAAGCCGCCAATCATCATCCGGATATTGATATCCGTTGGCGCAACGTCACATTCACCCTGAGCACGCATTCAGAGGGCGGGATCACCGGCAAGGACACCGTGCTCGCCCACCAGATCGACGATCTCACCCACTGATCCAGACTCCTGCTCAGCGCGCGGAGAGCGCGGCGTATCGGGCGATGTGCTGATCGGCCGGACCGAACTCGTACTCGATCGCGGTGAGTCGCTTGAAGTAGTGCGCGATCGCCAGTTCTTCGGTCATGCCCATGCCGCCGTGCAACTGGACCGCATTCTGGCCGATGAACCGCGCCGAACGTCCGATGGTCGCCTTGGCCGCCGAAACCGCCAATGAACGCTCCACCGGCTCAGCCTCGAGATTGAGTACGGCAAGGTAGACCGCGGCGATGGACTGCTCGAGCTCCATGTACATGTCGACCATCCGGTGCTGCAACGCCTGGAAGCTGCCGATCGCCTGCCCGAACTGACGTCGCTGCTTTGCATATTCCACGGTGTCCGCCAGTACCTTTCGCATCAGACCCACGGCTTCGGACGTAACTGCCGCGGTGGCCTCGTCGACTGCCTTGTCGATCGACGCCCAGGCACCGCCTTCTGCCCCCAGCAGGGCGTTGGCGGGCAGTCGCAGGTCGGTGAACGTCAAGTCTGCGGCCTGACGATCGTCGATTGTGCGGTAGGCGTGAGAGTCGATGCCCGCAGGTAGATCGTCCGGGTCGACGTCGACCACGAACAGGGAGATGCCGTCGGTGTCCCGCTGCGATCCGGAGGTGCGGGCGGTGACCAGGAGATGGTTGGCCAGCGGCGCGCTGGTCACCACAGTCTTGACCCCATTGATCACCCACTCGTCACCGTCACGGCGTGCCGTGGTGGCCACATCGCTGTAGCTGTGACCCGACGTCGGCTCGGTCGCGGCAAACGCGGTGATCGCGGTACCGGCAACAATGTTCCCGACGATCTTTGCGGCCCGATCACCACCGGCCCGCCGGAGCAATCCGGATCCGATCACCACGGTGTCGACAAACGGTTCGACAACCAGCGCAAATCCGAGAGCCTCGGTGACGATCATGAGCTCGACGGGACCACCGCCGAGTCCGCCGTCCTCTTCGGGCAGGGTGGCGCCGAGGATTCCGAGGTCGTCGGCGAAGCCGGCCCAGATCGCTGGTTGCCAGCCGGCGCCGGTCTTGGCCGCCGCTCTACTGCTTTCCAGGCCATATCGCGTGGCCAGGAACTTGGTGAGTCCGTCGCGAAGTAGTTCCTGCTCTTTTGTCAGGCTGAAGTCCATCAGAGCCCCAATGCTGCTTTTGCCAGAATGTTTCGCTGTATTTCGTTGCTACCGGCGTAAATCGAACCCGCCCGGTCGTTGAAGTAGCGCAGTGGCGCCACCGCTTGCCACTGCTCACCACTGACATATCCGCCCGCAGGTTCGGAGAACTCCGCGATCGGGCCACCCGGTCGGGCAGCATGCGGCTGATACACCCGCCCGCGTGGTCCGGCGGCCTCGAGGGTGATCTCGGTGAGTTTCTGGCTGAGTTCGGTCGCGAGGACCTTCAGCATCGACGACGCCGGCCCGGGATCCTTACCCGAAGCCATCGCCGACAGCGTTCGGTATTCGAGGATCTCGAGGACCTTCGTCCGGATCTTGGCCTCGGCGAGTTTTGCGGAGAAGGCCGGGTCCTCGATGAGAGGACGGCCATCGGGACCGGGCACCCCGGCTGCCGCCTTGGCCGCCGACTCGGCCATGACCTGCAGCGCGGGGGCTGCCGCTGCCCCACCACGCTCAAAGACCAGCAGGTACTTCGCGACGGTCCAGCCGTCGTCGATCGTGCCGATGACATTCGACTTCGGCACGCGCACGCCATCGAAGAAGACCTGGTTCTGAACCTGTTCGCCCGAGGTCATCACCAACGGGCGGATTTCAATGCCGGGCGAGGTCATGTCGATCAGCAGGAAGGTGATGCCCTGCTGCTTCTTCTCATGCTTGGATGTCCGGACCAGGCAGAACATCCAATTCGCCTCGGCCGCATGAGTTGTCCAAATCTTGCTTCCGGTACAGACCAGATCGTCACCCTCGTCGACAGCGGCCATCGTCAGCGACGCCAGATCCGAACCCGCCTCTGGCTCCGAGTACCCCTGGCAAAAGAACACCTCGCCGGTGAGGATGCCCGGCAGGAAGAAATCTTTCTGCTCCTGCGTCCCGAACGCGGCGATCGCATGCGAGACCATCCGAATACCCATGGGCGACAACGAGGGCGCACCCGCCAGCACAGATTGGCGACTGAAGATGTAGTGCTGGGTCAGACTCCAGTCACACCCTCCGTGTTCGACGGCCCACGCCGGCGCCGCCCATCCACGCTCGTTCAGGATGCGCTGCCACTCCATACTCGCCTCGTGCTCGGAGTAGACACTCGTCATGAGGCGACCTGCCTGACGCAGGTCCGGCGTGAGTTTCTCGTCGAGGAAGGCGACCACCTCGTCGCGGAAGGTCGCGTCAGCTTCTGACCAATCCAAATCCATCTGTGCTCCCCCGCATTGCTCCGCCACAGTTGACCACCGAGGCCACCAGAGACAAAATCTACTTATGTCTCAGGGAGCCGTCAACGGTCACGCCGCGGTGTCTTCACGCCCGACCCGAGACGACGTCATCGATCTCGCCCACAGCTGGTTCCGCAATGGCCGGCGGGTCGACGTCCAGCAACTGTCCCGCGAACTCGGCATCGGCCGCGCGACCATCTACCGGTGGTACGCGGGCCGTGAGGTGATCATCGGTGAGGTCGTGTGGCGCATCGTGGCCGAGGCATTGCGCCGAGTGGAGGACCGCGAGGGTTACCCCGCGACAGCAGAACGATTTGTGCACAATTTCGGCGAGATGGCCACGGCCGTGCGTGGTTACCGTCCACTCTCGCGTTTTGTCTCCGACGATCCCGAATATGCGCTGCGCGTACTCAGCACTCGGTACAGCGTTGTTCAGGGCCGGCTCATCGAATGGAATGTGGTGCGGCTTCAGGCCATTCCTGAGATCGGACCGGACGTCGACATCACCGCACTGGCATATGCGATCGTGCGCGTCGGGGAATCGTTCATCTGGAGCGACATGATCACCGGCGAACCGCCCGCCCCGAAGCAGGCAACGGCGATGGTGGCGTTACTTCTGGCCGGCGCCTGTTCCGCTCAGCGTTGCCAGATTTGGCCGGGCGGGGCAACCTGAAGAGCACATACGTCCGAGAAAGGGTGGGTATGACCACACGGGCGAGGTCCGTTGCCGAGGTCGCCCGTCGAATCCAGGACTCCCGGGTGGCCCGATACCTACGTAGCGCACCACTGACTTTCACGTGGCTCGCTGTCCTGCTCGCGACCACGATCATTCAACATTCCGTGGCACCCGAACGCCTGGAGATAATCCTCGGCAACGGATCCACCAACATCGCACATTTGTCCGAAGACCCGATACGCGTGATGATCACCAGCCTGTTCTGGCTCGACGGCTATTACTGGCTCCCCTACTTCTTCCTGTTCTGCATCTTCCTCGCACCCGCGGAACGCTGGCTCGGCCAACAACTCTGGCTGTGTATCGGATTGGTCGCCCATATCCTCGCCACCCTGCTCAGTGAGAGCGTGCTCTATTGGGCAATCCAGCACGGACATGCGCCCGAATCGTTGATCAATGTGCGCGATATCGGGGTCAGCTACTTCCTCGCCGGGATCGTCGGCGTGCTCACCTACCGTCTCGCCTACCCATGGCGATGGATTTACGCAGTCGGGGTGATCGCACTGATCGGCAGTCCGCTCCTGTCACACATCACATTCACCGAAATCGGCCACTTCAGCGCCCTGCTGATCGGCATGGCCTGCTATCCGCTGACCCGTCGCCGCACAAACCGGCCGTGGAATCCCCTCGAAGCACCGGCACGGTGGTGGAAGAGCCGCCGACCACTGACCGGCAGCTAGCGATACCAAACGAATAATGCCTGGTCCAGGCAGTGTCATTCGGCCAAATCGGACATTTTCGGTGTTAGGCTCGCTCTGATCCAGGCCTAAGCCCGATTCCTGACGGCTCCCCTGGCGAAAGGCGAACCAGGGTGCAGAAATACCACCGCAGGCCGGCGAAGCTGTGGACGCTCAACATTGCTTTGACTGCTCTGATCCTCACGGCCTGTGGCGCCGAACGACCCGACGTCCTTCTGGGCTATATACAACCTGCTGATCCGAAAGCAGTCGTCGACGGATCCGGTTCGGACACGGGCACTTCCAACGATGGTGGACCGGTGCGAACCGCAAGCAATGTGCCGATGAAGAAACTGGCGACTGGAGAAAAGCCACCGCAATTCATCCTCTTCTCATTCGACGGAGTCGGGGTGTCGGAGAACTGGGACCTGTTCCTCGAGACCTCCAAGGAGGTCGACGCACGATTCACTGCGCTGATGACCGGCCTGTACTTCCTCACCGACGACAACAAATCCGAATATCAGGGCCCTGGATACAAACCCGGAGAATCGGCCCTGGCATTCGGTGGCACCGAAGAAGAAGTCATCGAACAGGTCGAATACTTGAACAAGACCTGGTACGACGGTCACGAAATGGGCACCCACTACGTAGGACACTGGTGCGCAGGCACAAAGAATCCCGGTAAGGACTGGTCGACCGCGGAATGGAACCACGAACTCGATGAGTTCTTCCACCTGATGAGTGAATGGAAGACCATCAACGACCTGCCGAACGCGCCCGACCTGGCATTCGGAACCGATGTCGTCAAGGGCGGGCGCACACCTTGCCTCGAAGGCGGTATGGGTCAATTGTTTCCGGCTCTCGGTGCACACGACATGACCTGGGATTCGTCCAAGGCGGCACGCCAACCGGGCGTCTATTGGCCGACCAAGGTGGGCAGTGTCTGGGAATTCCCGGTTCCGTACACGTGGTCGCCGCCGCTCAATCATCGGCAGACCGCGCTCGACTACAACTACTGGTACACCTTCAACAAGGCAAAAAACCAACCCGGCGACGCCCCGAAGATACGCAAGATCGTCAAAGAGTCGTACGACTACATGTACAAACGGCATACGAGGGAAATCGTGCCCCGCTGGTGATCGCCAATCACTTCAACGACTGGAGCGGGAACGCCTTCAATCCCGCCACCGCGGACTTCATGAGCGAGGTTTGCGGCAAACCCGAAACACTCTGCGCGACATACCAAGACGTCATCGCCTGGATCGAATTGCAGGATCCGGGTGCTTTGGAACCGTGGATCGCCATGCCGGCTGTCGCGGTGGACGCCAACAATTGACCCCATTTTCAAAATGCGGCGGGCAAAAGTGCCGACCAGGTCGTCGAGTGAGCGATCTGCCTGTCACCTCACGACTGCGGTGACAAGCAGGTACTCCCACTCCATCACACCGTCGTCATCGAGGGCATTGCGTGCGAGGTCGGCCAGCCCGGTGTCCAGAGTCGCTGTCGCCTTGGGGTTTTCAGCGTTGGCCTTGTAGACCGCGATCGTGGGACCGTAGGTCGCCTTGAAGAACTCCCGGAACTCTTCGGGGGTCTCGAACCGGTCCACCTTCAACGTCTGCCTGACTGCGGCGACTTCGGCAATCCGGTCGCCGAAGAGCGTCCGCACATGGTCCTCCTGACCCCACAACGGCGGCGGCTGTGCACCGGGAGGCGGTGGAGGTGCATAAGGCTTCATCGTCGCGAACATCTGGCCGATGAACCCCTGCGGAGTCCAATTGATCAGACCGATCCGTCCTCCCGAGCGGCAGACCCGGACGATCTCATCGGCAGTCTCCTGGTGGTGCGGCGCGAACATCGCACCCACACACGAGATCACGACGTCAAAGCTGTTGTCGTCGAATGGAAGTGCTTCTACATCTGCTTCCTGCCACGTGAGTTGGACCTGCCGTTCGGTGGCCAGTTGTCGCCCGGCCGTGAACAATTCGGGGGTCAGGTCGCTGGCGACCACCGTGGCACCGGTCTCGGCAGCGGGGATGGCTGCGTTACCCGAACCCGCGGCGACGTCCAGTACGCGGTCGTTTTCGTGGATCTTGACCGCGTCGACCAGCGTCGGACCGAGGTTTGCGATCACCTCGGTGGCCACGGCGGGATAGTCACCGGACGCCCACAACGCTCGGTGCTTGATCTTGATCGGGTCGGGGGTCGTTGTTCGTGTTGCCATCGCCGGACTCCTTCGTGTGGCGTAACCGGTTTGCGGATTTCTGACGTCTTCGATGTTGCAACCACCTCACCGCGTCATCCAGTTCCAGATCTGTACCGAACCCGGTTTCGAATCTGTACTGGTGCGCCGAACGGACGGGGTGTGTACTGGCAAGGACAACGCAAGGAGTCCCGATGTCTGGATACGGTCAGTTCTGCCCCGTCGCCAAGGCCATGGAGGTTCTCGACGAGCGGTGGACCCTACTGGTGGTGCGTGAACTGCTCGCCGGCAGTAGTCATTTCAACGAACTACGGCGCGGGGTCCCGAAGATGTCCCCGGCGCTGCTGTCGAAGCGACTGCGGACGCTCGAACGCGCCGGGATCATCACTCGCGAGATCGATGGCGGCAGAACAGAATATACGCTCACCGAGAGCGGAAAAGAGTTGTCGACAGTCGTCCAGGCGCTCAATTCGTGGGGCATGCGCTGGATAGGTGAACTCGGCGAAGCCGACCTCGATCCGCACCTGTTGTTGTGGGATATTCGCCGGACCGTCCCCATCGATCAGTGGCCGCGTTCGCGGACGGTGGTGGCCTTCCACCTCGCCGGAGTCCCGGCCAAGGCGTCCCGGTGGTGGCTGGTGGTATCCGGGGGCGACGTCGATGTCTGCGACTACGACCCCGGTTTCGACATCGACGCCACCGTGGACGCGACCCTGCGGGACCTGACCGCGATCTGGCGTGGCGATCGCTCCTGGAACTCTGCACTGAAGTGCGGCGACGTCGAGATCACTGCCGCCCGCGACATCCGTAGCGAGGTACCTGCCTGGATCGGCCAGGGACAGATGTCGCAGATCCCGCGACCGGCCTGAACAGTACGCACTGGTCAGCGCCGCCAGAGGGTCAGGGGTCCGAGGGTCAGGAGGTCAGATAATCGATGCGTCTTTGCCCACCTGAACGGTGAGCGCGACCAAGTCGTCGACAACCTGCCTGGTCGGCCCCCCATCCCGCGACGCGTTCCGGGGATCATTGAGCAACCGCCGAAGGATCCCTTCGGCGATGATCGTCAGCCGCCAGAGCGCCATCGTGTGCCAGTACCCGATCTGGCTGACGTCCCGTCCGGTGGCCTCGGCGTAAGCGTCGATCAATTCGGCACGTTTGGGAAAGCCCGGTGCGGTGGGCACCGTGAAATGTCCGGTCAATCCGTCACCGGATTCGGGCCAGAAAGCGAGCAGGTTGCCGAGGTCCGCCAGCGGCTCCCCCAGTGTGCACAGTTCCCAGTCGACGACGCCGACCACCCGACCGTCTTGCGGTGATGTGATGACGTTGCTGAGGTGGTAGTCGCCGTGCACCAGCGTCAACTCGTCCTGCTCGGGTGTGTGTTCTGCCAAAGCCTGTGCCACATCGGCTATCTCGGCGACCTCCCGGGTTTTCGAATGGTCCCATTGCGCACTCCATCGCTTCAGCAGACGCGCCGCGTATGGTTTGTGACTGGCCAGATCGGACAGTCCGGTGGCGTCCAGATCCACTGCGTGGATCGTTCCGAGTGCACGCGGCAGGCTCAGTCCGATCTGGCGACGCTGATCCAATGACAAAGCTTCCGCGGCACCCGGATTGTCGATGACGGCTCCATCGATGAAGCTCATCAGAACCAGCGGCGCATCGGTGATCGCAGGATCAGAGGTGGCGGCGATCATCTCCGGCACCGGAACCGCGGTGTCGTGCAGCGCCGACATGATCCGGTGCTCACGTAGTACGTCATGTGCCGATGCGAGCAACGTGCCCAGCGGCGGCCGGCGCAGGATCCACCGGGAGCCGGCTCCATCCTGGACCCGAAACGTCAGATTCGACTGACCGTTGCCGACGCGGTCGAACGTGATGGGTTCTTCGGCGCCGATTCCCAGACCGGTGATCCAGGACGAGACGGCGTCGGTATCGATCCCGACCGCACCACTCACGGCTGTGCCCCGATCTTTCGGTACCGACCGAGTTCCTGACGCGCGATCGTCCGTTTGTGCACCTCGTCGGGACCGTCCGCCAAGCGCAACGCCCGCAGATGGGCGTACATGCTGGCCAGCGGGAAGTCGTCGGAGACGCCGCCACCGCCGTGGACCTGTATCGCCCGGTCGACGATCTTGAGCGCCATGTTCGGTGCAGCCACCTTGATCGCGGCGATCTCGGTCCGTGCCGCTTTGTTGCCGACGGTGTCCATCATCCACGCCGCCTTCAGCGTGAGCAGACGCGCCATCTCGATCTCGATTCTGGCCTCGGCGATCCAGTCCTGGATATTCGATTGTGCAGCAAGCGGTTTCCCGAAGGCGATGCGCAGGGAGGCTCGGGTGCACATGAGTTCCAGAGCGCGTTCAGCCATACCGATGGCGCGCATGCAGTGATGGATACGGCCCGGGCCGAGCCTGGCCTGCCCGATCATGAACCCGGCGCCGGGGCCCGCGAGCACATCCTTGTCCGGCACCCGAACGTTCTCGAACAGGACCTCGGCGTGGCCTTCGCGATCGTGATAGCCGAAGACCGGAAGATTGCGCAGCACAGTGATTCCCGGCGCATCGATCGGCACCACCATCATCGACTGCTGCGCGTGCACGGCCGCATAGGGATCGGTCTTGCCCATCACGATCAGCACCTTGCAGTTGGGGTGCAGGGCATTGGAGGTCCACCATTTGCGGCCGTTGAGGATCCAGTGGTCACCGTCGGACTGCATGCTCATCTGAATGTTGGTGGCATCCGAACTGGCCACACCGGGTTCGGTCATCGCGAACGCCGAACGAATCGTCCCGTCCAGGAGTGGAGCGAGCCATTTCTCTTTGTGCTCGTCGGTACCGAACAGACTGAGCACTTCCATGTTCCCGGTATCCGGTGCCGAGCAGTTGCAGGCTTCGGGGGCCAGCACCGCACTGTGCCCCATGATCTCGGCCAGCGGCGCGTACTCGGAGTTGCTCAGACCCGGCCCGAACCGGGGGTCGGGATGAAAGAGGTTCCACAGCCCACGCGCTTTTGCCTCGGTTTTGAGTTCTTCGACGATCGGTGGATCAAAATGCGGATCGCCGGATGCACGCATCTGCTGGGCATAGACCTCCTCAGCCGGATAGATGTGTTCGTCCATAAAGGCCAGCAGGCGCCCACGATAGTCGGCGCAGCGGTCGGAGTACCCAAAATCCATTGCCACATACCTACATTCGTTGTCGTCGGGTGACCCGGTCAATCTCCGTCTGCGACCAGATGGCGTTGAAAGCGCCGCATGCCTGCGATCCACCGGTCGTAGTCGGAGCCCTTGTTACGGTAGAAGTCCAGGACCTCGGGATGCGGCAGAATCAAGAATCTCTCATCTTCCATCGCCGCCAGTACCTGATCGGCCACATCCGCCGGACTGAGCACCACACCGGATTCGGTCACCGCCCGCGCGGCCACCGAAGCACCTGGTGTGTCCGTCTCAAAGCCCTCGCGCAGCAAGGCGGTTTCCACCCCCATCGGGCACAGACAACTGACCGCGATCCCCTGGTCGCCGTAGGTCACCGACAACCATTCGGCAAACCCGACCACCGCATGCTTGGTCACCGAGTACGGCGCCGAACCGATCTGGGTCAGCAGGCCCGCCGCCGATGCCGTCGACACAAAATAGCCGCCGCCGTTCTCCAGCCACAGCGGAACCAGGATCCGGGCGGCCCGCACGTGCGCCATGACATTCACGTCGAGAGCCACTTCCCACAGTGCGTCGGAGGTGTCCAGACCCAGCCCTGCGGTGGTTCCGGCGTTGGCGAAAAAGATCTCGACCGGCCCCAGCTCTGCCGCGGCTCGGCCGATCATCGCCTCCAGAACCTCAGGGTCGGAGACGTCACCGCCCATCGCGATCGCCCGGCCCGGATATGTCGCGACGATCTGCGCGGCCACAGCGTCGGCCGCCGGAGCGTTGAGGTCGGCGACCAACACACTCACATCGGCGGCGGCCAACGCCTGAGCCAGGGCCGCACCGATTCCGGCGCCACCTCCGGTTACAACGGCAACTTTTCCTGCGATCTTCACTCAACCGATGCTAGAGGTCCCACCCGCGCAAGGGCCCAAAACGCCGTCGAACGTGCCCTAATTGCCGCCGACCGGGCGAACATACAATCAGGCGCTGGAAACACTGAAGGTTCGCGGCCTCATGATTGCTACTTTCATCCGCTCGATTGTTATTTCGGCACGTTCAGCGGTTTAATCGGCACGATCGGCGGAATTGCGGGTTGTTATTTGGCGGCGCAGGGCGGTGCAGCCGCATCCTCGAACAGCGGAACGCCCAGAGGTTCGAGGTACACAACATCAAGAATGACCGGCACCTTGCCGAGGTTTTGCCCTTGATGGACGTTGTCGTCGCCGGCAGGTTCGTTGATCAATTCTCCGGTCTTGTAAATCACAGGCTTACAGTCCGGCCCGGGGTGAGTCAATGTGCCCGCCTGCACGATTCCCACGACAGGACCGTCATGGTAATGCCAACCGGTAGTTCCACCAGGCGCAATGGTGATCTGCTTGGCCACCGCATGCAAACCATCGGGAATGAAGGGCAAGAGATCGGCGGGGATCTCGATATCGGCGTACGTCACCGCAGAAATGCCCTCACCGGGTGTTGCATTCGCGGTGGTCGGCACCATCAGTGCGGCACAGGACAAGGCCGCCACCGCAGTTACCGACCGGATTAGTTTCATCATCAGTACAGCGTATGCGTGATTACCGCAGCTCACCCGACTTCGAAAGAAAAACGGACATCTCCCCTTGTATCCCTTATGAAGGCGACATACCGCGCGGGGCGCACGCCTACAATTCGATTCACCACTGTCCGCCTACATATTTCGACGAGCCGAGGAATGCTGTGACATCGACTGTCCGCCAGGCGCCCAAAATCGGGTTGTTCACCCGTAATGCGACGGGAACCTCCTCGGCCGAGGCATTCCTGATCATCGCGATCGCCACCATCCTGGTCACCAGGGCATATCTCTGGTTGACCGACTACCCGCAGGTCGGTGGCGGCACCCTCCACATCGCTCACGCTCTGTACGGCGGCGGATTGATGATGCTTGCGCTGCTGGTGAATTGGTGGTTTATCGGTTACGGGGCGCGGGTGGCCACGGTCCTGTTCGGCGGCATCGGGTTCGGGCTCTTCCTCGACGAGGTCGGCAAGTTCGTCACCAAGAACAACGACTATTTCTATGGGCCGTCGGCCGAGATCATGTACGTGCTGGTGGTTGTCGTGATCATCATCGGTCGGATCATGAGGGAGATCAGGCCACTGAGCGCAAACGAGAATCTCGCGTCGGCGGCAGCCATCGCCGCCGACGGTGTGGCCCGCGGCCTCCAGACACATCGCCGCGAACTCGCTCTACGCATGGTGGAGCAAGCGGAGGAACTCGACGCGGACCCGGAAACCGCACAGAACATCCGAGAACTGCTCATCAGCGCCCCCGTCGCATCGGCCCGACTCCACGCATTGCAGCAGTGGGCACCTCGGTTGATTCCGAGATTCCTACTCAATCCCCGGTGGCTTCCCATCATGTGTTGGTTACTGATCTTCTCGGCATTCGTCGCCCTGGTCTTCACTGTCATCGGGCTGACCATCGACGGCTACTACGAGAGCGACAACCTGGTACTCGACCTCGACGGAAGGGACGCGGCCGGCGTCATCTCCCTGGTGAGCGCCACCGCCACATTGGCACTTGCGGTACCGGCGATGATCGCCCGCAATCGCACCGACAAACTCTGGCCACTGCAGTTCCTGCGTTATGCCGCACTGATCTCCACCTTGCTCAACGCGCTGGTCGACTTTGCCGTCGAGGGGTTCGGGGCACTTGTGGGCCTGGGGGTCGGGCTGTTCACGCTGGCGATCATCTCCTACCACCTCGATCTGCGGGCGCGCGCCGCGAACCCGAGAGCGCACGCCGAAGCGGTCGCCGCGGCCGACGATCCCGCCGACGATGCCGCCGAGGTGAACTCAACACCGTCCGAACGCGTCGGCTAGGCTCGGTGGCCACATGCTCGAGGGAGGAGCATGGCCACACCGGACCGTCATAGCTACGGCATTCAGGTCCGGCCGATCAGTCCGGCGCGTTCGGCGGCGCGGGAGTCATGGATTGGCGGGCGGGCAAGTCGGAACATGTCTCCAGCAGTTAGCGAAAAAGGCACAGCGCCTTGATCCCTGCGTGCGGCTGCAACCAACGGCCTCGGGATCTTGGTGGTTGCACTCGCAAGTTTGGTCAAGGCCGGACCCTGAGCCCTTCTTGTTTGGCACTAGTGCCCTTGAAGCGCTTCGGTCGGCGACTCTGACGCGCGCAACACGTCACTCCACAGAGGTTTTGTCTCATAGAGACACCAAACCACGACTCGAACAAACATTCGACACATCGCGTTCTCCGGGGTATCCTGGTTGAAAGCTGGCGATCAGATGTGCTGGGGGGCATGATGACTGACGATCCGTCTGACGAGGTTGCGGTTGGTTCTTCTTCGGTTCCGGTGTTGGTGCGCAAATATCTCGAGTTGGAGTTGCTGGTTGCCGATATCGCGGACTGCACTGATTCCGATATGTCTGATGCGGAAGTCAATGAGCTTGTGCGGGTGCATGAACGGATCGCTCGTAAGCTCGAGCTCGCCGGGTTGCGACACTTGTTGGTGGTCTCGGATCGGTCGTCGTTTTCGAAGGCCGGGTATTCATCGCAGTTTGGTTTCACCCGTGGCGAGTTGCGGCTGACCAAAGGCCAAACCATGTCCAGGATCCGCGGCCTGGAAGCTGTCGGCCGATTCCACACGATGCAGGGCGAAGAGCTGGCACCGAAATGCCCTGCCGCCGAAGAGGCCTGGTCCCAAGGGTTGATCGGCGCCTCGCATATGGATGTGATGCTGGATGTGCGCAAACAGATCCCCTCAGCTGCTGATCCGGCCGTGTATGACGTGGTCGATCAGTGGATGACCGAAGAAGCCGTCGAGTCCGATCCGACCCGCCTGGCTGCTGCGGGCAGTCAGGTGTTGGCCCGGGTCGATCCCGATGGCCGGTTGACCGACGACAGTGATCGGGCCCGCAGACGCTCGGTGAGTATCGGCGATCAAGGTGTGGATCTGATGGCCAAAATCTCGGGCACCCTCGATCCAGAAACATTGGCGTTGCTGACCACCGTGATGGATGTGTGGGCCGCACCGGGGATGAATAATCCGGCCGACCCCTACTCGCCCACCGGCGCGTCAGATGATCCGAAGCAAGATCAAGAGTTGATGAAGGCAGCCGCCGAACGTGACACCCGTTCGCGGGGCCAGATGCGTCACGACGGGCTCAAGGCAATCCTGAAGACCATTTTGGAATGCAACCTGCTCGGCAAGTCCCATCGGGGGCTGCCGGCGCAGATCATCATCACGATGACCAAACAACAACTCGAAGAGTGTGCCGGGATCGCGAAAACCGCTTCCGGGGTGGACATTCCGGTCGGGGACGCACTGGAGTTGGCGGCGCGGTCCGACAAATATCTCTCGGTGTTCGCTGACCACTCCGTTGAAGTCCTGTATCTGGGCCGGGCCAAACGGACCGCGCAGAAAGGTCAACGCCTGGCGCTGTTTGCCCGCGATCGGGGATGTTCTCACCCAGGCTGCACCAATCCCGCGACACAGGTGGAAGGTCATCACGTCAAACCGTGGATCAACGGCGGGTTGACCGATGTGAACTCGATGGCCGCGGCCTGCCCGCCGCATCACAAAATGATCGGTGATGGTCCTGATCAGTGGCAGACCATCATGATCACCGAGGGCCCCGACAAAGGACGGGTGGGGTGGATACCGCCGGTATCGGTGGACCCGGAACGCAAACCGCGGGTCAACCGCGCCCATCACGCCAACGAAACCGTCGCAGCGGCCTGGCAGAAGACGCTGGCCGACCGCCAGGTAGCGCTGACGCAACACCTAGAGAAACTCACCCGAAATCGTGGCAACCACGAACCCGACATCGACATCGACAATCCCGAACAGATCGATTAGCGACTAGCCGAGATCCCGCGCCAACGCTCGACCCGCCGCGCGACCGGAGAAGATGCAACCACCCAGGAAGGTGCCCTCCAATGCGTTGTAGCCATGTACCCCGCCGCCACCGAATCCGGCGACCTCGCCTGCGGCATAGAGACCCTCGAAGGCACTGCCGTCGTGGCGGATCACCTGCGAGTCGAGATTTGTTTCCAGACCACCCAGGGTCTTGCGTGTCACAAGATGCAGGCGGACCGCGATCATCGGACCATATTTGGGGTCTTCCAGGCGGTGCGGCGTGGCCACTCGAACCAGCTTGTCGCTGAGGTAGTTACGCGCATTGCGAATCGCCATGATCTGCATGTCTTTGGTGTAGTTGTTGTCGATCTGGCTGTCGCGGGCGCGCACCTCCGCAGCAACCTGGTCGTAGTCCAGCTGTGGTCCGGGGGTGATCTCGTTCATGCCCGCCACCAGATCTCGAAGATTGTCGCGAACCACAAAGTCGGCACCGTGTTCCTTGAATGCCTCGACAGGACCGGTGGCTCCCTTTTTGACCCGCTGCAGAAGGAGTTTGAAATCTTTGTCGGTGAAGTCAGGGTTCTGCTCCGAACCCGAGAGCGCAAACTCCTTCTCGATGATCGCCTGGGTAAGGATGAACCAGGTGAAATCGTGGCCGCCCCGGGTGATCGTCCCAAGCGTGCCCAATGAGTCGAATCCGGGGAAGTTCGGTACCGGCAATCGTTTTCCGGTCGCATCGAGCCACAGCGAAGACGGACCCGGGATGATGCGGATCGCGTGATTGGGCCAGATCGGATCCCAGTTCTGGATCCCCTCGGTGTAGTGCCACATCCGGTCGCGGTTGACCACGCTGCCGCCCGCATCTTCGGTGATCTGCAGCATCCGGCCATCGACATGGGCGGGGACACCAGTGATCATGTGCTCGGGTGCCGGACCCAATCGATCTGTGGGCCAGTTCTTCTTGACCAGTTCGAAGTTGCCGCCGATTCCGCCGGAGGTGACGACAACCGCCTGCGCTCGAAGCTCGAAGTCTGATTCTCGTTCCCGACTCGACGACACCCCGCGTGGTTCGGTAGACGGGACCAGCACCGTCCCGCGGACACCCACTGCCCGTCCGTCCTCGACAATGATCGCGTCGACCTGATGACGGTATTTGAAAGTGACCAGGCCCTTGGCCGCACCGGCGAGGACGGGCTCCCGGAAGACCCGGACCACCTCGGGACCGGTACCCCAGGTGATGTGGAAGCGCGGAACCGAGTTCCCGTGTCCGGTCGCCGATCCGGAACCGCGTTCGGCCCATCCGACGGTGGGCATCACCTTCAGGCCCAGTTCGTGAAGGTATGAACGCTTCTCACCGGCAGCAAAATTGACGTACGCCTCGGCCCACTGGCGTGGCCAATGGTCTTCTCGGTCTCGATCGAACCCGGCCGACCCCAGCCAGTCTGCCCGCGCGAGTTCCAGCGAGTCCTTGATCCCGAGCCGGCGCTGCTCCGGCGTGTTCACCATGAACAGGCCGCCGAGCGACCAGAACGCCTGCCCACCGAGGTTTTGTTCGTTCTCCTGATCGACGATGGCCACCCGTTTGCCGGCCTTGACCAACTCGTGAGCCGCGACCAGACCCGCCAGACCCGCACCGACAACGATCACATCAAATTGCTCGGACACCCGTACACCCCTGCCTGCCATGGTTCAGCACTGAACGCGCTTCGGAGTTCCTCCACGCCCCCTGTGAGCATAGGGAAGGAGTTCGAGTGTGTCGTGAACACGAGCCCTTTGCGTCCATCCAGCCCTCGCCGAGCCGCTACGCATACGATACTGGACCGGTGGCAACCAAGGACTCCCCGGACGACCCCGACCGACAACGATTCCGCACGCTGGCCCAGGCCGCCCTCAATGCCGATCGAACTGTCGGACAAATGGATTCGCTCATCGAAGGCCTAGGGTCGGCACTGGTCGACTTCGACCGGGCGATGACCGGATTCGACACAACGCTGAATAGTTTGAGTGGTGCCCTCGACGACTTCTCGGCGACGCTGTCCCGGGTGGATGCGATGGTGACGAACATGGTCGGCGTCGTCGAAAGGATGGAGAAAATCGCAGGCCGGGTCGAGTCCATTGTCGACATCGCCGAAAAGCTGATGGCCCCGGTGTCGTCCGCTGAATCCATGGTGCGCGGCCTGCTGGGCCTGCGGCGCGGCGCCTGACCGAACAATCAGGACGTCTCGGAGATCGCGTCGCGGAGGTAGTCGCTGGGCGTGCGCCCGATGACCGCCTTGAACTCGCGCGCCAGATGGGCTTGATCGGAGTACCCCAGTTCAGCCGCCACTTCAGCGATCGTCGCGTCACCTCTGCGCAAAACCATCGCCGCATCCTGCAGTCGACGCCGTTGGATCAGCCATTTCGGACTCAGCCCGGTGCGATGCACTGTCAGGCGTTGCAGCGCGCGGGTCGACATGGCGACCTCCGCAGCGAGGTCGGCCACCCGTCGTGGGCCGCCATCGTCCTCGACAAGGTCGATCACCCGATTGATCAGAATGCCTTCCTCATCAATCGACCATCGTTGAGCCCACCGCTCGTACAACTGCGCCACCTGCTGATATCTGTCCTCCGGACTGCGATCTTCTGCGGTCATGGCCGCTCGGACCGAAACGGTGAGGTCGTCGTCGCCGGGGATGGGCAAGGGCATCCCGATCGGCAACGGCGGGCTCGATCGTGATCCCGGCGCCATCGACCGGCCGGTCATCACCGTGATCGCGGCCGGACGGAGCAACACCCCGGCAGCCCACCCGCGGCCCTGCAACTTCTGTTCGCTGGTCCCCTGGCTCACGCAATACAATGCGGCCCGATCAGGTTCGATCACCACATTGCCGCCTGGATGTTCGAGCACCGGCTGCAATACCGGCATCTCGAGGTCCCAGACCGCTATCCACACGTGCCGCAACAGCTCGCCGGGCGGAAACGGTATTCGGTGTAGTCGCACGCCGTCGCGCCCGGGATTCAGCTGGCCCCTCGGCGGTTTACTGACTTGGCCCATCTTGTCGCGTTTGTTCAAGCCTGCCCCCTGCACCCACGGTCAGCATGGAAGCCATGACAATTACAACCGCAGCTCACGGACAACACACAGAACACGGTGTGCCACATGGCTTCACCTCCCTGACCCCGTTCATCGTCGTCACTCCTGCCAAAGACGCCATCGCGTTCTACCAGGACGTCTTCTCTGCCACGCTCACCCAGAGCACCGAGTTCCCCGGACCGGACGGCGAGCAGATCGTCGCCCATGCCGTACTCGACTTCGACAACGGCAAGTTACAGCTGGGCGATCCCGATCCCCAGTATGGACTGATCCCCCGACAGTCAGGTGACTCCGATTGCTACTCCCTGTCGGTCTACGTTCCGGATATCGATGCGGTGCTGGCTCGGGCCATCGAACTGGGCGCGACCGTGCGCGAGCCGGCACAGACGTTCGTCTCCGGCGACCGCTTTGCATCACTACGTGACCCATTTGGAATCAGATGGTCGGTGATGACACGGGTCGAGGACCTCTCCGACGAAGAGAGTGCCGCACGGGTGTCCGAATGGGCGGCCCAACAGGGCGCAGGAGCGTAAAAGCGTTGCCCCTGTCCGGGCAAGGTGGCAGCATCCGCCTCATGATCGAAGATCTGTTCTTCGCCGCACATGAGGGCTTGCCCCGCGAGGCCCCGGGTTCCGAGA
The DNA here is from genome assembly GCF_056786475.1 of Williamsia sp. Y844. Classification (NCBI taxonomy): domain Bacteria; kingdom Bacillati; phylum Actinomycetota; class Actinomycetes; order Mycobacteriales; family Nocardiaceae; genus Williamsia; species Williamsia sp. Y844. Next base: position 752,145 of record NZ_JBXCJB010000003.1, read on the forward strand.
CAACGACGGAACTACTGTTTCGTCTCGCAGGGCTGCACACCGGGTCGCGCGGAAAACGCCCACTACGAATCCTGGACATCGGCGCCGGTACCGGACCTGCCACGATGGTGCTGGCAGGCCTCGGTGCGCAGGTCACCGCCATCGACACCCATCAGCCGTTTCTGGACGAACTGGTCTCGAAAACCAAGGCCGCCGGCGTACGCAACCAGGTGACGATCTCGAACGTCTCCATGGAAGACCTGAACTACCCCGACCATTCCTTTGATCTGGTGTGGGCCGAAGGTGCCGCCTACATCATCGGCTTCGACAACGCATTGACGTCATGGCGCCACCTGTTGGCACCGGGCGGCGCGTTGGTGCTGACCGAGGCGGATTGGCTCACTGGGGAGCCTTCGGCCGGCGCCACCGAATTCTGGGACTCCGCTTATCCGGAAATGCGAACGACCGGCCAAAATGTTTCCGCGGCAATCGAACTCGGCTGGACGGTCGCGGCCACCTACCTGCTGCCCGAGACCGACTGGGATGAGTACTACATCCCCCTGAGCTTTCGGATTGACGAGCTCAGGCTGGAGTTTCCCGATGCGTCGGCAGATCTCGACCTGGTCGGTCAAGAGATAAACGTCCGAAGGGACCACGGCTCCCATTACGGTTACACCGGGTACGTCCTACTGCCAAGGGAGGTCGAACGATGAGCAGTCCCGAATCCATTGCCGACAGATACACCCGCCGCGCCACAACATTTGCCGCGGTGATCGCCGCAGCCCCGCCGGATCGCTGGTCATCGCCATCCCCGTGCGCCGAGTGGACCGCAGCCGACGTGTTGCAGCACATCGTGGACATGCAGTCCGCGATGTTCTCCGCCCCGGAACAGACAGTGCCCCCGGAACAGACTGGGCCACCGGCACCGACCGTGGACGCCGATCCGCTCGGTGCGTTCAACCACGCCCGCACAAACATCGAACGAGCCCTTGCCGATACCGCAGTCGCCGAGGCCACGGTGCAGACACCCATGGGTCCTTCCACGTTCGCCGAACACGTCGATGGAGTCGCAAGCGCCGACCTGGTGGTCCATGGATGGGATCTGGCACGTGCACTCGGGCTCGAACACCGAATTGATCCTGCCGAGGTCGAGGCGGCGTGGCCGGGCGTCCAAGAGATGCCCGACATAATGCGGGTCCCGGAGGCTTTCGGCCCCGGAATCGTCGTGTTCGGACCGATCGTGGACGTACCGGACACCGCACCCCTGCACGACCGACTCCTCGGACTGCTCGGCAGGGACCCGCACTGGAAATCACCGTAACCGGATCGAATCCCTGCGTAGCCTGGGCCATATGGGTATCACGCATACGAGCACGGTCTCCACACCCATCGACGAAGTGTTCGCCTGGCACGGCAGGCCAGGAGCTTTCGCCCGCCTGTCACCGCCATGGGCACCGCCCTCACTGGTAAAGGAAGCCGATTCACTGGAGGACGGCACCGCCGTGCTGTCGTTCGGATGCGGACTGAAATGGGTGGCCCGGCATCAGCCGACGCGCTTCCATCCACCGAATCAGTTTGTCGACCAACTCGATTCGTGGCCCCTGCGATTGGTGATGACGTGGACGCACCATCATGGTTTCTCGGAGCTCGATCCGCAGACCACCAAGGTCACCGACACCGTGGAAACCGCCGTGCCGACGGCACTGCTGCGCCCGATGTTTCGTTACCGGCATCGGCAACTGGCCGACGATCTGGCCACCCACGCCTGGGCGATGCCGTTGGCCGGTAAACCCTTGACCATTGCCATCACCGGCGCGTCGGGACTTGTCGGATCCGCCTTGCGCGCATTGCTGACCACCGGAGGTCACCGCGTCATCTCCCTGGTGCGGCACATCCCCGAGGGTCCCGACGAACGTCGTTGGAACCCCGGCGATCCCGCCGAGGATCTCTTGGCAGGTGTCGATGCCGTGGTGCATCTCGCCGGCGCGTCGATAGCAGGGCGGTTTGGCGACGGACACAAGTCTGCGATCCGGGACAGCAGGATCGAGCCGACAGCAGCACTTGCACGTATAGCCGGCATCACCGAACCCAGCCCGACTTTTGTATGCGCGTCGGCCATCGGGTTCTACGGCTACGACCGCGGAGATTCCGTACTCGATGAGAGCTCCTCGCGCGGAGACGGTTTCCTCGCCGACGTCGTATCCGATTGGGAAGATGCCACCTCACCGGCGGCCGCCGCCGGAGCGCGGGTGGTGAACGTCCGGACCGGGATCGTCCAGGCAGCCGCGGGCGGAACCTTGAAGTTGATGCGGCCGCTGTTCACCCTCGGACTCGGCGGGCGGCTCGGCGATGGAAACCAGTGGCTGTCCTGGATCGGCATCGACGATCTCATCGACATCTACTACCGCGCGATCGTCGACGAACGACTGTCCGGTCCGGTCAATGCGGTGGCGCCGAATCCGGTCCGCAACTCCGAATACACCTCCGCGCTGGCCGGAGCGGTACACCGGCCTGCGATCATCCCGGTCCCGAGCCTGGGCCCACAGGTCATCCTCGGATCAGAGGGCGCCAAGGAACTGGCGTTTGCCAATCAGCGCGTGAGCGCCGCACGTCTCATGGCAGTGGGCCACCGGTTCCGGATGACCGAGATCGACGAGGTGTTACGTCACCAACTCGGTGGCGACCCCGACCAGCCCCTCACCGAGCCGCGAGTTCAGACTTGATCAACTCGGCAAACCCGTCGACGTCCTCGGGTGTGGTGTCGAACGAACACATCCACCGAACCTCGGCGGTGGCCTCGTTCCAGGTGTAGAACTTCCACACCGAACGCACGCGCTCTGCAGCCATCGGATCGAGCGCGGCAAATACCGCGTTCGCCTCGGTGGGCTGGGTGATCGTGAGCCCGGGTGTCCCGTCGAGCAGGCCACGGAGCCGGGCGGCCATGGCATTGGCGTGTGCGGCGGCCCGCAACGCCGTGCCGTCGTCGAACAGCGCCAGCAACTGCGCCGAGACAAAACGCATCTTGCTCGCCAACTGCATGCTGAGCTTGCGGATGTAGTCGGTGCCGGTTACCGAGTCGGGGTTGATGACAACCACAGCTTCCGCGCCCAATGCACCTACCTTGGTCCCGCCGAGGCTCACCACATCAACACCCGCGGCAGCGGTGAAGTCGCCGAGCGAAAGCCCCAGCGCCGCAGCAGCATTCCATAGTCTGGCCCCGTCGATGTGGACCACCATCCGCTGCCCGTGGGCGTAGTCGCAGATGGCCGCGATCTCATCGCGCGAATACAAGGTACCGAGTTCGGTCGATTGGGTCAGACTGACCGCCAGCGGCTGCGCCCGATGCACATCACCGAACCCATATGCCTGCGTCGCAATGGATTCCGGTGTCAGCTTTCCGTCGGTCGTCGGCACCGTGAGAAGTTTGATGCCACTGACCCGTTCCGGCGCACCACCCTCGTCGTTGTGGACGTGTGCGGACTCCGACACGATCGCCGCACCCCATCGGGGCAGCATCGCCGTCAGGCTCACCACGTTGGCGGCGGTTCCGTTGAACACCGGGAAGACCTCCGCCCGAGCACCGAACTCGTGGCGGACCACACGCCTCAACTGCTCGGTGTAGACATCGTCACCGTATGAGGGCTGATGTCCGCCGTTGGCCGCCGCGAGTGCGGCAAGCACCTCGGGCAGCATTCCGGCGTAGTTGTCCGACGCGAACGCCCGCCACTGCGGATCGTGTAGCTGATCCGCCGGTTCCGACATGGATGTCATCCACCAAACCTTTCCGTCCTGATCGTGTTCGCCGGGTATTCCAGGTCCAGCAACCACCGGGCACATTGTTCGACAAACGCTGTCGGTCCGCACACCCGGAACTCCGGCTGCTGATCCACCGGGATCACCAACGATGCCAGTTCTTCCGGTGTCAGTCGTCCCGGTCGCCGGCGGGCATCCGCCGGCGCATGACGGGTGTACACATAGTCGACCTGCAGACGTCCGGCCGAGCTCAGCTGGTCGAGTTCGGCCCGGTAGTAATCGTTTTCCGGGCTGCGCACCGAGTACAGGAGACGAAACGGCACCGTCGTGCCGGCCGTTTCGCGCTCCCGGATCATCGACATCAACGGCACCACACCCGAACCGCCGGCGATCAATTGCACCGGTGCTGGGTCCGCGGAGCGCCAGACGAACCAGCGACCGATTGGTCCGCGAATCTCCACCTGATCACCGACTTCGAGATCTCCGATGAGGTAGGGCGACACCTCGCCGTCGATGAGTTCTTGCACCGTCGTCTCGAGGAAATCATCACCGAACACCCCCGCCACCGAATAGGACCGCACTGCCTGGTAACCATCCTCCGCGGTCAACCGGATGTCGATGTGCTGGCCCGGTAACACCCGACCACGGCCGGGCACCTGTAGTCGGAGGGTCCGGGCGGTCGGCGTCTCCATCGACGCCGCGACAAGCATCGCCGGCCGCCAGCCGTTCACCAATACCGTTCCTCTTTCCACGGGTCCCCATGGTTGTGATAGCCATTGCTCTCCCAGAAACCCGGAACGTCCTGCGCCATCTCGGTGAGCCCACTGATCCACTTCGCGGACTTCCAGAAGTACAGGTGCGGGATCAGCAGTCGCGCCGGCCCACCGTGTTCGGCTTCGAGCGGCTCGCCCTCAAAGGTGTGCGCAATCCACGCCTGCCCGTCGAGCACATCCTCCAACGGGACGTTGGTGGTGTATCCGCCATGGCAGTGGGCCATCAGGTAGCCGTCGGGATCGACCTCGTCGCCGAGGAGGACGTCGAGCGACACACCCCGCCACATCGTCGCCAGCTTCGACCATGCCGTCACACAGTGGATGTCAACCGTGATGTCTTGCTGCGGAAGCGACATGAACTCGTCCCACGACCAGCTCTTGCGTTGACCGCCGAGCAGCCTGACCTCGAAATTCCATTCCATCCGGTCGATCAGCGGTGTCGGACCGGCCGACAGAACCGGGAAGTCACTCGTCAGATACTGCCCCGGTGGGAGCCGTTCGTCCTTTTGTCGGCGACGGGCCCCGAAACCCTTGTTGATGATGGCCATGACTGCAAGTGTGCGCTGCGGTGCCGCCTGCCGCAGCCCATCGTCGACTCAGTCCTCGTGCTGGGCCGAGTTTTCACGTTGGTCGGTGAGGACCTGACGCAGGCGCTGCGTGTCGTCGGCGGTCCAACCTTCCGGATCGAGTATGGCTGCCCACGAGTTCGCGATATCGGCGTGGAAAGTGTGTCCATGGCCGTCCGGCACGCTGTTGGAGTCGGCCATGTCGGCCGACACCTGCAAAAAGGTCACCAACGGAATCCAGCGAACACTGTCGAGTACGTCGTACCCACGCGACTCGCGGAGCCAGTCCGGCTTGCGAAGCGCCAGGCTCGGCGACCACCAGGTGATCGGGTCCGACGGATGCTGCAGGTACACGACCCGCGGCCCCGGCCACGACGCCCCCGGAGACTCGAGATCGGAGGCCCGGGCAACGAACCGCGCCGTCTCCCCATCGCCGTACACCGGCAACCACTGCGGTGAACCGGGCTCCCGGTTGTCGGTCGTCTGCTCCCAGATCTCGTTGGTGTAGGTGGGGCCGATGAACAGTGCACCGTCAGTGCGAGCGGCGATGTCCTCGACTCCGCTGAATGCACTTTCACCACCGAACGAACCGAGGCTCTCGCCGAAGACCACCAGTTTCGGACGTGAATCCTCGGGAAGCGCATTCCACTTCGCGTACACCGCCTCGAACAAGGCACGTCCGGCCTGGCGAGCCCGTTCCTGGTCGACGAGGAACGAGATCGGACTCGGCAGGTACGAATACTGCATCGACACCACCGCGGTGTTGCCGTTGTACAGGTATTCCAGTGCGCTGACGGTACTTTCGTTGATCCACCCGGTGCCGGTGGTGGTTCCGACCGCGATCACGCCACGCTCCAGACCACCGGCACGCACGAGTTCGTCGGCAGCGAGTTCGGCTTCGGGCCGATACCCGTCAGCTGAGGCCAGTCCGGAGTAGGCGCGGATCGGTTCCGTCGCCTGCGCATTGTTGAACGCCGACAGATCTTCGACAGACGGGCCGTTCGAGACGAAGATCCGGCCCTGGCGTCCGAGCGAATCCCACGTCACCAGCGAGTCAGGTCCACCCGAGCGATACCTCGACGAGGGAGGTTCGGTGTCGGGGTCGGTTTCGTTGTTGATCGCCGCAAAGCTGTCGTTGAGACTCGACATCACCACGCGTGTGACCACACCATTGAGCACACCGACAGTGATCACGACTACCAGGGCCGCAGCGACGAATCCCGCGATCCGTGGCGGCACAACACGACTGACCTTCGCAGACACCCATCGCGTCAACCGCACAAATGCACGCCCGATGGCAACAAACAGCACGAACACCACCGCTGCGAGCACCACCAGCAGCGGATAGCCACTCGCCGAAAACGACTCGACGTCCATCAGATCCCGAAGGTCGTGCTGCCAAAGACCAAATGAGACGAGCATCAGAATCGTGCCGATCGGCGCGATGCCCGCCAGGGCAAACCAACCGATTCGTTTGTACTTCTCCGGGACTTCGCGCACACCGAGGTAGCGGATCAACATCGAAACAAGCACGCCGAGTCCATAACCGAGAGCACCGGAGGCACCGCTGATGACACCTTGGAACAGCGCGCTCCGGGGAAGCAGCGAAGGGGTCAACGAGAACCAGATCGCAACCAATGCAACGACCAGCCCGCCGAAAACATATCGTTGTGGCACAACTTTCGACCAGCGCAGTGTCACTGTGCCTCCGTTTTGGACTCACCCGAGTGGTGAATCCTCAGAAGTTAGCAGGGACATCTGCGCTCAAGCAGAACCGGCTACTGGGTCACTACTTCTTTCTTCTTGCTGCGGCCGCGCATCATCAGGATGCCGACCACCCAGCCGACCACAAAGATCATCAGCAGGGTGAACCAGAGCGGCGAGGTGACATCGATCCAGAAAAGGGTGATGGATGTCGAATCACGATTCTGGAGCACAAAGATAACCGCGATAATCGCAAGAATCAGGGCAGCCCAGCCCGCTGGCGAGACCTTGGAGAAGATGTTGGAAGACGACGTGCCTGCACTTTTGGACATATTTCGACAATAGTCGCCATACCCGACCATTCGGTACTGCTAAGAACAAAGAAGTCCCGGACTTGTCGTTGCCCAAGTCCTGTCGAGGTTGTTTCGCGCAGGCACCGGGTTAGGGTGGCGGAGTGCCCCATCCCAGTTTGCTCTGTGTCCATGCGCACCCCGACGACGAGGCGCTGTGGACCGGCGGGGTGCTGGCCCGATGCGCGCAGCTGGGCGGACGCACCGCGGTGATCACGTGTACGTGGGCGCAGGGCACATCTCGTGGCCTCGAGCTCGAAGCCTCCATGAAGCTGTTGAAAGCCGACCCTCCCCTGTTTCTCGGCTATGCCGACAGGCCGTTTCCCGAATCAGCACCCGATCAACCGGCATTCTGCGATGTGCCCTTCGACAAAGTGGTCGGAGAGGTTGTCGCACATATCCGCCGATTCCGGCCGGACACCATCGCAACGTATGACCCATTCGGCGTCTACGGGCATCCCGACCACGTGCAGGCGCACCGGGTGACCGTCGCCGCGATCGGCGCGGCCGCGTTCGGGCAGCTGTATCCAGAAGCAGGACCGCCCTGGCGTACCCGACTCCTCTATCTCTCCACGATGCCCCACTCACTGGCAAGTGTGCTGTGGCCTGCGATCCGAAAGGGCACAAGTCCGGCGGAGGCATTGCCGGGGGTTCCCGACCACACGGTGGACACCACCATCGATGTCGCGGATTGGCTCGACACGAAATGGAAAGCGCTTCAGGCTCATCGCACCGAGATGGACCGGGGCGGCGCATTGACGATGCTGGAGGACCTGCCCGAAAAGGACCGGCGCGAGGTGCTTCGCAACGAGCATTTCCTGCGAATGCCGTTGGCCGCAGACCCCCTTGATGCCCTGGATTTCTCCGGGCCGGCCGATTCAGTCGACGGACGTCCGTAGTCCGCTGGCCCGCAACACTTTTCGTTCAACACCGGCGCGAATGGACTCTTCCGTACCGATCAGCCGCACGTGGCCGCTGGCCCGGGTGATCGCCGTGTACAGCAGTTCCCGCGTCAGCAATGCAGAGCGATCCGGCGGTATGACCACCGACACCGACTCGTACTGCGATCCCTGGCTTCGGTGAATTGTCATCGCATACACCGGGACCGCTGCCACCAGTTGCGAAGGATGCAGCATCTTCACCTCCGATCCACGCCGGAACGCGACCATCAACCGTCCACCGCTGCTCACCACCACGCCGGTATCTCCGTTGAAGATGCCGGTGTCGTAGTCGTTGGCCGTGACCAACAATGGCTGACCCGGGTACCAGTCCTGCGCACCCGCAGTCGTCCCGATCCATTCCATCGCCTGGCGAGACCAGTGTTCGACGCCCGATGTGCCCTCCCGGTGCGCACACAGAAGACGGTGGGTATGCAGGCCGGCAAGGGCGGTCTGCGCGTCACCGCGGGCACCCGCACGTCGCATCTGTTCGGCCGTGGTGACGATGTCATCACGCACCGACGCCAGATCACCGGGATCGACCAACTCGAACTGGCTGTGCCCGGCCGCAAGCAGATCGATCACCGAATCGGCGTCGCCGTCACGAACCGCAGCGGCGAGGCGTTTGATCTGCTCGCCGAACCGGCGCACCTTGGTCAGCCTGATGACCCCTCCGGCCAACCGCGACCTCTCGTCGGCGTCAAGGGCATCGGGATCGCCGCGGTCGTCCACCAGATCCGGTTCGATCAGTGTCTTGAGTATCGGGTTGATCTGTTCGGTGACCGGCCGATAGACCAGATCGGCCAGCACGGCACCGGCATCGACCGAGGCGAGCTGATCGGGATCACCGACCAGGACCAACCGGGCCTGAGGTCGCAACGCGTCGAGCAGCCTCGCCATCATGGTCAGTGAGACCATCGACGTCTCATCGACAACCACCAGTTCATGTGGCAGCCGATTGCCCGAATCATGCGCAAATCGGCTGCGGCTCCCCGGTTTCCAACCAAGTAGACGATGCAGGGTCGTCGCGGAGAGGTCGGTGGGCAAGCCCAGTTCATCGGCCTGCGACCGCACCGATTCTTCCAGCTGAGCCGCGGCCCGCCCGGTCGGCGCTGCCAGCGCCACCCGCAACGAGGGGCCGTATTCGTCGAACATCAACGCCAATACCCGTGCAACCGTGTGGGTTTTGCCCGTACCTGGCCCACCGGCGATCACGGTGGTCCAACCGGCACTGGCCAAGGCGGCAGCAATTCTTTGCCGATCGGGTCCCTCATCGGGAAAGTGCCTCCGCAGACCGGTGAGCAGCCGATCGGCATTCACCTCCGGATGGCTGTGTGATCGGTCGTCGAGGAGTTCACGGATCCGCTGCTCCTGCAGGAAGTATCGCCGCAGATACAACAACGGGCCCTCGGGCGTCTGTGCCAGGTGCAGTGGACGCAGCGACCCGGACGCCGAACCGGTGACCAGTGGACTGACCTCGAGTGCAGCGACGACCGCTGCCGCATCCGGCCACGGCAGCGAATCCGGGTCGACACCGAACTCGTCCTCATCGATGGCGACCTCGGACAGCCTGTTGACCTCGACACAGACCGAACCCAATCGCACGGCCCGGACCGCAAGTGCTGTTGCGAGCAGGACATTCGGATCGATATCCGCCTTGCTCAGACCCGCCAACCGCTGCGCCACATGCACATCTGCTGCACTGAGCACACCGGCGGTGTTGAACGGCACCAGTGTGGGATGGGCATTGACCGCAATCCGCGCGTCGTACTGCACCGTCACAGCTGCACTGTCCTTCCGGCGATCAGGTCTGAGACCGCGACGATCAGGGATGCCGGTGGATGCCATTGGAAGACACCACATCCGGCCGGGGTATCGGGCCCGATCATGCCCCGCACAAAGTGGTACTGGGCGCCGGCGAGGTGGACTTCAGGGTCGTACGCGGGCAGCCGCCACCGCAGATATCGGTGCAGGGCAACCGAATAGAGCAACGCCTGTAACGGATAGTGCGAGTTGATCATCTCGCGGGCCATCCGCTCGGGCGTGTAGTCGAGGGCACTGAGATCTCCGCGTGCGGTCCGGTTGGTCTTGTAGTCGACGATGACAAACCGGTTGCCGGGCAGTCTCAGGACAGCGTCGATACTGCCGACGAGATATCCGCGCAGCGGTGGCGCCTGCACGCCACGAAGGTGCTGTGGATAGTCGGCGAGCAGGTCGTCGGCATCAAGATGGGTGTCCATCAGATCGCTGATCTCGCGCAGCGTGGTCGATTCGTCGCCACCGAGCGGGAACTCGAAGTCGAGCTCTGCCAACCGATCCCTGGTCGCCAGCTGCCCCAGGGTTGTCTCCGGCTGCAGCCCGAGTGGTGTCCGCAGGACTGCCAACAGTGCGGTCGCCAACACCTCGGGATCAGCCTCGGCCATCCACATGGCCACCGCGTCTCGGCAGCGCGTTGCCACCTCGGTCGCCAGGTCGTCGGCATCGGTGTCGATGACCTCGAGCACCTCGTGGACCAGGGTTCCGAATGCCGCACCAAAAGGCAGGGTGTTCATCAAAGAAGCATGCGGTAGGTCAGCGGACCCGTCGGCAACCGGGACGTCCAGCGGTTCGGCGACCTGCTCGTCTGTCTTGACCTCCGACTCCGGTTCACTGGCCACCGCCGGTTCATGATGCGTACCGGCGACCAACGCCGAATACGACGTGCGCCGCCAGGTGTGGTCGATATGGCGGGTGAAGCTCGCCACCGCCAGCTCGCCGGTTTCGGGCCGTTGCGGCACCCACGGGAGCTGCCCCTCTGTTCCGTAGTCGGCCGGTTCCACCCGCACCCGGTTACCCGCGGTCTCGCCCCAGGCCGTCATGAATTGGCCGACCTTCGCGTCATCCGGCACCACCGGTCGCGGATCGGGATTCGACCGATCGCGACTGAAGAGCAAGCGGTGCAGCGGCGACGACCGCGCCGATGTGCCCGGCGCCCACCACAACACGACCGCCGACGCCGCACGGGTCAACGCAACGTACAGCAGTCGTAGCTCTTCACCGTTGTCCTCGGTCGCGGAGGCCTCCCGGCGATCGCGGTAGCCGGGTGCATCCTTGCCACCGATGTCGAGCAGTCGTTTGCCTGCCTCGTCGTGGAGCAAGAACGTATCCGGTGAAGGATGTTGCGCGCCGTCCCAGCCATAGGGCACATAGACGATCGGGAACTCGAGCCCTTTGCTCCGGTGCACCGTGAGGAGCTGTACGGCCGCGGCGTCGCTGTCGAGGCGCCGGCTCTGTTCACCCTGATTGCCCGACGTCGGGTCGTTGATCAACTGCCCGAGCCTGCGCACCAGCGCGGTCAGACCCAAACCCTCTTCCACCACAGCGCGGTTGCAGAGCTGGGCCACGTGGGTCAGATCGGTGAGCCGACGCTCCCCACCCACCACGGACAGCACCCGGCCGGGCACATCGCGGACTCCCGAGAGATGTTCGTATACGGCCGCAAAACCCGACTCGTGATACACCGCAACCAGTTCACGGATCAGCGCACTGATGTCGGCGGTCAGCCCGTCGGCACCGGAATCCAGTTCTGCGGCAGTCCATCCGAGCAGTGGCGTGAGTGCGGCCAAACGGATGCGCGCGGTTCGGCTCGGTTGTTCCATCGCCTGCAACAGCCACAACCAGTCGAGCGCGCCTTGCGTGCTGTAGACACTGGTACCACCCGCCAGCACAGACGGCACTCCCCTGCTGTCCAGCGCTGCCTGGATCATGTTGAGGTGCCGGTGATTTCGGACCAGGACGGCGATGTCGCCGGGTGCCACCGCACGTTCGCCTCCGGTGCCACACAACGGTGTCCGGGAATTCAGGAGTCGGGTCAGGTCGGCGGCGACATCGTCGGCCACCGAACGTCGCAGGCGATCGAGCACCGGGAACCCGCTCTTGCCCAGCGGTCCGTGGCCTCTGCGGTTCAGGTATCGCAATCGCAGTGGGACCTGACCGGGCAATCTCGACTCGGTATGTGTGGCCCCGACCTCGTGGACCACGATCTCCGGACTACCGAGTGCCGCACCGCCATAGACGCGGTCGAGCGCCTCGACGAGGTCGGCATCACTGCGCCAGTTGGTGGGCAGTGCCTGATGGTTGTCGGCGGCCCGAACGGCTTCGAGGTAGCTGAACACCTCGGCCCCGCGGAACGCGTAGATCGACTGTTTGGGATCGCCCACCAGCACCAGGGTGGTGTGCCCGTGAAAGGCCAACCGGAAGATGGCCCACTGCACCGGGTCGGTGTCCTGGAACTCGTCGACCAGAACCACCTGGAATCGGCTCCGCACCCGACGACATGCCTGCTCCCCGTGCTCGGGGTCTTCGAGCGCATCACGCAGCAGGATCTGCAGGTCGTCGTAGTCGCGAATGTTCGTCTGCCGCTTACGGCGTTCCACCTCGACGATCACCGTCTTCGCGAAGTCGATCCGCTGATACTCGTCGGTGTCGGGGTCGGTGATCGGAGACAGCTTCGCCTGCCGCTGGAAGACCGCCTGCCGACAGAAGGAGTGGGCCTCGACCAGACTGAACGGCGCTACGCCGTTTCCGCTGAACCGATGCAGGTACAGGTCGTCGGTGACTTCGGTGATCAGGTCACTGACATCCTCGACCAGGGTGATGTCGTTCTCGAAATCCCCGGCCACACCGAGTCCGTCGAGCATGCGACTGCAGAATGTGTGAGTGGTGGCGATGGTGGCCGCGTCGAAGTCCGATACCGCATCTGCCAGGCGCCTACGGCGAATCTCGACCTCGCCCGGCGATCCCGCGGAGAGCATCGCGGCCAGCGGGTCGTCCGAATCCCGCGCGGCCACGGGATCGGTCAGGGCCGCAGCGAGTCCGGTCAGCCGCAGTCGTGTGCGCTCACGGAGTTCGGCGGTCGCGAAGCGGCTGAATGTGACCAGCAGAAGGTCGGACAGCGGAACACCGTCGGCGACATACCGAGCAGCCAAACCGACGATGGCATAGGTCTTTCCGGTACCGGCACTGGCTTCGAGGACGGTGGTGCCGGATGGCAGCGGTCCGGTGATGTCGAACGTGACCGGCGCGATAGGGCTTTGGATCATGTCTCAGCGCACCTGTTCCGAATCCAGCAAGGGCGTCCACAAGCGCATCGCGCCTGCCGCGAAACGAGACCCCTGCTCATCCCAGTCCTTTTCCTCTGCGACCGCCCGTTCGGCGATCACGGCCGAGAACTCCCCCTCATGCAAGTACCGGACGTAGACGTCCTGTGCGTCGCCGCCGAACTTGTTCATGAAGTTCTTGTCGGCTGCGTCCATGGCCAGAGCGGTGTCGTCGCCCCGGTGGCGACGGTCGGCGTATTCGGCAGCAGCGGCCGTCGGCAACGGAAGTGGCGACTGCAGCCCCCGATCGCGCAGGTCGACGATCTGACGCAGCACCGCAATCGGATTCGGCGGCGCAGCCAGTGTCGATCGCCGGACGCGGCCGTACGATCCGCGGCCGACGACAACGGAGCTGGTGACGTCGGACCCGGACGCCGCCAGCGCCAACAAGCCGACCCACGCGGCCAGGCGGTGTTTAGCCGCCAGCCGGGAGTAGATGGTCCGGACCAGCGTGCCGCGATGGACCGACGGGACGGTCCCGGTCAGCCTCCGGTTGTCGCCCAGATCGATGGTCACGTCGATCACGTCGGGATGCGCCTCATAGAGGGGTGCCGCCACAGTCACGAGCGACTCGACCAGACCGGAGATCTCTCCGAACACCTTCGCGCCCAAGAGAAACGGTGGCAAGGTTCCGCGCCGAAGTTCGGCACCGCGCAACGCATCCGCGTCTGCTCCACCGAGCCGGGCCTGCAGCATCCGATCGCCGATCGCCCACTTGCCGAGACCGTCGATGTCCGCGCTGAGCACGTCGTTGAGCTCTTCGTCGTCGCCTGGCAGGTACATGCCCAGCCGTTGGCGGCAGAATGCCCGCATCGGGTGCTCGACAAAGGCGATCAGGTCGGACAACTCCACATCACCGGAGGTCTTCGGCAGTGGCTTCGGCAAAAATCCGGGTTCGCAGACCTGAACCGATTGGGTGGCCACGGCCCCGGCAAGCGCCGTTCGATCGAAGCTGAGGGGGTTCTCGGCAGCGAAGTTCGCCGGGTCGAAGCCATGCAATGGATGCGACGTCGACACTGTCGAGCCATCGGCCAGCATCGCGTCTGCGGTGTCGAGCAGTTCGCCCACCGGGACCGCAGGCGGCCTGCGCAGACCGGTCACCGGATCGGTGCCGGTATACAAGATGATGAGCTTGTCGATCGCCGACATGGTCGCATCGAGTAGCAGCTGACGGTCCTCGCTACGGATATCCCGTTCTCCGACACACGGATTGCGCGCCAGGATGTCGTCGCCGTTGATACCGCCGACACGGGGATAACTCTCGTCGTCGAGCCCGAGCAAGATGACAACCCGATGCGGCACGGCCCGCATCGGGACCATCGTGCACACCGTCAGTTCGCCGGTCCGGAAGTTGGCCCGAGTCGGACGCCCGGCCAGCCGATGCGACAGCATGGCCCGGATGTCGGCGAGCCGCACTGTCGTATCGCCACCGTGTTCGGTGGCCGACGACAGTTCGCGAAGTGCCTGACTGCGCTGCCACGCATCGGCGGGACGCACCGCGGTGAGCAGATCCAGTGCAGTGGCCAGATTTTCGGCCCACTGCGTTGCCGGACGTGGACCACGCAAACTGGTCAGCGCGGTATCGAGCCGGCTGATGAACTCGGCGAATCTGCCTGCCAACTCGACGTCGGCACTGTCCACGTCATCAAGCGGTAGCGCGGTGTCGAGCCAGCCCAGTTCGGTCTCGTCGGCGGCCACACCCAACAGGATCCGGTCAAGTCCGGCGTCGAAGGTGTTTTGCCGAAACCCTCCCAGCCCGAACGGTTTTCGCTGGTTGTCGTTGATACCCCAGCGGGCTCCGGATTCGGCGGTCCATTGCCGCAGGCGTTCGAGGTCGTCGTCGCCGAACCCGAATCGGGTCCGCACCGGCGGCGTGTCGAGGAGGTCGAGTACTTCACTTGCCTTGACCCGGCCACCGGCCAATAACAGCAGGTCGGTCATGACATCCAGGAGCGGGTTGGTCTGACGCAGTGCGCGGTCGGCCAGGCGAACGCGCAGTTCATGACCGGGATGCGCATGACTGACCTGGCCGAATGCGGCCCGGATCAGCGGTGCGTGGGTTTCGACGTCGGGGCACATGACGATCACGTCGCGCGGATCAAGTGTCGGATCGCCTTGGAACAACCGCAGCACGAGTTCGCGCAACACCTCGACCTGGCGCGCGGCACCGTGACAGGAATGGACCTGAACACTGCCATCTGCCTGCCCGCCGGGTTCCGCGATCCGGTCTGCGCGAAGCGCATCCTGCAGACGCTCGAGATGCGTACCACCACGGGCGTGTTCATCGGCGTGATGAATATCGTCTGCGGCAACGGCGGAGAGGTTGATCTGGAGTTCGCGAACCTCACGGGACAACGACGCCAGCAATGGATGTTGGATGTCGCGCACCACAACCTCGCTGCGCCGGATCGGCGCAGACTTCAACTGCAGTTTCTGCCACATCACCGGACTGGCATGTGGCAGAAAGAGATTGATGTCGCGATGCGCACCGAGGGCGGCCAGGACCTGCAACTGCTCGGTACTGAGACGGGTGACACCGAACAACGCCAGCCGCTCCGGCAGATCCACCGCATCGGACCGTTCGAGAAGTACCGCACAGACCTGTTCGAGACGTTCGGGCGGACTCGGTGAATCGATGCGCTCGCGAAGAAGTCGCCACAGATGCGCCTGCCACCGTTGATCGGGATCAAGTCGTGCACCGGCACCGTCGGTGTCGTTTCCGTTGTGCCAGTCGATGATCATCTGCGGTCGGTGGGTTCCGTATCCCCGGAACAAGGCGGTGAGGTGCTCGGCCGTTCCGTATCGGCGCCCGATCCGGAACCCGGGGGCCCTGGTGCCCGCTTCGGCACTGTGACCCAGGTGCCGGGCCAGGATCGCGCAGGCCGGATCATCGACGGCATCGTCGATCACCGACAGCAACGTCCAGAGCATCCGCCCCGTCGACCACGGGTCGTTGTCGAACTGCCCGGATTCGACACCACTGACCTGCGCCATGACGTCATCGACCAGCGAGGCCGGATGCGGAAAGAGTATGTTTGCCGCGATACCGTCGGCGCCGCCGGGGCCGGTTGCACCCAGCCGGGTCGACAACTGCTGCGTCAGCCACCGTTCGACACCTTGCGCAGGTACCGCAACCAGCTCTCGAGCGAATGGATCCGACGGCGCGGTCGTCAAGATGTCGGCGAGCGCGGCCACCAACGTGCTGGTGCGCTCGGCGCGGTGCAGTCTCAGCACGCAGGGCCCCTTCCGATTGTCATCCCCGGTGTATCACGGATGCCCGACACCCGAGGTGACCACGAGACGGTGATCAGGATCGGCGGCGCAGTGGAACGGGATCGGCGGACTTCGATTTCAGGAACACCCGCATCTCATCGGAGATCGGCAAAACGTCGCCGGTTTCGGAATGCACTGCCACCACGGTTGTCTCACAGAGGGCGACAACCTTGCCGTCTACATCGCTGAGCGAACTTCCGAAGTCGAAGGACGAGCCGCCGAGCCGACTCACCCACACCCGCGCCGTAACCGGCTCGGGGGTGTAGATCAGCGGCTTCACGAACTCGATTTCCTGACGTGCGATGTGAATGGCGACCGCGCCGTATCCGTCGCGGATCCAGCCCGACACCGCGCGCACGCGGGCCTCTTCGAAGAGCCGGGCGTATTGCACGTTGTTCACGTGGCGGTTGAGGTCCATATCGCCCCACCGCAGTTGCAACGAGACCTCGGTAACGCCTGTCGTGTCACTCACCGGTGCCACAGTAGTGGTGACAATCCTCAGAAGTCGAAGCGGGTCTGCCCGTGTGGATCCTTCTCGAACGCGAATACTTTCAGTGGTGTGACGCGGTACACCAGAGCAAAATCGTCGCCGGTTCCGAAACCACCCTCAGAGGGTTCAAACGCCCACGCGTCCCCGTATTTGTCGAAGTAGGCCTTGGCAATCGCAATCAGCTCCGCCTGATCGGTGACCTGCTGCGAGGTGCCCTCGATCACCACATCGCAGCCGCACTGCCAGGTGTTCACCCCGGTCGTCACACTGACCTGATCGTTGACCGCGAGATTGTGAACCTTCTGCTCATCGGGTCCGCTACAGAAGTAGAAACGGTCGCCGGACCACACCCCGACCAACGGCGTGCCATGCGGTCGGCCGTCGCGGCGGACCGTTGTCACCCAATACAACTCGGCCCGCTCCAGGATCCCCGATATCTGTTCCCAGTCGGCGGCAACAGCCCCCGAACGACTGAAACGATCGTCGAATCGTGCAGTCGGGTGAGCTCCCATGGTGTCTCCTCAGTCGGACATCCCTCTGACATACCGACCATGGCCACACCGAAAATTAATCGTTGGTCTACTCCGCTCGCCCTAGGTCGCGCCGCGCACCGAGAAGACCCGTGCCCACAACCGGACCGGAAGCAGACGCGCCACCTTCATCAACGCGGCCATCGGAACCGGGAAGACGATCTCCATCCGAGCACGCTCCAGACCCCGGCAGATCGATTCGGCGGCTTCGTCCGCTTCGATGAGAAACGGCATGGGAAATGTGTTCGACTCCGTCAGACTCGTCTTCACAAAACCCGGGCAGACCGTCACGACACGGACACCCTTCCGGCGAAGCGCAACACGCATGCCTTCGAGCATGTTGATCTGCGCGGCCTTGGTGGCGCCGTAGGCCTCGGCGCCGCCCAGTCCGCGATAACCGGCCACCGATGCGACACCGACGATCGTGCCTGCGCCCTTCTCCACCATCTGCGGAAGTACCGCCCCGACGCAGTTGTTCATGCCGAGCAGATTCACCTGCACATGGCGCTCGAACAGGTCGCGGTCCCACTCGGCGGCGTCCATCTGTTCCCAGAACCCGGCATTGATGATCACCACGTCGATATCGCCCAGGGCCTCGCGCACGTGCGCGGCCGCCGAATCGACCGAGTCACGGTTGGTGACGTCGGCAACCGCGACGGTCATCGCCGATCCGGCCACCTCACGCAGTTCGGTGTCACGGCGCGCCGAAATGGCAACGTGGGCACCTCGTTTGACCAGCGCCCGGGCGGTTGCCGCGCCGATACCGCTCGACGCACCGATCACCCAGACCCTTTTTTCGGCCAGGTCTGTTGTCATGTTCAGATCACCTCTGCATCCGTATCTGGCTGACCTGGAGGTAGTTCGAGGCAAATCCGGCCTCGCAGTACGCCAGGTAGTACTCCCACATCCGCATGAAGGTTTCGTCGAAACCCAGCTGCATCACGGCCTGCCGGTGCTGTGTGAACGACGACCGCCACCGGCGGAGTGTCTCGGCGTAGTCCTGACCGAAATCGTGATGCTCCGTGACCCGCAAGGTCGTGTGCTGCGCCAGCGTCTTCTCGATCGCCTCGAACGATGGGATCAGCCCGCCGGGGAAGATGTACTTCTGAATCCATCCAAACGACCTGCGGGTGGCCAACATTCGTTGATGAGGCATCAGAATTGCCTGGATGGCAACCGTGCCGCCTGGCGCCAACAGCGAATCGATCTTGCCGAAGTACGTCGGCCAGAACTCCTCGCCCACCGCCTCGATCATCTCGACCGAGACGATGGCGTCGAACTCGCCGGTCACCGCCCGATAGTCCTGCAGCCGAATATCGACCATGTCCATCACACCTTCGGCGCTGACCCGCTCCTCGGCCATTTCGAGCTGTTCCCTCGACAACGTCACCGTGGTGACATGCGCGCCACGTCCGGCGGCCCTGATCGCCAGCGCTCCCCAACCGGTCCCGATCTCCAGAACCCGACTACCGGCCTTCACACCGGCCTGATCGAGAATCGCGTCGAGTTTGCGGTACTGGGCCTGCTCGAGGTCCTGTGAGGCCGGTGGACCTGCCGGGTCGAACATCGCCGAGCTGTAGGTCATGGTCGGATCGAGGAACGTGGCAAAGAGGTCGTTGCTGAGGTCGTAGTGGGCGCCGATGTTGCGGCGCGAACCCTCGGGGGTGTTCTTGTGACGGTGCGGGATCTTGGTATCGACGAAGATCCGCAGCTTCCACCAGGGTTCCGGGACCAGCGACGTCAGGCGCGCCGCGAACGGCGTCAGCGCCTCCCCCAGGTCGCTGCCGTCGGCGACACGCCAATCGCCCGCCATATACGCCTCGCCCAGCCCGATCTTGGGGTTGTGGCCCATCCGTTCGTGCAAGGCCTTGGGGCGAACGACCTCCAGGCGCGGGCTGGACGCATCGCCACCGCCGCGGATGGTGCCGTCGGGATAGCTGACCTGCACCGGCGTGCGCCGGACGGCCTGGTTGACGAACAGCTGGGCAAAACTCGCCAGGAAACAGACACCGCCGAGGATCGGTCGCCGTAAACAGAAAGGCTCCGCGAGTTCGGGTAACTGCGCCGGCTGCGCCAGTTCGGACATCAAACTCCTTCGGGCGGGGTGTGCGCGGGCCGGGCGCGGACCGGGAGGCGGCGAAGCCACAGCCACAAGCCATGCATCGCGATGAGCGCAGAAACACGCTGCGGCATGAACGGATTGGTGATCAGGGTGCGGATCAGTAGACGCGGCGTGTACGCGGCCGGGCGACCGTCGAAGCTCGCGGTGAACATCGACGTGCCTGCGCGCAGCAGGCTGATCGAGACGCCGACAGACTCCGAATCGAGCCGGACATTTATGTCGTAGTCGCCGGAGACGTCATTGAACGGTGAGACGTAGAAATGCTTCGGCACCTGCGTTCGCAGGTCGCCGGCTCTCGATTCTGGCGGGGATTGAGGTTCGAGCAGGTAGGCGGTGCGCTCACCGTAGGTGTTGTGCACCTCGGCGACGACACCTCGCAGAGTGTCTCCCGAATAGCACCAGAACACGGTCAACGGATCGAAGACGTACCCGAGCACCCGAGCGTTCGCCAACATCAGCACCCGCCCATCCGGACCGAGGTCGACATCGCGCACTGCCAGGTAGTTCGCCACATTGCGTTTGATTCGGAGCAGTTGGGCAGTCGGATCGGACATTTCGGCAATCGGTCCCGGATCTCCGAGGTGGTCCTTGGCATAGATGCGGGCAAAGGAGCGCAACCCAGCGGGAATCAGCGGTGGCTCATCCAGGTCGACCAGCCATTGGTATACCCGGTGATCGAAACCGTGCCGCAGAGGTGTTCGCCGCACGTGCCGCACCCGCCCCGGCACCAGCGCCGGCGTGGGTGGCAGCACCGCCTCGGCCCTCATTCCCAATCAGCCCCGAAATGCGCTGCGGCCGCGACACCCGAGCGAACACCGTCCTCGTGGAAGCCCCAGCCGTGATAGGCGCCGGCGAACACCGTTTGCGGGGTGGACAATTCCGGCAACTGCTTCTGTGCGGCAACAGCTTCCGGCGTGTAAACGGGATGTGTGTATGCCATGGTCGCGATGATCGAGTCCGGTTTGATCCGATCCCGGCCGTTGAGTGTCACGTAGTACTGGGTGGGTCCGGGTAGACCCTGCAGACGGTTCATCCAGTAGGTCACCACCGGCGGTGCGTCGGCGCCGGCCACCTCCGGTGTGAGGTAGTTCCAGCTGGCGCCGGCCCCTGTGACGGTGGGCATCAGGGAAGCATCGGTGTGCAGGATCGTGTCGTTTGCCGCGTAACCGAAGGCCCCGAGGACTCGCTTCTCGGCTTCCGACGCATCTGCCAGCAGGTCGAGGGCCTGATCGGCATGCGTCGCGATCACCACCCGGTCGAAAACCCGGTCGGGGCGACCTGTCGCACTGATTCGCACACCGTCGTCGCCGCGCTCGATACGCGTGACAGGGGCGCCTGTCGTGATGTCGTCGAGGGTCGCTGCGATGCGGTCGACATACGTGCCGGAACCCCCACGCACGGTGTACCACTGCGGCGAACCCTTGACGGTGAGCATCCCGTGGTTGTCGAGGAAGGCGAACAGATAGCGCGCCGGGTAGTCGAGGGACCTCGCCGAACCGGTCGACCACACACACGACACCAGCGGGATCGCGAACATCCGGATGAAGTGGTCAGAGAATCCGTGCCGGATCAGGAATTCGCCGTAGGTACTGAGGTCGTCGTCATCGGCGTCCGCGAGGTGTGTTGCGGCGACTCGATGAAAACGCTTGATCTGCAACAACATCCCCACAAACCGAGGATCGAGGATCCGGCGCTTCTGGGCGAAGATCCCCGGCAACCCGCGACCACCGGCGTACTGGACACCAGAGGGCCGGTCGTTGATGCTCATGCTCATCTCGGTCGGCGCCACATCAACTCCCAACTCCGAAAAGAGCTTTCGGAGCAGCGGGTAGGTGTCGTGGTTGTGGACGATGAATCCCGAATCGACACGTACGGCCGCATGCCCGGAGCCCAGCGTATGGGTGTGGGCATGACCACCGAGGCGGTGATCGCTCTCATAGAGCGTCACTTCATGGTCCGTGCGGAGCAGATATGCGGCGGTGAGTCCGGACACACCGGACCCGACTACAGCCACCGTCGTCATATGAGGACTCTTCGAACGCCGCACCACGTCAGTGTAGGTGCTCCACCTATCACACCAGCTCGGCTTCAATCGGTCACCGGTACGCCGCTCTCACCCAATGCCTCCCACCAACCGCCTCGGAGAATGTAGGGTGCCACGCAAGCGCGCTTTCGAAACGGGGAAATTGTTGATCATCGAGACCGACCGCCTGGTGTTGCGGCCGGTGTCGCACCGCGACACCGACCAGCTTGTGGAACTCGACCGCGATCCAGCGGTGATGCGATACGTGACCGGTGGTACGCCGACCCCTCGCGAGGTGATCGAGGAATGGACGATCCCCCGAGCTGTGGCCGAGGCGACACATCGCAGCGGTGCCGGACTGTGGGTCGCCCTCGACCGGCTCGACCTGGTGGCGGCGCGTTCGGTGGGCCACCCCGAGCCCGCCAGCAGTTTCGTCGGCTGGTTCGCCGTCCGCGCACCTCGCCACTCACCCGAATCAGAGTTCGAGCTCAGTTACCGACTGCGCCGAAGTATGTGGGGTAAGGGGTTGGCAACCGAAGGTGCCCGCGCCCTCGTCCGACTGGCGTTCGACGATTTGAAGGTCAGCAGACTCTTCGCAGGCACGATGGCGGTCAACATCGCGTCCAGGCGGGTGATGGAGAACTGCGGCCTGCGCCTGGTCCGTCTGCACGACTGCGCCGACACCTCGATCGCCGGGTCCGAACGCGGCGAGGTCGAGTACGAGATCCTCCGCACCGATTGGGAATCAAACAACTTCGCGTGGGCGCAGGCAGCGCGCACCAGCACGCATCTGATTGCCTGACCGGCTGTCTTCACCCGACGAAGCGGTCGGGTACACCTTGGCGCGACCAAACACCGGCCACCAACTACCGTAGGCATGGTGCGGATCCCACCACTCCCCAGAGATCCCGGCCGCAATTCGCCAATTGACAGGAGATGGTCATGAGCAAGGAGACTGCAGTTTCGACCCGCCACAAGGTGGTGGTCATCGGCTCCGGCTTCGGTGGATTGTTCTCGACTCAGCACCTGAAGAAGGCCGATGTCGACGTCACCTTGATCGCGCGCACCACCCACCACCTCTTCCAGCCGATGCTCTATCAGGTCGCGACCGGCATCATCTCCGAAGGTGAGATCGCTCCCGCCACCCGCGTCATCCTGCGCAAACAGGCGAACGCCAAGGTTCTGATGGGCAACGTCGAGAAGATCGACCTCGAGAACAAGGTGGTCACCTCACGCCTCCTCGAGCGCATCACCGAAACCCCGTTCGACAGTCTGATCATCGCGGCCGGTGCTGATCAGTCGTACTTCGGCAACGATCACTTCTCGCAGTTCGCACCGGGCATGAAGACCATCGACGACGCCCTCGAACTGCGCGGTCGCATCCTGGGCGCCTTTGAACAGGCGGAACTGTCCGACAACCACGAGGAACGTGCCCGGCTGCTGACGTTCGTCGTCATCGGGGCGGGGCCGACCGGTGTCGAATTGGCCGGGCAGATCTCCGAGATGAGCAACAAGACACTCAAGGGCGCCTTCCGCAACATCGACCCCACCGAATCCCGGGTGATCCTGCTCGACGCGGCGCCTGCCGTCCTCCCGCCGATGGGCGCCAATCTGGGCAACAAGGCCGCCAAACGCCTGGAGAGCATGGGTGTGGAAATCCAGCTCAACGCGATGGTCGTCGACCTCGACTACGACGGTTTGCTGGTCAAGGAGAAAGACGGCACCACCCGACGCATCGAATCGCAGTGCAAGGTGTGGTCGGCCGGTGTCGCGGCCAGCCCGCTCGGCAAGCAGCTCGCCGAGCAGAGTGGTGTCGAACTCGACCGCGCGGGCCGCGTCAAGGTGCTGCCCGACCTCTCGATTCCGGGCAACCCGAACGTCTTTGTCGTCGGTGACATGATGTCGGTCGAAGACGTTCCGGGCATGGCGCAGGGCGCCATCCAGGGCGGCAAGTACGCCGCCGACGCCATCAAGGCCGGGCTCGCAGGCAAGACGCCCGAAGAACGCGAACCGTTCAAGTACTGGGACAAGGGATCGATGGCCACGATCTCGAAGTTCAGTGCCGTCGCATCCGTCCCGGTACCAGGATTCAAGAAGAACATCGAGACCGAGGGTTTCTTCGCCTGGCTCGGCTGGCTGCTGCTGCACCTGGTGTACATCGTCGGATTCCGCAGTCGCCTGAACACCATCGTCGACTGGTCGTTCGCCTTCATGACCCGCGGCCGGTCGCAACTCACCATCACCGAGCAGCAGACACTTGCCCGCAACGCGCTCGACCGCCTGGCCCAACTCGAAAAGGCTCAGAACAAGAGCGACGACGCCGCCGGACCGCCCAACAGCAAGCCTGTTCTGTCCGATCCGGTGCCCGCCACCGACAAAGAGCTGACAGATACAAAAACATCGGGCACGCCCGAAGGCACAAAGGCTTCAGGCACGCCCGAAGGCGACGCCAAACCGGCCGCAAGCTGATTCAGCCGACCGCCAGCTCGCCGGCAAGACGCTCCGCCTGGGGCATCGTGTCGGCGAGCACCGTGGTCAGACTTCCGCCTGCCGCCGGCCGCAACCGGGTGGCCGCCGCGGTGGGATGGACCACGTCTGCGCGATCGTCCGGATAACAGAATTCACTGATCAGCACGGTCGGTGCCCCCAGTCGATCGTGGGTGGCCTTGCCGAGTCGAAGCTGGTGCCGAACGGCCGTAGTGCCGTCGACATCGACGCTCAATCGCCCCGCCCAGGCACCGTCGTCCTCACCGAACCGGCCGATCTGCACACGCTCACAGATCCGGACCGACCCGGACCCTGCGACCGACACCGTCGTGTTGCTGTGGTGGACGGCATGCGCCGCGACGATCGTCGGTAGCGGATCGATCACCAGCTCGGCGCCATCGGCTACGCAGATGTGCCAGTTCAGCTGCGACCGCGGCTCCCCGCGACTCGGTAGTGCCAACGTGGCAGCCACGCTGAACACCGTCAACCGCGACCCGCACCCGACATCCACATGGATGTCGATGGTGTCCCCGCCTAGCGGGGTCGCAGCCGTCGAGATCAGGTGCAACACGTCGACCCCGGTCTGACGCGCGGCCAGGCCGCCCCTGGTCCGGATGCGCGGAGATCGCCCCTTCGCCGTCTCGAGATATACCTCGGTATGCATCGACAGGTCAGAGTGCCGCGGCCAACTGCTCCCGGACCCAGCGCAGTACATCGGTCGCGGCCGGATCGTCGGTCAGCGAGATCAGCACCGTCGGCCGACCTTCCCGCACCCGCTCGGCGTCATCGCGCATCACCTGGAGGTTTGCCCCGACCATCGGTGCGAGGTCGGTCTTGTTGACGACCAATAGATCCGAGAACGTCACGCCGGGACCACCTTTGCGTGGCACCTTGTCTCCGCCTGCCACATCCACCACAAAGATCTGGGCGTCGATCAGACCGGTCGAGAATGTCGCGGTGAGGTTGTCGCCGCCGGATTCGACGAGGATGAGATCGAGCGGCGGGTTGGCCTCGACCAGGTCATCGATGGCGTCGAGGTTTGCGGTGATGTCGTCGCGGATGGCGGTGTGCGGGCACCCGCCGGTCTGGACCGCGGTGATCCGCTCGTCCGGCAGCACGGCGTTGCGACGCAAGAAATCGGCGTCCTCGGTGGTGTAGATGTCGTTGGTCAACACGGCCAGCGACAACTCGTCTCGCAACTGCCTGCACAGTGCGGCAACCAGTGCGGTCTTACCGGAGCCGACGGGGCCGCCGATGCCGATGCGCAGCGCCTCGCCCGGCACCCGATCCCGTTTCGGCCGGGCATGGTCGTGCGTATGCGGCGCTCCGTCGATCAGATGCGGTGGCAAGAGCTGTCTCCCTTTTCGTCTGCGTGATGGTTGTCTGCTGCGTGATGGCTCGGTCTATCGGTGGCGGTCATGACGCGAAAAGCGGCATCGGCCGGAGTTCGTGCCGCTGGGCAAGTACATCAAGAAATGGATCGGACAGGTCGGCCAGCCCCTGCGCCGCCTCGGCCGCCGTCTGCTCACACAAATCCGTCAGCTGCACGCCCAACAGGGCGACGTCGCCGGGATCGAGCGCCAGCAACCGCTGACCAGCCGTCGCAGATCCGGTCATGGTTGTGTAAATGAGCACCATCGCACTCTCATGCGGGTTCAAACCGGCTGCCCGCGCCACCTGACCGGTCACCACCGGTAGATGGGGTCGCGCCGGGTGCAGGCCCCAATCATGCTGGGGCCATATCTTTTTGCCCAAGCGCAGCATGCCGCGTCCTTGAGCCCGGGATGCACGCCTGGCCGCAGCCGACGGCGTGCGCGCATCAGCTTCCACCTCGGCCTGCGCAACGTCGATGGTGCCTGCGACCACTGCAGCGGTGATCGATGCCGCAACCAGACCGGCGGTACCGACCCGGCGCACCAGGAAGTCACGGAGGGTGTCGAGGTCGCGAACCGAACCGGAACTGATCGCCTCTTCGAGTCCTCCGGAGTGAACGTGACCACCCACCGGCAGGCGTGAGTCGGCCAGGGTCAACAGCATTCCCAGATGCCTGGTGGCTGAAAGACTCTCGGGTGAGGTCATCAGAACATGAAATATCGCTGAGCCATCGGCAGAGCGCTCGCGGGTTGCTGATCCCAGACCTCGCCGTCGATGGTGACGGTGAATGTGTCGGGGTCGACGCGGATTTCGGGTTGCGCACTGTTGCGGGGCATATCGGCCTTACCGATGTGACGCACATTCTTCACCGGCACAAGTCGGCGGTCGAGCCCCAGTCGATCCGGAAGCCCGTCCTCGATCGCCTGTGGCGCAACAAAACTCAGCGATGTGGCAGCCGCAACACGCGCGGAGGCACCGAACATGGCCCGGGGCAACACCGGCTGCGGCGTCGGGATCGATGCGTTGGCATCACCCATGGCGGCCCACGCGATCGCACCACCCTTGATCACCGCATGCGGCCGGACACCGAAGAACGCCGGTTCCCACAGGACCAGATCGGCGAGCTTACCTACCTCGACAGAACCGATTTCGTCGTCCAGACCATGGGCGATGGCAGGACAGATCGTGTATTTGGCCACGTACCGCTGGGCTCGCTGATTGTCCGCGGCCCCGTCCCCCGGCAACGAACCGCGCCGCGCCTTCATGACGTGCGCGCTCTGCCAGGTGCGCAGGACCACCTCACCGATGCGGCCCATCGCCTGCGCATCGGAACCGATCATCGAGATCGCACCCATGTCGTGCAGCAGATCCTCGGCGGCGATGGTCGATGGCCGGATCCGACTCTCCGCGAACGCAAGATCCTCCGGGACACTGGGATTGAGATGGTGGCAGACCATCAGCATGTCGAGGTGTTCATCGAGGGTGTTGATCGTGTGCGGCCGCGTCGGATTCGTGGAACTGGGCAGGACGTTCGCGTAGGACGCCACCGTGATGATGTCCGGCGCATGGCCGCCGCCGGCACCTTCGGTGTGGTAGGCGTGGATCCCGCGTCCGGCGATCGCTGCGAGGGTCTCCTCGACGAACCCGGCCTCGTTGAGGGTATCGGAGTGCAGCGCCACCTGGACACCGGATTCATCGGCGATGCGCAGGCAGGCATCGATGGCCGCCGGGGTGCTGCCCCAGTCCTCGTGGAGTTTGAAACCCGAAGCGCCGGCGCGCAATTGCTCGCGCATCGACTCAAGGCTGACGGTGTTGCCCTTGCCGAGCAGCACGATGTTGAGCGGCCAATGATCGGTGGCCGACAACATCGAGGCCAGGTGCCAGGCACCCGGCGTGACAGTGGTCGCCTTGCTGCCCTCTGCCGGCCCGGTGCCACCACCGATCAGGGTGGTGATGCCGTTGCCGAGTGCCTCGTCCATGATCTGCGGGCAGATGAAGTGCACGTGGCAGTCGATACCGCCTGCGGTGATGATCTTGCCGTTGCCTGCGATGATCTCGGTGGACGGGCCGATCACGAGGTCGGGGTGTACGCCGTCCATCGTGTCGGGGTTGCCCGCCTTGCCGAGTGCGACGATCCGTCCGTCACGAATTCCCAGGTCTGCCTTGATGATTCCCCAGTGATCGAGGATGACCACTCCGGTGATCACCGTGTCGGGGGCACCATCAGCACGCGTCGCGCGGCCTTGCCCCATCGACTCGCGGATGACCTTGCCGCCACCGAAGACCGCTTCTTCACCCGCACGCCCCGGACCACCCGAGCGGTCCTCGGTGACCTCGATCAGCAGGTTGGTGTCGGCCAGCCGAATCCGGTCACCGACCGTGGGGCCGTACAGCTCGGCGTAGCGCTCACGACTCAACGATGCCATCAGGCGTCCAGCCTTCCTGGCGGGTTCGACGAGATTCCATGTACTTCGCGCGTACCGGCGATCGGGACCAGCTCAACAGTTGCCGACAGTCCCGGCTCGAACCGCACAGCGGTTCCGGCGGGGATGTTCAGCCGTCGGCCGAACGCGAGTTCACGATCGAAATCGAGTGCGGCATTGGACTGCACAAAATGCACATGACTGCCGATCTGCACCGGACGATCGCCGCTGTTGACCACCACGACCTCGAGAACGTCAGCACCCTCATTGAGGATGATCTCACCTGGGGCACAGAGTATTTCACCTGGTATCAGGTTTTGCTCAGCCATCATCGGTCCTGTCACGAAATCGGATTGTGCACGGTGACGAGTTTGGTGCCATCCGGGAATGTGGCCTCGACCTGGACGTCATGCAGCATCTCGGGGATACCGTCCATGACCTGCGCGCGCGAGAGGACCTCGCGACCCGATGACATCAACTCGGCAACCGAGCGACCGTCGCGGGCACCTTCGAGGATGTGATCGGTGATGACTGCAACCGACTCGGGGTGGTTGAGGAGCAGGCCGCGTCCCTGTCGCCTGCGGGCGAGTTCGGCTGCGTACGAGATCATCAGTCGCTCTTGTTCATGCGGCGACAGACGCACGGTTTCCTCCTCGATGGCACAGCCGACGGACAAGTATGTCCGACACATACTGCCACGCAGACCTTTGGGCGGCGCGGCGAGCATTTCACGAACCGGTTTTCGGGACCGGCGACGCCGGCCGCGAAGGCTATCCGCGCACCGGGATGTCCTCGCCACAACATCGCGAACTCGGGGGTGGCCTTCTTGACGACCGCTGTCAGGCAGGGTCCGGCCATGATTCATGTTCCAGCCCTTCCGGATTCCGGAAGTCGCTGCCAAAGGCGTGTTCGGCGGGTGAGGCCGCCGGGCCCACCGATCAGCGCAGCACGCCACCACTTTGGCGCAGTGCCGCCAGTGCATCGGCCGAACATCGCGGACCGACTGCGAGAACATCGGCTTCGGTGAAAGCACCGGCCGCGAGTCCACGCAGGATCACCAGGGCCAGCGACTGCGCAGTTGCCGGCTCGTCGATGAACTCCGAACTCTGCCGGTCGAAATACGCCTGCAACCGCGTCGTCGCGGGCGGCATCGCCTGGCGGAAGAACGCGAACACCGCGAGCCAACGCGTCACCAGGTGACCGGGGTGCATGTCCCAGCCCTGATAGATGCCGTGTTCAAGTCCACGGGTCACAAGCCGGTGATGCCGACGTAGCGCCGCGTCGACCACCTCGGGTGCGCCCACCGGCGCGATCTGGGTCGAGCCATCGGAAACCCACACGCCCGTCTGCGCCGCCGCCACCAACATGACCGCCTTGGCATGGTCGGCAACAGGATGTTCGAGCGACTGCTGCGCCGAGACGATGCCGCACGCCGCGCTGTAGTCGTAGGTGCCGTAGTGCAATCCGGTCAACCGCTCGCCACCGCGATGGATCGCGTCCGCAATGGTCGCCCGGCCATCGGCACCCAGGACCGCCTGAGGGCTCTCGATCTGCAATTCGAACCGGAGTACCCCCGTCGGCAACCCGTGCGCCCGTTCGAGTTCCTCACAGATCATGAGCACCGCATCGACCTGCGCCGCGTGCCGCAACTTCGGAACGGTGAACACAAAACCGGCCGGAACTCCCCCGGCGCCGTCCAGCACCATCTCCAGCGACCGGAGTCCGCGGGGCCGCTCGGCGACACCTAGGCCCTTGCATCGAACACCGAAAACGCGAGGTGCGGCGTCGCCCGCAACCGCCCAGCGCGCGAGGGTTCGTCCCGCAGCGCGGGCATGTTGGTCCTCGACCTCGTCGGGTCGCCATCCGTAGCCGTCCTCGAGGTCGATCCGCAGATCCTCGATGGGCCGGGTTGCCAGGCGGTCCCGGACAAGGGGCATCACGGCGTGCACATCCAGATCGGCCAGGACCTCCTGCGCACCATCGGCGATCCGAAGCGCTTCGGCGCCCCAGGCCGCCGGGGTGTCGACCTCCACATCCCCGGCACCGACGTAGACGGTATGGGCCGGCTGCTGCTGCAGTAGGCGGTCGCCGGCGAAATCCCGATCCAGTTCGGCATCGACGGCGCCGAGCACCGCATCGATACGTGCCCGTGCCGGTTGCGACATACCGATGTGGGTCGGTCGACTCCCCTCGGTCATGGGTTGCCTCAGCCTTCGGTGATGTTCTGGAGCCGGACACGTCCCTGAGCGATCAGCTTTCCGTTCTCGTCGGAGATGTCGACCTCCCACAACTGCTGGCGCCGGCCCCGGTGGATGGGCTTCGACTTCGCGGTCATCGCCCCGGTTGTCACCGCACGCAAGAAGTCCGTGCTGTTGTTGACGCCCACCACATGACCCTGCGCGGAGACGTTGGCGTTCAACCACACCTGGCCAGACATGCTCGCCACCGATTCGATCACCGAGCAATAGACACCGCCGTGGACGATGCCGAACGGCTGCAGGAGCTTGTCGGTGATCGTGAACTCCGCCGAAACCCCGTCGGCGTTCGCCTCGACGTAGTGGACTCCCAGTTCGGCGTCGAACCCTCGGGCCGTCCAGGTGGTCGGATCGAACGAGCTCGGATCGGTTGTATCTGTCACGGAACAGATCTCCTCTACGACGGGCCGCGCTTCGAGAACGCAGCGATGCACCCTCGAGTTTGTCAAAGTTTCGCCGCGACCGCCCCAGAGGGTTCGCCGCCTCGATTCCGATGCTCAACGGCTGTCCCGGAAAACACAGCAGGCCCCACCTTGTCGGTGGGGCCTGCTGTGGCGTGGACCGGGGGTCTCTGCAGCCCTCAGGACACTCGCGCGGTCCTCGTAAATAAGAATGTAGGCTAGCCTTACCAATGTGTCAAGCGTCTCGGGAGAAAAATTATGGTGATGGGCGTTGAGCTGTTTGATGAGAAGAAAAGTAAAGTGAGAAGAATGAACGGGTTGGGTGAACTCGAGCGAGTCATCATGGACAATTTGTGGTCGTCGGACGAGCCGCAAACGGTGCGACAGGTACACGCGGCGCTCTCCGCCGATCGCGAGCTGGCCTACACCACGGTGATGACGGTGCTGCAGCGACTGGCGAAGAAGCATCTGGTCACACAGCTCCGCGACGACCGCGCGCACCGCTACTCCGCGACGCATCCTCGGGAGCACCTCGTGGCCAGCCTGATGGTCGACGCGCTCAGTGAAGCCGACGAAGCAGGTTCACGTCAGGCCGCGCTTGTATCCTTTGTGGGACGAGTCGGCGCAGACGAGGCAGATGCATTGCGACGCGCCCTCGACGAATTGGAATCGGCACGTGGAACCAACCGCGAGCCTCACTGACCAGTAGGAACGCCTTGTTGTGAACGCGTTAGTGTTCGGGATCGTCGCTGTGATCCTGGTGTGGCCGGCTCCGAGCTGGCTCGCCGCTGCCCAGTGGCCTCTTCGTGCACCGCGCGCTGCCATGGCTTTGTGGCAGTCGATCGCGCTCGCGGCCGTGCTGTCCGCGTTCAGTTGCGGTCTGGCCATTGCCTCCAACATGCTGACCCTCGATAAACAGGGTCGGCCCATCGCCAACCCGATCGAAGAAGTGGCGAGTCTGGGCATCGTTCTCTGGACCATCTATGTCACGGTTTTCCTGCTCACCCTCCTCGTCGGCGCACGCCTGATCTACAGCCTCATCCGCGTTTCGATGCGCACTCGCGCCCGCCGGTCCGCCCATCGCCAGCTGATCGATCTGCTCGACCGGATGGATCGGTCCGCACCCGACAGTCCGCTGAGCGCTCGCGACGTCCGCATGCTCGAGGTCGATCAACCGATGGCCTATTGCCTGCCCGGCCTCCGACAGCGTGTTGTCCTCAGCGAGGGCACGGTCGCACGTCTGACCCGCGACGAACTCGAAGCCGTGATCAGTCACGAACGTGCACATCTGCGCGCCCGCCACGACCTGATCCTCGAAGCGTTCATCGCCGTCCACGACGCCTTCCCGCGTTTTGTCCGTAGCCGGTCGGCCCTCGGTGCGGTCCAACTTCTGGTCGAACTGCTCGCGGACGACTCCGCCGTCCGAACCACCGGTCGCAAACAGCTCGGCCGGGCCCTGGTGGCCTGTGCAGATTCGGTCGCGCCCAGCGGCGCCATGGCAATCGGCGGTCCGACCACACTCACACGGGTCAAACGCCTCTCCGACACCCGCCCGACGATGTTGATCTCAGTCGTTGCGTACGTCGTGGCGGCTGCGATTCTGGTCCTGCCCACCCTCGCCGTCGCGATCCCCTGGCTCAACGAACTACGCCGCCTCATCGAGAGCTGACACACCACACAAGTGGGCGAATGCGGTGGAAATGCGGTGATCCGGACACTGCCGGGACCTCCGACCTTCGCCATCGATTCCTTCGTCATATGGTGTAGCAATGACTGATTCAGCTGCTCGCGCCCAAATCGGGGTCACAGGCCTTGCGGTGATGGGTTCCAACATCGCCCGCAACTTCGCCCGTCACGGTCATACCGTGGCTCTTCACAACCGCAGCATCGCGAAAACCGATGCCCTCGTCGAGAAGTACGGCACCGAGGGTGATTTCGTTCGCACCGAGACGATGGCCGAGTTCGTCGGTGCGCTGCAGAAACCGCGGCGCGTGCTGATCATGGTCAAGGCCGGCGACCCCACCGATGCTGTGATCGAAGAGCTTGCGGGCCTGATGGAAAAGGGCGACATCATCATCGATGGTGGAAACTCGCTCTACACCGACACGATTCGCCGCGAAGCCGCCATGTCAGCACGTGGCCTGAACTTCGTCGGAGCCGGCATCTCGGGCGGTGAAGAAGGCGCACTCAACGGTCCCTCGATCATGCCCGGCGGCCCCGTCGAGTCGTACAAGTCACTCGGACCGCTCCTCGAGTCGATCTCCGCGCACGTCGACGGCGAGCCCTGCTGCACCCACATCGGCCCGGACGGGTCCGGCCACTTCGTGAAGATGGTCCACAACGGCATCGAATACGCCGACATGCAGCTCATCGGCGAGGCGTACGACCTCATGCGCAAAGCACTCGACATGCCGGTCAGCGAAATCGCCGACGTATTCCGCGAGTGGAACTCGGGCGACCTCGACAGCTACCTCGTCGAGATCACTGCAGAGGTACTCAGCCAGGTCGACGCCGAGACCGGCAAGCCGCTCGTCGATGTCATCGTCGATGCCGCAGGCCAGAAGGGCACCGGCCGTTGGACCGTGAAATCCGCGCTCGATCTGGGTATCCCGACCACCGGCATCGCCGAGGCCGTCTTCGCCCGCGCGCTGTCGAGCGCCACCGACCAGCGCAAGCAGGCCCAAGGACTGGCGTCGGGCACCCTCTCGGCCGCCCCGACCGACAAAAAGGCATTCGTCGACGCCATCAACCGCGCGCTGTACGCCTCCAAGGTCGTCGCCTACGCCCAGGGCTTCGACCAGATCAAAGCAGGCAGCAACGAATACGGCTGGAACGTCCACCCCGGCGACCTGGCCACCATCTGGCGGGGCGGCTGCATCATCCGGGCCAAGTTCCTCAATCGCATCCGCGAGGCCTACGCCGAGAACCCCGAACTCCCGAGCCTGCTGCTGGCGCCGTACTTCCGCGAAGCGGTCGAGAACGCCGTCGACAGCTGGCGCGAGGTGGTTGCCACCGCGACCACCATGGGCATCCCGGTCCCGGCCTTCTCATCGTCGCTGTCGTACTACGACGCGCTGCGCGCCGAGCGGCTGCCCGCTGCCCTGACACAGGGACTGCGTGACTTCTTCGGTGCGCACACCTACCAGCGTGTCGACAAAGAGGGCGCATTCCACACCCTCTGGAGCGAAGGCCGCACCGAGATCCAGGCCTGATCTCACCTGGCCTGAGCCAAACGAGCCGGAAATACGAAGACGAGCCACAAATATGTGGCTCGTCTTCGTACAGGTGGCTCGTTTGCGGTGGTAGCGCCTGATCTTGCGTAAAGTCGATATACGTGCGATTCCTCGATGATCATCTCCCGAGCCACGACCTGACGTACGACGACGTGTTCCTGGTGCCCGGTCGCTCCGACATCGCCTCGCGTTTCGACGTCGACCTTTCTTCCGTCGATGGTTCCGGCACCACCATCCCGCTGGTTGTCGCCAATATGACGGCTGTGGCCGGACGCCGGATGGCCGAGACCGTCGCCCGCCGAGGTGGCCTGGTGGTGCTGCCACAGGATCTGCCCATCACCGCGGCCGCCGACATGATCTCCTTTGTCAAAGGGCGCCACCTCGTCGCGGACACCCCGGTTGTTCTGGGCGCCGATGCTGCCATCTCCGATGCGGTGGCACTGCTGCCCAAGCGCGCCCACGGCGCCGTGGTGGTACTCGGCGCCGACGCCGCGACCCCGATCGGCGTGGTCACCGAGGCATCCTGTGCCGACGTCGACCGTTTCGCTCGCCTGACCGAGGTCCTCGACCCCAACTTCTTGTCCGCGCTGGTGGGCACGCCGCCCCGTGAACTGTTCGAACTGCTCGATGGCACGCATTCCGACCTGGTGGTACTCACCGAGGCAGACGGTTCGCTGGCGGGCATTCTGACGCGTATCGGAGCCGTACGCGCCGGTATCTACGAGCCGAACCTAGACGCTTACGGTCGCCTACGGGTTGCCGCCGCGGTCGGCGTCAACGGCGACGCCCGCGGCAAGGCGATCTCGCTGGTGCAGGCCGGCGCCGATCTCATCGTCGTCGACACCGCACACGGCCATCAGGAGAAGATGCTCGCCGTGCTCGAACAAATCGCGGACGCCAACCTCGGAGTACCCATCTGCGCGGGCAACGTGGTGACGGCGCAAGGCACCCGCGACCTGATCTCCGCAGGTGCGGACATCGTCAAGGTCGGGGTCGGTCCCGGCGCGATGTGCACCACCCGCATGATGACCGGCGTCGGCCGACCGCAGTTCTCGGCGGTCGCCGAATGTGCCGCTGCTGCAAGAGAATCCGGTGCCCACGTGTGGGCTGACGGTGGTGTTCGGCATCCGCGGGATGTGGCGTTGGCGGTGGCCGCCGGAGCATCGAATGCGATGGTCGGCTCATGGTTTGCCGGAACCCACGAGAGCCCTGGCGAATTGAAGTTGGATCAGACCGGACTGCCGTACAAGGAGAGCTTCGGCATGGCGTCCAAGCGTGCGGTCGCCGCGCGCACCGCGATCAACAGTTCCTTCGACCGCGCCCGCAAGGCGTTGTTCGACGAAGGGATCTCCACTTCGCGAATCGCGCTGGACCCCGAACGGCCTGGCGTCGAGGACCTGATCGACCACATCTGCTCAGGCATCCGGTCGACGGCAACCTATGTGGGCGCACGCTCACTCGAGGAACTGCACGAGAAAGCGATCCTTGGTGTTCAGTCCCCGGCGGGCTTCGCAGAAGGACGGCCCCTACCCGCGGGCTGGTGACCCGATAGGATCGAATCGACATCCCAGGCGATCGTTACTCGCCTGATCCCCCTGAGTTTGGAGGCTGGATTGGTGCCCATGGCACCTCGAGGCGTCACCCACAGCGGTGATCGCTGATGCAAGCGCTGATCCTGATAGGCAGTCTGCTCGGCTTCATCGCCCTCACCCTTGGCACCGCGCTGTTCGTCGCGGCTGAGTTCTCGCTCACGGCGCTCGAGCGGTCCACGGTCGAGAACGACGTCCGGACCAGGGGCGACCTTCGTTCCCGGCAGGTCAGCCGGGCACACAAAACGCTGTCGTTCCAACTCTCGGGTGCTCAACTCGGTATCACCATCACGACCCTGATCACCGGCTACATCGCCGAACCGGTTCTCGCGCAACTCTTCGAGCCGCTGTTCGAACTGATCGGAATCCCCGACAGCGCGGCGGCGGCGACCTCACTGATCCTGGCGCTGCTCATCGCGACGTCACTGTCGATGGTGCTGGGTGAGCTCATCCCCAAAAACCTGGCGATCTCCAAGCCGCTGCCCACCGCACGCGCCACCGCCGGGCCGATGAGCTTGTTCTCGTCGACGTTCCGGTGGTTGATCAACACCCTCAACGGCACCGCCAACACGTTGGTCCGCCGGTTGGGCGTCGAGCCCGCGGAGGAATTGCGGTCGGCACGATCACCGCAGGAGCTCGGATCGCTGGTTCGCAATTCGGCTCGTCAGGGTGCACTCGACCCCGGTACCGCAGCCCTGGTCGATCGATCGCTGCAGTTCGGCACCCTCACCGCGGAAGACCTGATGACACCACGTGTCACCGTCGAGACACTCGACATCCACGACACCGTTCGCGATCTGATCCTTGCGTCGTCACGGACAGGCTACTCCCGCTTCCCGGTTCTCGACGGCGGCGACCTCGACAACATCAGCGGCGTCGTCCACGTCAAACAGGCGTTCACCGTGCCGATGTCCCAGCGCAGCACCACCGAATTGCACACGCTGGCCCGCGCGGTCTCCGTTGTCCCGGCGAGTCTCGACGGAGACTCGCTCATGGATCAGATCCGTGCCGACGGCCTCCAGGTCGTCGTCGTCGTCGACGAGTACGGCGGGACGGCCGGCATCGTCACCACCGAGGACCTCATCGAGGAGATCGTCGGTGACGTCACCGACGAACACGACGACGAAGAGGCCGACGTCCAGCGACACGGCGACGGGTATCTCCTCAACGGTTTGCTCCGCATCGACGAACTCGTCGACGCGATCGGCTATCGCGCCCCCGAGGGCCAGTACGACACCCTCGGCGGCCTGTTGATGTTCGAGCTCGGCCGGATCGCGCGCGAAGGCGACATCGTCGACCTCCCGGTCCGCTCGACCGGAACCGACGATGACGACGACTCCTCCGAGCACGAACCCGAACAGCGCTGGCGTGCCCGCGTGGTGCGGATGGACGGTCGCCGCATCGACACCGTGGCCGTCACCCCGCACCCGGAATCCGATGAACCGGAGACGACCGATGAATGATCTGTGGGGCGTCCTGCTCACCGTGTTGTTGCTGGCAGGCAACGCCTTCTTCGTCGGCGCGGAGTTCTCGTTGATCTCAGCGCGGCGTGACCGTCTCGAGGCCCTGGAGGAACAGGGTAAACGTCGTGCCCGCACGGTGATCGAAGCCGGCGAGCACCTTTCGCTGATGCTCGCCGCGGCGCAATTGGGCATCACCATCTGCTCGATCTTGCTCGGCCGGATCGGCGAGCCCGCGATTGCGCACCTGATCGAGAAGCCGATGGAGCTCGTCCACGTCCCGGACGAACTCCTGCACCCGATCTCGTTCACCCTGGCGCTGGCGCTGGTCGTTGTCCTGCACATCCTCCTCGGCGAGATGGTCCCGAAGAACCTCGCACTGGCAGGTCCCGAGCGATCGGCAATGCTCC
Organism: Williamsia sp. Y844; assembly: GCF_056786475.1. Lineage (NCBI taxonomy): Bacteria > Bacillati > Actinomycetota > Actinomycetes > Mycobacteriales > Nocardiaceae > Williamsia > Williamsia sp. Y844. The sequence goes on from NZ_JBXCJB010000003.1 coordinate 789,416, forward strand.
TGGTCCCCGCACATCTCATGTTCATCAAGCTCGCCCGGCCCTTGATCGCGTTCTACAACTGGCTGGCCAACCTGTCGCTGCGCCTGATGCGGGTCGAGCCGAAGGACGAACTCGACTCCACCGTCTCGGCGAATGAACTGGCGCAGATGCTCGGCGAATCCCGCCGTGAAGGTCTGATCGACGAAGAGGAACACGCCCGGCTCACCCGTGCACTCCAGACATCGGGCCGCACCGTACTGGAGGTCGCGATCCCGCTCACCGAGCTTCGCAGCGTGCAGGTCACCGCAGATCCGAAAACCGGTCGCGTCGGACCAACCCTCGGTTCGATCGAGCAGGCCGTCATCGACACCGGGTTCAGCCGGTACCCGGTCCGCGGGACCGACGGCACCTACACCGGATATCTGCATCTGAAGGACGTGCTCGACGAGATCCTCGACGAGTCCGTCGGCCCCGACAGCATCATCGGTGTCGACAAGATCCATCCGTTGCCGGTTCTGGCCGACAAGACCGCCCTCGACGAGGCCACCAACGCCATGCGCCGCACGAGCTCGCATCTGGCCGCGGTTGTCGACGACAACGGCCGCACGGTCGCGGTGGTTGCGCTCGAAGACCTCGTCGAGGAGTTCGTCGGAACGGTGCGCGACGAAACGCACCGGGTATGACATCCCCTGGAGTGCTCGTGGATCGACTCCTCGAGCCGCAATGGCAAGCCACCTCCGCCGAGCACCGCCGCCGGATCGATGATCTCCTGCGGAGCCATCCACCCCGGTACACCGACCCCGACGCCGGCGATGTTGTGCATCCGGTGTGGGGTTTCATGTTCACGTACTACAGCTTCCGGCCTGCGCAGCTACGTCGTTGGCACCCCGGTTATGGGATCGGACTGGACGGCCGGACCTCGCGGCGATACCTCGATTACCGGGGTTACGGCCGAAGTGGAGACCTCGTCACCGTCGGCCGCGACTTCCTCGAGAAACGTCGCGAGACGCTCGAGTACATCGTCGATCTGCTCTCGGCCACCGCCGACCGGACGCCTCGCCTGAACTGCTTCGGCATGCACGAGTGGGCGATGGTCTATCAGGCGTCACCCGAACAGATCCGACATGCCGGGGTTCCGCTGCGGTTGAGCCCTGCCGAGACCGATGACGTGGTCCGGTCGCAGCCGCCTCGCTGCACCCACTTCGATGCCTTCCGGTTCTTCACCCCGCCTGCAAGGCCGCTGAACCTCACAGTGTTAAATCGTCATACACAGCCCGAGTTCGAACAACCAGGCTGCCTGCACGCCGGCATGGACCTCTACAAGTGGTCGTACAAACTGGCACCTCTGCTCCCGTCGGAAATCGTCGCCGACGCATTCGACTTATCGCTGCAGCATCGTGAGATCGACATGCGGGCAAGCCCGTACGACCTTTCAGAGTTCGGCATGGCGCCGATTCCGATCGAGGAACCGGCGGGACGCGCGGAGTACGTCCGGGTGCAGTCTGAGCTCGCGCGTCGGGCCCAGGGACTACGCGCCGATCTGATCGAGCGGTGCCGCAGCCTGACCGGGCGGCCCAGTCACAACTGATCTGCGGGGCAGATGATTCTCCCCGCCTCGATCCACTACTTACCAACGAGTAACATATGCGGCATCAGTGCCCTTGATCGAAAGAGAGTGAGGCCGGTTATGGCTCAGCGCATCACCGTCGACGGCGGCTTGCAGGTTGCATCGGTTCTGTACGACTTCATCAACAACGAGGCGCTGCCAGGCACCGGAGTAGATCCGGATGCGTTCTGGTCGGGCGCAGCGGCAGTGATCAACGACCTCAGCCCGCGCAACGCCGAACTCTTGGCGATCCGCGACGACCTCCAGACCAAGATCGATCAGTGGCACCGCGATAACAAGGCGGCCACCCCGGCCGACTTCGACTTCGCCGCATACAAGGCATTCCTGACCGACATCGGTTACCTCACAACGGTTCCCGCCGATTTCCAGATCACCACCACCGGCGTCGACACCGAGATCACCTCGACCGCCGGACCTCAGCTCGTTGTCCCGATCCTCAACGCCCGGTTTGCGCTGAACGCATCCAACGCACGTTGGGGTTCGCTCTACGACGCCCTGTATGGCACGGACGCCATCTCCGAGGCCGATGGCGCGGAGAAGGGCAGCTCGTACAACAAGGTCCGTGGCGACAAGGTCATCGCGTTTGCCAAGAACTTCCTCGACGAGGCCGTGCCGCTGGAAAACGGCAAGCACGCCGACGCCACCTCGTACGTCGTCGACGGGGAGACTGTCGTGGTCACCCTCGCAGGCGGTACGACCACCGGATTCGCCGACCAGTCGGCGTTTGTCGGTTACACCGGCGACAAAGAGAAGCCGTCCGGAATCTTGCTGCGCCACAACGGCCTACACCTGGAGATCCAGATCGACGCCGACTCCCCGATCGGCTCGACCGATGCTGCCGGCGTCAAGGACGTGCTGGTCGAATCGGCCATCACCACCATCATGGACTTCGAGGATTCGGTTGCCGCAGTCGACGCCGACGACAAGGTGACCGGCTACCGCAACTGGCTCGGCCTCAACAAGGGCGACCTGTCCGAAGCGGTCACCAAGGGCGGCAAGACGTTCAACCGCGTCCTCAACCAGGATCGCGCGTACACCGCGCCCGACGGTTCCGGCCTTCTCCTGCACGGACGGTCACTGTTGTTCGTGCGCAACGTCGGTCACCTGATGACCAACGATGCCGTCATCACCGCCGACGGTTCCGAGGTTCCCGAAGGCATTCTCGACGCCCTGTTCACCGGACTCATCGGCACCCATGGCATGCAGACCCACCCACTGCAGAACTCGCGGACCGGGTCGATCTACATCGTCAAGCCCAAGATGCACGGCCCCGATGAGGTCGCGTTCACGGTCGAACTCTTCGGCCGCGTCGAAGAGGTTCTCGGCCTGCCCACCGGCACACTGAAGGTCGGCATCATGGACGAAGAGCGTCGCACCACCGTGAACCTGAAGGCCTGCATCAAGGCCGCCTCCGACCGCGTGGTCTTCATCAACACCGGATTCCTCGACCGCACCGGCGACGAGATCCACACCTCGATGGAAGCCGGCGCCGTGGTGCGCAAGGCAGAGATGAAGTCGCAGAAGTGGATCAAGGCCTACGAGGACTTCAACGTCGACACCGGTCTGCATGCAGGTCTGCAACACAAGGCGCAGATCGGCAAAGGCATGTGGGCCATGCCCGATCTGATGGCCGACATGCTCGAACAGAAGATCGGTCATCCGAAGGCCGGGGCCAACACCGCATGGGTGCCGTCCCCGACCGCAGCCACCCTGCACGCGTTGCACTACCACCAGGTCGATGTGTTCAAGCGTCAGAACGAGCTCGCCAAGCGTGATCCGGCGTCGGTGGACGACATCCTGACGATCCCGCTCGCCCCGAACACCAACTGGTCGGACGAAGAGAAGCTCGAAGAGCTCGACAACAACTGCCAGTCGATCCTGGGCTACGTCGTCCGCTGGATCGATGCCGGTGTCGGTTGCTCGAAGGTCCCGGACATCCACGACATCGCGCTGATGGAAGACCGCGCGACACTGCGGATCTCCAGCCAGCTACTGGCGAACTGGCTGCACCACGGCATCGTCACCGAGTCCGATGTTGTCGCCGCGCTCGAGCGGATGGCACCGGTGGTCGATCAGCAGAACGCCGGGGATCCGACGTACCGGCCGATGGCTCCGGATTTCGCCTCGAACATCGCGTTCGGTGCCGCCAAAGAGCTCATCCTCGAAGGCGGCTCGCAGCCGAACGGCTACACCGAGCCGATCCTGCATCGCCGTCGCCGCGAGTTCAAGGCTGCCGGCGCCTGACGGTTCGACTGATCACCAACCAGGTCATCTGCAGACCCGTGCAGTTGTGTGACCTGTCGGACGAAATACAGCGCAGCGCATAGACTGCCCCAACGACAGCTCCCGCCTTCCGGACCGGTGACGAATCACCGGTCCGGAAGTGCGCGTGTCCGGGTTGTCATGTCATTCGTGGATCGGGGTGTGTGTGGGCGAGCATCGCAGAGCCGGCGGCAGCAGAGGTGTCAGCCGCGGTCTTCTGGTTCTGGTCGCCTTTGTTGTGGTGCTCGTGGCCGGCGGCGTTCTCTGGTCGATGTTGGGTGACCGGATCACCAAGCAGGGCCAAGATGCCGCAAAACGCTGCGTGGAAGGCGATCTCACGGTCGCGATCATCAGCGATCCGGGGCTGACCGAACCTCTGAAGTCCGTCGCCGCCGAGTACAACGCGACAAAACCGATCAACCGCGACTGGTGCGTGACCATCGATGTGCGTCCGGCCGATGCAAAAGTGACTCTCGAGGGTTTGACCGGCACCTGGGATCAGGCATCGCGCGGACAGTATCCGGCGGCCTGGATCCCGCAGTCGTCGGTGTGGAGTTCACAGCTGTCGGTCGCCAAGCCCGAGATCGTCGACGGGACGCCGGAGTCGCTGGTGACATCTCCGGTGGTGCTGGCCATCCCTTCCGCCGCGAAGGAAGCCATGCAGGGCAAGGTTAGCTGGCTCGAAGTCCCCACCTTGCAGCGGTCAGGGGCCGCGATGGCACAGCTGGGGCTGTCCGACTGGGGAACCTTGAAGATGGCGATGCCGACAGGTCCACAATCCGATGCCACCGCGCTCGCTGCCCAGGCCATCGCGATGGAGGTCTCCCGGACCCCGAGGGGGGCCTTGACCGTGGAAGATGCGACCTCGTCGCTGGTGACGTCGACCCTGCAGACGATGCAATCCGAAGCACCCCCCACCGACCTCGGCTCGTCCGAGAGCGGCGTGGCGATGATCGCGCAGGAAGCGAACCCGGTAACCGGAGCGATCCATGCGGTGCCGATCACCGAACAGCAGCTCTACGCGCTCACCAAGGACGGCAGCAACAAGGACGTCGTGTCATTGCTACCGACCGGCCCGACTCCGATGGCCGACTTCCCGGTGATCGAGTTGACCGGCGAACAGGTCGACGTCGCACAGCGTGATGCCGTCGACGCGTTCATCAGCTACGTCCAATCACCGGAACACATCACCGCGCTCACCCGGTCGGGCTTCCGTGGTGGCGGTGCGCTACCGGCGCCGACGGCGGCCGTGGACTTCCCGGAGACACCGTCCCCGATGCCCCCACCTCCGGCAGAGGCTCAGAACGCCATCACCGACACGCTCACGCGTCGCAGCTGACGCCTGGTCGACCAGTCAACTGATCGACCAGGCGACACCTCTGTCAGGCGAAAGCCTCCACCGGCGGGCAGCTGCACACCAGGTTCCGGTCGCCGAACGCGCCGTCGATGCGCCGGACACTCGGCCACACCTTGGCTCGCCCACCGGCGGACGGCAGTCCGTTCGGATAGACGGCGACCAGGCGGTCGTAACCGTGCTCCCACTCCCCGACCAGGCATTCAGCGGTGTGGGGTGCCCCGCGCAGCGGGTTGTCGTCCACTGACCACTGGCCGTCTTCGACTTTGCTGATCTCGCCGCGGATCGAGATCATCGCATCGCAGAAGGCATCGATCTCGTCGAGATTCTCGCTTTCGGTGGGTTCGATCATCAGGGTGCCTGCCACCGGGAAGCTCATGGTCGGCGCATGGAAGCCGTAGTCTGCCAAGCGTTTTGCGACGTCGTCGACGGTCACGCCACTGCTCTTGGTCAGGGGACGTAGGTCGATGATGCATTCGTGTGCAACCCGGTCACCGGCGCCGGTGTACAGCACCGGGTAATGATCACGCAGGCGAGCGGCGATGTAGTTCGCCGACGCGATGGCGGTGAGGGTGGCCTGCCGCAGTCCTTCGGCACCCATCAGCCGGATGTAGGCGTAGGTGATCGGCAGGATCGACGCGGACCCGTACGGCGCGGCCGAGATGGTCAGTTCGCCGGGCAATTCGTCGTCCAGCGGATGTCCGGGCAGGAATGGTGCGAGGTGCTCGCGCACACCGATCGGTCCGACACCCGGGCCACCGCCACCGTGCGGGATGCAGAAGGTCTTGTGCAGGTTGAGGTGGCTTACGTCACCGCCGAACCGGCCCGGCCGCGCCACTCCGACAAGAGCATTGAGGTTGGCACCGTCGACGTAGACCTGACCTCCGGCGTCATGGACCGCGGCGCAGATGTCACCGATCTCGTGCTCGAAGACCCCGTGGGTGGACGGGTAGGTGATCATGATTGCCGACAATTCCGCGGCGTTCGCATCGATCTTGGCGCGCAGATCGTCGACATCGACGTCGCCGTTCTCACGGCAGGCGACCACCACGACCCGCATCCCGGCCATGACCGCGGATGCGGCGTTGGTGCCGTGGGCACTCGACGGGATCAGGCACACCGTGCGGGCGTCGTCGCCACGACTGCGGTGGTACTCGCGGATCGCGAGCAGTCCGGCGTATTCACCCTGCGAGCCGGCATTGGGCTGCAGGCTGACGCGGTCGTAGCCGGTGATCGCGACCAGCCACTCCTCGAGCGATGCAATGATCTTGCGCATCCCGCTCACCTGATCGGCGGGCGCAAACGGATGAAGCCTGGCGATGGTCGGCCAGGTGATGGCCTCCATCTCGGCGGCCGCGTTGAGTTTCATGGTGCACGACCCCAGCGGAATCATGCTGCGGTCCAGTGCGATGTCTTTGTCGGCGAGGGTCCGCAGGTAACGCATCATCGCGGTTTCGGTGCGGTAGCGGTTGAACGCCGGGTGCGTGAGGAAGTCCGAGGTCCGATCGACAACCCCGGCGCAGACCGACTCGGTTGCGGTCACCCCGAAAGCATCGAGCACGGTTGCCACGTGTGCGTCGGTGGTTGCCTCATCGCAGGAGACGGACACGTGATCGGAGTCGACCAGACGTAAATTGATTCCGCGTGCACCGGCGGCGGCAACAACTGATTCGGCCTGCCCCGGGACATGGGCCAGCACGGTGTCGAAGTACTTGGCATGGACCACTTTGTCGCCGAGCGCGGATGCGATTGATTCCGCATGGCCGTGGACCCGCCGGGCGATCGCCCGGAGTCCGTCGGCGCCGTGATAGCTGGCATACATCGCCGCAAGGATCGCCAACAGGACCTGCGCCGTACAGATGTTGCTTGTCGCCTTCTCCCGGCGGATGTGCTGCTCGCGAGTCTGCAGCGACAACCGGTAGGCGAGGTTGCCGTCGGCATCCTTCGAGACCCCGACGAGGCGACCGGGAAGCTGACGAGCGTGCTTGGAGTGCACCGCAAGGTATCCCGCGTGTGGGCCGCCGAATCCCATCGGCACCCCGAAGCGCTGCGTGGTGCCGAAACAGACGTCGGCACCGAGCTCACCGGGCGGGGTGATCAGGGTCATGGCCAGCAGATCGGCTCCGACCGCGACCAGGGCACCGCGTTCATGCCCGGCATCGATGAGCGCCGCACTGTCGATCACCCGACCGGAGGCGGTGGGTGTCTGGGCCAGGACACCGAAGAACTCACCCTCGGGCAGTCCCTCGGTCAGATCAGCGGTCACGACCTCGATTCCGAGTGGCTCTGCGCGGGTGGCGATCACCGCGGCGGTCTGCGGGAAGAGATCGGAGTCGACAAGGAAACGCGGCGACTTGCTCTTGCCTGCTCGACGGAGGAGCGTCATGGCCTCGGCGGCTGCCGTCGACTCGTCGAGCATCGAAGCGTTGGCGACCTCCATGCCGGTCAGGTCGGAGACCATCGTCTGGAAGTTCAGCAGTGCCTCGAGACGGCCTTGGCTGATCTCGGGCTGATACGGCGTGTACGCGGTGTACCAGGCCGGGTTCTCGATGATGTTGCGGGTCAGCACCGGTGGCGTCAGCGTGTCGTAATAGCCGAGTCCGATCATCGAGGTCGCAACGGTGTTCTCACCGGCCAGCCCGGCCAGTTCGGCCAGGACCTCGTGTTCGGAAACCGCGGGCGGCAGGATGCCCAGACCGTTGTCGTCCGGGGTGTCGAGAATCCCTGATGGCACCACCTGGCGAGCGAGGTCATCGAGTGAGGTCGCGCCGACGAGTGTGAGAATGCGGTCGAGTTCGCCTGCGTCGGGGCCGATGTGGCGGTCTGTGAAGGGTGTGCCGGTCATGGATAGGACCTCCGCGGTGGTCCGCCACGAGAGCCGACCACGTGTAGTGCCGACTGTTAGCCGGACGCCGGTCCTCCCCCTCTGTCCTATCCTGCTGGGCCCGTGCCCGCAGAACGCCTGAGAGATTCAGCCGCGGCAGGCGCGGCCTTTCACCATGGGCGGACGGATGCTGCCGTCACTCTCCAGAGACGCCGACGTCGACACGGTCCTTGATGCCTGAGAGTTTGACGGAGAGGTATTGCTCCTTCGGCGGCCATCTCGAAGATGGCTCTCTCCCGTGTCGCTGCGACGCAGACCCAGTGTACGGGCAGATGTCCTAGCCGGTGCGACGGGCGCGGCTCTTGCGGCGCGACGCCAATTCGTCCTCGGGCGCAGTTTCGGTCACGCCGCCATCGGCGCGTTCTGCCGGGAAGTCGGCGATGGTTCCGGTGAGCTCGCGCATCGCGCCACTGACGGCGATACCGAACACGCCCTGGCCACCCTGGAGCAGGTCGACAACTTCTTCGGCCGAGGTGCACTCGTAGACCGTGGTGCCGTCCGAGAACAGCGTGATACGGGCCAGATCCTCGACGCCGCGCTTGCGCAGGTGGTCGACGGCAACCCTGATGTTCTGGAGCGAGATACCGGTATCGAGGAGACGCTTGACGATCTTCAGGACAAGAATGTCTTTGAACGAATAGAGGCGCTGGCTGCCCGAACCGGCGGCGCTGCGGATCGAGGGTACAACCAGTGAGGTGCGGGCCCAGTAATCGAGCTGTCGGTACGTGATGCCGGCGATCTGGCAGGCACTGGGAACCCGGTAGCCAACCAGTTCGTCGGGAACGGTGTCGTTCGGGAACAGCCCCGGTGCGATGTCTGCCAGAGAGCCCTGACCTGGCTTGTTCGAGCCGCCGATCGCAGTGTCTGCCTCGGGGGACGCATCGTGCGTCCTGCGGTCGCCGTTCTCACCGTCGTGTGGCTGATCGCCCACTGGGTTCTCCTCGCGTGCTGGTCGGTGACCGCCGGTGTGTGTTACCTGGCTCCGACGGGCCAAGTTTACGCGCACTGACTGGTCAAAATCACATCTCCGCAACTTTCGCGGGTATGTGAAGACCGTATGGCCGCAGCGGGTCCGGATCAACGCGACTCGCTGTAACCCTTAACCTAAAGTTGAGCTTTAGGCGTTTTGTGACCCCGCAGTTTCCGTTCCGTGACCAAACTCGCCAGACCCAAATGCGGGCACCTCGAGCGGATCCGTGCCTTGCCGCGATCCGCCGGTTGTGCCAACCAGAGCACGTTGGCTATGCCCCACCAGAGGCTTTGAAATCGTCCGGCGACACCGAGTCGAGGAACTCCTTGAACTTCTCGACCTCGTCTTCTTTGACCTCGGCCGTGGGCTCTTCGTCGTCCGCTTCTTCCGGATCGTCCGATGGCATCAGCAGACCGGCTTCGGCAAGCACCGATTCTTCGGCGAAGATCGGGACCTCGGCGCGAATGGCGATGGCCACCGAATCCGACGGCCGGGCGGAGATCCGCAGGTCTCCGGCGAACACCAGGTCTGCGTAGAACGTGCCCTCTTGCATGTCCACGATCCGAACCTCGAGAAGTTCGTGGCCCAGAGCACTGATCAGGTTGACGATCAGGTCGTGGGTCAAGGGACGGGGAGGTTCAACGCCCTTTTGCCGCAGGGCAATTGACGCCGCTTCACTCTGACCGATCCAGATCGGCAGGTAACGTTCTCCGGCGGTTTCCTGTAGGAGCAGCACCGGTTGACTTTGTGGCGGTTCCACTCGGATACCTACTACGCGCATTTCACTCATGCGGTCGGCCCTCCCAAGCTTGTGTGGGCGAATGCTTCACCGCCCTAATCCTATGGCAAGGATGCCCGCGCGACGACCGAGAAACCCCGGACCGGTCCGGAAGATCGGGTCTTCAGTCGAGAACTTCGCGTACCGCTTGCTTGACGAGCTGGGTGTGGAGGGTGACGGACAGTGCCGCGATTTCGCGCACCATCTCCTCGGCGCGATCACGCGCGCCGGTCCCTTTGCCCTTCGCGATCGGGTTGGCGATCTGCGCGACGAGGCCTGCCTCGCGATCGGCAGAGACCTTGAACGCGCGCAGATGCCGCGCCCCCACACCGAAGTTTGCGAGTGCCGATGCGGCCGTCACCAGACGTACCGCGTCTTCGTCGAAGAATCCCCGCGGCCCTGGAACCAGCAACCCGTTGTCGACGAGTTCGGTCACAAACGCGGAATCGACGCCGGTGCGTTCGAGCAGCGAGTCGCGGCTTAGACGGCCGCCACCATTCTGCGAGAAATCGGTGGCCGGAGCCACCCAGTTCTTTGCCGACGACAACAACCGGGTACCCGCCGGGGATTCCGGACGGGTACCGCGGTCGATCTCGTCGAGTTGTTCTTTGATGACTTTGAGCGGCAGGTAACGATCACGCTGCGCGGTCAGGACAAACCGGAGCCGTTCACAGTCGGCTCGACTGAACCGGCGGTATCCGGAGGGTGACCGCTGCGGGGTGACCAGACCTTCGGATTCGAGGAATCTGATCTTCGAAATCGTCACGTCGGGGAATTCTCCGCGCAGCTGATCGAGGACCGAGCCGATAGACATCGATCCTTCAGAATGCTGCCCCGCCGCCGGTGAGGTCACGCGTCCGCGGAACCTTCGTCACTACTGGGACCGGTCAGGAACACCAGACGGAACTTGCCGATCTGCACCTCGTCGCCGTTGGCGAGCACGGCGGAATCCACCGGCTCACGATTGACGTACGTGCCGTTCAGGCTGCCGACGTCGACAACCTGGAACTCGTTGTCGCCCAGGCGGAACTCAGCATGTCGACGGCTCACGGTGACGTCATCGAGGAAAATGTCACTGTCAGGGTGCCGACCGGCCGAAGTGGTCGCCTGGTCGAGCAGAAAACGAGAGCCGGCGTTGGGGCCGCGCTTGACCACGAGCAACGCGGTGCCCGCAGACAGCCGTTCCACACCGCTGTCCGCAGATGTGGTTGCAGAACCACCGGTCGACTCCATCTCTTTGATGAAATCGGCCCGGAAGACCGATGTGGTCTCTACCGGAGCTTCGATGTCCTTCTCGTTGTCGCTCACCAATTCTCCTTCTTCGTAATTGTCCCCGTGGCCCGGATTCGAGCCTTGTTTTTCCACGGTGATTGCGGCGGCGTTCGGCGGTCCAACTAGTCACCCGCCGAATCCGGTCTCATCGAGTGGATTGGGGCATTACCCGTGACTTAGACCGTACCCTGCCACGGGCCACACATGCATAAACCCGCTGCATACTGTGCGTGTGAATCGAGCTTCACAGCGCTTCGTCTCCACACTAATCTTGTCGAGCTCCGCTGCGCTTCGCCGGAGTGCTTATCCGGACGTGATCGCGGCGTAGCCGGCCGCATCGAGCATTTCACTCACCAATTCATCCAGGTCGTCGTCGGCACCGACGGTGATCTCGACCAACCAGCCGCGCTCGTAGGGCGCGGAATTGACGAGGTCGGGGCTCGCCTCCAGATCTTCGTTGATCGCCGAGATCACGCCATTGAGGGGCCCGAAAATATCGGACACGCTTTTGGTCGATTCGACCTCGGCAAACGATTCTCCGACCTCGACGACGTCGTCGATCGCCGGCAACTGGACGAATACCACGTCACCCAACTGATCTTGTGCGTAGTCGGTGATCCCGATCCGAACCGTACGGTCGGACACCTTCTGCACCCACTCGTGTTCGGCGGTGTAGTGCAGATCGTCAGGAGCCTGCTTCTGGGTCACGTCTGTGCTGCCTTTCGCCTCTACACATCGAACATCGTCTGTTGTGAGAATCTAGCGCACCGGGGGCAGTGCACGAACAACCAGCACGGCTTGCACCCAGTACAGAACAAACGACCACACATACATCCCGGTACCCCAGATCAGGAAAGCCCAACCGCAGGGGTAGACGATGTCGCCGATGATCGAATCCAATTGCCCGGCAATGATCATCGGGAATCCGTACATCAACGCAAACGTCGCGGCCTTGCCGATGTAGATGGTCGGGAGCGCGGTGATCCCCCGACTCCGCAGCAATGGCGCCGTCGCCAGCAACAACAGGTCGCGGCCGAACAAGATCGCGACCAGCCACCACGGAATGATGCCGCGGATCGCGAGTCCGATGGGTATCGCGATCATGTACAGGCGGTCCGCTGCCGGATCGAGCAGTGCACCCAACCGCGACGACTGGTTCATCAGCCGCGCGATCTTGCCGTCCGCCCAGTCCGACAGACCCGCGAAGAACAGGATCGCGAACGCCCAACCGTCGGCCTCTTCGGCCAGCAATACCCATAAGAAGACCGGTATGAGTATCAGCCGCAGTCCACTGAGCAGATTGGGCACAGTGAACACCCGATCCGACTCTACGACCGGATGCGGATCGGTCTCTTCCATGTCGAACAGCCTGTCATACCCGGGTGCGAGGGCTTTGCCGCCCGCGCTACCGGAAGATACCGACGATGCCCTGCAGCGCCTTGGCACCGCCGGACGAGAACGGACTGTCGTGGACCATGTAGGTCCAGGTGGTGGTCGAACGCCGCAAATCGGCCTGATCCAGATCGATCCCGTCCGCGGTGATGACGGCCTCCCGGAATGTCTTGCGCGCATTTTCGACGGCTTCGCCCGGCAACCTGCTGAACTCGCCGAGGATCAGTTTGTGGAACTCATCCAGTGGAGATTCGCGACCGATGGAACGCAGGTGGATGCTGGCGCGCACATCAGAGACGTAGGCCAGATGATCCGCCCATGCCCGGTCCAGGTGGAACAGCATGATCTCGCGCGCCGCCTGCTCGAGAACGTCGCGCGGGACGGGCTCGGTCACCGGCACCGGGGTCTGGGCGCTGTCGGCAGTGGCTTCGACCGACTCGCCTTCGGAGTCCACGGCAGCAGCATCCGTCTTGGCCTCCTCGGCCGTATCGGATTCCCCGGCAGTGCCAACTTTCTCGGCAGTGTCGACCTTCTCGGCCTTCTCTGCCTTCTCGCCCTTGACGGCCTCACCGGTCAGTTCGCGGTAGCGCTCCGGCTCGGTTTCCTTGAACTCTTGCAGCGCGGCATCGGTGGTCAGCAGGCTCGTGCGGCGTTTGACGATGATCTCGCGCTGCTGGTTCACCAACTGGTTGTATCGCCAGGTGTTTGCGTGCAGTTCGAGCATCACACCCTCGGCGATTCGCTGGGCCTGCTCGATGATGTCCACGCCCTTCGACCCGAGCGATCCGTCTTCCGATGAACTGACCGGATCGCGCTTGAGGGTCAGGTTTCGGGTGACAAGCGGATCTTCGACGCTCGAGAAGAACACCGATCGACCGGGATCGCCCTGTCGTCCCGCGCGACCACGGAGCTGGTTGTCGAGCCGCTCGGTGTCGTGCCGACCCGTCCCGACGACGCACAGGCCACCGAGTTCGACGACCTCGTCGCGCTCCGGGCTCGACTCCCCGACATCCTTCTGGCCTGCGGAGCCACCGAGCTTGATGTCGGTACCGCGTCCGGCCATCTGGGTGGACACGGTGACAGCACCTTTGGCACCCGCCTCGGCGATGATCTTCGCTTCTTGTGCGTCGTTCTTGGCATTGAGTACAACCGACTGCACGCCCGCGCGGCCGAGTAGATGGGCAAGTTCTTCGGATTCGGCAACGTCGTGGGTGCCGATGAGAACCGGTTGTCCGGTCTCGTGGATCTCTTTGACGAACTCGACGACGGCGTCGGCCTTGTTCGACTTGTTGTCGTACACGCGGTCGACCTCGTCGACGCGGATGTTCTTGGTGTTCGGAGGGATCTGCGAGACAGCGAGCTGATAGAACTGCCGCAGCTGCTCGCCGGCGGCAACCGCGGTACCGGTCATTCCGCAGACCTTCGGATAACGGCCGATCAATGCCTGCACCGTGATCGTGTCGATGACCTCACCGGAATCTGTCTGTGCGAGGCCTTCTTTCAGCTCGACCGCGGCCTGCAGGCCGTCCGGCCAGCGCTGGAGTTGCGCCACGCGGCCGCGGGAGGCGTTGATCAGGTGGACGCCGCCGTCGCGAACGATGTAATGCACGTCGCGCTCGATGAGGATGTGGGCGTGCATCGCAACGTTGACGTGCACCAGTGTGGTGCCGACGTGCTCTTCGTCGTACAGGTTGATACCGCCGAGCTCACCTTCGATGAAGGCGGCACCCTCGTCGGTCAGGTAGACGTTGCGACCCTCGGCGTCGACCTCGTAGTGCGTCTTCTTGAGTTTGGTGACGGCGTCGTGGATCGGCTTGTCCGGCACTTCGCCGATCGCCGAACCGGCCAGGATCAGGGGCACCAGCGCTTCGTCGACGAGCACCGAGTCGGCTTCGTCGATGATCGCTACGTCAGGCTTCGGCGACACGAGATCGTCGGGCCGGGTGACGAGTTGGTCGCGCAGCACGTCGAACCCGATCTCGTTGACCGAGCCGTAGACGATGTCGGAGTCGTAGGCGGTCTTGCGCTCGTCGCGGGTGGAGTTCTCCGACACCGAATCCGAGACGATGTCGAAGAGATCGAAGAGCGGCTTCATCCACTCGGCGTCGCGGGTCGCCAGGTAGTCGTTGACGGAGATGATGTGGATCCGATGGCCTTGCAGCACAAACCCGATCGCCGCGATGGCGCCGGCCAGGGTTTTGCCCTCACCGGTCGCCATTTCGATGACGTCGCCCTCGAGTAGACGCAGCGCGCCCTGGAGTTGGACGTCGAAGGGCCGCATGTCCAGCGTGCGATCGCCTGCCTCACGAGCCAGTGCCAGGAAACGGGCCCGGTCTTCGCCTTCGGGGTCGGTGATGTCGAGTTTCTCCGCAGCGGCGGCGAATTCCTTGTCATCGAGGTCGGCAGCCCATTTGTCGTACGAGTCTGCCTTCTTGATGAGCGTCAGGGACTTCGACTGATTGCGCGAGGATTGTGCCCCCAGCAGCCGCCACATGTTGTTCGTGAGCTTTCCCACCGAGCCGTACTCCTTAGTCCATCTGACAAAACTGCCGTGCTCCACCGTACGCGGAAGCGCTATCGCAGTAACCGTACGCGGCAGGCTGCGGCGCGGGTCCGGGCTTCTTCCACTTCCCCGCTGGTCACAGTGGCCTTAGGATGCGAGCGCTGGCGGAATTCGAGGCGGAGGGTCTCCCATGGGCGCAGGTCTGCGTAGCGGTGCAGTGGGGTCGTTGGCATTTCGTCAGACGGGTCGGGCGATTGTCGCCGGTGCTGTCCTGGGATCTGGGGTCGGCCTCGGCGCCTACAACCACTGGGCGGTGGCCCTGGCGGTCGGTGTTCCCCTGGCCATCGCCGCGGTCGTCGCAGCGCCGCGACCACGACGCATCGACGGTCTGGTCGCGGGCGGTCACTCCACGCTCAGCGTCCCGATCTCCGTCGAGGCGCTGACCCGGTCGAGCCTGGACGCCTCGAACATCCAGCCGACGCTGGTGACGGCGACCATCTCGCCTCCCAACGACACCGACTACCGAGCGCGCTGGCTTTCGGCGATGCCCAAGGGCATGGCCGCGAATCTGTTGCACAACGCCGACAATCGTCTGCCGGAGAGTTTTCTCCCGCCGCGGCCGAGCACGGACCCGCCGTCTGAAAGTGACCAACATCCGGCCGACGACATCGAGTTCGGCGATCATCCCGCCAAACGAACAATGTTTCTTCCGGTGATCACCATCGCAGTCGCCGCCGCCCTGTTCTTCGGGGTCGGCACCGGTTGGCATGTCTCGGTTTCGTTGCCCGACACCGGATTCAGCTCATCGATGAGCGACGACGAGTCGCTCGGGGCTCCGCAGGAACGGATGGATGCGATGCTGGCCGAGGTCGAAACCCTGGGCCCGACGGCGTCGAGCAATATCTTGACGCTGGATCTGGGCACCAGCGGCAGCGACCGGGTCCAGGTGTACGACCCGGCCGCAGGCGAGAGCGTCGGCATGAGTTACTCGCCGAGCAGCGACAAGTGGTACGGCCCGGACCGGTCGAGCACACCGCTGCGATCACCGCGCACATTCCGGGCCACCGATCTCTCCGGGATGCAATTCACGACGATCGTCGAGCAGATGGCCGCTACGCTGCCCGAACGATCCCGCGATTTCCAATCCATGACGATCGCACGGTCCGGCGACGATCTCCCGGTTCTGGCCACCGCAACATTTGGCGAGGACTTCCGGATCGAGGCCCAGATCCAGGCCGATACCGACGGGAACATCGCAACCTGGTTCGATCCTGCCGACTTCGTGGCCGCGATGACCCAGGCACAACTAGCGATGACCAAAGCCGTTCTGCCGACCGACGTTCCGATCATCGACCGGTTCGAGATCCGCGGAACGGTGACCGGCACACCCATCATCGGGGCAGGCACGATCCAGAACTCGGGTGGTGTGCTGGTCGACTTCACCGCCCCGGACCGCACCGGTTCGGTGAGTATCGTCCCGGGGTTCTTCGCGGCAATGAGGTGGTCGGAGAACAACTCCGGTCAACTCAGAGAAGGTTCCGTCACGTTCGACAGCCTGTCGGCCGACACCTTCGATGCAGTCCGGGACGACTACATGAGCCGCAACCAGGTCGAGGCCTTCGACCGTGCCGCCGTCGACATCCAGACGTCACATCAGTACGTGCTGCAGGACTACCGGACGATCATCTCGGTGCAGATCGGACCGGACGACGAGGTGGCCTACTACAGTCTTGACGGACAGTTCATCCCCGAAGACTGAGATACCCACCGGTGGAACGCTACTCGGCCTCCAGCGCCCGCCGCCTGCCTGCCTCGATCTCGTCGAACGCCTGCTGCTGCGGATGCACACTCCCTCGGTCTGCCAGGTCGGTGACGATCCGGTGGATCCGGTCGAGATAGTCGGCCTGCTTGCTGCCCTCAGATGCTCGGGCGTTCTCCAACAACGACAGCGCGGTAGAGAGTTCCTGCTGATCACCCGCATCGAGTAGATCGGATCCGATTGCGCGACCGTATCTCTCGCACTCCGCCCACGTCTTACCTGCCTCGGTCACCGCTTGCTGGTACTCGTCGGCACGATCCAGACTCATCGGGAACTCGTCACTCCGCAGGTCTTGCGCCCGGGCCAGTGCGGTGTGGAAATTGGCCACCGATTCGACCGAGACGTCGGTGACGGCCGGATACCGCAGCACCAGTTCGGGTTCGAGTTCGTATTGGGCGTAGTCGACCAGAATCGCATCATGTTGTCGGCAGGCGGCCTGCCACAGTCGTTGCGCCGCTTCCTTGCTGCCGGCATTGGCAATCCGGGGAACCGGTCGACCCGCCTCGGGGTCGGCCGGACGATAGCCGGGCTGTGCGGCAGCCGGCTTCACAAGGCGGCCGGAAACGCGGCCGTCACCTCCGATCCCGATCAGTACCTTCCGTTTGGCAGGCTGGTGCGCACGCAACCGGGCGAGCACCTCGGCCGCCGCCGGATCTGATTCGATGACGGCAACCTGCCACTCCTGATCCGGGTTGCTCGCGAACCGGAGCTGCAGATAGCGGCACCCCTGGACGCGGAACTGATCGGTGCGACTCGACCGCGACATCGATGTGTCGGCGGACAACTCGGCACTTTGCTTGACCGACAGCAGATCGTCCAGCGGAAACGAGTTGATCGCCACGCCTGCGTTGCCGAGGTGCACCATCGCATCGTCGACCGTCACGCTGACGGCGGGTAGGTCGATCACCCTGCCGATCGCGGCTATCAGCAAACCCAGGCCCAGCGTTGCGATGACCGCGGCACCGGTGACCGCCGGATCGACGTCGGCGATGTTCAGCACAACCAGTTCGATCATCGCGGTTATCGCCAACGCACTGGCGATGGTCGCGAGCCGGTTGTGCACCGATCGCCGGTATTCGGTCCGACACGTGACCGATACCGGACCTGAGCTGCTGGCCACGTTGCGTCCTCCCCCAGGTCCGATGCGCACGGCGGGCAACGGTTGGTCGGACTTTACCCTCTCAGGCCAGCGCATTCCGGACGATCGGGGCGACCTTGGTGCCATACAGTCCGATGCTGCGCATCTTGGCCTCGTGTGACAGTGTCCCGTTGCTGTATTTGAGGTCGAACCTGGTGATGCCCATGGCGTTCACATTTCGAATGATCTTGGCCGCCACCGTCTCGGGTGAGCCCACGTATACCGAACCTTCCGGCCCGGCCGACTGCTCGAACTGGTCACGGGTGGGCGGCGGCCAGCCTCGTTCGGCGCCGATTCGGGCCATCTGATCGCGATAGTGCGGCCACAGCTCATCTCGTGCGGCCTCGTCGGTGTCGGCGAGATGCCCCGGCGAGTGCATCGCGACCGGAAGCAACGGCTTGTCGAACTCCTTCAATGCGCGGTGATAGAGATCGACAAAAGGTTTGAACCGGAGTGGTTCGCCACCAATGATAGCCAGCACCAAGGGAATACCGTACCGAGCGGCCCGGACGACCGACTCCGGCGAACCACCGACACCGATCCAGGTCCGGACGCCGCCTGCTGCGGTCTTGGGATACACCTCTTGGCCCGTCAGCGGCGCGCGCGTCTCACCGGACCAGACGATCGGACCCTCATCGCGGAGGGCCGCAAAGAGGTCGAGTTTCTCGGAGAACAGTTCTTCGTACTGGCTCAGGTCGAGGCCGAAAAGCGGAAACGATTCGGTGAACGAGCCCCGGCCCAGAATCACTTCGGCACGGCCTCCAGAGATCGCGTCGAGCGTGGCAAACCGCTGGTAGACCCGGATCGGGTCGTCTGAACTGAGTACGGTGACCGCGGTTCCCAGCGCGATGCGGGATGTTTGTGCGGCAATCGCGGACAGCACCACTTCGGGGGCCGACACCGCAAAATCCGCGCGATGATGCTCCCCCACTCCGAAGAAGTCGAGACCCAACTGATCGGCGAGAACGCCTTCGGCAACCACCTCGCGGATCACCCGGTCGTATGGCACGAGTTCACCGTCGGGGCCTGCGGTCCGGTCACCGAACGTGTCCAGTCCCAACTCGATGGGAAAACCCTGTACCGAACTGCTCATCGCCGCTCACCCTTCTCCTGACAAATGCTTACATCGTCATAACCTCCGAACCTCGGAGAATGCATCTGCTGGTGCTTAAACTACTCGGGTGAGCGTGCGCCGGTATTCGCTGTTCGGAGGCCTGTCGGCCACCATGGACGGCGTCGACGCGGCCATCGGTACCCGGAAGCAACGCGCTGTTCTGGCACAGCTGATCCTCGCCGACGGACATGCGGTCACAAGCGATCGGCTCATCGACGGAATTTGGGGCGATGCCGCACCTGATCGCGCCGACGCCTCTCTACAGGCCTACATCTCAGGCCTGCGCCGGATCCTCGAACCCGACCGTGCCCCGCGCGCCCAACCGAGGGTACTGATCACCAGGGGTGCCGGATATGCCTTGATCACTGACGCCGACGATGTCGACCTACACCGCTTCAACCGCGACGTCGCACTGGCCAGGGATCTGCACTCTCGCCATGAATCCGACTCGGCTGCAGCCACATTGTGGTCGGCTCTGGACATGTATGCGCCGCTGCTCCCCGAATTCGAAGGCTTCTCGTTTCGCGACGGGGCCGCCGAACACGTCGCCCGACTCCACGGTGCCGCACTCGAACTGTCCTATGAGATCCGCCTCGAACTCGGCGAGACCCAGCTCCTGGCAACCGACGTCGAACAGGCACTGGGAGCTCAGCCCCTCAACGAAGGACTCTGGGCACTACTGGCCATATCCCGCTACCGGATGGGTCGGCAGTCCGATGCTCTTGCGGCGCTTGCTGATGCCAGACGGATCCTGTCCGAGCAGATCGGCGTCGACCCGGGGCCCACGCTGCGCGAACTCGAAAAAGACATCCTCGCTCACGCCCCGCACCTCACCCCACGCATCCGACTCGCGAGGGTCCCAGCGGCAGGCACGGTATCCCGGGAGCAGTCGACGACAGCGGACTCCCAGAACACCCCGCCGAGTCCGGACAACGCGCTGCCGCTCATCGGCAGAGTTGATGAGCGCACGCGTATCGACAACGCGATGACCGCCGCGTCCGGCGGTGCCGGCGCGGTCATCATCGTGGAAGGCGAGGCCGGTGCAGGCAAGACCACGCTGGTCGCCGCATGCGCCCACCACACGCATCATCCCGGCAGTCCGTTGACCGTGTGGGGACATTGCCTGGAGGGCGGCGCGGCACCGGCAATGTGGCCATGGGTCAAGATCCTGAGCGATCTCGTGCCGCACCTGACAGACTCCGAACGGAACATGGTGTCCGGCAACGAACTCGGCGAATTGATCGATGGCCGGGGCACGATGTCACCGCAGCTCGAGATACCCGATGCGGCAGCCAGATTCAGACTCCACACGCAGGTGGCGACTCTGCTCGCGCAACTGTCCGGGCGTACCGCGCTCATCGTTGTCCTCGACGACATCCAATGGGCCGATAGCGCATCACTCGAACTCGTCACCCACGTGGCCAAGGCTCAGCTCTCGCAGTTGGTGCTGATCTGCGCGATCCGTACCGGCGACGGGGTCCGTCGCGAAACCGTGCGCAACACACTGGCCGAGCTCAGTCGTCTGCCGTCGCAGTTCCGTATTTCCGTCGGCCCGCTCGACAGCAACGCCATCAGCGAGCTGATCCACCGTGAAACCGGCAGCCGTCCGGACCCCGAGGTCGTCGAATCGGTGAGACGGCGCACCAAAGGCAACGCCTTCTTCGCCCGGGAACTCGCACGCACCCTGTCCGACGGCGGCGAACTCTCGGCGGTCGCCGTGGTACCCGGCGGTGTGCCTGCCGGCGTACGAGACGTTGTCCGAGGCCGGTTGGACCACATGCCCGCTGCAACGATGGAACTGCTGGAGGTCGCCGCGCTCATCGGTAAGCGGGTCGACCTCGAACTGCTCGCCGGTGCGGCGTCCATGCCCATCGAAACCGTCCTGGACACTCTCGAACCGGCGGAGGAACGCTCGGTGATCGAAACCGGCCCCGACGATCCGTACACCGTCTTCTTCGCCCACGATCTGGTGCGCGAGGCGATCATCGAGAGCATTCCACCACTGCGGGCCCGGCGTCTGCACATGAAGATCGCAGGCCACCTCACCGAGTCCGGAGGCACCCGACTCGGAGAACTTGCCCATCATCTGTGGTCGGCAGGCCCGCTGTCGGAACGTCAGGTCACCGCGCGGGCCCTGTTGGCCGCAGCGCAAGAGTCGTTGATGCGGTTCTCGTACGAATCCGCCGAATGGCAGTTGGGGGCGTGCAGTTCACTTGCTCGCGACGATGGTGATCAGCGCCTCGAGCTCGAAGCAGTCGGTCTCCTGGTCGCGGTCATCGGTGCCAGGGACGGTTATCTCGCCGCCGCCACCGAATATCTCGATCGTGGTGAAGAACTCGCGGCGTCCATCGGGGATCTACGCAATGTGGCCGACTTCAGATACTCCCGGTGGGCATCCTGTTCACAGTCACTGGCTCTCGATCGCGCGCATGAGCTCGCGACCGAGATGTACCACGCGGCAATGGAATCCGACGACCCGGCGATCGGGATAATCGGATACCAGGCGTGGGGCGTGAACGAGTGGGACCGGGGCAAAATCGGGAGTTCATACAGATCCCTGGCCCACGCCCAGGAGATCCGCAAACGGTTGGACCAGACCGCGATGCACGGGCTACAGCATGACTGGGATCTGCTCGGTTATGCGTTCTTCGCCTGGATGACCACGATGCACGTCGGTGTCGAACCCGGACGAGAGAACTTCCGACGTTTGATCCACCAGACACCGGACGCATACGGCCGCAACGCCGCAGGCAGTTTCGCGATGCTGGCAGGTGCGTTGGCCGCCGATCCGCAGTGGACGGCCGATACCGGTCGCGCGTGGATGGCCTCGGTGGCGGACGGGCCGTTCGACTTCCTGCGTGCGTTCAGCGAGTCGATGTATTGGTGGGCCGAAGTCATCCTCGGCAACCGCGAGCAGGGCCTGCAACGCCTGCGCGATCTGCGCCCCGCCGTCGAGGCCGGCCCGAACACGGGTGGCTCTGCCTACTACGGCCTTTATGCCGAGGCCGCGCTGGCCGCGGGTCGCCTCGACGAGGTCGCCGAGTTGCTCGCGGCCGCAGAGCAGCACCTGCAGACTTTCGGCCAGCGGTATGCCGAACCGCATCTGCACCTCACCACCGCTCGGTATCGATTGACGATCGGTGACCTCGAATCCGCGCGCTCCGCATACGCGAAAGCTCGCCATCTCGCGCGCAATCAGGAATCGACGACCCTGCTGCAACGTATCGAGAGTTTCGGGCCGAAGTTCGTTCCGTGAGCCAGTAGGCTTCATCAATGGGAAAGACTGGATCCGGGAGCAAGAGCAGCGGCAAGAAGAAGAGCACCAAGCCGAAGAAGATACCCAACGACATCTACGAGGCCGAGCTCTTCCGTCTGCAAACGGAGTTCGTCAAACTGCAGGAGTGGGCCAAGGAGACCGGGGCCCGTGTGGTTGTCGTCTTCGAGGGTCGCGATGCCGCAGGCAAGGGCGGCACGATCAAGCGGATCACCGAATATCTCTCCCCTCGCGTCGTCCGGGTCGCCGCACTGCCCGCACCGACCGATCGGGAACGAGGCCAGTGGTACTACCAGCGCTATATCGCGCATCTTCCGGCTCCCGGTGAGATCACCCTCTTCGACCGCTCCTGGTACAACCGGGCCGGTGTGGAGAAGGTCATGGGATTCTGTACCCCACAAGAACATTCGCTGTTCCTACGCCAGACACCGATATTCGAGCAGATGCTCCTCGATGACGGGATCATCTTGCGTAAGTACTGGTTCTCGGTGTCTGACGCCGAACAACTACGGCGCTTCCGGTCACGCCTCGATGATCCGGTGCGCCAATGGAAACTGAGTCCAATGGACCTCGAGTCGGTCTATCGCTGGGAAGACTATTCCCGCGCGAAGGACGAGATGATGGTGCACACCGATACCCCCAACAGCCCCTGGTACATCGTCGAATCCGATATCAAGAAGCACGCCCGGATCAACATGATGTCGCACCTGTTGTCAACGATCGAGTACCACGAAGTCGTGAAGCCGAAAGTCGAACTGCCAGAACATCCCATCGACACCGGCACCTACCAACGACCATCCCGGGAGATCAGCACATACGTCCCGAACCATGTGGCCGAACTGATCGGTGACAAAGAGGCCTGATAGGCCTCCGAAGGCCTCCACAGAAGCACACGTTGCAACGTGTGCTTTTGACTGAACCGTGTGCTTCTGTCGTCAACCGCGGTTGCGCGCTGCCCACACACGCATCGCCCTGAGGTATCTGTCGGTGATAAAACTCTGACCATATCTGCCGAACGGGCCGGCGATCCGGGCAGACAGAGTCTGTGGACGCGAGAAGGCCGTCACCACAAACACCACAGAGTTGTTGTCCCGCAATTCAACACAGAAGAGCTCTTCCCCTGATTCCGGGTGACCGACGAGCGTGCCGTAGGCAAATCCGCGGCGGACGGGCTCGTCGATGACGTACACAACCCTGACCGGCGCCTTGAGTCGTAGCGGTCCCACACCGACCGCGACCCGGGCGACGGTACCTGCCTCGATGGTCTCCTCCGACGCGAACACGCGCAGGCCGGCACCGAGCTGCACCTGCCAGGTTTCGATCGCTTCTGCGATCTCGGTGAAACACTGCTGCCCGGTTCCGATGACCACTTCCCGGTGCAGGTGGTGATAGCCGTCCGGGAGCTCATCGCGGGTCGCACCGATCTCCGGATAGCTGTACGCCACGCCGCGCAACCGGGTGGCGATGTGAGACTTCAGCGGTCTGACGCTGCGACCGGTCATCTCATGAGGTTACCGACGTCGACATAATCGGTGGACGGTACCCACAACAGAAGCCTACGGTTGCCCGGGCCGTCGACCGATGGCCGACAACGCAATCAAGGAACCATCATGAACACCCGCTACCCCGTTCCGCTTTCCGGCGCAGTCGCCCCAACCCTTCTGTGGGTCGACGAAGCGTCTGTTGAGGTGCAGGCCCGCGAGCAGCTACGCCGGGTGTCGACTCTCCCGTGGGTGCACGGTGTTCGGGTGATGCCCGATGTCCATGTCGGCAAGGGCGCGACGGTCGGTTCGGTCATCGCGATGCGCGACGCAGTCTGCCCGGCCGCGGTCGGCGTCGACATCGGATGCGGAATGGCCGCTGTGCGAACAGATCTGGTCGCCTCCGATCTTCCCGATGACCTTTCCGGAATGAGGTCGGCCATCGAGGCGAAGGTCCCCGTGGGATTCCGTGCCCACACGCGGCCGGTGAACCTGAGAGGGATGGATGTCGGGGGCGGCTGGGGTGATTTCTGGTCCCGGTTCGGCGACCTCGATCGGGGCGTACAGAACCTGGACACCCGCGCCCACAAGCAGCTCGGGACGCTCGGTGGCGGTAGCCATTTCATCGAGGTCTGCGTTGCCGATGGTGACTCGTCGGTCTGGGTCATGCTCCATTCCGGATCCCGGAACATCGGGAAGTCGCTGGCCGATCAGCACATTCAGGTTGCCGCAGGTCTGCCGCACAACGCCGACCTCCCCGACCGCGATCTTGCGGTGTTCCTCACCGGAACCCCGGAGATGGATGCATACCGTCGCGATCTGACCTGGGCCCAGGAGTACGCGGCCAGGAATCGCCTGGTGATGCTCGAACTGGTGTGTTCGGCTGTGCGGGAGTCATTTCCGACGCGGCCGGTACAGTTCGAGCAGCCGATCTCTTGTCACCACAACTACGTGACGACCGAGGTGATCGACGGTCTGGAACTGTTGGTGACCAGGAAGGGTGCGATCCGGGCCGGGTCGGACGAGCAGGGTTTGATCCCCGGATCGATGGGAACGGGCTCCTACGTCGTGCGTGGTCTGGGGTCGGAGGCATCCTTCTACTCCGCCTCACATGGGGCGGGGCGGAAGATGAGCCGGTCCAAGGCGCGCAAGATGTTCACTACAGAAGATCTGGTGGCACAGACCGAAGGCGTCGAGTCACGCAAGGATGCCGGGGTTGTCGACGAGATACCGGCCGCCTACAAGGACATCGATTCGGTGATCGCCGCGCAGACAGACCTTGTCGAGGTGGTTGCACACCTCAAGCAGGTGGTCTGCGTCAAGGGTTGAGCGGGCGACCGGCATCGCAGATACGTTGTGGGGCAATCCACATGGAGGGCCCCACAACGTCATCATCTGGCTAGACGGCAGCAATATCGATCGTCTGGGTCAACCGGAAACTGTTGCCCGAGGGATCGCGGAAGCCGGCGTCGATCCCGTACGGGCGCTGTTCGGGCAGATCGGTGAACTCGACACCGCGCGCGGACAGCCGCTCGTACTCGGCCTGACAATCTTCGGTCGTCAGGAATACGGCGGTGGCCAAGCCCTTGGAGACCAGTTCCAGGACTTCGCCCCTGGCCGATTCGGTGAGCATCGGCGGACCGGGGACATCCATCAACACGATGCTGACGTCGTCCTGTCCCGGCGGGGACACCGTCAGCCACCGGAATCCGTCCATCTCGGGCAAGGACACGTCCGCCCGGACCTCCATCCCGAGCTTGTCGGTGTAGAACTTCAGGGCCTCATCCTGGTCATGGACCCACACCTGTGCGCTGGCAATTTTCAACATCGCGACCTCCCGTAGTTGGTTGTTCGAATCGGTGATTCGAACGTAACCCCGCGCAACCGTCCCGGTCTTCTCCCCATGTGCTCTATCCGAGCCGACTATCCGGGTATGGCCGGCCGAAGGTCCGCACCACACAGGTCGGAACCATGATTCGTTGCGCTGCGGGCGGGCGACTCGCGCGATACTGCGCGGGGGTCTCACCAAAAGTCCTCTTGAAACTCGTGGTGAACGAACCAACGCTGCGAAGACCCACTGCCACACAGACATCGGCCACCGAATAGTCGGTGTTCCGCAACAGTGCCGCAGCCCGCTCGAGCCGGCGGGTCTGCAGATATGTGTGCGGCGACTGCCCGAACGTCCTGGCGAATGACCGGGTGAAGTGGGCACGCGACAACCGCGCCGCGGCCGCCATCTCCTCGACGGTCAATGCCGTCGAATACTCCGCATCGATCAGATCCCTGGCCCGCAACAGATGCCGGGTTGTCGAAACACTCGCCACGGCCACCACTATGGCGGATTTTCGGCGCGGCGGCCACGGATACCGAACACCGTGAACACTGCGGCGAGTGCGGCAACGATCACCAGCAACGTGAGGCCGAAGGTGTAGCTGTGATCGGCCTCGCTGTATGTGGCTCCCATGACCAGCGGCGGGAAGAAGCCGCCGAGCCCGCCTGCGGCGCCGACGATGCCGGTGACCGCTCCGACCCTTTTCGCGGGCGCCTCCTTGGCCACCCAACTGAACACCGCTCCCGAACCCAGACCCATGCACACCGCCATCAGAACGAAGTTGATCCCGGCCGGGATCTCGACCGGCGGCTTGGTGATCATCCAGATCGCAAGGCCCGCCGCTCCGATGGTGGCGATCACCGTGATCAGACGCGCACCGAAACGGTCGGACAAAATGCCGCCTGCGGGCCGCGCGATCACTGCCGCGACCGCGAATCCGGCGGTCCTGGTACCGGCGCCTTCCAGGTCGAAGTCGTAGACCTCATTGAGGTAGGTGGGCAGGTATGTCGAGAACGCAACGAAGCCACCGAACGTCGCGGCATAGAGAAAGCTCATCTCCCAGGTGATCGGCAGCTTTGCGGCACCGATGAGTTTGGGGACCACGGCGTCGTGGTTTGACGACCACAGGGGGGAATCGCGCATGAACATCCAGCAGACCGCCGCCATCACCACGAGGGAGACGACAATGATCAGATGCGTTGTCACATAACCGAACCACTCGACAAAGCGGGGTGTGAAGAACGCGGAGAAGGCCGTGCCGCCCATCCCCATACCGAAGATTCCCGTGGCAAAACCTCTGCGGGACTTGTCATACCAGGCGTTGACGAACGGGATGCCCACCGCAAAAGTGGTTCCGGCGACACCGAGGAAGAATCCCGCGACGATCAACGTCGCGTAGCTGTCGAAATGTCCACCGATGGCCAGCAACACCACAAACGGGACCGACGAGAGCAGCAGCACGGTGAACATCGACCGGCCCCCGAAGCGATCGGTGAGTGCTCCCGTCAGAATGCGTCCCAGCGAACCCACCAGAATTGGAATCGCGACCAGTACCGACTTCTGTGTCGACGACAAATCCAGGTCATCGGCGTACCGCACTCCGAGCGGGCCGATCAGGTTCCACGCCCAGAAGCTGATCCCGAACGCAAGCGTCGCCAGGACGAGGTTGAGGGTCTGTGCGCCACGGTCGATCGACGGTTCCGTCGACGTGCTCATCGGTCGCGGTCTTTCGTCCCCACCGGAGCCCAGGCCCGCCCGTACGAATGGCCGCCGGAAGCCGAAACCTTGTCACGGCTGCGATAGACGATGTAGGGCCGGAACAGATAGTGCACAGGAGCGGTCAGCATGTGTACCAGTCGGGTGAACGGCACCATCGCGAACAACAGCATCCCGACCAGGACGTGGATGTGAAAACGCAGCGGAGCGTTGTTCATCGCGTCGATGTCCGGCTGCAGCAAGAAGATCGAGCGAAACCAGGGAGAGACCGTCTCCCGGTAGTTCACACCTTTCTGATCTGGTAGGACGCCGAGCAGGGTGCAGTACAGACCGAGCAGCAGCGCCGACGTCAGGACGAGGTACATGACCTTGTCGTTGCGGGTGGTCGCCATGAACACCGGACCGGTGTGCCGCCTGCGGTAGATGAGGATCACCAGTCCGGCCAAGGTGCAGATACCGGCGATGAAGCCGAAGAACGCGGAATTCAGGTGGTACAGGTCTTCGGAGATGCCCAGCGAGTCGGTGAAGGATTCAGGGATGACCAGACCGATCGCATGACCGATGATCACCACCAGGATGCCGAAGTGGAAGAGCGGCGAACCAATTCGCAGCAGCCGCGATTCGTAGAGCTCTGACGATCGCGTCGTCCAGCCGAACTTGTCGTACCGGTAACGCCAGATGGTGCCGCCGATCAGGAGCAGCAGAACCAGATACGGGATCGCGCCCCATAGCACGATGTCCACCGCACTCACCTCGTCCCGGCGATGGGCAGAAGTCTCGGGTCGAACGGCTCGAGGCCGACAGTCTCCACCGGTATCGGAGGACGCATCGCCAGCGCCGCCGCTCTGTCCGCGGGTGACGCACCTGGCAGGGTTGCGCACACCGACTCGAGCACGTCGGCGTACGGCGTGCCGCGGTCGAGCAACCCGAACCGGATCAGTTCGATCGCGACCCGATATCTGGTGAGCACCCCGGCGCCGACCACCGGATCGGCGCGCGCACAGAACTCGAGCACGATGGGTAAGTGGTCAGGCAATTCGCCACCCAGATCCACGAGAAAACCGCTGTCTCGATAGAGCTGTTTGAACTCGCCGAGCGCCGCGCCACGTCGCCGGGTATCGCCGTCGGTCCAATACGAGAGGTACAGCGTACGTTTGCTCGACAGGTCGAAGACCTCGGCGTACTCGCGGCCCAGCGCGGCCTGATCCGTGGCCGCCAGATGGTCGACGAAGCGTCGCAGCGGCCCGGTGGTGGCCTCGCACTCGATCTCATTCAGTGCCGCCCTGACCAACCCGACCTTCGATAGCAATGCGGCATCGGGATAGGACAGGCACAGCGACGCGATCTGGTGAACCACCCGATGGTCGGCGCGGCGATCCCCCGGCCACCTCATGGCGCCTTCGTCCGATCGGGGAACAGGCCTGCGGGACTGCCGTTTCCGTCCCAGTTCAACAGGTTCACGCGATCCGCCATGCTGCCCGCACCGGCTGCGGTGTCGCTGGTCTGACGCTGCTTGAGCGCGTGGAACGTCTCCACCGACACAGGCACCGCGCGACCACTGGCCTCACCGAACGCGGACGATTCGAACATTCCCGGGCCGCCGTCGTGGTCCAGCGAGCATGCCGTCTCCTCCAGCTTCTCGGCCTGTTCGAGGTGCGCCGTCGGAATCACGTAGCGGTCTTCGTATTTGGCGATGGCCATGAGGCGATACATCTCGTAGACCTCCTCTTCGGACATTCCCACCGATGCCGGGATGTCGGCATCGGGTTCACGTCCGAGGGTGATGTCCCGCATGTAAGCGCGCATCGCGGCGAGGCGTTTGAGTACGGAGTCGATGAGGTCGGAGTCACCGGCGGTGAACAATTCGGCGAGGTACTCCACCGGAATCCGCAGCGCGTCGATGGCACCGAACAGTGTGCCCCGGTTCTCGGCGTCGTGCCCCTGTTCCGCCAACAGGTCGACGATCGGCGACAGCGGCGGCACGTACCAGACCATCGGCATGGTGCGGTATTCCGGATGCAGTGGCAGTGCCACCCGAAACTTCTTGGCCAGCGCGTAGATCGGAGAGCGACGGGCGGCGTCGAGCCAGTCATCCGGGATGCCATCGGCGCGCGCGGCCCTCTCGACAGCGGGATCGTTCGGGTCGAGGAGCAGATCGAGTTGTGCCTCGTACAGGTCTTGATCGTCGGGTGTGGACGCGGCGTCTGTCACCGCGTCGGCGTCGTAGAGAAAGATCCCGAGGTAGCGCAGCCGGCCGACACACGTCTCCGAGCACACCGTCGGCTGACCGACCTCGATCCGCGGATAGCACAGCGTGCACTTCTCGGCTTTGCCCGACTTGTGATTGAAATAGATCTTTTTGTACGGACACCCGGTGATGCACTGCCGCCATCCCCGGCATCGGTCCTGGTCAACGAGCACGATCCCGTCTTCACTGCGCTTGTAGATGGCACCGGACGGACACGACGCCATGCACGACGGGTTGAGGCAGTGCTCGCAGATCCTGGGCAGGTAGAACATGAAGGTCTGTTCGAAACTGAACTTGACCGCATCCTCACAGTCCCGACGGAGTTTGGCCACGATCGGGTCCTGATCGCCGTGTTCTGTTGCGCCGCCGAGGTTGTCGTCCCAGTTGGCCGACCACTTGATTTCGGTGTTCTCACCGGTCAACAACGATTTGGGCCGGGCAACCGGGAAGTCGTCGCCGAGCGGCGCGTCGATCAGGGTCTGGTAGTCGTAGGTCCAGGGCTCGTAGTAGTCGGCAATGGTCGGCTGGACCGGACTGGCGAACAGCGTGAACAGCTTCTGCAGTCGACCGCCGGTGCGCAATCGCAGTTTGCCCCTGGAGTTCAGGTGCCACCCACCCCGCCATTTCTCCTGGTCTTCGTAGCGACGCGGATACCCTTGTCCCGGACGGGTTTCGACATTGTTGAACCACACATATTCGGTGCCGGCCCGGTTTGTCCAGGCCTGCTTGCACGTCACCGAACAGGTATGGCATCCGATGCACTTGTCGAGATTCATGACCATGCCCACCTGGGCCATCACACGCATCAGTACTTCACCTCCTGACTGCGCTTGCGAATGGTTGCCACCATGTCGCGTTGGTTGCCCGCCGGCCCCAGATAGTTGAAGGCGTAGGACAATTGGGCGTATCCGCCGATCAGGTGTGTGGGTTTGACCAGCAGCCGGGTTGCCGAGTTGTGCATGCCGCCGCGCCTCCCGGTGGCCTCCGATTTCGGCACGTCGATCGTGCGGTCCTGTGCGTGGTGGACAAAGGCCACCCCCACCGGCATCCGGTGGCTGACGATCGCGCGGCACACCATCACCCCGTTGGCGTTGACGCATTCGATCCAGTCGTTGTCGGCCACTTCGATGGCTGCTGCGTCCTGCGGGCTGATCCATGCGGTGGGCCCGCCACGGGACAGCGACAGCATGAGGAGGTTGTCCTGGTACTCGGAATGGATCGACCACTTCGAGTGGGGTGTCAGGTATCGGACGGTGATCTGCTGGGCCCCGTCAGGTCCCAGCCGGGGTTCGCCGAACAGCCGGTGCATGTCCAGCGGTGGCCGATAAATCGGCAACGACTCACCGATATCGATCATCCAGTCGTGGTCCAGGTAGAAGTGCATGCGCCCGGTGAGTGTGTGAAATGGCTTGAGCCGTTCGATGTTCTGCGTGAACGGGGCGTAGCGCCTGCCCCCGGTCTCCGATCCGGACCACTCCGGGGACGTCAGTACCGGGACCGGCCCTTTCTGGGTGTCGGCGAAGGTGATGCGCCTCTCCTCCGACCCGATGGCAAGATCGTCGAGCCGCCTGCCCACCCGTCGTTGCAGCTTCCGGAATCCGTCGACGGCCACGGAACCGTTCGTGGTGCCCGAGAAGGTCAGGATCGCGTCGGCGAGTTTGACGTCGGTGTCGATCGCCGGACGTCCTTCCGCGGCCCCGCCCGCCATGACGCCGTGGGAGACGGCAAGCCGGTTGCTCTGCTCCCCGAGGTCGTAGGTGATGTTCTTCACGGTGAATCCCAGGCGCTCGACCAAGGGGCCCACGGAGGCCAGTTTGTCGGCAATTGCGGTGTAGTCGCGTTCGACGACCGTGAACGTGGGCATATTGCGCCCGGGTGTCCCCCGTATGCCCGCCTCCTGCCAGTCATCCACCCGTCCGTGGGGCGCAGCGGTCTCCCCCGGTGTGTCGTGCTGCATCGGCACACTGACCAGATCTCGCCGCACCCCCAGATGGGTCTTGGCCAGCTCCGAAAACCTCTGGGCAAGAAGGTGAAACAGATCGAAGTCCGTTTTGGCCTCCCACGGAGGATCGATGGCAGGTGAGAAGGCGTGCACAAACGGGTGCATGTCGGTCGCGGACAGGTCGTGTTTCTCATACCAGGTGGCGGCGGGCAACACCACGTCCGAGAGCAGGGTCGTCGATGTCATCCGAAAGTCTGCGGACAGAAGTAGATCTAGCTTGCCTTCGGGTGCTTGACTGCGCCACAACACATCTCGAGGCCGAGGTGTCGCGGGATCCTCGCTGCCCATCACGTTGTGGTGGGTGCCGAGCAGATGCCGCAGGAAGTACTCGTTGCCTTTCGCCGACGACCCCATCAGGTTCGACCGCCACAACACGAGTGTGCGAGGCCAGTTCTGCGGGGCATCGACATCGGTGATGGCCGACGTCAGTTCGCCGTTGGCGAGTCGGCGGGCCACATGATCGGCAACACTCTCGTCAACGCCATCCTCGACCGCGGCGTCGGCTTCGTCGGCGATGTCGAGGGGACTGCGATCGAACTGCGGATAGAACGGCATCCAGCCCAGACGCGCCGACTGCGCGATCGCGTCGGCGGTGTGCTCATGGGTGAGAGTGCCCCGGGACAACGGTGACGCCAGTGACGTCGTGGAATACCCGTCGTTGCGCCATTGATCGGTATGCATGTACCAGTACGACGTTCCGGCCATCGTGCGCGGCGGCCGCGACCAGTCGAGCGCGTTGGCCAGCGAGATCCAACCGGTGAGCGGCCGGCACTTCTCCTGGCCGACGTAATGCGCCCAGCCACCCCCGTTTCGACCCATACAGCCGGTGAGGATCAACATCGACAGGATCGCGCGGTAGGTGGCGTCGCCGTGGAACCACTGGCAGATACCTGCTCCCATGATGATCATCGACCGGCCGCCGGACTCGACCGAGTTGGTGGCGAACTCACGGGCCACCCTGATGGCCGCCTCCGCGGGCACACCGGTGATCTCGGCCTGCCACGCGGGCGTGTACCGAGTGCTGACATCGTCGTATCCACTCGCCCACTGCCCGGGCAGACCGCCCCGGCCCACCCCGTATTGCGCGAGCATCAGGTCGAAGACCGTGGTGACAAGATGTCCGTTCACCCGGATCGCCGGAACGCCGCGCCGCAGGACCGAGCCCGAACCATCGGGGGCGTCGAACGCAGGCATCATGATCTCGACGTTGCCGCTGTCGGTGCGGCCATGCAAAGTCAACGCCGGATCGACTGTTCCGAGGTCGAGGTTCCACCGGCCCTCACCGGCCTGCCCGTGGCGAAATCCGATGGAGCCGTTGGGAACAACCGGCTCACCCGTGGTGTCGTCCAGGATCACCGTCTTCCAGACGCCGTTGTCGGCGGGGTCGCCCGGCGGACCGCCCAATTCGTCTGCGGTCAGGAACTTTCCGGGCACATACCCACCGTCGTGTTCGTCGATATGGATCAAGAACGGTAGGTCGCTGTAGGTCCGGACATAGTCGATGAAGAAGGGCACCGAGCGCCGGACGAAGAACTCGGTGAGGATGACGTGGCCCATCGCCATCGCCAGCGCGCCGTCCGTCCCGGCCTGTGCGGGTAGCCATTCGTCGGCGAACTTGGAGTTGTCGGCGTAGTCGGGACTGACCGTGACCACCTTGGTGCCGCGATACCGGACCTCGGCCATCCAGTGCGCGTCGGGAGTGCGGGTCACCGGCACGTTCGAGCCCCACATCATCAGATATGTGGCGTCCCACCAGTCGCCCGACTCCGGGACGTCGGTCTGATCCCCGAAGACCTGCGGACTGGCCACCGGAAGGTCGGCGTACCAGTCGTAGAACGACGTCATCACACCGCCGATCAGCTGGACGAATCGGTTCCCCACGCAGTGCGAAACGATCGACATCGCCGGAATCGGCGAGAATCCGGCACAGCGATCCGGCCCGTAGGCCTTGATGGTGTGGACGTGCGCTGCGGCAGCGATCTCGATGGCCTCGTCCCAGGACACCCGAACTAGACCGCCCTTACCCCGCGCGCGCTGATAGGACCGGCGGCGGATCGGGTCGCCGACGACGTCGGCCCAGGCGAGCACGGGGTCACCGAGGCGGGACTTGGCGTCCCGGAACATCTCGACGAGTACACCGCGGGCATACGGATGACGAACTCGCGTAGGCGAATACGTGTACCAAGAGAATGCGGCACCGCGCGGACAACCGCGTGGCTCATATTCCGGACTGTCAGGTCCCACCGACGGATAGTCGGTCTCCTGCGTCTCCCAGCTGATGATGCCGTCTTTGACGTAGACCTTCCATGAGCACGAACCGGTGCAGTTGACACCGTGGGTGGAACGGACGATCTTGTCGTGACTCCACCGGTCGCGATAGAAGACGTCGCCGGCACGTCCACCCTGACGAAAAACCGCACGCGCATCATCGGTCTCGTCCCACCGCGTGAAGAACTTGCCGATGTCGAGAAGGGCTTGCGCAGCCGCACCCTGAACGTCAGAAGACCGGGCCATGGAAACATGGTACGAAAGTTCACGGTCCGCAAGAGTGTTTATGGAAGAGAAGAGAAGTGCGAATCGGACAATATTCTTTTGTCCGATTCGCACCGCCCGCTACCGGCCCAACAGTGACAACGCTCAGCCGACAGCCCGCTCGCTCTCACTCCAATACTGCTTGCGCAGCGCCTTTTTGTCCGGTTTGCCCAATGCAGTCAGTGGCAGTGATTGCGCAACGATGACGCGTTTCGGTGATTGCACAGCACCCTTCCGGTCCTTCACCGCGTCCTGGATCTCCGCGATCATCGTCGCGATCGAGACATTGTCGGTCAATGCATCGCTGCGCAGCACCACAATCGCAGTCACGGCCTCACCCCACTTCTCGTCAGGAACGCCGATGACACCGACCTGCGCAACCGAAGGGTGCTCGGCCACAACGTCTTCGACCTCACGGGGGAAGACGTTGAAACCGCCGGTGACGATCATGTCCTTGGTGCGATCGACGATGAACCAGAATCCGTCCTCGTCCTCCCGGGCCACATCGCCGGTTCGCAACCAGCCATCCCGGAACGCTTCGGCGGTCGCCTCCGGAAGTCCCCAGTACCCACCGGCGAGGAGCGGACCGGCAACACAGATCTCACCCGGCTCCCCCACCGGAACCGGTTTGCCGTCGTCACCGAGTAGAGCGGTCCGCAGGAATGCCGAGGGTCGACCACAACTCGACAGTCGCTTCTCGTCGTGGGCGTCCTTGGGCAGATAGCTGATCACCATCGGCGCCTCGGATTGCCCGTAGTACTGGGCAAAGATCGGTCCGAACCGCTCGATGGCCTCAGCCAGTCGCACCGGGTTGATCGCCGAGGCGCCGTAGTACACGGTCTGCAACGACGACAGATCACGGGTGCGTGAATCCGGATGGTCGAGCAGGGCATACAACATCGACGGGACCAGCATGGTGGCCGTGATCTTCTGTTCCTCGATCGTCCGGAGCACCTCGGCCGGATCGAACTTGGCCAGCACCACCATCGAGCCACCCTTCATCAGGGTGGGCACAAAAAAGGCCGCACCCGCATGCGACAACGGTGTGCACATGAGAAAGCGAGGATGTTCGGGCCACTCCCATTCGGCCAGCTGGATCTGGGTCATCGTCGCCATGGCCGACGCAGTCCCGATGACGCCCTTCGGTTTCCCGGTGGTACCGCCGGTATAGGTGATCGAGACGATGTGATCCGGCGCCAGATCCGCGGCAACCAGCGGCTGTGGCTCGAATCGCCGGGCTTCGGCGGTCACGTCTCGTGCGACGTCGGCGAGCTCGGTGGGCACCGGTCCGAGTGTCAGGACCTGCTTGAGGCTGTCGACCCGCTGCAGCAACGCCACCGCGCGTTCGACGAACATCGGCACCGGGTCGATGACCAACGTCGCGATCTGCGCGTCGCCGAGAACGTACGCGTGATCATCGAGCGAGCCCAGCGGATGCAGCGCGGTCCGGCGCCATCCCTGGGTCTGACCCGCGCCGATGACGAACAGCACCTCCGGCCGGTTCAGTGCCAGCAGTCCGACCGCGGTGCCGGAACCGGCGCCGAGAGACTCGAAGGCCTGCGCGTAGGTACTGACCTGCGCAGCCATCTCACCGCCGGTCAGCGTGGTGTCCCCCAGAAACAGAACCGGATCGTTGTGATGTCGCTTGAGTGCCGCCACCATCAAGTGGCCGAGGTGCGTGCCGCCGCGTAGGTGATCGAATTCGATGGTCGCGTCCGCAGAATCAGTCATGTCGAACACACTAGAACGTGTTCTAGATTTGCGGAAGCATTCCGGTGGTGTGCCCGGCGAGTCCACCCGGCATGATTTGTCCCATGAGCACGGATACCGAACGCACGTCACCCACCCTGATCGTCTCCGCTGTCTGTTTCCACAACAGCGCGTCACAGGTGCTGACCGTCAGGAAGTCCGGTACCACCTCTTTCATGCTGCCCGGAGGCAAGCTCGAAGCCGGCGAAAGCCCGGTCGAGGCAGCGGTACGCGAAGTGCTCGAAGAGATCGGCATCGAGATCGCGCCGCAGGACCTGACCGAGCTCGGAACCTTCACCGCCGCGGCAGCAAACGAAGCCGACACCCTGGTGTACGGCCACATCTTCTGCGCCGAGCTCACCGGTGAGCCGGAGCCGGCCGGCGAGATCGCGGAACTGCGCTGGTACGACCGTACGGACACATCGCCGCAGCTCGCGCCCCTGCTGCGCGATCACATCTTCCCCGCACTCATCGCCGACAAACCATCCGTGGAGAAAGATTGACCTCCGCGACCTCGGCGCGGACAGTGAAGGGATGCGGTTTCGGCATACCGAGCGCGACGATCTCGTTCTGATCCAAAAGTGGCTCGGCAATCCTCATGTCGCTCGCTTCTGGAATCACGACACCTCTGATGAAGCGGTCGAGCGCGATTTCGGTGGAAGCATCGACGGGACCGAACCGACCGAGGACTTCATCGTTCTCTACGACGATCTGCCGATCGGACTGATCCAGCGGTACTTCTTTGCCGACTATCCCGATGATCTCGCCGAACTGGAAACACTGCTCAGGGTCCCCGAGTCC
Organism: Williamsia sp. Y844; assembly: GCF_056786475.1. Lineage (NCBI taxonomy): Bacteria > Bacillati > Actinomycetota > Actinomycetes > Mycobacteriales > Nocardiaceae > Williamsia > Williamsia sp. Y844. The sequence goes on from NZ_JBXCJB010000003.1 coordinate 826,142, forward strand.
GCCATGTCGATCGACTACTTCATCGGCGAAGCCGAGATGACCGGACGCGGCTACGGAACGCTGATGATCCGCCGGATGGTAGAGATCTGCTGGGTTGATCGGCCGAAGACCACAGCAATCATCGTCCCGGTGGCAGTCACCAATCCCGCGTCGTGGCGGGCTCTGCTGTCGGCGGGTTTCACCCAGGTCGCCACCGGCTACCTCAAACCGGACAATCCGATCGACGACGGCCAGCACCATGCCTTCCGTATCGACCGGCCGTCCGGACGCTGACCGCAAAACCGGACAGGTTTCGGCCGAGGGCAACCAATCCGTAACACCCGTTCAACTCTGCTTTCCATCGTCACTGCGATGAAACGAGTCCGTTACCGATCGTTCGTAGAGTTCGCAGGTCAGGGCTTTCAGCACCATTGAGACCCGCGAGAAGGGTAAAGAACGAATGAGCGGAAACAATATCCGGCTTGCCGCCATCACTGCAGTCGAGGCGTACCAGCCTCCTCCGGTCAGTTTCGATATCACCGAGGCGCCGGGAGACATCTTCGGCGCAAACGTCTTCAACAAGTCGGTCATGATGAAGCGGCTGCCGAAGAACGTCTACAAGTCGGTGATCTCCACGATCGAAAAGGGCAGCAAACTCGACCCGGCCGTCGCCGACGCCGTCGCGTCCGCGATGAAGGACTGGGCGCTCGAGAAGGGCGCCACCCACTACGCCCACGTCTTCTATCCGCTCACCGGACTGACCGCAGAGAAGCACGACAGCTTCCTCGAACCGTCGAGCGACGGATCAACTCTCGCCGAGTTCCAGGGCAAAACCCTGATCCAGGGTGAACCGGATGCCTCAAGCTTCCCGAACGGCGGCCTGCGCAACACATTCGAGGCCCGCGGCTACACCGGCTGGGATGTCACCAGTCCGGCGTATGTGCTCGAGAATCCCAACGGCAACACCCTGTGCATCCCAACCGTATTCGTGTCGATGACCGGTGAAGCACTTGACCACAAAACCCCGATACTGCGCTCTCAGCAGGCCATGGGTAAACATGCCGAGCGCGTACTGAAGCTGTTCGGGCACGCCAATCCCGGCAATGTCGTCGCCTTCTGTGGACCGGAGCAGGAATACTTCCTGGTCGATCGCCACTTCTTCCTGGCACGTCCCGATCTGCTCAATGCCGGGCGCACCCTGTTCGGCACGAAACCCCCCAAGGGGCAGGAGTTCGACGACCACTACTTCGGCGCGATCCCCGAACGCGTACTCGGCTTCATGATGGACACCGAACGCGAGCTCTTCAAGCTCGGCATCCCCGCCAAGACCCGTCACAACGAGGTCGCACCCGGTCAGTTCGAGATCGCGCCGATGTTCGAACGCGGCAACATCGCGGCCGACCACCAGCAGCTCCTGATGACGACGTTCAAAACGGTCGCCAAGAAGCACGGCATGGAATGTCTCTTCCACGAGAAGCCTTTTGACGGTGTCAACGGTTCCGGCAAGCACGTCAACTTCTCGTTCGGCAACGACAAGTTCGGCAGCCTTCTGGTACCCGGCGACACCCCGCATGAGAACGCACAGTTCCTCGTGTTCTGCGCAGCCGTCATCCGGGCGGTGCATCTGCATGCCGGGCTGCTTCGGGTGTCGGTCGCATCGGCGACCAACGATCACCGCCTCGGCGCCAATGAGGCACCACCGGCAATCGTCTCGATCTTCCTCGGCGAGCAACTGGCCGACGTCTTCGATCAGATCGCCAAGGGTGCGGCAACATCGTCAAAGGGCAAGGGCACCATGCTCATCGGTGTCGACACATTGCCGGTACTGCCCACCGACCCCGGCGATCGGAACCGGACAAGCTCATTTGCGTTCACCGGCAACCGATTCGAGTTCCGCGCTCCGGGATCGATGCAAACCGTCAGCGAGCCCATGGTTGTACTCAACACGATCATGGCCGATTCACTCGACTACTGCGCCACGGTGCTCGAGACAGCCCTCGCCGAAGGTGTCGAATTCGACTCCGCCGTACAGACACTCCTCACCGACATCATCACCGAGCACGGCGCGGTCGTGTTCAACGGTGATGGTTACTCCGACAACTGGCCGATCGAGGCCGCCTCGCGTGGTCTCCCGAACCTGAAGACAACAGTCGACGCGCTGCCCGAGTTGATCTCGGAGTCGTCGATCGAATTGTTCGCCAAGTACGGCGTTTTCAACGATCGCGAGATGTACAGCCGCTACGAGATCGGTCTGGAACAGTACATCCTGACCATCGCTGTCGAGGCCAAGCTGACCCTGGAGATCGGGTCGACGCTGGTCATGCCTGCCGCCATCCGGTACCAGACCGAGATCGCCACCAACGTGGGCGCTCTCAAGGCCGCCGGTATCGAACCAGACATCACATTGCTGAACATGGTCACCGAGCCGATGAGAGAGCTGACCGCAGCTTTGGCGGCTCTGAAGTCAGCGCTCGGTGTACACGTCGAAGGCAGCCTCGAAGAAGCCAAGTATGCACGGGACACCTTGCTGCCCGCGATGGCCGCGGTCCGACTCGCGGCAGACACCCTCGAAAGTGTTGTCGCCGATGACCTCTGGCCCCTCCCGACCTACCAGGAGATGCTCTACATCCTCTGATCTACAGGTCTGATCAACCACCGAGAACAATCGAGCCGCCGTACACCCTCGTGTACGGCGGCTCGATTGTCGGTGCTGGTCGCTCTGCCGTTGGCTAAATGCACTGCTGTTGGTTACTTGCTCTCCTGATGCTCCACGAGATCGAAGAGCTGGAACTCGGAGCCGGGATCGGTACGAGTCGCGGTGGTCGGCGTCCGGTTCGGGGCATCGGCGTGGATGCGCGCCACGATCTCGTCCAGGTCGTCGCCCTCGAGGGTGTAGGCCGCCATGTATCGGTACTTCGGGTCCTCGTCCCGCGAGCGGTACCGTGTTGCGCTCTGAACCCCGTCCAGCGACAGGATCTCGGGAAGATGATGATCGCTGTACCAGCGATTCATCTCCTCGTCCGACTCGTCGTCGCGTGGGTGCGTGAAGGCAATGTACAAACCTTTGGCCATGTTGTCTCCCATATCATCTCGATGTGCTGCGGTGAAGTGAATGTGTCAGGCCGGGAAGGTGCCTGCACGTGACAGTTGGCCCGGGACCGTCTTGTTCAGCATCTCACCGAGCCGTATGGCCCCCGACATCAGCAAGTCGATGGCGAGGCCGGTTCGCACTCCACTACGTTCTAGGAGATACCAAAGATCCTCGGTGGCAATATTTCCCGTCGCTGCGGGCGCGAAGGGACATCCACCGACCCCGCCGAGGCTGGCATCGAGCGCCGACGCCCCGGACTGCAACGCAACCAGGGCGTTGGCATACCCCGTGTTTCGGGTGTTGTGGAAGTGCCACCGAACCGGCAGGCCTGCCGCCTCTTTCGCTGCATGGTCCGCGAGTTCGAGCACCTGCGCCGGAACGCCGACACCGATCGTATCGGCCAGCGCCACCTCGTCGGGCTGGGCGTCCACGCATTGCTTGATGAGTTCACCGACCCGGGCCGCCGGGACCTCACCCTCGAACGGACAGCCGAATGCGGCCGCAATGGTCACCGTCGTCTTGAGGCCGGCGCCTTGCGCACGCCTGGCCAGACGCGACCAGAGCGCAACACCTTCGGCGGTGGTGGTGCCCTGATTGCGAGCACTGAACGTATCGGAGGCAACCACAACGATATTGGCCTCGTCGAGGCCGGCAGCGATGGCCCGATCGAGGCCACGCTCGTTCAACACCAATCCGATCCAGGAGACCTCCCCGCGCGGGAGCGCGTCGGCGACAGCCTCGGCATCCGCCATCTGCGGGACGCGCCCCGGGTGTACAAAGCTGGTTGCCTCGATGCGACGCAGACCGGCGCCGACCAGGTCGTTGATGAGTTCGAGCTTGGCCGCCGTCGGCAACAGTGTTGCCTCGTTTTGCAGTCCATCACGAGGTGACACCTCGACGATCGTCACCGACTGGGGCTCTTTCGTTTCGCGCGACACTTCAGTTCCCATTCTCAGATTTTCTCGCAGGCTTCGAATGTATGCAAGTTGAATGTTGCGGGTGTGTAAATCGGCAGAAATCGGCGCAAACTGCCTCGTTTTGGTTGTCTCGATCCAACACCCGAGATAGGATGTATGCAATCGAGGGAGGTACTTGGTGTCTCAAGCATCGCAAAGCGTGACTGATCTTCTACGCGCCAAAATCGTGGAGGGTCAGTGGAACGCAGGCGACCGGCTGGGCGAAGTGGAACTGGCAGCCCTGCTCAACGTCAGCCGCACTCCGATACGCGAGGCGTTGGCACGACTTGCTGCAGAAGGCTTGGTCGTGATGTCGCCCAACAAGGGCGCCCGAGTTGCGACATGGACTGCGGAGCGGCTGACCGAGATCTTCGATCTCCGGCTCCTTTTGGAGCCGGCCGCCACCGGCATGGCCGTCGGGCGGCTGTCGGACAAGGAGATCGACAACCTCGAAGAACTGGCCGGCCGCATGCAGCGCCTCGGCAAGGCTGCCGGCGACCGGGACTTTCCGGCAATCGCGCAGCTGAACCGCGAGTTCCACGCGATCCTGACCGAAAAGACACAAAGCAGCCAACTCGCAGCGACACTCACCTCCGTCAGACATATCAATCTGGCAACCGTGAACTACAAACACTTCGACGAAGACGCGCTGTCCCGCAGCCTGTCTCACCACTTTGAGATCGTTGCCGCGATCCGAGCCGTGAACCACGAGTGGGCAGAGTCCGTGATGCGCTGTCACATACACAATGCTCGCGCCGGAATGCTCCGTCCGGAAACCGGACAGACATCGGGGGTCGGGATCTTCAAAGGCATTGGCGCCGTTTTGGACTGACCGGTCATGTCTGACGGCGACCATCAGGTCGCCACCACAATCCACATCCCGGGACATGTGACCGGGGTTGATTTTGAAATGCCGATAGACGCACACCACGGCTCGTTCTCGATCGGGCTCCAACCGCAGAGGAAGTTGATATGTCCACCTCACACATCAAAGGAAACGAGAGCCAGGACCAGGCAGGTCCGCTCTCCAACCTCAGGGTCATCGAGATGGGCCAGCTACTGGCCGGCCCGTTCTGCGGCCAGCTGCTCGCCGATTTCGGCGCCGAGGTCATCAAACTCGAAGATCCGGGTAAGGGCGACCCGATGCGGCAGTGGGGCCGGGAAAGCTCGCAGGGCCAGTCGCTGTGGTGGCCCGTTGTCGCACGCAACAAGAAGTCGGTGACCTGCAACCTCCGCACCCCTGAAGGACAGCAGATCGCCCGCGATCTCATCGCCTCGGCGGACATCCTGATCGAGAACTTCCGACCGGGAACCCTGGAACGATGGGGCCTGAGCTACGAAGAACTCAGTGCCGTCAACCCCAAGCTGATCATGGTGCGTGTCACCGGCTACGGCCAGACCGGCCCATATTCGCCGCGTGCGGGCTACGGCTCGATCGGCGAGGCCATGGGCGGATTGCGTCACATCACGGGCGACCCGGACAGCCTGCCGAGCCGCACCGGAATCTCGATCGGCGACTCGCTGGCAGCGGTGTTCGCCACGATCGGCGCGTTGGTTGCCCTGCACGGCGTGCAGCGCACCGGCCGTGGACAGGTGGTCGATTCGGCCATCTACGAAGCCGTGCTCGCCATGATGGAATCCACTGTGCCCGAGTACGAATTGACCGGTTACCAGCGCGAGCGCACCGGGTCGATTCTCCCGAATGTCGCGCCAAGCAACGTTTATCCGACCGCCGACGACAGCAGCATCTTGATCGCCGCCAACCAGGACACCGTCTTCGGACGCCTGGTTGATGCCATGGGCCGTCCCGAACTGGCATCCGATCCCCGGTACCACAACCACACCGAACGTGGTATCCGGCAGACCGAACTCGACGACTTGATCGCAGAGTGGACGCGCACACAAGCGTCCGAGAAACTGCTGGTTCTGCTCGAGGAAAAGGGTGTGCCCGCCGGACGGATCTACCAGGCCCGGGACATGATGAACGATCCACATTTCATCGCCCGCGAGGCGATTGTCAAGGTGCAGCACAAGCTGTTCGGCGAGTTCCCGGTGCAGAACGTGGCACCGAAACTTTCGTCGACGCCAGGGTCGATCAGGTGGCTTGGACCGGAACTCGGCGAGCACACCGCCGAAATCCTGACCTCCGTGCTGGATCGGACACCGCAGGAAATCACGGATCTGCGCAGTTCAGGCGCGATCTGAACCCTTTCGTACAGATGTAACGCAAGCGCAACCACGTCTCTATTTTGTATGCAAGACTAACTAACCAAGTAGTCCCGCTGCGACATTTCACCGCAAGAAGTCCGCAACACGGGATTGTAGAGAGGACCGATTTACATGCCTGCATGGAAGCAGACCACCGCAGCTGAATTGAGTGCCGAATCGCTGGCGGCCCTGATACGCAACGAGATCCCCGCGATCCGTATCGAAAACTTCGCCACCGCCGACGAATGCGCCGCATTCTCCGAGGCCGTACACACCTCCCCTGACCTCAAGTCGTACAGCGTTGCCACACCGACCCACTACCTCGGATTGGTCATGTACGAGTACCGCCAGGACGGCGGCCGCAAAGCCGAATTCTTCGACGCCGTACCTGCTGCCGTTGCCGCACAGGAAAAGCTCTACGCGCAGTCGGTCGACGTCCCGGAGCGATTCCGTGCGATGCTCGGCGAGTACCACCCGAACGGCGAGATCCGCGTACCCAGCGAGCCAGGTTTTGGCGACTACTGCCCTGTTGTCGTGCGCATCGCCTCCAACGGCGTGCACTTGCACGCCGACTATGCCCCGTACAACTCGCCTGACTGGGCAATTGGCGAGATCGAGGACCAGATCACCTGGAACCTCTACACCCAGTGCCCCTCCGCAGGCGGCGAGACCACCGTCTACAACAGCCCGTGGATTCCCGCCGAAGGTGAAGATCCCGCGCGCGGATTGCCCAGTGGCGACATCGAATCCGACAGTTCGATCGAGAGCTTCACCTTTGCACCGAAGGTCGGCGAGGTTGTGCTGTTCAACCCCCGCAACCCCCACAAGATCTCTGCAGGCGAAACCGCCGGTGAGGGTCGGGTGTCGATCGGATCGTTCCTCGGCACCAGGGACAACGACCTCCTGATGTGGTCCTGACCCCACCAACACAGTTTGTAGCCCAAAAGTTCTACAGCCCAACAATATTGAAGGAGAAACCATGGCGATTGACATCGAAGATCGGATGATCAAGCCCAGCGGACGCTTGTTCACCAAGAACTCGGACATCCCGTCGGATCCGGTTAGCTTGATCGAGGACACCGTCGAAGACGGTGAACTGACCGTTCGCGCCCTGATGGTCGGCCAGGACATGATCTTCGTCGAGGCTTTCAAGGGCAAGGGCATGGTCGACCCGATGCATCAGCACGACGATCACGAGTCCATCGGATACTGCCTGAGCGGCAAGCTTCGGCTTGTCATCGGCGGCGAAGAGTTCATCGCAGAGGCCGGCGACACCTGGCTGCACCCGCGCGGAGTGCCGCACATGAGCGAAGCTCTCGAGGACACAATCCAGCTCGAGATCAAGTCCCCGCCCCGTAAGACCTGGTACACCGACGCCGAGCTCGAAGAGCGCGCCAAGCGGTGACCATCTCGACTCGCCGGAAAAGCCTCCCCCCCAGGTGATTCCGGCAGACCAGCAGCGCCCCGGCTTCGGCCGGGGCGTTGTTGTGTATCAGGACCTGCCGCAATTCGCCCGCGTCATCTGACGCCAACCCGCCAGGTGCATCTACGTATGGCGCTGCCGATGACAAGGCGACACAAAAGCGGGGCCTTTCGAATGCGTGAACATTCGAAAGACCCCGCCGCGCGAGATGGTGCGCGTTATCTGTTGTTATGCAGCGCCGTTGGTGGCACCCGAACCGGCCAGGGGGCCGATGGTCTCACCGGTGATGTACTTCGAATCCGGCGAGACGAGGAATGCGATGGTGCGCGAGACGTCGATCGGCTCGATCCACGGCACACCCATCGGGTTGATGACGTATGCGGATTCGATCTGCTCGATGGTCGGGTTCTCGATACCCGGCAGGAACAGCGCCTCACACGACGCGTTGCGGATCATGTCCGTGTTGACGTTGGTCGGGGTGACAGCGTTGACCGTCACGCCGGACTGGGCCAATTCCATTGCGGCAGACTTGACCAAGCCGATGACGCCCCACTTGGCGGCGCAGTAATGGCCGAGGTTGTTGAATCCGATGTGTCCGCCACCCGAGGAGGTTGCGACGACACGTCCGTAGCCGGCCTTCGCCATGTGCGGCAATACAGCGCGGAAGGAGTTGAAGACGCCCGTCAGGTTGATGTCGACGGTCTCGCCCCAGACCTCGGCGCTCATCTCGGAAACCGGTACAGCGGTCATGATGCCGGCGTTGGCGAGCAGGATGTCGATCTTGCCCCACTTTTCGACGACCTCGTCGGCGAATGCGATGAGCCCGTCCAGGTCTCGCACGTCGATCTGGCGTGCCAGAACCTTACGGCCCAGTCCTTCGATGAGGCGGACCGTCTCGTCCAGATCAGCCTGCGTGGCCATTCCGTACGGGGTGGTTGCGTTGTCTTTGAGCGAATCGATGATGACGATGTCAGCACCCTGTTCGGCGAGATGAACCGCATGCGAGCGGCCCTGTCCGCGTGCGCCACCGGTGATGAAAGCGACCTGTCCGTCAAACTTACCCATGTTCAATCCTGTTCTCATTGATGATTGTTACCGTCAAAAACGTTGGGGCCGTGCTGGTTACTTGATTGCTTCCACGCCCGCGGTCGCCACCTTGATGTCATCTTCGGTCGTTCCACCGCTCACTCCGATGGCCCCGACGAGCGTTCCGTCGACCAGGAGCGGAAGTCCGCCACCGAAAGGCGTGAAGCCCGGGATGGCCGTGATCGATCCCGCAAACGACGGACTCGCCGCGCCGGCGTCTTCCCACATCGACGTGGGCTGTCCCATGCCAACAGCCGTGTAAGCCTTGCCTTTTGCCATCGGTTCGGCCATCAATGGACTGCCGTCCATCTTGATGTACGCAATCATCTGACCTGCATGATCGATGACGGTCACAGCCATCGGGACAGTGATCTCAATGGCCTTGGCACGAGCTGCCGCCAAGACGGCCTCCGCATCATCCAAGGTCAAGACCGTTCGTTGAGTGGCCATGGCTGCTCCTTCTCCTCGCGGGGGGTCGACGATCCACCTGAGGTGGTCATGCACCGCTTGCTCTGCTTCATGTGATCGAACTGCACACAATTATGACTGCATGATCGTCCAAGGTCAACCATTATGTATACAACCGCGTTTGGATCATTAGCGCAGCTCAGGAGTACAAATGGCCATCCAGAGGGCAGGATTCTTGGGTTTCTTCTAGTAAACTCCCTGTAAACACGCGGCTCTACCGCTATTGTTTCGAGACGGTACTGCCGTAGCTTTCGTTAACGTGCGGCAACACCGCATCTCACGATGTACACAGAATCAGTTTTTGCACACCACAGGTTGTGTGCAATCCCCAAAGGAGTCCCATGGTTGACGTGCTCGGCTGGCGCAACGTCTTCGGCGTTCTCGCACCTTCGACGAATACGGTCGTGGAGCCGGACTACTACCGCATGACGGTGCCCGGTGTGACCCCCCATGTCGCACGGATCCACATCCGGAATCAAACTTTGACGAACAACGAAGACTTCGAGGGACTGCTCGACCAGATCCGCGAGGAGATCAATGCGGCATGCGAGCGTGTGCTGACATGCGATCCCGACTACCTGGTGATGGGCATGTCGGCTGAAACCTTCTGGGGCGGAATCGAAGGCAACCGACTGTTCACCGAACAGATCGAGACCTTCTCCGGCAAGAAGCTGGCCACCGGCGCCGATGCCGTTCGCCGTGCGCTCGACCTCTTCGGTGCCCGGAGACTCGGTGTCATCACTCCGTACCAGCCGATCGCCGATGACATGGTGCGCCTGTTCCTCACCGAAGCCGGATACGATGTCGTCAATCTCAAGGGCCTGAAATGCCCGTCCGCGGTTGACATCGCGAGAGTCTCCGAAGATACATTGCGGCAGAGCATCCTTGAAGTCGACGGCCCCGACATCGACGCAATCGTGCAGGTCGGCACCAACCTGTCGATGGTTGGCCTCGCCGACGAGGCCGAGCGTTGGCTGGGCAAACCGGTCATCGCCATCAACGCCGCCACCTGGTGGCATGCGCTGCGCACCAATGGGATCACCGATCAGGTCCGCGGCTCCGGCACCCTGCTCCGCGAGCACTGATTCCACACCCCTGTTCCACAGCCCGAAAACGCATCAACCCCCCAAACCCGAATACCAATGAGGAGGACTTCGTGAAGAAGACCGCGTCGTGGATGATCACAGCTGTCGCTGTGGGATCCCTACTTGCCGGATGTTCCAGCGCCACCGACGACAGCAGCAACAGTGGCTCGTCGAACAAGGCAGCCGGCAATGCTGAATGCACGACCGCCACAACCGACTTGGTTGCGGCCGCCAAAGAGCCCGCGCCGCTGGTTGCCCCCCAGGCTCCCCTGGATCTCGCCGCCGCCAAGGGTAAGAGCATCTGGATGATCAACGTGGTGACCAACGAGTTCACCACCGCCGCCACCAATGGCTTCAACGAGGCAGCAGCAGCAGCCGGCGTCAAGACCACGATCTTCGACGGTCAGGGTCAGACCAACAAGTTCAACGAGGGTGTGTCGCAGGCAATCGCTCAGAAGGCAGACGCAATCGTTCTGCTCGGTGTCGAGCCTGCTCTGCTGGCCGGCGCTCTGTCCGATGCCAAGAACGCCGGGATCCCGGTGATCAACGCACTCTCCGGTGACGCCAGTGCACCGCTCGCAAATGGCGTGTTCTCCAACATCAGTGCCGACTACACCGCAGATGGCGCCTCGCTTGCCGCCTGGACGCTGGCCGACTCGAGTTGCACCGCAACGACGGTTCTCGCACAGCCGACCGCCATCGAGATCTACGAGAACATGACCAATGGAGCGAAGGGCGTCTACGACGAGTACTGCCCCGACGACTGCAAGCTGACCGCCCTGGACATCGACCTGGCAAACGCTGCAACCGATCTGCCGCAGAAGGTGCAGACCGAGATGACCCGTGATTCGAACACCGACTACGTCTTCACCGCATGGGACTCCGGCGTCACCTTCGTCGAGCCGACCGTTGCGATGAAGAACCCGAATGCAAAGATCCTCGGCCGTGACGGGATCGCCTCGAGCCTCGACGCCATCCGCTCGGGCAAGGGCCAAGACGTGACCGTGGCCGCACCGCCGGAGGCATGGCTCGGCTGGACGATGCTCGACGACGCGATTCGGGCGATCACCGGCGCGCAGCCGTCCGGAGTTGTCATCCCGACCCGGCTCATCGACAGCACCAACGTCGGTGACTCAAACGATGCAGTGAACCCCAACTACACCGATTTCCAGGCCGCCTTCACCGAGGCCTGGGCGAAGTAACCGTCGCCCTGCGGGCATGGACATGTCCGCGGCCACACACACCGGAGAAATCATGAGTAATGACCTTGGCGCCGTAGTCGCCCCGTCTACGGGCAACGCGGCAACTCCCAACAAGCCGGAAAAGCCGGCCACCACCCACAAAGCCCGTCAAAGTACGTCGATCGTCGAGCGTTATGCGCTGGTCGGTCTGTTGGTGCTGGCGTTTGCGATCTGCGCGCTGTTCCTGCCCGAGTTCAGGTCGACCGGCATCGTCTCGGCGATGATCAACTCGCAGGCCATCATCCTGCTGTTGGCACTGGCCGCCACCCTCGCACTACGGACCGGGGACTTCGACCTCGCGATCCCCGGCGTGATGGTGACCAGTGCGTGTGTGGTCGCGGTCATGTCGACCAACGGATACTCACCCGCGGTCGTCATCCTGGTCGCCCTCGCCGTCGGCGTGGTGGTGGGTTTGATCAACGCCCTACTTGTCGTCAAGATCGGCGTCGACTCGTTCATCACGACCCTCGGAATGTTCACCGCTCTGTCCGGAATCGGCTATGCCATCACCGATTCCAAGATCGTCACCGGCGTCCCGGACTTCTATGTGGAGCTCTCGCGGGCAAAACTGATGGGCCTGCCGATGACCACCTGGTACGCGTGGATCTTCGTCGTGGTGTTGTGGTTCGTCTACCAGCGCACGCCGGTCGGCCGCTACATGCTGTTCATCGGAGGCAACCGGGACGCCGCACTGCTTGCCGGTATCTCTGTCGCCCGCATCCGCACTGTCACCTATGTGGTGTCGGGTCTGGTCGGCGCGATCATCGGAATCATCCTGGTGGGCAACTTGGGCGCCATCGATCCGGGCATCGGCAACCAGTATCTGCTGGCGCCATTTGCTGCAACATTCCTCGGCGCCACCGCGATCACGGTCGGTCGTTTCAACCCGATCGGCACGATGGTGGCGGTGTACCTGCTGGTCGTGGGCATCACCGGCCTGCAGCTCGCCGGCGCGGCATCCTGGGTCAGCCCGCTGTTCAACGGCCTGGCTCTGATGATCGCGGTCGCACTTGCCAAGCTGGTCGGCAAGCGGCGGGGCGCAGCGAAATGAGCACGGGCCCGGCACTCGAGATCGAGGATCTGTCAAAGCAGTTCGACGGAAACTACGCGTTGCACCCTCTGACCTGGCAGGTGCAGCGTGGCGAGGTGCACGCGCTAGTTGGTCAAAATGGAAGCGGCAAGTCCACTTTGATCAAGTGCCTGGCAGGCTACTACCGGCCCGAGACCGGCCGGGTGAAGCTGTTCGGTAAGGAGTTGGACCTCCCGGTCCACAACCCCGCCGACCACGGCATCGCCGTCATCCATCAGGACCTCGGTCTTGCACCGGAGATGACAGTGCTCGAGAACATCGGAGTTGCAACCGGTTACGGTGCGCGCAGCCTTGGCTGGGTGCAAGACCGCAAAGAAGGCAAGGCCTGTACCGAGATCGCAGATCGACTCGGCATCGAGTTGCCGCTGCGAGCAATGGTCTCCGACCTCAGCCCGGCACAACGTGCGCTCGTCGCGTTGGTTCGCGCGGTCCGCGCGCTCGGTGACGGTCACGAAGGTCACCTGTTCATCCTCGACGAACCGACGGCATCGCTCTCACACAGTGAGGCGGCGCAGGTCACCTCGATGATGCGCAGCGTTGCCGACCTCGGATCAAGTGTGATCTTCGTCAGTCACCGCCTCGGCGAGGTTCTCGACGACTGCGACAACGTCACCGTGCTCCGAGACGGCGAGCGGGTGCTCACCCGCTCGACCGAAGGTCTGACCCGGTCGGATCTGGTTGCCGATATTCTCGGTCGCCGACTGACTGAGTACTATCCGGATCCTCCTGCCCGAGCATCGGTCAGCACGGCCCAGTTGGTACTCGATGGCGTCAGTGGCGGTGTCGTGCGCAATCTTTCGGTCAGCATCGAGGCCGGTGAGATCGTCGGGTTCACCGGCCTGGCGGGAATGGGTCACGAAGAACTCCCGCTGCTGCTCGCCGGCAAGTTGGCGCGCACTGCGGGTACGGTGACCGTCAACGGGACCGAGGTGGAGGCGAACAAACCGCGGGCAGCCATTGCCGCGGGTCTGGCATTGGTACCCGGAAACCGTCATCGCGACGGGGTGTGGCTTGACGCCTCCGCCGTCGAGAACGTGACGCTGCCTGCGTTGGACAAGTTCACCAAGTTCGGCATCGCCACCAATTGGCGCAAGGAACGCGCCAAAGCACTGGAACTGGTTGAGTCCTCGGGTGCAGTTCCCGCGCAACCATATTGGCCGATCCGGCAATTCAGTGGCGGCAACCAGCAGAAGCTGGTCCTGTCGAAGTGGCTGCAGATGGCACCATCGGTACTGCTGCTCGATGAACCCACCCAGGGCGTGGACGCCGGAGCCTCCCGTCAGTTGCTCGATCGGGTCGCCGATCTGGCTGCCGACGGAGCATCGGTTGTGGTCTTCTCCGGTGACCACGAACAACTTGCGGCGATCTGTCACCGCGTGTTGGTCCTCCACGACGGACAGATCGTTGCGGAACTTCCGCAAACCGAGCTGAGCGAACAGTCCCTACTCGAAGCATGCGAGCGGGCAGTGGAGGTTTCGGCGTGACCGGAACCGGTGCTATTGAAAGGCCGGGTGTCGACAAGCCGGGTGTCGACAAAGAAAAGGACTACGAGCAGGCAGGATTCGGCGGCTCACTCGGTTGGGGCCGCCGTCCGGCACTGGTGATGATCGACATGCTGGAAGCCTATTTCCGGCCGGGATCACCACTGTGCCTGCCTGATCCGACCGTCATCGAGCGGGCATCGACATTGTTGGAAGCCGCCAGAGCTGCCGGCATCCTCGTTGTCCACACCCGGGTCGAGTATGCCCCCGGGCTCGCGGATGGAGGACTGTTCACCAAGAAGGTCTCGGCCCTGAGGTTCCTCGAAGCCGACCATCCAGACGGGTTGGGCGCCTTTGTGCCGCAACTGATGCCGATCGCGGGCGAGATCGTTGTTGTCAAGCAGTACGCGTCGGCCTTTTTCGGCACCTCGCTGGCGTCAACGCTGACGGCCAATGGTGTTGACACAGTTCTCCTCTCCGGGGTCTCGACCTCCGGTTGTGTACGCGCAAGCGCCACCGACGCCATGCAACACGGATTCATCCCCAAGGTGGTCAACGAGGCCTGCGGCGACCGGAGCCAGGAAATCCATGACTCCAACCTCTTTGACGTCGGCGCGAAGTACGCCGACGTCATCGATCTGAACACAGCGACCACGATCCTGGGTTCGCCGAGGTCCTGAGCTCTCGGAGGTCCGGTTTCGGTCTGCACAATGGGTCGCGAACGGTCAACGCCCGGGTTTCCCGCGCATATCCTGCGCGGGAAACCCGGGCGTCACTGCGTTCATCGGGCGCACCCTCAAGCCGGATCTCGGGCACGCATTCGGTACGCCTCGAGCAAACGGACTCCGGTATCCGCATCGTCGACCACAACGATCTGACGACCACCATCAATCCGGTCTACGAGGATTCCATCACCGGACTTGAGAACAAAACCCTTGGCGCCCTTCAGCTCCCCACGAAATCCCAATCGATAGCCATATCCGCCGAAGTCCTTGATCGCGCTGACCTTCACAGCGCGAACTGCGGCGACCTCCGAAGCGGGGATGATGATCTTGGGCCAGCCGACAACACTTCTGACATGCAGGCCCGCCGGGTCGACCGTCACCCGCATCCCATACATCAACACTGCAACGGTTGCCACGGCCACCGCCAGGACGGCAAACAACCACTGCCCGGACAACACCGCGGCCACCAGGCACATCACCACGCCGGAAACCATGAGCACCAGCGGGATTCCGCCACTGAGTACCGTCCTGGTCCAGACCACCCGTTCGGTCGGCTCGATCATCATCGGAACGGTGGAGCGCTCCAGGTCCACCGGTGTGGTCCACCTCGGCACCAATCTATGCACCAGAGTCGCACACGCAGCACCCACGGCCAGCGCGAGAACCAGTGACCACCAGGGCAGTTCGACCGCCGATACGTCGACCTTGCCACGCTGGACGCCGGTGGCGGACAGCGCCAACGCTGCGATGAAAGCTGCCAGTGCGGCAACACCACTGACGACTTGCGCGCACAATGTGTATTCCCGAAAAGCCGCGGCCGCCACCGCTGCGAGCACCATCAGCGCGATCCCCACAAAAATCAGCGTCCACATCAGGCCGGTCACAGAGGTGTAGCCATCCGGCTCGCCGCCGGAACCCCAGTGGGTCGCGACATGTTCGGGCAAATCATCTCGCCAGCTGTTCAACAGAATCGCCGAGACCAGCGTTGAGATGATCGGAATCATCACCGCCACGCCCAGCAGCCAAGCCAGCGGACGCTTCGTTTCATCTGTAGACGAACCCATTTCAGTATCCTTCCCGAACCATCGCAGCAAGATCCTCGCCACCGAGTCCCAGTTTCCGAGCGGCGGCATGTACGGCTCCGATTGCCGATCTCAGATCGGCTTCGTCCGGTACCGCGGTGTGCGTGACGACCGCGCCCCTGCCCCGACGGAGCTCGACCAAACCCTGGTCGCGTAACTCCTGGTAGCCGCGCAGCACGGTGTGCACATTCACCCCGAGAGACTCGGCCAGATCGCGCGCTCCTGGAAGTCGCTCCCCCGCAGTAATTTCGCCGCGGACGATGGCACCCCTGATCGCGGCAGCGAGTTGCTCATAGAGCGCCTGCGGCGCTGTCGGATCCACACGTATCAGCACATACTCAATACTATAGTTCTAGTTAGACTAGAACAAGTGCATTCATGAACCGACGGGCGATCACCATCCGTTTTCGCCGACGAACTCGCTCAGCGGGCGACCTGTGGCCCACCCCTCGATCTCGAGCACCGGGCGCGCCGGGAACTCGGGAACGGGCCCGAGACACAACACCGCAACCGGTTCGGCGCCGGCAGGCAGTGACACGATCTCGGCAAGCACTCCCGGTTCGAACAACGACACCCAACCCATGCCGAGTCCTTCGGAACGTGCTGCAAGCCACAGATTTTGGATTGCGCAAGACACCGAGGCCAAATCCATCTGCGGCATGGTTCGACGACCGAACACGTGACGCTCGCGGCCATCACGCAGCGCAACAAGAAATAGTTCTGCGCACTCGAGGATGCCTTCGACTTTGAGTGCCATGAACTCATCAGCCCTCTCGCCGAGGGCGTGTGCCGTGCGTCGGCGTTCGTCATCCACATGGCTGTGAATCTGCTTCCGCAACAGCGGATCGGTGATCCGGATGAATCGCCAGGGCTGCATCAAGCCGACGTTGGGCGCGGCATGCGCAGCCTGAAGCAACCGCTCGAGGACATCTGAGGGGACGGTTGCGCCCGGGACAAAGGTGCGCATGTCACGACGCTCGGCGATGACGCGATAGACCGCGGAGCGCTCGGGCTCGGTGAACGAATGATCTTCCATCACAGGTCGAATACCTCTCGGAGAATCGGTATGAATGCCTGCACCGCAGGGCTCGTCGGCGTAGACCAGACCGCGGACAATTGTGCCGGGACACCGACATCCACGATCGGGACCACGTGAACACGCCCTCGATGGTCCGCGCCCATCGACTCGCTCAGGATTCCGATCCCCAGTCCCCTGGCAGCACACTCCAGCACCGCGTCCCCAGCGCTGGCCTCGATCACCACCATGGGCGAGAAAGCGGCCGCAGTGCAAGCGATGTCGAGCACCGATCGCAGGCCGGTCCCCACCGGCATCGCCACCAACGCTTCGCCCGCCAGATCGGTCACCGCGATGCGTTTTCGATCTGCCAGGTGATGACCAGGCGGCACCAGGGCCACAAGTCCCTCACTGACGATCACGGATGCCTGCAAATCATCGCCGACCGGACCCGCGGTGCCGACAATCGCGACGTCCAACCTGCCACTTCGGACGTCGTCGGTCAATTGGTCCGAATTCGCCTCTTGGACCGCGATTTCGATGCCCGAGTACGAACTGCGGAACTTCTCGATCGCGGCAAAGAGCGGTGTGATCGTGCAGCCGACAACCATCCCGATCGACAACCGGCCCCGCAACAGCCCGCTCACGTCATCGACCGCCTGACCCACTGTGCCGACCGCCGCGAGTGCCGTTCGTGCTGGGCCGAGCGCGGCCTCACCCGCGGGGGTTAGCCGGGCGACCCGGCTCGATCGATCGAACAACTGTGCGCCGAGTTCTCGTTCGAGTTGCCGGATCTGGGCACTCACACCGGACTGGCTGATCCGAACCCGCTCGGCGGCACGCGTGAAGTTTGCCTCCTCGGCCACCGCGATGAAGTATTCCAACTGCCTCAGTTCCATAACTCCAGATTCTAGTATGTGTCAGAACAATCTATTGGACTTCTTGCAATTGTCGAGCGAGGCTGGAATCACACCTACGAAAGGATGAACAATGTCACCTCGAGAGACCGCGCAGCGTCCCGAAGACCTGACTCGGCTGTTCGTGGAGCGATCCAATGCCGGTGACGCCGAGGGTGTTGCCATGCTTTATGAAGAGGATGCGGTGATGGCGTATCCGCCCGGCGAGCAGACTGTGGGACGCGCAGCGATCCAAGAACTGTGGTCGAAAGTCTTGTCCCACCGTCCACAATTCCGACCCGAAGAACCACTGCCGACGCTGGTCAGCGGCAATATCGCACTGACTTCGACCCCGCCGCGAGACGGCGCCGGTGCCCGCGCCCAGGTGGCGCGTAAACAAGCCGACGGAAGCTGGCTGCGACTGCTCGACCAACCCGAGTTCGTCAGCCCGACTTCGTGAGAGCGCAGGGTTGACCCGTCGAAACCGGCCCGGGAGGCCCCGGTAGCGTTGTGTCCATGTTGCGCACCACCATCGAGATCGAGGCCGGACACGGCGTTGCGGAAGCCTATGTAACCCGACCGGATGAGAATTCTCATCCCGGCGTCCTCTTGTATATGGATGCCTTCGGTCTTCGCCCGCGCATCTATGAGATGGCCGACCGGATTGCCGGCTGGGGTTTTGTCGTCATGGCCCCCAACGCCTTCTACCGCCACGGCACCATCGAGGACCTCGCGGTGCAGGGGGATCTGAACGATCCCGCCTACCGCGATGAGTTCATGTCCGGCGCGATGGGCCGAGTACGTTCCTTGGGCTCGGGCCTGGCCACCGCGGACGTCGGCGAATACGTTGATCGACTGCTCGGGCTCCCGGAGGTCAGCGGCGACGGGATAGGTGTCACCGGATATTGCATGGGTGCGGCCTTGGCGTTGCGTACCGCCGGTACCCGACCGGATCAAGTCAAGGCAGCTGCCGGGTTCCACGGAGGCAATCTCGTGACCGACGCCGTCGACAGCCCCCATATCGTCGCCAAGAACGCGCGGGCGCGCCTGTACCTCGGGCACGCCGACAATGACCGGTCGATGCCGGCCGAGAAGATCGAGATCCTGGAACGGGCTTTCGACGCAGCAGGTCTGCTGTACACCTCTGAGCGGTATCCGGATGCGCCACACGGCTTCACGATGTCCGACATCCCGGCATACCGCGCCGACGCGGACGAACGCCACTTCAACACCCTCGAGAGCATCTTCCGGGAGAACCTCACCCCCTGACCCCGCAAAAGCACACGTTGCAGTCATAAACACACGTTGCAACGTGTGCTTATGACTGCAGTTTGTGCTTTTGTCGCCGGCAACAACGAGAATGAACAGATGCCAACGCTGCTGCACATCGATTCATCCGCCAACCCGAAGACATCGACCTCCCGCGAGCTGACCGAACTCTTTGCCACCACCTGGCTCGGGAGCGGAGAAGGCCGCACCGTGACGTATCGGGATCTGCACGCCAATCCGGTACCGCATATCTCCGATGCCGGCCTGCATTACGCGCCGCGGCTCCGGGTTGATGCCGAGGATGTGGCGCCGGAAGCCGAAGCGCTGCAGGCCGAACTGATCGCCGAGGTATCTGCAGCCGATGCAGTCGTCATCGGCGCCCCGATGTACAACTGGTCAATTCCCTCGACGCTCAAAGCCTGGATCGACCACATCCACGTCCTGGGAACCACCGCCCCGTACGACACACCCGATCAGCCATTCGCCGGAATCCCGGTGGTCATCATCTCCTCACGTGGCCTGGCATATGGTCCCGGCGCCAAAGACGAAGGACTCGACCACACCGTGCCCCCGCTGGTCCAGGTCTTGGGTACGGCTCTGGGCATGAAAGTCGATGTCGTGACGTCCGATCTGACGCTCGTCGGACGGATCCCTGCTCTGGACCCGTTCACCGAGCAGGCCACTGATTCCGCGAAGACCGCGCGTGACAGGGTTGTCGAACTCGCACAACAGATTTGAGCGGCGGCGACCCAGGAATCGTTCATGGAGCCCGCGCATCGCCGTCTTGATGCGATCTTCGTCACCGGGTAGCGACTCGCAGAGTCGCTACCCGGTGACGGCCTCTAGTTGATGTCGGCCATGGTTTTGCCGACATCAGCGAGTGTCATCGCCTTGCCATAGTCTTTCTGGTACTTGTAGGCCGGAATGTTGCAGCGATACGGACCGTTGTCAGGTTGGAAGTCGGCGGCTATCCAGCCGTCCGGCGTCACCTGCTCGACGTTGAAGCAGGGTGACGGTGCGGCACCCGGTGTCAGATCGACCGGCGCCGTGAGGCCACCACCTGTCCACGCTGATTCCTGAATAGCGGCGTCGTAGGTGCACGTCCGCGTCAGATCATCCCCGCAACTTGCCGCCGACTTGGCGAACAGCAGCCACGCAGAGAATGCTCGGATCGACGGCAACGTCAATTCTGCATCCGGCGCATATTGCTTGTAGAGGTCATGGAGCTGCTGCATCGCCGGCACCTCATCCGAACTCTCCAACGGCGCAACTCCGCCGAGTTCGACCACATTGTTCTGCTCGCCGGCAGACGTGCCCAATGCCTCGATGAACGAGTCGTTGTACGCGTTGTTTCCCGGATTGATCCAATCGAGCTTGTAATCCATGTCGGTGAGCGCACTTTCGAGCTTCGCCAACTGCTCCGGCGTCCCGTAGAAGAACAGACCCTTCACACCCTTGTTCTTGATGGTCTGCGCATAGGGCGTCCAGTCGGCGATCCCCGTCGGGGGATATGAATCGCGATAGATCACGGTGCCCCCCGCCGCCGTCAGGGCTTCTTCCGACTGATCGCCAGTGGTCTTCACAACCGGTGAATCGCCGCTGATGATCCCGATCGCACCAGCAGATTCAGGATAGGCATCTCGGATGAGCCACTCCCCCATGCCGTAGAACGGGTCATAGCCGGCGACCCGGCTCGGCGATGCGCTGACCTCCAGGTCTGAGCCCACGGACTGTGGTTGAGCCACCTGAGCCGGGAAGCTCGGCAACCCGCACCCAAGACGTTCCTTGACGCCCAGTCCATCGAACGCATGGCCTCCGCCGACCAGGGCGAAGTCCTCACGGCAAGCCGTCACCATCTGCTGACGCACTTGCAGCAGATTCGAATCGCGGGTGGTCGCGACGATCTTGCGACCGTTGATTCCGCCCTGCTCGTTGCACCACGACGTGAAGACCTTCGCCGCATCCGGAAATTCGGAAACCTTGGTGAAGCCGATGTCCGATGCTACACCGACATGGATCTCGGTGCCGGTAACCCCTTGTGCGGGAGAACCTTTCGGCGATCCGGTGCCGCAGATCTCACCCAGGTCACCGAATGCGGTTGCTGAGGCCTCTCCAGCCGCGGACGTACCGCCGCCGCCGTCGTTCTTGTCACCACTGTCGTCGCTACGGCTACTACAGCCGGCGACGATCAGCGTAACGGCCATCAAAGCGATGACCGAGTGGTGTGGTTTCAACTTGCTCCTCCTATTTCGAAAGGGCACATGCGCAAGGCTGTGCCACTGAACTTGCATACCGACCGCGGAGTTCCTGCGCCGCGCCGCCAGTGGATCAGTCGGAACCTGCGGCGACTACCGTCGTGACCCGCTCATGAGATAGGTGTGAACTCGAGGTGCAACTCGGTCAGTCCGCGCAGGATGTAGGTCGGCTCATAGGAAAAGCGGCGGTCGTCCACCGGACCATGCTCGGTCTCGGAGATCGTGATGTCACCCATCCGTGAAAGCATGCGCTCGAGGCTGATTCGGCCCTCGGCGCGAGCGAGCGGTCCACCAGGGCACGAGTGGACTCCACGCCCGAACGCGACGTGCTCGCGAACATTCGGGCGATCGATCTTGAACTGATCGGGGTCTTCGAAACGACGCGGATCGCGGTTGGCCGCGCCCAGTACGGACATCACCGTGGTCCCGGCGGCAATCTCGACGTCACCGAGTGTCGTGCTGGTGCGAGCAAGCCGAAAATCACTCTTGACCGGGCTTTCCAACCGGAGGGTCTCTTCGAGGAACAGCGTGATGCGGCTCCGGTCCTCGCGGAGCAACTGCTGCAGGTCTGGACGCTCGGCGGCAAATTTGAGCGCGGCGCTGATCAGCTTGACGGTGGTTTCCTGACCGGCGGCGAACAGAAAGGTCGCCGAACGCACGACGTCGATGACATCGGGAGTTGAACCGTCTGGATATTTGGCGTTGGCGAGGCCGGTGAGTACGTCATCGCGAGGCTCGCGGCGGCGATCTTCGATGTACGTTGTGAACCGGTCATCGAGAAACGCGAGCGGGTTGTGCATCAATGGTTCGTTTTCCAACGTGCCTGGGCGCGAACCTTTTCGGGGTGCGCCGAGCACATCACGGAAGATCTCATGGTCCTCCGACGGAACACCGAGCAGGTCGGCGATCACCAACAGCGAGAACGGCTTTGCGTACTCCTCGATCAACTCGCATTTACCCTTGTCAACAATCTCGTCGAGTTGACTATCCGCAAGGCGCCACATGAACTCCTCATTTTCCTTGAGTCGCTTGGGAGTCAACAGACGATTGAGGAGCCCTCGAGCGCGCGTGTGCTCCGGAGCGTCCATCGTGACCATGTGTTCGCTCAGCGGCATCTGGTCACGGAACTCCAAGATCTGAGCGCCGATGTCATCACCTTCCGGTACAAAAGGAAGTGGAGGAAAGGGTCCCGACACCGAGTTGCAGGCCGAGTAGGTTTCCGTATCCCGGTAGACCTCGACCACTTCCTCGAGGCCGGTCACCGTGATCACATCGTGAACCGGTTCGCGCTGAACGGGGCATTTCGACCGCAAGTGGTCGTAGTAGGGGTACGGATCATCGACAATCGACGCGTTGGTGAAGTAATCGATCGAATCGAAGTCGGACATGGAATCTCCCGGGATCATTGGGCTCGCCTGATGGCACTATCCCCTGCGGTGGAGTGCATTGCCGACGCCGGCAGATCGCGTCGCGAAGAAGACTCCGCTCGCCTGACCTGGGCATATGGCGCAAGGTGTGACGAGCATAACCCCCGAAATCGATTATGTACACGAAACCGGATATTAAAATTTCAGCATCGATCAGCCGGTCCCGCCGGCTCGACATTCGTAGTGACCAAGCCCCGCGAGTGCTCAGCGGGGCAGCATGCCATACAGAAACAGCGTGACCGCGTGCTGAAGGCGCAGTTCCTCTTCCTCGGGTGAGCGGAAGACCCCGAAGTCGGCCAGCCGACCGGGCAGGACGACGACGATGGCAAGAAACTGCTCCGCCGCCAGTTCGACATCGGCGATCACGAGACCCTGTCGACTCTGGTGACGGCGCAGAGCGTCGGCGACAGCCCGATGTTGGGCTGACCACGCCATGGATTCTGGTTTGACATCGAACTCGGGAAACCGGGAAGTCTCGTACATCGCCAGCCGCATGAGTTGCGTAGTCCGGGGATCCACGGCGCGGGCAATCGCCGCGCGACCGATCGCGATGAGCGATGCGGCCACGTCGTCACCCTCGGGTTCGTGGACCACGTCTTGCTCATCAAGACGCGAAAGCGCCCATGGAATAACCGTGACAAAGAGTTCGTGCTTGTCCGCATAACGGGCGTAGAGCGTCCGCTTCGTGATCCCCGCAGCGCGCGCGATCGCTTCCATCGTGGTGCCGTCGTAGCCGTGGTGAAGGAAGGTCGCAACCGCAGCTTCGCGTAACTGCTGGTCCAACTCCTTGGCCTCGGCATGGGTCGGCCGTCCTCGACGTGTTGTCATCCGTCCAAAAATAGCGCGGATTGCGGCTTCGACGTGCATCGACACGTCTACCTCTGACAGGACCGGACACCCGATTTCCTCAATAAGTATACGTCGATGGTGCCAATACGGTTAAGTGCAGTCCACCGACAGTCCATAACTTAAGGGGAAATCAGATGGCCACATCGCTCGATACGGGGTCGGCCCTCACGAGGTTGACCAGTATGGTGGATGCGAACGAATGTTATGACGTTCCCGCAGCCGAGTTGCTACCTCTTCAGCTGGAGGCGGCGAACGAGTTGTTTCAGGATCGGATCGGACGAATCCGACTGCTGCAGAACCGCGCTGACGAGGCCGGCATCACTGAGGTGAAGACGCAGGAAGACCTCGTCCCGCTACTATTCGCACACACCGCTTACAAGAGCTATCCCGAGGGGTGGCTTGTCGAACAGAAGTGGGACAGGCTCGGCAGATGGCTCGAAACAATATCCACCAACCCGGTGGAAAATGTTGATCTAGAAGACGTTTCCGATATCGACGAATGGCTCGGCAGGTTGGAACGTGCCGGGCATTTTCTGTCCTGTTCCAGTGGTACCACCGGCAAGTCGGCGATGATGAACTCCTCACAAGCGGACCTCGAATGGAATCGGCGTGAGTTGATTCGCTCGTTCGCCTGGGGTTCGGGATCAACGCCGGGCGACGGCCGCAAGCTGTATGGCCTGGCTCCGACAGCGACGGCGCCGCGCAATCTCACGATCCGTGATGCCCTCATCGAGGGCTTCACGTCCCCGGACTCCGAACCCTTCCTGTATCCGGTCCCGCCGATCACGATCGGCCAGATCACCAGCATGGTGACCTTGCGCAAAGCCATGGCCGACGGCACCGCACGGCCCGCGGACATGGCCAAGTTCGAGGCAACCTCCGCCGCGCGTCAGCAGATCATGGAACAGGCGTTGACGATCTCCGCCGAAGCCCTTGTGAACGGCCGCAACGAGAAGATGCTGCTGTCAGGAATGTTTGCCTCGCTCTATCCGATCGCAGCAGCAGTACGCGAAATGGGATTCGGCGGCAACGACTTTCATCCAGAGAACACCATCTACATCGGCGGCGGGCTCAAAGGGGCAGACCTCCCACCCGACTACTTCGAATACATCATGGAGACCTTCAACCTCGCAGATGAGCGCGTGTTCCAGATGTACGGCATGCAGGAGATCAACGCTGCCATGCCACGATGCAGCGCCAAGCGCTATCACGTCCCGCCATGGTTGATGCTGCTACTCCTTGACGAGACGGGTGAAAATCTCCTTCCGTCGTCGACCGGAGAAATCGAGGGGCGCGCAGCGTTTTTCGACCTGTCCCTCGATGGCCGTTGGAACGGTGTCATCTCAGGCGACAAGATCGTCGCAGACTACAACCCCTGCGCCTGCGGGAACCGCAGCCCCTCCATCCGCGACAACATCAGCCGATACTCCGATCTGCCCGGCGGCGACAAGATCAGCTGCTCCGGCACCACCGACGCCTACGTTCGGGGCATTTCATGAGTATCGACCTCAATTCTCAACCGACCGATCAAGAACCTGCTGTCGCCGCACACTTCTTTATTCGCGGCAAACTCGTCACCGAAGCCTCGGTCCGGCACCGGTCACGCGACCTCGGCGTCGACTTCACCACGCCCGAAATCGATTTGGACCAGCTGATCCAACCGCGTTCGGAACTTCCGCCCCTGCTCGACGTGAAGGTCGACGACATCATCGATTTCCTGGTCGAGACCGGCGAACAACTTGCGTTGGACCGTAACCCGTATATGCAGGAAGCACTCGAACGCGTCGTGGAGACCAATCCACTACCACGTCGCGTGGTCGAAAACCTGTACCGCGGTGCGCCGTATCTACTCGAACGGGGCATGCTCACCTCGATGATCGAGTCGAACTTCGCAAACCCCGCCGCCCTCGACGGCTGGGTTTCACGGACCGACATCCACGGCAACTCCGGAGCGATCCGCGCGTTCCCACCACGCATGGTCCACATGCTGGCAGGTAATTCGCCGGCGGGCTGCGTCTCCTCGATTGCCCAGGGCGCGTTGGTCAAGGCGGTCAACCTCTTCAAGATGCCATCGAGCGACCCGTTCACCACCGTCGCCGTACTGCGCACCATGGCCGACATTGATCCCGACCACCCGGTTGTGCGCTCGATGTCAGCCATCTACTGGCGCGGTGGCGACGAAACTATCGAACGAACCCTGTACCGCCCGCAGTACTTCGACAAGATCGCAGCCTGGGGCGGCGGACCGGCCATCGACAACGTCATCCGCTACCTCGGACCAGGTCTGCAACTCGTGTCGTTCGACCCCAAGACGTCGATCTCGATGCTCGGCAAAGAAGCCTTCACCGACCAGGCGACCATCGAAGCGGTGGCCGAACAGACTGCCGAAGACGCCACACTGTTCAACCAGGAAGCCTGCCTCGCGAGCCGATTCGTGTATGCCGAAGGCGACCGCAAAGGCATCGAAGAATACTGCGCGAAGCTCGTTGAACGCCTGGGTGTCGATCGCGAGACCGCCTCCGCCACAGCACCACCAATCCCTTCCGAGATGCGCGAAGAGATCGAAATGCTTCAGATGATGGGCGGCGAATACAAAGTGTGGGGCACCTTCGACGGAGCCGGCATGGTCGTGCTCTCCGATGAACGAGTCTCCTTTCACCCCAGCGGCAAGACCATTAATGTCGTCCACGTCGAATCACTCGATGCTGCAGTTCCGTTCGTCAATGTCGCGACACAGACGATCGGTATCTACCCCTACGAACGCAAAACCGCGCTGCGCGATCGACTCGCCTGCGCCGGCGCGCAACGCGTCGTCCGTCTGGGGTCCGCGGCCAAACACGTCCTCGGAAGCCCCCACGACGCCATGTACTCGCTTCAGCGCTTCGTGCACTGGATGTCCGACGAAGACGCCTGAGCAAAGATCAGCAGTTGCTGGGGCCTCCCGGGTAGAGCGCTCAGCTCGTCCCTCAGTCGAGCTGGGCACTCCTCTACCGCCAGATCTGAAAGAAGAAGCATCCAATGAGTAGTCGATGGACCGCGACCGAAGTACCTGACCAAAGCGGCCGCGTCGCGATCATCACCGGCGGCGGCGGGGGTCTCGGATACCAGACCGCACTCGTACTCGCGGGCAGCGGAGCACACGTGGTCCTCGCCGTGCGCGATACGACCAAGGGCAAGGAAGCCGCCGAACGGATCCTCACATCCCACCCCCACGCGAAAGTCTCTGTCCAGGAACTGGATCTGGCATCACAGCAATCAGTCAGAGACGCCGCAACCGTGCTCGGATCCATGCACCCCCGCATCGATCTGTTGATCAACAATGCCGGGGTGATGTTCACTCCCAAGACCGTCACCGAAGATGGCTTCGAGATGCAATTCGCCACAAACCATCTCGGACATTTCGCGCTGACCGGGCTCCTCCTCGACCACCTGCTACCTGTCGAGGGATCACGAGTCATAACGGTCAGCAGCCTGGGCCATAAGGTCCGGGCCGGCGTCAATTTCGCAGACCTGCACTCCGAACACAGCTACTCCCCGGCAGCAGCCTACGCACAGTCGAAATTGGCCAACCTCTTGTTCACCTACGAACTCGACAACCGACTCGCGGCCGCGGACACCACCACCATCGCCGTCGCGGCCCACCCTGGCGGCGCGAATACCAATTTGACCCGACATACTCCCGCGAAGCTCCGCTGGGCTCAGGACCTAGCCGCGAAATTCCTTTTCCAGTCCGCAGACATGGGGGCCTTACCGATCCTGCGCGCCTCGAGCGACCCTGGCGTGCTGGGAGCCCAGTACTACGGACCCGGTGGCTTCATGGAACAACGCGGCAATCCTGTGCTGGTCACGTCCAGCCCGAAGTCTCATCAAGTGGACGTCCAGCAGCGGCTATGGACAGTCTCGGAGGAGTTGACCGGGGTCGCCTTTCCGATCTGAGATGCTCCCCAGCTCAGAACACTGCCGGTCACCGGCCGGGCAACAGAGAACGGACCGCATCGATCGAATCGGCCTGCGCCGCAGTCTTGTCCGGTCGATAGCGGAGAACTCTGGCGAATCTGAGCGCCACCCCACCCGGGTAGCGCGAACTGACCTGCACACCATCGAGCTCGATCTCGACAACCAGCGTCGGTGTCAGATACACCGTGTGGTCGTCACGGTCGCGTTCATGTTTCGGGAATTCTTCTGTCTGCCAACGCAACAACTCGTCCGTCAAACCCTTGAACGTCTTGCCGACCATGATCGGGTCACCACCGTCGGGATCCCTCGCACCCAGATGCAGGTTGGACAGAAAGCCTGTGCGACGGCCATATCCCCATTCCGCACCGAGCACCACCAGGTCCAACGTGTGCTCAGGCTTGACCTTCTGCCAGGTCTTGCCGCGTCGACCGGCCGCGTACACCGAGTCGAGGGCCTTGATCATGATACCCTCGTGGCCGGCAGCGAGCGCGGCGTCGAGGTGCATCTCGGTCGCCGCGAGGTCCGGGGCGACGAGTGACGGGATGCGATGCCGGGACGCAACGCGGTCCAGAGCATCCAGCCGATCGGACAAGGGCTCATCGAGCAGGTCGACGCCGTCGAGGTGCAGACAGTCGAAGAAGTACGGGTGCAGCAGGAGTTCACGTTTGGACGTGGCACCGAACCGGCTCATCGTCTCCTGGAATGGGCGTGGGCGGCCGGAGTCGTTCAACGCCAGCGTCTCACCGTCGAGAACCACGGATTCGCAGGGTAATTCGCGTATCAGATCAACAAGTTCAGGTACTCGGTCGGTGATGTCGTTGAGTGTGCGTGTGTAGATGGCGACCTCATCACCCTTGCGATGCACTTGAATGCGGGCACCGTCGAGCTTGTATTCGACACTCACCGCACCGCCGAGCGCGGTGTGGGCATCAGCGAGTGACGTGGCCGGAGACGCCAGCATGGGGCGTATCGGACGACCCACGCTCAGGGCGAACTCCCCCAGCGCTTTCGACCCACCGCTGATCGCGGCGACAGCTGTCACCGCCAGATCCCCGGACAGCATGAAAGCACGCCGGACCATGTCAACAGACAGGTCGGCTGCGACCGCAATTGCGTCGGTCATCACCCCTTCGCCCGCGCCCTGCCTCATATCGCCGGTGAGTAGACGAATGAGAAAAGTCTGTTCATCGTCCGTGGCCGTGGACATCAGCCTCGTGAGCAGTTCTTTTCGACGAGCCACAGAGCCCGCACCGGACGTCTGGGCCAGTTCGGTCAAGAGCTGGTCCACCTCGGCGACGGTCCACGTGGCATCCGCCGCAGGCTCGGTTCGCGCGTCGGCGAGGGTCCGCCATCCGATACCCAGACGCCCCTGCGGCACTTCGCCCGACAGCCACGACACCACAACAGCGACCTCGTCGGGCGCACACGCCTTGATCAGCGCAGCAAGTGCGGCCGACTTGATTTTCCGCGACCGGGTGCCGGCCACGACCGCACTAGTGGACACAACCTCTGCGAGCAACACTCACCCACGGTAGCGATCAGCACCGACACCGGGGACGTCGGTTGCTCAGCTCGCCGACATGACCTCAGTGGCGGCGGACTGTCGCGGCTGCCATCCCGGCGGGCCGAAGATGAACCCGAGTTTGTCCCGCCACCGCGCCGCCCGCCGGACATCGCCGGCGATCGCGACATACTCGCGCGTCTCCAGTCGCCAGATGTTGTAGGTGTCCACCGGCTTGGTGAGCCCGTAGTGCGGCCGATGCAGTTCCTTCTGGAAAGTCCCGAATATGCGATCCCAGATGATCAGGATGCCGCCGTAATTCTTGTCGAGGTACTCCTGATCGCGGCCGTGGTGCACGCGATGATGTGACGGGGTGTTGAAGACGAATTCAACCGGACGTGGCAGGTGCCCGATGCGTTCGGTGTGAATCCAGAACTGGTACACCAGACTCACCGAGAACGCGAAGAAGACCATCCACGGCGGCACACCCAAGAGCGGCAACGGCAACCACATGACGATCTCGCCGCTGTTGTTCCACTTCTGCCGCAGGGCCGTCGAAAGGTTGTAGTACTCGCTGGAGTGGTGTGCCTGGTGTGTGGCCCAGATCAGGCGAATCCGATGGGCGCACCGGTGATAGGCGTAATAGAGCAGATCAACGCCGACCAGGGCGATGACCCACGTGTACCACTGGTCGGCGGACAACTGCCATGGCGCCACATAGGCGAACAGCGCGGCGTAGACCAGAAGTGCAAGTGCCTTCCACAGCGCGGTGGTGACGATAGAGACCAGCCCCATCGAAATACTGGCTCGCGCATCGGCCCTCAGATAGGCACCGGGACCCGGTCGCCCCACACCAGTCGACTTCTCGAGATCATCGGCCTCCCGATGTTCGAGGACGCGGGCTGCCGCGATCTCGATCAACAGAAACAGGATGAAGAACGGGATCGCCAGGGCCACCGGATCACGCAACGGCTCAGGTAATGCCGTCAACACCGGCACTGCGGTGTCCATACTGGTCCCCTTCTCAGCTGGTCAGACCCAGATTCACCTATCGACGTTACACTGTGATCCAGGATGTAACCCTTGATTGGTACGTGAGCGTACAGGACCACTGAGCCGTGTTGGCATCATGTACGAGTGAGCATTCGCCTGGTGGCAACCGACCTCGATGGAACACTTCTCAACTCCGACAGAGCGGTGAGCGCAAGAACAGCGGCGGCGATGGCTGCGGCAGCCGAGGCGGGCATCGTCGTGGTGTGGGCGACCGCCCGGGCACAGCACTCGGTCCACACGTTGGCGGCCTCCTGCGGCTTCCGCGGATTCGCGGTCGCGGCCAACGGTGCTGTCCTCCTCGACCTCGCCGACGGCACTCCGAAAGTCATTGACGTACAACCGTTACCGGTACACATCGCGCACGACACGATGTCACGGGTGCGTGCGCTGGTCCCCGGAACGGTCTTCGCTTCTGTCGGACCGACGAGATTTGTTGCCGATCCCGACTATGCGGCGCTGTGCGAGTTCACCGATCATCATCGCGACCCGGCGACGATGGAGCTGTCTGATTCGTCCGTACTCGACACCGAACCGATCGTGAAAATAGTCGCCAGGCATCCCGAGGTGACCAGTGAACACTTGTTCCGCACGGTCGCCGCGGCAGGCATGCCGCAGGTGACGCCCACCCATTCCGGCGCTCCGTATCTCGAGATGGCGGCCGACGGTGTCTCCAAGGCCACCGGGCTGTCGCGACTGTGCACCCAGTGGGGTATCGATCCGTCCGAAGTCGCCGCCTGTGGTGACGCGATCAACGACCTACCGATGCTGCTGTGGGCCGGGGTCGCACTGTGTCCGGCCAACGCGGCGCCCGACACACTGGCAGTTGCCGACACGGTCTTGCCGAGCAACGACGACGACGGTGTCGCCACGTACCTCGAGTCACTGGTCGCGCTCAGCTCACAAATGAATGACCACCGAGCCTGACCGCAAGATCCGTCGCGGTCGCCAGATCGACATCGACCACGTGATAGGCCTTCTCACCCGAGGCGGTGGTTGCAATGACCGATGCCACACCAAGCCGTCGTTGAAAGATCGTCTGACACACCGCAACGCCGCTCACGCCACGCAATTGCACAGCGTCGAACCTCCGAAAGAAGTATCCCCGCCTGCTGAACAGGTAGCCGTCCTCGATCCGATGGCCCAGGCCTCGATAGTTTCCGATGGCCGCCGAATAGAGCCCCGCAGCGGCCGCAACCGGAAGGACGAACAGCGCGGGCGGCCAGGACCACAGGTAGACGGCCACGGCCAGCACCGCCGTGGTGACAACCACGGGCACGAGGTAGCGGAACATGATGCGCCGCTGCGCTGCAGGCGGATGCCGGTGAAGCCAATGACTTCCGAGTCGCTCGGCACTGAGCACCTCCTGCGACAACAAGGTGTTGGCCAACACGATCGGCACGTCGCGGGTGGTGGTCGGCACCAATACCCCTGATTTGGTGTTCTGCTGATCCGCGCTGACACCGGTGAGAATCGGGACGAGCCGAGCCCCTCCCAGAAGTCGGGTCGTCAGCGCCTCGGACACCGTCACGCCGCGCAGCCTTGACTGATCGACGGTGAAAGAACGCGTGGTCAGCAATCCTCGGGTGGCCACGAACCGTCCGTGCTGTTCATACACGAGCGTGTAGTTCCACCAGGCTTCGACAAACAGCGCCGCCGCACCGACCACACCGATCAGCACAAAGAGCCCGACGGTGGTTAGAAACCACTGCGCGAACGACACCTGCTCGAGGTACTCCGAAAAGTACCAGCCCACAACGGTATCGGGACTGCGACCCAGAATCTGCAGGCCCTGGTAGGCGAATCCGAAAATGGCGGCCGGAGCGACCAGCGACCACACCCCGACTATTGCGTAGACCATCCACACCCACCGCAACCGCAGGACCACCGGTACAGAATCAACCGTCTCCGTCCCGGCGCCATGTGGTCCGGCGCGGTGCATTCCGGCTGCAGCCAGCAGATCGGCACGGAGCGCGGCCGCAACAGTCGTACTCACCGCATCCAAGCGCAGTGCCGTGTTCCGCGCCGTGACCTGCTCCCCCGTTCCGATCGTCACAATCGCCAGCGACAGCAGCCGCAGAACGGGTTTCGCAATGATGTCCACGGTCCGGATCCGGTGCAGCGGGATCCGCTGTGTACGACGGACGAACAGACCTGAGGTGATCTGCAGTTCCGTGGCGGTCAGCCGATATCGAAACCGCAGGTACTGCAAGATGTAAAAGGTCGGCACCAGCACCGCCATGACAGTCAATACGACAAGCGTGCCTGCGACGGATGGATCACGTTGTCCCAGAAACACCCACCCGAACGCCACCGGAGCGATGAGGATGACCATCCGGATCAACGCCGCGCCGATCATCCCGCTGTCGAGGCGCTGCCAGTCCCCTTCTGCCGGAATCTCCTGGACTGGAACTTCACTCATGTGGCATCTCCGGTGGTTCCCTCCGTTGCCACGGTCAGCTCGGCGACCAGGTCGTCGGCAACGTCCTTGTCGAGACCCTGAATGATGATGTCGCCGTGCGCAGATGCCGTTGTCACCGAGACCTGCGCCAATCCCAGCAGCTGGTGCAGCGGGTTGCGTTTGGCCTCCACCGACTGGACCCTTGACAGCGGTGCGACCTTCCACTCCCGTGAGAGCCATCCCGTCTTTGCGTAGACCGCTGTGCTCGTCGCCTCCCACCGGTGGACCCGGTACCGCAAGATCGGCATCGTCGCCGACCAGCACAGGAGCACCGTCCCGACGACAGCGAAGGCGATCAGGAAGCCGGGACGCACAGCGGTCCAGATGATCGCAGGCAGCAACAGTGTGATCGCACTCACGACCAACCAGAGAGCGCACTCGATCAGCCAGTACAACCGGGCCCGCGGATCGATGCGATGTCGTGGTGCTCGTGGCGCGCGGTCCATGCCGCACAGCCTATTCGTTCTGGCGCCAAGGAAAATTCAGGAGACGCTCACGCGATCACGGGGTTATCGCGACAGATCTGAAAGGGTGAGCTGTTACAGGAAGTTCAGGACGTCGTCGCCCCAGGCTTCGCGCAGGTCTTTGTCGAGGTCGTCGACGATCGAATCCTCTCGATCGATCACGAGCGTCGCTCGCTGTTCGGGTTCGTACGCCGGCCAATCCGGATCTCCGGGCAGCCCTTTCGGAACTCCCTCGACGGCGAACGACACCCATCGCTTCAGCATGCGGGCAGACAACGCCTTTCCCACCTTCATCCCACCGAGTTTGAAAGTGATGTCTTTACTGCCGACCACCAGATTTCCCCACGTATACGGCAACTCGGTTGCGTGTGTGGCTCCGACTCGAAGCGCACGCAACATCGGTGTGGCCCAGTCGAATCGGTACAGATACACCGGGGCCACCGCGCTGTGCCCGTCGGCCAGCCACAGCGTCGGCATCCGAAACCCGATGTCGCGCGCCACCGCGAGGCCGGTGGCCTTGAGTTTCATACCGGTGTAGGCCGAGCCGATCTCGGCTTCGGTCGGCAGGGTCAACCCTGGCTGCTCACTGGCGATCTCGGCGAACATCGACCGGATCGCATCCGGTGTGATCGGCATCAGCGGCGATTTCATCCACTTGAACAGGGATGCTTCATCTTTGTTGGTGCCGATGATCAGGGGAACCGGGTGGGACTTTCCCCCGCGGTAGGCCGCCAACGGGTAGTCCGGCAGGAGGTCTCGATCGACTGTCGGCGCAAACGCCAGCGTGCCCGGCGTACTGGCCGGTACGTCGCTGAACAGTGCCTGACCGGCTGCGACGATTGTGCCCACCTCGAGGTCGTCCAGCGCCCCGACGTCGTCCCCCTCGACCCCCACGTCCCGCAAAAACATCCCTGCCACCCGCGCCGCGCGGGCGCTGTCATAGACCGACGTCGCCGGAGCGCTCTGTGCGATCGCCCGTGAGAAGAGTCCACGCGCCGCCGGGACCGTCAACAGGGTGGTCACCAAAGAGCCACCGGCCGATTCGCCGAACAGCGTCACCCGATCGGGATCGCCGCCGAACTCCGCGATGTTGTCGCGGACCCACTCCAGCGCCAGGATGATGTCGCGCAGAGCCAGATTCGAGTCGAACGTCCGATCGTCGGTACTGCACGACGACAAGTCCAGGAATCCCAGGGCGCCGAGCCGGTAGTTCACCGTCACCAGCACCACATCACCGCCGGACACCAGTGCTCGACCGTCATAGAGCGGCTGGCTTGACGATCCGAAAATGTACGCG
Organism: Williamsia sp. Y844; assembly: GCF_056786475.1. Taxonomy (NCBI): domain Bacteria; kingdom Bacillati; phylum Actinomycetota; class Actinomycetes; order Mycobacteriales; family Nocardiaceae; genus Williamsia; species Williamsia sp. Y844. The sequence continues at coordinate 860,498 of NZ_JBXCJB010000003.1, forward strand.
CCGCCGTGGAGCCAGACCATCACCGGCCGCCGGTCTGCATGCCCGACGGTCGACGCCGACCAGACGTTGAGACTCAGACAATCCTCGTCCTGGATGACGTCCTCCCCGAGTCTGATCACGGGGTTGCTGGGTTGTGGTGCCACCGCGCCGAACACCGTCGCGTCGGCAACATCTGTCCACGGCTGGGGAGGCACGGGCGCACGCCACCGTAGATGACCCACCGGCGGTGCGGCGTAACGGATTCCACGCCACGACGTGGTGGTTCCGTCATCGAGTCCGCGAACCGGGCCATTCGTGGTCTTCACCACGGTGCGATCATCAGTCATCTCGGTTGTCTTCCGCTCGGCGCCACGGTGCGCGCTCTGGTCACAGTAGGTGTTCCACAGTAAGCGTTTCGGGGGGCCGTAGCCGGTACAAGTCGATCCACTGGCGCACAATATCCACCATGCCCAGCGACAACCACGAGACCAAGGCACTGCCGATCGGTCCGGGTCCGACCACACGGCTGAACTCGACGCGGCGTCCGATCTCTCCCCGCACGCTGCAGTTTCTGTCCAAGGAGTCAGGTAGCGCGGGGCTTCTGCTCGCCGCCACCCTCCTCGCACTGGTGTGGGCCAACGTGCCCGGCGAAAGCTACTTCACGTTCTGGCACACCGAAGTCGTGCTGCAAGTGGGTAGCTGGTCCACAGAGCTGGATCTGCAACACATCATCAACGATGCGGCGATGGCGATCTTCTTCCTGGTTGTCGGTCTGGAGATCAGCCGCGAGGTGACCGTCGGCGATCTCCGTGATCGCAGCACCGTCATCATCCCGGTGCTCGGTGCGCTCGGCGGGCTGATTCTCCCGGCATTGATCTATCTGGCCTTCCAGCCGACCGGCCCGGCGGCGGCCGGCTGGGGTATCCCGATCTCCACGGATACCGCGTTCCTACTCGGAATCCTCGCACTGTTCGGTCCGCGTTGTCCCGATCAGATCCGGCTCTTCCTGCTCACGCTGGCCATCGTCGACGACATCGGTGCCATCACGGTGTTGGCGGTGTTCTACACCGATGACGTCTCGTTCGTCGCACTGGCCGTGGTCGTCGTGGCGGTCGCCGCGCTGGCTTTGATGCGGTGGGCCGGTGTCTGGATGTTGCGCCCGTACATCTTGGTGGGGATCGTGCTGTGGGCGGCGGTCTACGAGTCGGGGCTTCATCCCACGCTGGCCGGAGTCATCCTGGGTGTCCTGATCCCGACGGCCGCGGTCGAACCCGAACAGCAGGTCCGCGTCCGGGTCTATGGACGGCTGGCATTACAGCGGGTCGACGCGCGGCGGGCCAGACTGGCCGCAACAGCGCTGCGGGCCACCGTCCCTGCCAACGAACGGTTGCAAGACGCCCTGCACCCGGTGAGCGCGCTGGTGGTGGTGCCGCTGTTCGGACTTGCGAACGCCGGAGTATTGCTCAACGCGGACGCAATCTCCGCTGCCGCCTCATCGTCGGTGACCATCGGCATCATCGTGGCGCTGGTGGTGGGCAACGGCGTGGGTATCTCGGTTGCCGCCGGCATCGCACTCAAACTGGGCTGGGGGCGCCTACCAGGCCAGGTGCGGTACGGACATCTGATCGGCGGAGCAGTGCTGGCCGGCATCGGATTCACGATCTCGCTGTTCATCACCGATCTCGCCTTCACCGACCCCGTGCTGCGGCAGGACGCCAAGATCGGCGTCCTCGCGGGCTCCGCCATCGCCGCAATCCTCGGGTCGCTCCTGCTCCGCTATCTCGGTGAGCGACTTCCGCTGTGCAGCGTCGACGACGTCGACAATCCGCCGAGTCTTCCCGACGGTCCGTGGCTCGAACCCACGCTCCGCTGACCCGGCCCCAGAGTTCGACCCATCAGTGGTCGGCTGTTGCCGCACGAAGGGTGTCGAGATCGAAGTCCCCCTCGTACCGGGAACCGTTGATGAACAGCGCAGGTGTCGCGCGGACGCCTTCGTCGATTCCGCGCGTGTAGTCAGCTGAGACGCCCGCCTTGTACTGCTGCGCCTGCAGACCGGTTACCGCACCGGCAACACCCGCGCGAGCGGCGTACTCGGACAGACTGTCGTCGTCGAGATGGTTCTGGTGGGCGTAGAGCTGTTCGTGCATCTCCCAGAAACGGCTACCCGAGGCTTCCGCGGCAAGAGCCGCAGTCAGGGCGAAGGGGTGCACCTCGAACACCGGAAAATGCCGGAACACCAAGCAGATACGGCCGTCGGACTCATCGACCAACTGTTTGAGAATGGGTGCCAGCATCTTGCAACCCGGGCATTGGAAGTCTCCGTATTCGACGATGCGAACCGGAGCGTCGGCGTCCCCGTAGCGATGCCGGTCGGGATTGAAATCGATCACCCGGAACATTCTCACAGAGAAACTGCGTGCTCGACCACATTTGTGGCCGCCTGCGCCCACAACGGAGAATGGACACGATCGCACCAACATCGAGGGAGCAGACATGACGGACCCGGATCTCGCCACCACCGCGCAGGGACAGATCGACGCCGTGACGCGCACCGTCAGCACCACCGACAACGGATCGGCGGTCCGGACGGTCGCGTCACTGCGGCAGGATTACGCCACCGGAATCGATGACCTGTGGGATGCCTGCACCAGCCCCGAGCGTCTGGCGCGGTGGTTCGCCCCGGTCAGTGGTGATTTACGTCTGGGTGGCACCTACCAGATCGAGGGGAACGCCGGCGGCACCATCAAGAGCTGCGAGGCACCGCGGGGCTTCACCGTCAGTTGGGAGTTCGGCGGCGAGATCAGCGAGCTGTCCGTCCGCCTCGAATCATTGAACACAGACAGCTCGCGGCTTGTCCTCGAGCACAGCGCCGACGTCGAACCCCTTCGGTGGCAGGCGTTCGGCCCAGGCGCCGTCGGTATCGGATGGGACCTGGGCCTGCTCGGCCTGGCACACCATCTCGCCGACAGCGGCGCTGCACCCGCCCAGGACACCGGCTGGGCGCAGACCGAGCAGGCCCAGGCGTTCCTGTCCGACAGCAGCCGGCGTTGGGCCGACGCCTCGATCGCATTGGGGACCCCGGAGGAGATTGCTCGCGCCGCCGAGATGCGTACCACCGCTTTCTATCTCGGCACCGGAACCCCCGACGCCTAGCCGCTGTCGGTCGGCGGGACTACCGGAGCGCGGGGACCACTTCCTTTTCGAAGAGTTCGATGCCCGAGAGATCGTAGGCGGCTTCCGGGAAGTAGCAGATGCCGTACGCCAGGCCCTGGTCTTTGAGCGCGCCCAGCTTTTCGATGATCTGTTCGGGCGTGCCGACACCCGGCATGTCACGGAACGCACCCAGCGACGCTTCGGCCTTCTCGGGGCCGACGTACGGGGTCAGGCGCTCGACCAGAGTGTCCAATCGTTGCTGCACCTCGGCCTCGGTGCTACCGATTGCGATGTTGTAGTTGGCCGAACGCACGATCGCGTCGAAGTCGGTTCCGACGTTGTCGCAGTGCGTGCGCAGAATGGCCGATTTGTGCGCAAACCCTTCCGGGGTGCCGTCGAAGTTGGTGTACTGCGCGTACTTGGCAGCGATCTTCAACGTCACCTTCTCGCCACCACCGGCGATCCACAGCGGAATACCGCCGTCCTGCAACGGAAGTGGGCGACAGATGGCGCCATCAACCTGATAGTGCTTGCCGTCGAGCGTGGCCGACCCGGTGGTCCACGCCTGCGTCATGATCTGCACGCCCTCATCGAGGCGACCCAAACGCTCTCCGGCCGAAGGGAATCCGTAGCCGTACGCGCGCCATTCGTGTTCGTACCAGCCGCCGCCGATACCCATTTCCACACGGCCACCGGAGATGAGATCGGTGGTGGCCGCCACCTTGGCCAGGTATGCCGGATTGCGGTAGCTCATCGCCGTGCACATCTGACCGAGCCGGATCCGCGAGGTCGATGCGGCGAAAGCCGCCATCAGCGTCCACGCCTCGTGCGTCGCCTCCTCGGTGGGAGCCGGAACGGTGTGGAAGTGGTCATAGACCCATAGCGAATCCCAATCGCCCTGGTCGGCGCGTACCGCGAGGTCGCGCATCACCGCCCATTGCTCTGAGGGGTCGATACCGACCAGATCCAAACGCCAACCCTGGGGAACAAACATTCCGAATCGCATCCCCTGATCCTAGCCAGCGAAGACGACCGCCGCGGCGCACAACTGGCCCGGACGACGAACATGCGCCCACAATGGTCCGATGCCGGAGAACAACAACGTGGACCAGCGACCGATCATCGTGATCGACGCCGCCAACGTGGTGGGATCCAAACCCGACGGGTGGTGGCGCGATCGAAAAGCCGCGACGGAGCGACTTCGCGACAGCCTGGCAGATCTTGCCGAGCGCGGACTCGGCGAGCATGGATTCACCGGCGCCGACCACCCACAAGTCGTCCTCGTGGTCGAAGGACAGGCCCGCGGCATCGAATCGTCACCGACCGTGGAAGTGGTGAACGCACCAGGATCGGGCGACGATCAGATCGTCGAACTCGTTGCCGCCCAATCAGACCGGCCCTGCGCCGTGGTCACCGCCGACCGCGAATTGCGAACCCGGGTGATCGCACTCGGTGCACAGGTCCTCGGCCCGCGCAGCGTCCGAGATTGAGTGGCCACGCGATCGGATGCCCTTTGGCGCCATACTCTGTGCCCTGAAGGCTGACTGCGAACGATTCTCGAATACGCGATTCGCAGGATTGACTCGAGATATGGGATCGCACCGAGCGGCGACCGACGACAAGGTGGCCAGTACCTCTGCCGCACATCCGGCTTCACCACAGCGGGCATCACCGGAGCGGGCATCACCGACCGCCGGCCGACATCTCGCAAACCTGCAACGCCACGCAGGCAACCGGGCCGTCCAGACTTTTCTGCAGCGCGACGACCAGAGTTCGGGGTTGCAATCAAAGGCTCCGCTCGGACACGTCCCGTGGACCGGCGATCCGGTCAGCATGTCTGTCGCCATGCGCGATCTACTGCTCCGCGGTGACACGGACAGGCTCGCCATCTCGCTCGGAATGCTTTGGGTCAGAGGCATGGTCGACACCATGCGGGTACTCAAACTCGACCCCGCCGCATGGGCTGCCATCGTCGCCATCCCACGGATCAAGCAGGACCCGCGGTTGGCGGCGGCCGTCGATGTGGTGGAAGGTCGAGCGCCCGGAACCGGCGGCGTTCCGGTTGATCAAGCACTCGAGTTCCGGGCGATGCACGACGCCGCGAACTGGCCGACCATCATCGGTCCCAGAGCCTCGACAGGATCGACCGGCGTACCGAACTCCGACTCAGCGCGCTCCGATCCACGTGACGATCCGAGATACATCGACGCCCTGTACGACGCGATCCGACGAAATCGATTGCTGACCGGGAACTACCTGCTTCGCACCGTGAAACCCCGCCCGGCCGACAGAGTCCCCGGCGGCTACATCTACGTCGGCCCCAGCCATGCCGGCGACAAACCCTCCGGACTGGCATCCGACTCGGCAAAACGCCAGGCGGTGAACCAGGCGATCTGGCACGAACTCGGGGTCGGCGAGGGTTCTCAGGCCTCGATCAACACCTGGGACTCGGCGAAGTTCAGCTTCGGTCCGGGATTTGCCGCACCGGGCCTGCTGCGCAAGGTCATGGACAACCTCGCCAAAGAGGGACCCGAAGTCACCGACGCCCTCCGCAAAGCGGGCGTGAGTTTTGAGTCGAATACCTGGTATGTCGTCGACCCGACGAGTAAAACGGTGAAGTCCGGCGACGCTGCCCTCACCCTGCTGTCGCAGGACACCGGATTGATCAAGGCATTCCTCGACACCGCGAATGACCCCGAAATGCGTCGTCAGTGGATGGAAGCCGAATGGAAAGCCATGAAAGGCGCCAGCGGCGCGGCCGCGGTGCCCGAGCAGGTCATCACGAACTGGCCCGACGTACCGGTCATCGTGTTCGTCGCGCACTGCGTGCACTGGGGTGGGTTGCGCTGGGATCAATGGAACAGCGCCGCGCAACCAACGGTGTTCGACATCGTCCGACGACAGTCAAAACATGTTCCGCGACGACCGGACGACTCAAGGATCCTGACAATTCTGACTGCCCAGACCTTCTTCGGTTTCAGCGGCGGGCTACTGATGAAGGAGCTGAAATCCCGCGGTCGCAGGCAGGGTATCGAAGCGAATCTCCCTGACGATTGGGCAACAGCGTTTTCGAATGCTGTTGCGCTGCCGACAAAGACATCGACGCCAGTCTTTCAGATCATCGAGGGGGACGAGTGAGCACTACCTTGGAATCGATGTCGCCTACCCCTGAGCACCTGTTGAGTCGTCAGGCCCCACGCTCGACGAGTTCTGCGAGTTGCCGCGTAACGGTCCCCCATCCGTCGTGAAAGCCCATCGAGTCGTGCATCTCTCGATCCGCGCCATCCTTGTGCATCGCAGTGGCCACATACTCGGTGCCCTCTGGATGATCCGCGAAGGTGATGACCGCGGTGATGAAGGGGTCACGCGCCGGCCGCCACCCAGTGACCAGCGCGGTGGTGAACACAATGCGCTCGAGGTTGTCGACCGCGAGAAAACAGCCGTTGATATGTGGCGAGAAGTCGACGCCATCCTCGCTCATCTCGGTTTCGAACGCGCCGCCCGGACGCAAATCCATCTGCACAACCTTGCAGGTGGCGGGCGCCGGCAGCCACCATTGCGCAAATTTTGCGGGGTCGGTCCATGCCGACCACACGGCGTCGCGCGGTGCCTTGATGATTCGGGACACGGTGAGGTCGAGGGCAGAATCGGTGGTGGTCATGGTGTGGTCTCCTCTTTGTCGTCGGACGTGTCTGTTTGATCGGAAATGCCGCTCTGATTCGACATGACAAATTGTTCGAGTCGGTCGGTGCGGCCTTCCCAGACCGCGCGTTGCTCCGCCAGCCAGCTTTCGGCGACTGTGAACTGTTTCTTCTCGAGCGCGCAGGTTCTCACCCGTCCGGCCTTGTGCGTACGAATCCAGCCACTGCTCTCGAGCAGGCGGATGTGCTTCATGAATGACGGCAGCGCCATGTCGAACGGCTTGGCCAGCTCGGTGATACTGGCCGGCCCCTGACCCAGTCGCCCCAGCACCGCCCGACGGGTCGGGTCGGCAAGGGCTTGAAATACGCCGTTCAAATCCTGTTGATACTGAGCCATAAGGCAAACTATCAAGAATCGAACAGTAAGCGCAAGGGCTAAGTGTTATCGAGGTCGCCGATATATCCGCGACCGCGGATCAACGACGAGAGGGTTCACCGGTGCCGGTGACCGCGGTCAGGATGAAGACGGTGTCATCGATTGCCTTGACGCTGTGTCGGTGATGCGGCAGTCCACGAAGTTCGCCGGCACCGACAACAACGTCCCCTTCCCCACTCGAGACCCTGAGCGACCCACGAAGGACCAGCAGGCTGGCTGCAGGCGGTGAATTATGTTCTCGGAGTTCGGAACCAGCAATCATGGCCACCAAACTCTGTCTGAGCGGACCGTCGTGCACAAGTATGTCGGCGCTCCGTCCGCGAGCGTCGTCGCGGGCCAGATCCAGGCGCTCGGCGGCGAGCACGTCCAGGGTGGAATCAGTTTCGTTCATACTCGACCTCTTTCACATGTGGCGGCGGAGCCTCAACGAACACGCTATCGGACCCTGAGCGCTGCACGATCCGATCGACAGGCACAAAAACGGCAATCGGTTCTTCGATTCGTCCTCATCCGCGTGATCCATGGGTGATGGTGCGACGACGAGCGTAGATTTCAGTGGATACCGTCATCCGCCGTCAACTCATCGGGGGTCGGACATTGCACCCGACTGTTCGTGCATTTACTGGTCTCATTGCCTCGGCCACAGCCGTCGGGGCCCTCGTGTTCGGCGCCACGTCGCCCGACAACCCCGGGTCCGCTGACTCGGTATCGCATCGGGTCCGGCCGGCCGCGGTAGTCACCGGCGAGATACCGGCAACGGTGATCCGCAATCAGTCACTGTATTGCAGTCTCATCTGCCCGTACCTCATCCAGGGGGTGACCACCGTGCCGATCGCTGCTTTCCAATCGCCCGGAGTCTTCGCCGCGGCGTATGCGACCACCGGGTCGGGGCCGACATCGACTGGTATTGCGGCACATTGGGTGACCGAACCGGCACATTCGGCGATGACGGGAATCATCGTGAACGATCTGACACTGGTACTCCCCCGGGCGCAGAACGCGCTCACCGTCGCGGTTGTCGAATCGATGAAGATCGCAGGCGGACAAGACATCGACACCGGACGCACCCGTGTACTCGATGCTCTCAATCAACCGATCACGCCGAACCCGCCATCGACGGCCATCGTCACCACCGAGCAGCAAGCCGCCGCGGTCGACGGTATCGAAGCGGCATCCGCTGTGCTGTTCCAGGCGCCGGAACTACTGCTGCTCGGAGCGACCGAGACCGCGAACACAACGGCGGACGTGTTGGCGACCACCGGGGATGTCAACGCCGCACTGGCCACCGGCGATGCGCATGTCGCCTACTGGGTCGATCAGGCCGAATCAATACTTCAACAAGCCGGCGTTCAACAAGCAGCCGACTGAGGCGGTCAGGAGATCTTCAGCCACCTCCCGATCGACGGAACACCGTGGGTGTCAACCACGTACAACAGATACCAGCCCGGCGGAACGAGCGATGGATCACTCGGCAAGTGCAGAGTCGCGGTGGCCGCGCCGGTGAACGGGATGTCGACGAGGCGTTGTTCGTTGTCTGACGAGTGCGTGGTCGCCCCCGGTCGCATCAGCGAGAATTCGCGGGGTGCCCGTTGTCCCTGCACTGTCACGGTGAGCGTGTCCCCGTAGTCGACATGATCGACCGCGAGATCGAATGAGGGCCGCTCGGCGTGGAAGAGATACGGCGGCAAGAACATCTCGATACGCGTCTCCACGGTGCGGCGCTGCGGATTCGACCCCGCCGTGATGACTTTCCCGTCCGGTGCCAGCAAGGCCACCGAGTGGTACAGCCGTGGAACCCGCGAGGTGGCCGTGTGCTCCCAGACACCCGCTCCAGACTTCAAGAGTTCGGCAAAAGGCGGCGCGTCGTGTGCCATCTCCTCCATCCCCGAACCGCCCGTCGCGAGTACCGACCGGTCGGGCAACAACACCGCACAGACGTGCATCCGGGCATGCATGAGCGGCGGTCCGGCGATGTACTTCGGCTCCGCCTCCGATAGATCCGCAATGCGCGTATCGGCCAGCGCTGGTGCGGGACTGTGCATATCGAATCCGCCGCCACCGACGATCATCACCTTTTGATCCTGGGCCGGCGGCAGCAGGACGCTTGACGCCTGGTTGCGCAAGCCTGGGTCCATCAAACCCTGCACCTCTGTGACATGCCCGGTTGCCGGATCCCACACACTCGGCCGCATCCCGTTGTTGCCGCCGTATTGAGCACCGGTATAGAAGATCTTGCCGCCGATGAGCACCACCAGATTCGCGTACATGGGTATCGGCCCCGGGTTCGGCAACTTCGACCACGTGCCGGCCGCCGGGTCGTAGACCTCGGGAATCACCGACAGTTGGTTGTCTCCGAGGCCGGACACCGCGAGTGCGCGTCCATCCGGCAGGGTCACCAGCGCCGGGTACCACCGTCCGAACTCCATATCGGCCGTCCGCACCCACTGCCCGGCCGCCGGATCGAATATCAGCGCGTCGGTCAGTCCATAGAACGGGTCGTAGCGGTCGGTGCCACCCGCAGCGAGGATCCGGCCGTCCGGAAGCGCGCATTGCCCAGCGCAGAACAGATCGATCGGGGTGCCCGGCGCATCGAGATCCGGGGCCGGGTAGTGCCACAGCCTGGTGCGGAATGCGTGTGCGGCATGGGCGATCTCGTCGTTGCCGGAACCGGCGAAGAAGAGGACGTCTCCGGTGTTCAGCAAGGCCGCGTGCACCGGGTTGATCTCGGTGCCGAAGTCCAGGATCCGCCACGCGCCGTGGTGGTGACCCTCGTCGATGTCCAGGACCAGCGGGGCGATCCGCAACGACCCGGTACCCGTAGGTCCGGCGACGGTGAGCACGGCCAGCTCCGGCCGTGCTCCCGGATGTGGCAACAACGCCAGGGATGCACCCTGGTTGTCGTCGAAACCCCAGCCCGGCAGCTCATCCCACACACTCCATCCATCGACGCAGTGCCCGGAGGCGGTCAAACCCCAACCGACAGTGACCTGCCCGGTATTGGGCCCGTTCGGGTTGTCGACTGCCAGCACGATCAACTCCGGACGACCGTCGCCGTCGAGATCGGCCACCGCGAGGCCGGCGCCCTGGTTTTCCCAGCCGTACCAATCAGGTACCCCGATCCAGTCGCCCCAGCCGCCGTCGAGGGTGCCGTCCGCACGCAAGCCTCCCCCGACCCGGAACTGACCGCTGTTCTGACCGTTCGGGTTGTCGACGACGAGCACCACGATCGCGTGTGCCCCGTCGAGCGTGGTCAGCGCAATGTCCGCGCCCTGGTTCTCCCAACCGAACCAGTCCGGGATCTGCTGCCATCCGGTCCAGGCGCCGGTCACCGCGCCATCGTCCGCGAGGTTCCTCCCGATTTTCAGGTATCCCTGGTTCTGCCCGGCCGGATTGTCGACGACCAGTACAACCAAATCCAGTTGTCCCGAGCCGTCGAGGTCCGCGAGCGCGATGGACGCGCCCTGATTCTCCCAGCCGAACCAATCCGGGATCGCATGCCAAGGACTCCAGTTGGCCGCGGTGCCATCACCGGCGACCGCATGACCGACTCGATAGGAGGCCCCATTCTGGCCTGGCGGGTTGTCGACCAACAACACGACGACGTCGTCTGTGCCGTCGCCGTCGACATCACCGACCGCGACCCCACAGTCCTGATTGATGGGCGAGAACCACCCCGGAACGGGTACTGCAACTCCGGCCATGACGAGCCCCCTCGACAGCGATGCACGTTCCTCGAAGTTTAAGCGGGCTGTGACGCACATCATGTCGTTCAGCCGAATGGCACCGGCGTACGGGAATTGATTGGACCACGCTCATGTTAATTGAGTCGTATGCACTCAACTCTTTAAGGGAGGCTTCCGAATGGCAGCATTCTTCGGGCCCGAAGGCCCGCGCCGCATCGACATCAGCCGATTGATGAGCAAATCCACCCAGGCCCTCGTTGCAGACGCGGCCAAGTTTGCCGCAGGTCGCGGCGACTCTGAGCTCGACGCCCTTCACATCCTGCGGGTCATGGCCGACCAGGAACCGATCCGCAACTTCATGGAACGTGCGGGCGCTGCACCTGCGACCGTCATCGCCGCCGTCGACAAGGGTTTGCCCAACCACGGTCCCGCGACCGGTATCGGCACCACCACCCTGAGCGCCGCGGTGAGGACCGCCGTCTTCGAGGCCCATCAACTTGCCCAGGCATTTGGTTCGGCCTTCATCGACCCGGAGCACCTGTTCCTGGCACTCGCCGGGGATCAGGATCGCGCAGCGGGACGACTGTTGGCATCTGCCGGGGTCACACCCGAGCGCCTGCAGGCCGCCGTACAGGGCGGTTCAGCAGCGACCGAAACCTCTGACAGCGCCACCCCAGGTCTCGACAAATACGGTTTCGACCTGACCGAACGCGCGCGCTCGGGCGGCGTTGATCCGGTGATCGGACGCGCCGAGGAAATCCAGCAGACCATCGAGATCCTGTCTCGGCGCACCAAGAACAACCCGGTGCTGGTCGGCGAGGCCGGTGTCGGCAAGACCGCGATCGTCGAAGGTCTCGCCCAGCGGATCGTGGACGGCGATGTCCCCGACCGGTTGGTCGGCAAACGAATCGTCCAGCTCGATCTCTCGAGCATGGTGTCGGGTACGCGGTACCGCGGCGACTTCGAGGAACGACTCAACGGCGTGATCGACGAGATCGTCGCGCACTCCGACGAATTGATCGTCTTCATCGACGAGGTCCACACCATCGCAGGCGCAGGTGCCGGAGCCGACGGTTCGATGGATGCCGGAAACATCCTCAAGCCCAAGCTGGCTCGCGGTGAACTGCACATCGTCGGTGCCACCACACTCGACGAGTACCGGAAGAACATCGAGAAGGATCCGGCGCTCGAACGCCGGTTCCAGCCCGTGACGGTTCCCGAACCCAGCATCGCCGATGCCATCGAGATCCTCACCGGTCTGCGTGGCCGGTACGAGGAGCACCACGGTGTGCGCTACTCCGACGAGGCGATCACGGCCGCGGTCGAGTTGTCTGCCCGCTACATCGGCGATCGGTTCCTGCCGGACAAGGCAATCGACCTGATCGACCAGGCCGGTGCTCGCATGCAGCTGACCACACCGAGCGGTGACAGCGAGGCGATTCGCAAGCAGCTCGCTGCACTCGAATCCGCGAAAGAAAAGGCGGTGGCGGACGAAGACTACGAGAAGGCTTCTGCGCTTCGAGACCAGACCGCCCGGCTCAAGTCGCGACTCGAGGACGGCAGCGACAAACCGGCGGTCGTACTCGACGTGACCGCCGAGGACATCGCGGATGTGGTGTCGCGGGCCACCGGAATTCCGGCAGCTCAGATGACCGAGCAGGAGAAAGAACGGCTCCGCCGGCTCGAAGACGAACTGCACGAGCGGGTCGTCGGGCAGGACGATGCCGTCAAGGCGATCGCCCGGGCGGTGCGTCGGAACCGGACGGGAATGAGTGATCCCGATCGTCCGGTCGGCAGCTTCCTGTTCCTGGGACCCACCGGCGTCGGCAAGACCGAGCTGGCAAAGGCGTTGTCCGCCTCGCTGTTCGGAGACGAGTCGAAGATGCTTCGGCTGGACATGAGCGAGTACGGCGAGCGTCACACCGTCAGCCGGCTCATCGGGGCACCTCCGGGCTACGTCGGATACGGCGAGGCCGGGCAGCTCACCGAGCAGGTCCGTCGAAATCCGTATTCGGTGATCCTGCTCGACGAGATCGAGAAGGCCCACCCGGACATCTTCAACACGTTGCTCCAGGTTCTCGACGACGGACGCCTGACCGACAGTCAGGGCCGCACCGTCGACTTCAAGAACACCGTGCTGATCATGACCAGCAACCTCGGGTCGGACATCATCTCGAGCAAGTCCGGTGGACTCGGATTCACGACCGGCGACACCGTGGCCTCGGACAAGCCGATTCGCGACCGGATCATGAGTCGGTTGCGGGAATCGATGCGGCCGGAGTTCCTCAACCGGATCGATGAGATCGTCATCTTCCGCAAGCTCGACGACGAACAGCTGCACGAGATCACCGATCTGTTGTTGGAGGACAGCCGGAAACGGCTCGGCGCCAAGGGCATCGAGATCGACTTCACCGATGCTGCAGTTGATTGGATTGCCGAGCGCGGGCATCAGCCCGAGTTCGGTGCGCGCCCGCTGCGGCGTTCGATCCAGCGGGAGGTCGACGATCGCATCGCCGATCTGCTGCTCGACGAGGTCCTCATCGACGGCGGCAAGGTCTCGGTGGAGGTCAACGACGGTGAGCTGGAACTGAACGTCAGCTGACCTGATCCAGGTAACCCCTTCGATCCGCTCCACATAACACGATCCGCTCCACTTGCAGTGCGCTGCAGGTGGAGCGGATCGTTGTATGTGGAGCGGATTTTCTCGGTCAGTCGGCCCGGAGGGTCAGCTCGACCACAACCGGATAGTGATCACTTGCTCGCGTCACACTCTCCGGGGTCACCAACTTGCGAGGATCCGCGGCCGAGAAGTGGGCCGATGCGTATACCCGGTCGCTGTTGGGTGGTGCCCCGGCAGTCGATTCGGCCAGTCCCGCCGCAGCGAATATCTCCTGCTCTCTTGTGAACTCGGGTGATCCATCACGAATGTTGAAGTCGGCACCGAATATCGTTGGCCCCTGCCATGTTCCGATCGTTGCCACCACCGGATCGACTTGCCGTTTCGGCTCGTCGATCCCATGTTGCGGTGGACTGAAATGCCCCGACAGCACCCGGATGCTGTTGCCGCCCGAGGTGCGCACCATCGCATCGGTGGCCACCCTCGGCTGGTATTCCTTCATACCCCCGAACGGTAGCCAGGTCTGGCCCAGCTTGGTGCCCACCACCGCGGCCCAGGCATCAGCGGTTGCCCGGAACCGTCGGCCGGTGTTGTCGCCGAGCGCATCTCCTATTCGCAGACCTCGCGCATCGGTGATCGTGGCACCGTTGAACGTCATGACGCCGGTGCCTTCCCGTCGCCCGGTGACCTTGTCGATCGCCGCCGTCATCACGGCCCCGGTGGGCCGCAAACGCTTGACGAGCGCGCCCAGGGTGTCGACGAAATTCGACCGCACCGCATAGTTGTCGAGTTCCTGGAGCAAGACGATGTCGGGTCGTTCCTGTTTGATCGTCTCGGCGAGGAGATCGAGTTTGGCCGCAGTGGCGAAGAACTTTCCGGGTGCACCCATCCCGCCGTGCACGTTGAACTCCATGACCCGCAACGTCTCGGTCGCGACGGGCGACACGGCAGGCACCGCACCTGATCCCGCTGCCGAGCGCAGACGGACGCGACCTATGCGCACCCTGAGCAGGGCACCAGTCGTCGCGCCGAACAACAGACCCCGACCCATCCCGAGACCCGTCGTCGCACCCACGGCCGCACCAATACCCGAGCCGCCGACAACAAAAGGCGCCTGATCACGCAATTGTGTTCCGACACTGTCGATTGAACTGCGAACATGAGCAGGTTCGGCCAGCGCGGGCAGTGCCGCCCCGATCCCCATCGGGCAGTCCTTGACCGCATGTACGTTCTGATCCACCGAAAGCGCCATGCCGCCGCCCTCCCGTTGCTACGAATTAGTCTCTCTGGGAAGACAGACTATCGGCGGTCGGACGCAATCCATCCACGAACACGGCGACCATGCGCTGGTTGTACGCAAGGTCCTCGCCGGGAATCGGTTGGCACAGCAGGGCAACGGCATGCAGCACGGTCGTCGCGTTGACATCAGAACGGACCTCCCCGCCCGCGGCATCGAGCAAGGATGCGACAACCGGTTCGAGACGCTGCATGAAGTAGTCCGGCAGCGAGTCGAATGCCGGATCACCCGAGTGCAGCGCCGAGGCGAGCCCGCGCTTGGTCCCGACGAACTCGGTGTACCGATGTACCCACTTGGCGAGCGCCTCGGTCGGCTCATATGCGTCTCGGAGTGCCACCACAGCGTCGACGCAGGCGTCTATCCCATGTTCCAGCACCGCCGCGACGAGGTCGGCGCGTCGCGGAAAGTGCCGGTACAGCGTCCCGACGCCAACGCCGGCCAGGTCGGTGATCTCCTTGGCGGGCGCGTCCACCCCCGAGCGCGCGAAGACAGTCTTCGCGGCGTCGAGCAGGGCATCGACATTGCGCTGCGCATCGGCCCGCTTGCGACGACGCTGCTGCGGCGATTCGTCCGACTCCACGGTGTCCATGGTCCTCACCCCCTTCAGCTATTTCGGAAAGATATTCCGCTTAGGTATTGCCATACCGGAAAGCTATTCCATATAGTTGTGGAAGAGCTTTCCGGTTATGGGTGTAAGCCTACCGCCCGAAGCACGGATCGCCATCACATCCACTCCATCGGAGGCATCCCATGCAGTACCGCACCCTCGGCCGGACCGGCATCAAGGTCAGCCCCTACGCTCTCGGCACATTGATGCTCGGCGCATCGATGGGCAACCCCGACCACGACGACTCGGTTCGCATCATCCACAAGGCACTCGACGCCGGTATCAACTTCATCGACACCGCGGACGCCTACTCGTTACCCCCGCAGGGTGCATCCGAGGTGGTCGTCGGCAAAGCACTGAAGGGGCGTCGCGAAAACGTCGTCCTGGCAACCAAATTCGGCCGACCGATGGGCGAGGATCCAAACCGGCAGGGAACGTCCCGACGTTGGATCATCACCGCGGTGGAGGAATCCCTGCGCCGGCTGCAGACCGACTACATCGACCTGTATCAAATTCATCGTCTCGACCCGCAGACCGACATCGAGGAAACCCTGTCGGCACTGACCGACCTGGTCCGCAGCGGTAAGGTCCGGGCGATCGGTTCGTCGAATACGCCCGTCTCCAACATCATCGACGCTCAATGGGTGGCCGAACACAGAGGACTCGAGCGGCTGCGCACCGAACAGCCGCCGTACTCGATCCTCAACCGCGGCATCGAAGCCGAGATACTGCCGACAGCTCAACGCTTCGGAATGGGCGTGCTCGTCTGGGGTCCGCTCGGGCAAGGAATGCTCACCGGCCGCGCCCGCAAGGGCCAACAGTCCGACCTGGTCCGCGCGAGTTTCTTCAAAGCCTTCAGCGATGAACGTCGCCTCGACGCCGTCGAAGCGCTCATACCGCTGTCCGCCGAGGCGGGCCTGCCGATGACGCATCTCGCGATGGCGTTCGCGATCGCCCACCCCGGCGTCACCAGCGCACTGATCGGAGCACGCACCATGACGCAACTCGACGATCTTCTCGCCGGCCTCGAGGTGACGCTCTCCGACGACATCCTCGACCGCATCGACGAGATCGTCCCGCCGGGTACCGATATCGGCACGCTCGACCAGGCCTACGTACCTCCCGCGCTGCAACACAAAGCGTTCCGGCGGCGGCCCCTCGCTGAGCGTGGTGCCGGCCAAACAGGCTGAACCCGAGTAGTTCTCGTCACCGCGGGGTATCTGCCTGGTCCCGCCAGCCGGCAAGCACCGCATGAACCGCCTCGGCACCGTGCAGCTTGTCGGGCGGCGCGGGCAACACGCTGGGGCACAGCAGAAATGGCGTGCTCTGTGGGCCACCCATCCCGCCGTGTGAGCCCACCTGCTCCTCGAACGCGGCGACCTCATCGGTCTCGGGCCAGTACGCTCCCCCGACCATGATGTCGGCAACGTTCTCGAATGTGTCGGTCCGGCGGATCTTTTCGAGTGCGTCCGGGCCGAAATCCACCAGTGGGTCGATCCCCTCGACGCTGCCGCAGGCGACATCCACCGTGCCGTCGGCACCGAGGACAACAGAGCCGCCCGATGCCCTGGCAACAAGAAGAAATCCGATACCGGGGTGTGCACGCAGCGCATCGAGAAGTCCCGGGTAGGCGGCCTCGATGGCGTCCATGTCGGCTCGCCCGGATATCGCCGGGAAGCTGATCAATCCGAGATTGCCCGATCCGAGTACCACCGGTCTCCCATGGTCCGGCACCGGCGGATCGGGCGTTTTCGGTGAGCGCACGCTGGCCGCGGCGTACTCGGCGCCTTCGGCTCCGATTTGCTGGTCGCCAGATGTGCTGACTTCAGCCGATTCACCACACAGTCTCAAGACAAGCTGTTCCAGGCTCACTCCGTAGCGCTGCTTGAATGTCGCACCCTGACTCTGTCCATGATCGGACAGGATCGCGACGTTGTACGGCCGATCCGAGTGCTCCAGTACAGCGACGAGCATCCGGATCTCCTCATCGACCTTGGTCAGCACCTTCAGCGTTTCGGGTCGCGAGATCCCCGAGTGGTGTGACACCTCGTCGTAGCCGATGAGGTCCGCATAGATGATACTCCGACCTTGGATCAGGTCGCGGACAACCGCTGCCACAGTGACATCCGTGGCCAGCACCGTGGTGAACGCCCGCACGAGCGGATAGACACCGCCGCGGGGTACACGCGGCCGGATGTCGGCGCGGCGCTGATGCCACGACTGCCGCAACTCCCGTTGCACCTCGGCGACCATCCGGATCAGCGTGCGCAACGCACTTGAAGGATCGACGAAATACGACGAGTAACCGGCACCACCGCCGAGCCGTGCCCCGCGCATCCGGCTCACGACAAGGACATTGTCTTCCGCACCTCCGGTGAACAGGTTGCCGCGACTGGCGCCGTCAACCGCCAAAAGGCCGGGGTGGTCGGCGCGTTCGAGTTCGCGGTCCTCGTTGTCGCGCGGATTGCTGAAGACGTCGATCTTGCCGTTGCTCTTGTCGTACCAGCGAAAGGCGGGCACGTTGTGGTTCGAGCCGTGCAAGATACCGAGCTGGCTTGCCCCCGTCTGGCTGCTCCAATCGGTGTGCCACGGGATCAGGCTGTGCGTCTGTCTGACCATCGCAGCCAGCCCAGGGGTGACACCGTCCGCGATGGCACGACGCAGCACATCGTGGCCGAGGCCGTCGATCTGAATACACAGCAGTCCGGGTTCGCTGGAAACGGGCGGATGATTGCGACGAAGTCTTTGCCTGCGCACCTGCATCAGCCGATAGGCAGTATTCGAGTGGGACGCGATCGCGCCACCGACAACGGAGGTGAACAGTGACAGTAGCGTCGCCATGAACACTGCGTCCCAGGCTCTTTCGACCGAGGCGACCGGGACGATGTTCAGCGTCAACAACATGATTGCGCCACTGGCGAAGAAGACCAACAGGAAGAGCACCGCGGGCCCGACCCACGACATCAGCCGAACGAACAGGGGCCACAGCACGGCGCTGAGCACACCGAAGACGAGCGCCACCACCAACGCCGACGGCAACTTGGACAACGCCGGGATCCCGATGTTCACCGAGTCCAGCGATATTCCGTCGAAGACCACATCCAGCAGCAGGATCGCCACCGCAGACGACAGCCACAGCACGACGAACTCGATGAGAAGGCCGACCAGCCGGGCTGTGGTGCGCATAGGGCATCCCTTTCGCCTGATCTCTGGGATCGTAGTGCGTGTGGGGGCGACACCGGGCGCAGACGACGAGGACCGCGTCGGCGTGGCGCTGCGCTGGCTCGGGCACGCGAGCACAGTGATCGAAGACCGCGGCACCACCGTGATGACCGATCCGGTTCTCACCTCGCGGGTCGGACATCTACGCCGCCGACGAGGCCCTGTCCCCTCGGGCCCCGCGATTCAGAATCCAGACGTCGTCCTGTTGTCACACCTGCACGCCGATCACACGCATCTACCGTCGCTTCGGCTCCTGTCGGAGGACGTGCCGATCGTGGTGCCGTCGGGTGCTCCCGATTCGCTGCCCGCGCTACGCGATGTCGGTGACCGGCTGATCGAGGTGCGACCGGGCGACGCCGTGTCGATCGGCGAATTGTCGATCCAGGCGGTGCCCGCCGACCACGACGGCCGCAGGTGGCGTCGCGGACGGCGGACCACTCCGGCGTTGGGGTACGTGATCACCGGCGACAAGCGCACCTATTTTGCCGGCGACACCGATCTCTATCCGGCTCTGGCCGACTGGGTGTCCGACATCGATCTGGCCTTGCTTCCGGTCGGCGGCTGGGGGCCGACGTTGGGTGCCGGACATATGGATCCAGCACGCGCAGTGCGCGCCGCGGAGATCATCTCGGCCCGTCATGTGGTGCCCATTCACTTCGGCACGTTGTGGCCGGTCGGGATGGGCAGGGTCCGGCCCGAGCGGTTCTTCGGTCCCGGTGGCGAGTTCGTACAGCTCGCCACCGAGACCGGACTGCCTGCGACCGAGCTGGAACCCGGCGGATCGCTGCCCGAGTAGACCCGCCGAGGGTGGCTACTTGTTCCCGAACCCCGCGTCGCGAAGAGCCTGGGCGAGTGAACCGTTCGCCGGCACCGGAGTGGCGGACTTCCGACCGGAGTTGTTGTCGCGCTTGGGATTCCCTCGCTGATCGGGGCGCGGCCCACGGCGCTGACCACCCTGATTGCCGCCGCCTTGGTTTCCGCCGCCCTGATTTCCACCCTGATTGCTGCCGCGCTCGGGCTTGGCCTTGCCTGCACCGGGCTCGTCGTTCAGGCGCAGCGACAATCCGATCCGCTGCCGGTCGACGTCGACCTCCATCACCTTGACGCGGACAACCTGTCCGGACTTGACCACTTCGTGCGGGTCGGAGATGAACTTGTCGGCCATCGCGGAAACGTGAACCAGTCCGTCCTGGTGGACGCCCACGTCGACGAAGGCGCCGAAGGCGGCCACGTTTGTCACAACGCCTTCGAGCACCATGCCGGGCTTGAGGTCAGCGACCTTCTCGACGCCCGCTGCGAATGTTGCAGTGGTGAACGCCGGACGCGGGTCGCGGCCGGGCTTTTCGAGTTCGGCGAGGATGTCGGTGACCGTCGGGACGCCGAACCGGTCGTCGGCGAACTCAGCCGGACGCAATGCGCGCAGTGCCCGCTCATTGCCGATCAGTTCCGCGAGAGTGACACCGGATCGATCAAGGATCTTGCGGACCACGGGGTACGCCTCGGGATGCACACCCGACGCATCGAGCGGGTCGTCGCCCTCACGGATCCGAAGGAAGCCGGCACACTGCTCAAAAGCCTTGGGTCCCAGACGCGGAACCTTGAGCAATGCCTTGCGACTCTGGAACGGTCCGGTCGCATCACGGTGAGCCACAATGGATTCCGCCAGCGTATTTGTCACGCCGGACACCCGCGAGAGCAGCGGTACCGAAGCAGTGTTGAGATCGACACCGACGGCGTTCACAGCGTCTTCGACGACCGCGTTGAGGCTGCGGGCGAGGATGCCCGGGGTGATGTCGTGCTGGTACTGCCCGACACCGATCGACTTCGGCTCGATCTTCACGAGCTCGGCCAGCGGGTCTTGCAGACGCCGGGCGATGGATACCGCGCCACGCAGTGAGACGTCCATGTCGGGGAACTCATTCGAAGCGTATTCGGAGGCCGAGTACACCGAGGCGCCGGCCTCGCTCACCATCGCCTTGGCCGGGGCCTTGCTGGTGGCCTTGCCGATCTCGGCGATCAGCTCACCGGCCAACGCGTCGGTCTCGCGGGAAGCGGTGCCGTTGCCGACCGCGATCAGTTCGACGCCATGCCGGGCCACCAGCGCGGCCAGTGTCGCCTTGGACTTGTCCCACTGGTTCTGCGGCTGGTGCGGGAAGATCGCGCAAGTGTCGAGGACCTTGCCGGTACCGTCCACCACCGCCACCTTCACACCGGACCGGAATCCGGGGTCCAGGCCCAGGGTCGTACGGGCGCCGGCGGGAGCTGCCAGGAGCAGGTCACCGAGGTTGCGGGCGAACACCGCCACCGCGTCTTCTTCGGCGGCGCGACGCAACCGGACGCGGGCGTCCACCATTGCGGTGATCATCAGCTTGGTGCGCCAGGCCAGACGAGCGGTTCCGATGAGCCATGGCGTTGCCGGGCCGGAGTTCGCGACGTCCACACCCAGCGACGCGGCCGCCATCGCCTGGTAGCCGTCGTCTTCACCGCCGTCGAGTGTCAGCGACAGCATTTCTTCCTTCTCACCGCGCATGACAGCGAGAACGCGGTGCGACGGCATCTTGTCAAGTGGCTCGCCGTACTCGAAGTAGTCGCGGAACTTCTGTGCCGCAGGGGTATTCGCCACCGCTTCCGACTTGGCAGCGGTCCGCAGCGACCCCTCCTTCCAGAACTTCTCCCGCACCGCGCCGACAAGCTCGGCATCTTCGGAGACCTGCTCGATCAGGATGTGGCGTGCGCCTTCGAGCGCTGCTGCCGCATCCGCGACATTCTCGGACACAAATCCAGCCGCGACCTCTTCCGGAACCAGCGACGGATCAGTCAGCAACTGCTCGGCCAGCGGGGCCAGGCCATTCTCGCGAGCGATCTGCGCCTTGGTGCGTCGCTTGGGCTTGTACGGCAGGTAGATGTCTTCGACGCGCGACTTGGTCTCGGCGGCGTTCAGCGCGGCCTTGAGTTCGTCGGTGAGCTTGCCCTGCTCCTCGATCGAGGCCAGCACTGCTGCGCGTCGCTCGTCGAGCTCACGAAGGTACCGCAGGCGTTCATCGAGGGTACGGAGCTCGATGTCGTCCAGACTGCCGGTGGCCTCTTTGCGGTAGCGGGCGATGAACGGCACGGTCGAGCCCTCATCCAGCAGCTTTACCGCTGCCGCCACCTGTTCTTCCCGAACATTGAGTTCTTCGGCGATACGAGCATTCACGGACTTCACAGCTGGGGTCGATATCACCCGGTGAACCCTACCGAAGCAGGCAGCGAGTACCCGACCCGGCAGGTATGCCGAACCAAGGCAGGTCAAACTACCGGTCTCGGCGACAAGCCACGAGGGTCAAACCTGGTATCCACCTCGGCGCTGCTCGTCCAGGACCTAAGCAGTCAAACACCCAAGACATTGCACCTATCGGTTCGAGGTGGACCCTTCGAGCACCAATCATCAATCCCGTGCAAAGAAACTCAGTTCGTGCAGCGCCCATTTCTCTAACACACGATCGCCCGAACCACGCACACCCGGCTCTAGCGCAGCACTCTTATTTCTCGCTTCCAAAATGGAGCACAAATCAACTACCTCAGGGGACGGGGCGCGCTCTCGAAGCGCTTTCAGCGATTTCACCAATGCAGGACCAACAATCTCCGATAATTCTGACGCTGCACACACAACAGTATAGAACTCCAAAACCTCCGGATTACTTAATGATATTTTTGGCAATACGGAGAAGTCAGAATGCAAGCTGACCATCGACCTCAGGTTCAATATCCTCGCTTGCTGAGCATTCAAGTCCACTTCGATCGGGTCAGCTTGTCTGAGATATTGGGAGCAAACAGAAAGCACGTCTGGATAATCCGTAAATGCTGGGCTCGGGTCACGCCCTTGAAGCTCAGCAAAAGTCTTTCGTATGGCGTAAATCATCGGAGGGAAAAGGCGAGTCTGGGTGAGCGGGACCACGGGGGACATTACTGTAGCGGCGAGCGGGTGAAGCAGCAAAAGCGCCTCAATCGTGATAACCCCTTCATAGAACAGCGCTATGGCGGCCCATTCCCAATCAGCCGCGCGCCCCTCCATGACATTTAAAGCCGCCAAGCGTAGCTTCTCGAGTTGAACTTCTCCGACAGAAATGTTTCGCGCCACGTCCTCGAAATCCCCAGCCAAACCTCCTAGTATCTGACCCTTGACAAACGCTGGCAGCTTCCAAGCGATTCCAGCGATAACCTCCAACAACTGCTCGTCATTCGACTTTTCTAACAGGTCAATTAACACCTTGCATAGCGAGTCAACAACCTGGCCGCGAGCTTCAGTTGCAGATTTATAGCAGACATTGTCCATCAACTCGAGGCGTTGAGTAATGTCACTCTCAGGCCCATCGTCACCTAAATCCTCGCCGCTAAGTTCGCGAATGTCGTTCTTCTTGCCAAATCCGGCAACCAAGCAAGCTAGTGCCATCTCGCTCACTTGCTCAACCAAGCGAGGCGATAGCAACGCGTAAGCTAGACTCCGAGATATGAACTGGGCTAGAGATCCACTGATTACTGGGTCCTTTTCGGCCGCGTAATCCGCGAGCAATTTCGATATAAACCAATCAGGCGCTCCGTCGGTGTCGCGAGTCTTGATCTGGAAAGCGAGTTCCGCTACTACCTCAAGTTCACCTGTACGAATACCCGGTCCAATACTCTCGTACAGTTCTTCGACGTCACGCGACGTTCGCGCCTTTTGGACTGCAGCGTAGTACTCAAGGAAGGTCCGGTGCGAGAATTGAAATAGCGGTTCGTCCTGGTCCGAAAGCCCAACTTCCGCAAGAATCCATGTTCTCCCCTTGCAGAACTCTACAAGTTCGGTCGCTGCATGTTCTGCAGCGTCTTCGTCTGTAAACGCTCGTTTCAATAAATAACTAGACGCCATAGAGATGAGACGTCGTTCAGTCACACCTGCCTGAAGGTCTTCAGATTCGTATATCGAACAAGCAATAAATGAGAGAGTGGATTTTACATGCGCTTCAAATGGTAGGGGCGAAAATAATCCACGCGAACGATCCCAGGTCTCGAAGAGTAATTTTGAACACTTCTCATACAGATCCGGACGACTTCGAGGAATGTATGATTCGCGGCGATACAGAGTGCACATCAAACCAAGCATAAGCGGATTCGAGCGAATATCTTCGGCGTGTTCAGACTCGCGCATAAAACGCTTCGTTAGATCAGGTGGGTTTACCGAATCGTCACCGACCGCGGCCAGGCTGAACCACTTCTCTACATACACCGAGGTCTTGTCGGGATCGAACTCTCCAAGTGAAAATTCGGTAAAGATACTCGAGTCTAGCGGATTATGCTTGTATCCAATTCTGCGAGATGTTACCACTATCTTTGTTAATGGGTACATCAATGCGAACGAGTCGATCGCCGAGGCAATATCCTTACGGGTATGCGCGATGAGCAGCTCATCCAATCCATCGAAGATCAGAAGAAAGCGGCCAGAATCCAGTAAATATTCTACCGAATCTTTTGCAAGCTGAATCTGGTACTGCTTTTCAAATAGATGCGTTATATAACTTGCTATGCTTCCGCCAGGCGCAGCGTAGTATCCGCCGAAATCCCGCAACACTATTACAACTGGAACAACTTTGCCGGCGCCATCGGCCGCAAGCTCTCCATCAGCAATCTCCTTCGCCATCTTTCGACTAAGAGTTGTCTTCCCACCACCTGGATCCCCAAGCACTACAACCCGACTCTGGGAAAGAAGCCCTGCGAAGTCCCAGGAAATACCCACGCCGGATTCTCTTTCAGCTGGCTGAATATTGGGCGACACGAATAATGATTCGACTTCCACCGAATCGCTCCCCACTAAACTAGGTGGAGTAATAGTTGAAAACGTGCGAGAGACGATCTTCGCATAACTTTCGAGAATCGAATCAATCTTCGCGTTGTCTATGGACTCATGCTCGAGGATTCGCGCGAGCTGGCGATCAATTGATTGTAAATATTGCGTGCTTGCGATTTGATTTGCCTGGACCAACAACTCCTTAGGTATCTGTCTATCACCAATAACAGACTTGCTTACAATTTGACTGCAAGCCTCTAAAACTATCCGATAAAGTGCATTCACGCCTGCGGATTGCGCATATCCGTATTGCGCCAGACCATGCGCAAAGACACGCTTTGGCAGATCCGCCTCCGATGTGGGCTGCCCAGCTAACTTGAAAATCGCTATTGCTTGAACCAAACCTATGAAGTCAGTTGATTGCAGATATGCCGAAATTGCCGGTGGATTCTGAATCGAATTTTCGTCGAAATATTTGACGACCTGGACCGCAAACCAGTCTGCAACTGGTTTTGAATCCTCGAACGAGGGAATCTCGACGCCCTGGGACCGACCTAACTTGGACCACAACTTCTGGGTACCGATATTAGTGACCGCGGAGACGATCGCCAGCCCAACTTTGCCAGCAATTGCCGTTGTGATTGGTTCCACCATGCATCGAAGATAGCGCACATGCGCCTGGTCGATTCGGTGCCGAACTCATCTGGTCTGCCAACATCGAGCAGGTTGGCGCTGGATCCTGCTCCGATTGCCTCTACCTGACGATGGTGGACTCGAGCGCACTATCCCACCAGTGCTGACCTCAGCGACTCTGAACGTGCCGTTAAGCGGGTGCGTCCCGAGGATCCTTCTCGCAGGTCGCCCGCTTGGACCTAGCCAGAAGTACAAACGCATCCAGCCGGATGGTGTGAATGCGGGGCGCTAGCCCGAGCAAAACCGACTCCTGCCCCATTCGAAGGATCCTTCCCAATGTACCTGAGATGACCGACGTCTCGTATCCGCGAGCCACGTGCGCCCGTCGAACGAATGCGCCGGCGAAAACAGTTCCAGCGCAACAGGTAGCCCGCTGACCCAGGTGAGGCTAACGGTCGCCGCTATGGCGTACACGATCGTAATGATCGAAGGAGTAGGGACTAGCGCACGCTCTTGCCGCCGCATCGATCTGAGTACGATAAACAGGCTGTCAGGCTTCGGAGCCCGTGACGAGAAGGTCGAATTTCTCGGTTTGCGGACGCAGCTTCGATGTGGGCAGTGGATGTCATCGACCATCAGGCCGCTCGGCGCGGCGTCGGCGAAGTAGTCGGAAATATCGTAGTCGCGGCCGGCACCGAATCCGATGTCCACCCGGCCATTTGGAGCAAGGTGTCGCGCGAATCCGCGCAGCACATCCCGCCGAGTCGACGGCGCAACAAACGCGACCACGGTACCCGCGCACAGGATCACGTCGCATTCGCAAGTAGTCCCTGGCTCGGAAGATCGAGTTCAGCCAGAATACCAACAATCCAGGTCGGCCCCGGATAGTTCGGCGTCAATCATGAGCACCGGGTCGACATCGACCCAGACCACCTGATGACCACCGAGACGCCTGGTCCACAACCTGCATAGGATCCGGCCACCGCGGAACACTGCATCGATCAACAGCTCTTCACCGACGCCGACAGCGGTGGCATGGACACGTCGTTAACATGGGCAAGGCCGACGCACCGTCGACCAGGTACTACGGAACAGGACTGATCTGTGCTGGAGATGACCAAGGGCTCGCGAACGGATCTGGTCGACGATCGTTACGTCGTCCGCATATCCACGGCCAGGCAATCCGGTTTGGTCGACCTCGCCGCGGTATTGCTGGCCGGGAACGACAAAGTGCGTTCAGATGCTGACTTCATCTTCTTCAACAATCCGAAGGCATCTGGCGTTGCTTTGACGTCGGACGACAGCATCACGGTCGACCTCAGCTCGATTCCGGATGACATCCAGCGCATTCTTCTCACTGCCAGCACCGAGGCGCAGAACATCGATTTCGGTGCGGTACCGGGACTTTCGATCGAGATTGCGGGTAGCTCCGAACAGTTTCGCTTCGCTCCTGCGAACCTGACAACCGAGACCGTCCTTCAGGCTGTTGCGCTGTACCGTCGCGGTGCCGGCTGGCGGATCGACGCCATCGGCCAGGGATACAGCCAAGGTCTTGCTGCACTCGCGATCGAGCACGGCATCGATGTCGAGGAACCCGCAGCGCCCGATCTGACCCCGTCTGACGTGGTTCCGCCCGTGGAATCTGTCGCGGCGACAGAATCGCAGCAGCCGGCGGCATCGTCAACGATTTCATTCGACAAGGTGAAGGTCGCTCTCACCAAGGACTCTCCAAGCCAGATCGCGAAGATCGATCTCCGAAAGTCCCAGGGCGACACCAACTGGGTGTTGACCGTCGGGCTGGAATGGGATGGCCGCGGCGCGACCTACGACGACAACGGCAATGTCACGAAATACGGCACCGGCGACCTTGATGTGTATTTCTTCTGCCGGAACGAAGTCACCAACGACTACGTCGTCATCAGCGGCGACAAAGGCCATCAGGGAAACCTGAAGAAGTGGCCGTTCATGCACCACTACGGAGACAGCAAAGGTCCGGGTAAAGGCAATAAGCCTGCCACAGAACAGGTTCGGGTCATCCCGAATGAGAATGGCGACCTGCTCGTCAACATCTATCAGAGCGTTGACAACGGCGGTGGCGCCATCGACAAGTTCGGTCGACCACGGGTGGCGATCCGCTACGGCCGCGCCGGCAAAGGTGGTCTGCCTGACGCTGATGCCGACGA
Organism: Williamsia sp. Y844; assembly: GCF_056786475.1. NCBI lineage: Bacteria > Bacillati > Actinomycetota > Actinomycetes > Mycobacteriales > Nocardiaceae > Williamsia > Williamsia sp. Y844. The sequence goes on from NZ_JBXCJB010000003.1 coordinate 887,752, forward strand.
GATCCTGGTCTACGTCGGCAACAGCAAGAACTCGTTCTGGGCGACTGTTGCCCACATCGATGTCCAGGACGGCGTTTTGACCGTCGACGGGGAAACCCGCTACAGCCGGGTCGGTAGCGAGAAGATGCCCGGCCTGGACTCGAAGAGCAACTGGGTGCGTTCACCCGCCGACGGACCGAAAGGCCGCAGCAAGAAAGCCAACAAGGGCCTTGGCCTCAACAAATACAGCGGGAAGTGCCCCACGTAGACGCACTCGTCACTGCTGCGGCTTCGAGAACACCGCCACCAGAAAGTCGGAGTTGTCGGAGAACGGACGTAGGTCCCACGTGGACATCAACAGGTCGACCACCAGACCACTCGCCTCGGCGTCGGCGAAGAAGTCGGAGAACTCGTAGTCCCGGCCGGCACCGAATCCGATGACCACCCGGCCATTTGGAGCCAGATGCCGCGCGAATCCGCTGAGTACATCGCGTCGGGTTGACGGCGCGACAAACGTGACCACGTTGCCCGCGCACAGGATGACGTCGAAGTCTGCGGCTATCCCCTGGCCCGGCAGATCGAGTTCGGCCAGATCACCGACAATCCACGTCGGGCCCGGATAATCCGCTTCGGCCTCAGCGATGAGCACCGGATCGACATCGACCCCGACCACCTGATGCCCGGTCGCATACAGGTGCCCACCGAGACGGCCCGGTCCACAACCTGCATCGAGGATCCGCCCACCGCGGACCAGCATCGCATCGATCAACCGCGCTTCACCCACGATGTCTTGGCCTTTGGCAGCCATCGACCGAAACCGCTCGGCGTACCGAGTCGAATGTGTGGGATCAGCCGCAGTGATCTCTTCCCACTTGGTCGGCACACGATCACGTGGCACGTCGTCGCTCACTTTTCGTAACTCCCTGGGATCAGACCGGTGCTCCAACAACGTCGGCCCAAGTAGGACGACGTTGCCACTCCCCTACAACCCTAGTGCCATGTGAGCCCGGTCAGCTGCTACCGAGGGTCCGCGGCGCAAGTCGCTCAACTCCCGACGTATGCAGCGAGGTGTTCACCGGTCAGCGTCGACCGATCGGCAATGAGGTCTGCCGGTGAACCTTCGAAGACGATTTGTCCGCCATCGTGCCCCGCACCGGGACCGAGGTCGATGATCCAGTCGGCATGCGCCATCACAGCTTGATGGTGCTCGATGACGATGACGGACTTGCCGGAGTCGACCAACCGGTCGAGCAGCCCGAGCAAGTTCTCGACGTCGGCGAGGTGCAGACCGGTGGTCGGCTCGTCGAGCACATAGACCCCGCCCTTGCCTGCCATCTGAGTCGCCAGCTTGAGCCGTTGCCGTTCACCACCGGACAACGTCGGAAGCGGTTGGCCGAGTTTGATGTATCCCAGACCAACGTCAACCAGTCGCTCCAGAATCTTGTGCGCGGCCGGTATTTTCGCCTCGCCATCACCGAAGAACGTCTCGGCTTCAGCCACCGACATCTCCAATACCTGGCTGATGTCACGTCCCCCGAGGAGATAATCGAGTACCGCGGCCTGGAAACGCTTGCCTTCACACTCTTCGCAGGGAGTGGCCACACCGGCCATAATCGCGAGGTCTGAGTAGATCACGCCGGCGCCCTTGCAGGTCGGGCAGGCGCCTTCGGAGTTGGCGCTGAACAGTGCCGGTTTCACGTTGTTGGCCTTGGCGAACGCCTTACGGATGGGTTCGAGGAGGCCGGTGTACGTCGCCGGGTTGCTGCGGCGTGAGCCGCGGATCTCGGACTGGTCGACGGTGACCACGCCTTCGTTGCCTGCCACTGAACCGTGGATCAGTGAACTCTTGCCCGAGCCCGCCACACCGGTGACGACAACCAACACACCGAGCGGGATGTCGACATCCACATCGCGCAGGTTGTGGGTGGACGCGCCGCGGACTTCCAAAACACCGGAGCCGGTGCGCACCTCGGTCTTGAGCGAAGCCCGGTCGTCGAGGTGATGGCCGGTGATCGTGTCGCTGGCCCGCAGCCCCTCGACCGTGCCCTCGTACATCACCTGGCCACCGTCGCTGCCTGCCCGCGGACCGAGGTCGATCACATGGTCACCGATCGCGATGGTCTCCGGCTTGTGCTCGACGACCAGCACCGTATTTCCTTTGTCCCGCAGACGCAGCAGTAGCGTGTTCATCCGCTCGATGTCATGGGGATGCAACCCGATGGATGGTTCGTCGAAGACGTAGGTGGTGTCGGTCAGCGACGATCCGAGGTGTCGGATCATTTTGGTGCGCTGGGCTTCACCGCCCGACAACGTGCCCGACGAGCGGTCCAGCGAGAGATAGCCGAGGCCGATCTCGACAAACGAGTCGAGAGTCCGTTGCAATGTTGTGAGCAGCGGCGCGACGGACGGTTCTTTGAGTCCGCGCACCCAGTCGGCAAGGTCGCTGATTTGCATCGCACAGGCGTCAGCGATGTTGACCTTGTTGATCTTCGACGATCGGGCTCCTTCGTTGAGCCGGGTGCCGTCGCAGTCGGGACAGGTGGTGAACGTGACCGCACGCTCCACAAACGCGCGGATGTGCGGTTGCATCGCGTCAACGTCCTTGGACAGGAACGACTTCTGGATCTGCGGGACGAGTCCCGCATAGGTGAGGTTGATCCCGTCGACCTTGATCTTGGTCGGCTCGCGGTAGAGCAGATCGTTCAACTGCTTCTTGGTGAACTTGCTGATCGGCTTGTCGGGATCGAAATAGCCGCAACCGCGATAGATGCGGCCATACCAGCCATCCATGCTGTAACCCGGGATGGTGATGGCACTTTCGTTGAGCGACTTGGTTTCGTCGTACAGCGCGGTCAAGTCGATGTCGGAGACCGATCCGCGGCCCTCGCATCGCGGGCACATACCACCGGTGATCGAAAAGCTCCGACGCTCTTTGGTCTCTCGACCACCCTTTTCGATGGTGACCGCGCCCGCTCCGGAGATCGACGCGACGTTGAACGAGAACGCCTGGGGTGAGCCGATATGCGGCTTGCCGATTCGGCTGAAGAGGATGCGCAGCATCGCGTTGGCATCGGTGGCCGTACCGACCGTCGACCGCGGATCAGCACCCATCCGTTGTTGATCGACGATGATCGCGGTGGTGAGACCGTCGAGGACGTCGACCTCGGGCCGCGCGAGGGTGGGCATGAACCCCTGCACAAACGCGCTGTAGGTCTCGTTGATCATCCGCTGCGACTCCGCGGCGATGGTGCCGAACACGAGCGAGCTCTTACCCGAGCCGGACACCCCGGTGAACACCGTCAGCCGGCGCTTCGGAATCTCGACACTGATGTCTTTCAGATTGTTGACGCGGGCACCCTGCACCCGAATCATGTCGTGACTGTCGGCCACATGCATTTCTGACGACTGGGTCTGCTTCTTGGTGGCCATGTTTGGTCAAGTCTCCATATCTGCTGACAAACGTCGTTTCCGGACTACGACCATGTTGCCCGACGTTTACTCAGTCGAACAGGCATGGCCTATGAAAATCTCCATGAAGCCCCTGCGGGATATTGTGATCCGCACAGTCTGGAGAAAGGCGCAACGATGGTGACCATGAAGGTCGGAACCGATAAGAATGACCCCGATGTCGAGGTGACGATCTCGGCCGCAAAGTTCAACCGGCACACGTTCTGGTGCGGACAAAGCGGCTCAGGTAAGACCTACGCCCTCGGAGTGATTCTCGAACAACTGATCCTCCACACCGAGTTGCCGCTGCTCATCCTCGACCCGAATGCGGATTTCACTCGCCTGCAGGACATCCGCGACGGCGCCGACCCCGATGTCGCCCGCAAGATCTCAGAATCCGATATCCGGGTTCTGCACTCCACCAACCGCAATGGCGAACAGCTTCGAACACGGTTCCTGGCCCTGTCACTGGCGGCCAAAGCGGCTGTGCTCCAGATCGATCCGATTGCAGACGCCGACGAGTACAACGTGCTCCTTCATGCCGATTCGGATGCCGTCGCAGGTTTCAACGAGCAGACCTTCCTGGCCTCATTACGTGACTCCGACGATCCCGGCAAGCAGCGACTCGCCACCCGCATCGAGAACCTGCAGGTGCTCGACTGGGACCTCTGGTCTCGCGGTGCCGTTCCGGTCACCGACGTCGTCGCCTCGCGGCCCCGCGCCACCGTTCTCGACCTCGGCGGATTCTCGCACGCAGCTGAACCCAAAGTGGCCGCACTCAGTGTGCTCGAACAACTGTGGGCACAACGGGAAGAACGCCGTCCGATCCTGATCGTCATCGACGAAGCGCACAATATCTGTCCGCCGGTCGCGACATCCGCTGTCGAAAAGGCTCTGATCGATCAGTTGGTCCAGATCGCCGCCGAAGGACGCAAGTTCGGACTGTGGCTGCTCCTGTCGACACAGCGTCCGACGAAGATCCACCCGAACGTGCTGTCCCAGTGCGACAACCTGTGCCTGATGCGGATGAACGCGCCGCGTGATCTCGCAGAATTGGCCGACGTGTTCGGGTTCGTGCCCGAACACATGCTCGCCGAATCCCCGGAGTTCCGCCAAGGTCAAGCACTGTTCGCGGGTGGTTTCATCACCTCCCCGACCTTCACACAAATGGGTGCACGCATCACCGAGGAAGGCGGGGCCGACGTCCAGGTCCCGATGCCGGCCGCCGTCGGCTGACATCGGCGACCCGGCCGCAGGAGTTCAGCGCAGTTCTTGGATCCGCACCATGTTGCCCGACGGATCACGCAAAGCGCAGTCGCGGACTCCGTATGGCTGTTCGGTCGGCTCTTGAACGATCTCGGTGCCGCCTGCCTGCACCTTTTCGAAGGTGGCATCGAGATCCTTGGTCGCCAGCAACAGACTTGCGTACGTGCCCTTGGCCATCATCTCTTCGATGGTCCGGCGTTCTTCGTCGGTGGTTCCGGGGTCGGCACCCGGCGGGGACAGAACGATGTTCACGTCGGGCTGGCCGACCGGGCCAACCGTGAGCCAGCGCAGCCCGTTGTAGCCCACGTCGTTGCGTACTTCGAAGCCGAGCGTGTCGCGGTAGAAGCCCAGCGCGGCCTCAGCATCGTTGTGCGGAAGGAAACTTGAATGAATTGTGATGTCCATGGGTTTCACGCTAGCTGTGGGTCGGCGGTGCGCGCTTCTCGATTCCTGACCGGTCTGGTCACCTGCTTCTCCACACATGACGGAATCCCGGCGGACCCGTCGGCCGACTCACGGCGATAAACACTCGGCGGCACTCCGACCAACTCCGTGAAGCGGGTGCTGAATGTGCCGAGCGATGAACAGCCGACCTCGAAGCACACTTCGGTGACACTCATATCACCGCGACGGAGCAACGCCATCGAACGCTCGATGCGCCGAGTCATCAGATAGGAGTAAGGCGACTCACCGTAAGCACGCTTGAACTCACGACTCAGGTGGCCGGCGGAGATGTTCACACCCCGCGCGAGTTCTTCCACGTTCAATGGCTGCGCATGTTCGCGGTCGATGCGGTCGCGCACACGGCGCAACAGTGCAAGATCTGTCAGCTTCTGCGTATGCGTGGGGGCGCTGGTCACGGGTCCAATCGTGCCACGCGCTCACTTCTGGGTCGAGGGCAAAGCCCTACTCATGCGGCGGTTCACCGGTGACGACGTGATCGGCATGGTTCATGCCCTCAGCGACCAAACGGGCCAGATGACCATCGCGGATCCGGTAGATGACCCGCCTGCCGTCCTTACGGGTGTCGACCAAACCGGTCAATCGCAGCTTCGCCAGATGCTGGCTGACAGCTGTCCGCGATGCTGCAGAAGACTCGATGAGAGCGGAGACGTCAGCCTCGCCGTGGGTCAGCAGCCACAAGATATGTAGACGAGTTGGATCGGAAAGCATGCGAAAGGTGCTCGACGCGGCGTCCAGATGGGCCTGATCAGGTGCGACCGGATGCGCCAGGCTTGACGGCGCATCCTGCACTGCTGGTGACTTCTTTGCCATCGCAGTCATCGCCCTTTTCACGTCGCGCCACTCCGGGCATCCTGTTTGTCCCCTACCGGTCTGTGCGCCGGATGTACCGGACGTGCCGGCCAGATCAGCGCCGCGCCAGTGGTGGCAAGTGTAGCCATCAGGGCCAACACGATCGCGGCCGCCGACTGACTCACCTGCGATCCAACCCAGCCCGCGATCAGGTAGGTCAGCAAAAAGCACGCGTGGGACAACGAGAACTGGGCTGCGAATACCTGAGCCCAGTTCTGCTGCGTGGACCCATCCCGAATCAATCGCGCCGCCGGCGTGTTGACCAGCGAGGTTCCGACACCCAACACCACCCACACCGTGCCGAGCACCGTCCATCCCACCGCGGGTGGCGGTGATGAGTACAGCATCACCACGGTCACAGCCAGGCCAACCGGCAAAATGGCTGCGCCACAGATCATCACGCGGCGCACCCCGAGCACGTGCAGCAGAAGTGGCACACCGATGGCCGCTGCCATCGAACCGATCCCGAAGCAGGCCAACGCCAAGGCCACGCCCGCGCTGGAGCCGCCGAGCATTCCGCGCACGTAGACAACGGTGTTCACGAGAACAATCGCCGACGCGCAGGCAACCACCATGTTGAGCGCAAGCAGGGAGCGTAAGACCGGATCTGCCATCATGATTCGAGATCCGAGGGTAACCCTGCGCGTCAACGGTCCCGACCGATCCGCCGGCTGCACACACGGCAGAACGGCGGTGGCCACCAATATTGCGGACAGCACGAACCCGAGTGCGGTACCGACAAACAGTGAGTTGTAGGTGATCAACGTCAACAATCCCGCCGCGATCACCGGACTCGCCAACGATTCCAGGTCGTACGCCAACCGCGACAATGACAACGCCCGCGTGTAGTCGTCCTCCTTGGGAAGCACCGACGGAATGATCGACTGAAATGCCGGGGTGAACGTCGCCGACGCCGCCTGCAACACAAAGATGAGTCCATAGATCTGCCAGGCCTGATCCACAAACGGCAGCAGCACCGCGATCATCGCGCGCACGCCATCCGCAGAAACCAACACGACTTTGCGGGGAACCTTCTCGACCACCGCCGACATCACCGGCGCCACAACAACATACGCAACCATCTTGATCGCCAACGCCGTACCCAACACCGCGCCCGCATCGCTACCTGCAATGTCGAACGCGAGCAAACCAAGTGCGACCGTCAGTAACCCCGTGCCCACCAACGCGACAAGCTGCGCAGCGAACAGCCTGCGGAACGTTCGCACAGCCAGAACTTCAAGCACGATCCCCCATCCCACCTGGGCTCGTCGTGTCTAATACGTGCATACTTGCGCAACTATACAACCTATCGGGGGTCGACGACAGTGGGTCTGACACGCGCAAAGCAGTCTCGGCTGATCAGGGCAGTCTCGGCTGAGCCGGCAAGCTTCATCTGTCCGAAATCTCCCGTTCGCTGCCCGGGTGCCTGGAGTTCGGTCATGCGCTTCCTACCCAAGACAACCTTTAGCGATGCGTCAGAAAACTCCGGTGATGAACCGCCGAACCCTGCTCCGCGCGTCCGCCATCGGCGCCCTTCTTGTTCCCGCCGGAGGCGCACTTGCCGCCTGCGGAAACTCAGGTTCGTCGGCGGCGCCGCTGTCGACCGGATTGGTGGTCGCGCGTCCACGCCTGACCCACGGCATCGCCTCTGGCGATCCACGCACTGACGGCGCACTGATCTGGGCACGGTCAGACGCTCAATCGACGATGATCGTCGAGACGTCGGCGACCGAGTCCTTCGCCAACACACAACGATTCACCGGACCTGTGCTGTCCCCGACCTCCGACGGCACCGGCCGGATTCGGTTGACCGGCCTCGAGCCAGGGCAAACCGTGCACTACCGCGTCACTTTGGAGGGCGAGGACGGCGCGAAATCCGAGGCCGCGACCGGCGTATTCCGCACCGTCCCCCAGAAGTCGGCACCAGTTCATTTCCTCTGGTCTGGCGACGTTGTCGGACAGGGCTGGGGCATCAACGAAAGCCTCGGCGGTATGACGATTTTCGGCGCGATGGCCGATCTGGAACCGGACTTCTTCATCCACTCCGGTGATGCGATCTACGCAGACGGGCCGGTGCCCGGCACTCAGCAGCAGAGTGATGGCGGAACCTATGTCAACGTCACATCGGAGGCGAAATCGCATGTGGCACAGACACTCGACGACTTCCGCGGTAACTACGCCTACAACATGACCGACAGCAACTACCGCCGTTTCGCCGCGCACGTGCCACAGGTGGTGCAGTGGGACGATCACGAAGTGGTGAACAACTGGTTCCCCGGCGAATCATTGGCCGGACAAGACCGCAAGGGATACACCGAAAACGATGTGGACAAGCTGGCCGGTTTCGCCGCACAGGCCTGGCAGGAGTGGCAGCCGGTGCTGCCAAGCGAGGCAGTCGACGGGCGGTTGTACCGAAAGATCTCGTACGGTCCCGAGTTGGACGTCTTTGTGCTGGACATGCGCAGCTACAAGGACCCGAATCCCAATGCCTGGAGTACCAACAGCCCAGAAGGTGTGTTGGGCGCGAAGCAGACCCAGTGGCTCATCGACGGGCTGAAGACGTCGAAAGCGAGGTGGAAGGTCGTCGCCAACGACCTGCCCATCTCCATTGTGGTGCCCGATAAGGCAACCGACCCCGGCAACGGACCAAAATCGATGGAGGCGGTGGCCCAGGGCGATCCAGGTGCACCGTTGGGTCGCGAGATCGCGTTCGCGAAGATCTTGTCGGAGACCAAGAACGTCCCGAATATCGTGTACCTGACTGCCGACGTGCACTACACCGCGGCAATTTCCTACGATCCGAGTCGCGCCGGATACTCCGATTTCGCCCCCTTCTGGGAATTCGTGTCCGGCCCACTCAACGCCGGCGCGTTTCCCGAAAGTCCATTGGACGGCACATTCGGTGCCCAGTACGAGTTCGTACACGCCCCCAAAGAATCAAACATCTCTCCTGCGGAGGGCTTTCAGCATTTCGGCGAGGTGACCATCGACCCAGAGAACCGGACATTCACGGTGAATCTGCGTGATAAGCAGGGCGCCAGCCTGTTCTCCAAGGTACTCACCGCGTCGTAACCCCAGTACACAGCACAGTCGACCGCACGGATATCGCGCCGGCAATGTCTGCCCGATCGGGCAATGTGAGAGCGTCGCACTGAGGCATACTCATGAGCTGAAGTACGTCGCCCCGATCGGCGAAACAACAACGAATACAACTGGCTGATTGCCACAAAACCCGGACAGCTGAAAACTGCAAGGGGACGTCTGATGTCGCGACTTCGAGTTGGCGTTATGGACATGATCGTGGCCTCAAGATCGCGGGCCGAATTACTGACGCGAGCAAGCTACGTCGGGGCCGCTGCGAGCGGTGCTGATTCGTTCTGGGTCCCCGATCACCTCAATGGACTGTTCCCCCGGTCGTTATGGGTGCCGGCGTACGTCGGCGCGGCAAAAATCGTCCCCAAGCCCGACGCGTTCATGGAACCGTGGACTGCGCTCGGATACCTCGCCGCGAGGAATCGAATTGGCCGCCTGAACTTGGGAGTTGGAGTAACTGATGCCGGACGTCGCAATCCGGCTGTCACCGCACAGGCGGCCGCCACGTTGCATCATTTGACCCGCGGCCGCACGATACTCGGCATCGGGACAGGCGAACGCGAAGGTAACGAGCCCTATGGCGTGGAGTGGTCGAAACCTGTCGCACGGTTCGAGGAAGCGCTCGCGACCATTCGGGCACTCTGGGACTCCAAGGGCGAACTCGTCAACAGGGACTCGCCGTTCTTCCCGCTCCACGATGCGCTGTTCGAACTGTCTCCCTACCGGGGAAGATGGCCTGACGTGTGGATCGCAGCACACGGTCCACGAATGCTCAGAGCAGTTGGACGCTACGCCGATGCATGGTTCCCCAGTTTGTTCACACGGCCCAAGGACTATGCGGAGCACCTCGATGTCGTTCGCGCCGCCGCTTCTGATGCCGGTCGTGACCCGATGGGAATCACGCCGGCCTTGTGGATGCCCGTAGTCACCGGCCGAAATCGATCGTCCATCGATGGCGCACTGGACTCGACTGCATTGAAGGCACTCGCTCTGTACGCACCGAGCGAGGTCTTTGCGCGCCACGGTGTGCAACATCCACTAGGAGCCGATTTCACCGGCCCACAGGATCACCTGCCGTTCACGCTGGACAAGCAAACAGCACTGTCCCATGCGGCACGGGTCCCGGCATCACTCATTCGGGAGATCTTTTTGACCGGAACGCCGAGTGAGATTGCCGAACAAGTCGCGCAGTTGCGCGACTGCGGAATGCAGTACATCGTCGTGATCAATATCAGCCTCTTGCAGCCGAGCCTGCGCAAAACCGCCGAGTCGAACTTGCCTTTCCTGAAGGTTGTGCGCACCCTGAAGAAGCTCTGACAAGCACAAAAGCAGGTCGGTTGCCCGATCCCTGCCTCTTCCAAGATATAGCGCAACCGGGGGCTTGCCGCAAGACCCCGGTGGTGCTGCAGAATCTCTCGTCGTAGCCAGAACACACTGTGCTCAGGACTTGTGAAGTCGTGAAATATGGCTCTGCTGATGGGAATTCGATGATTGATGTGATCGTTGCCGGCGGTGGCCCGACCGGCTTGATGTTGGCGGCCGAACTGCGATTACACGGCGTGCACACCGTGGTCCTGGAGAAAGACACTGAGCCGACGAAGATCGTCCGCGCGCTCGGTCTGCACGCGCGCAGCATCGAGGTGCTGGATCAGCGCGGTGTGCTGGAACAGTTTCTCGAAGCGGGCAAAAAGTACCCGGTCGGCGGATTCTTCGCGGGCATTGCCAAGCCACCGCCCAACCATCTGAACACCGCGCATGGCTATGTTCTCGGAATCCCGCAACCTGTCACCGACCGACTACTGGCGCAGCGCGCCATCGGACTCGGGGCCGAGATCCTGCGCGGCCGTGAACTGGTCGGACTGGACCAGGACGACCACGGAGTGAGCGTCGAATTGGCCGACGGGACAACACTGCGCTCGCGTTACGTCGTCGGCTGCGACGGCGGCCGAAGCGCGGTGCGCAAACTCCTTGACGTGGCATTTCCCGGCGAAAACTCCAGCATCGACACACTGTTGGGTGAGGTTGAGCTGACGGCGGATCCAGAGACTCTCGTCGCTGTGATGACCGAAATCCGTAAAACTCAGCTGCGGTTCGGCGTCGGACCGCTGGGTGACGGTCTGTACCGGGTCGTCGTACCCGCGGCGGCGGTGGCCGAGAACCGCACCACTCCAACCACACTGGACGAACTCAGACAACAGCTGCGGGCGACTGCAGGCACCGACTTCGGTGTGCATTCTCCGCGATGGTTATCCCGATTCAGTGACGCCACCCGGCAGGCCGACCGGTATCGGGTCGGCAGGGTGTTTCTGGCGGGCGACGCAGCGCACATCCACCCGCCGGTCGGCGGGCAGGGACTGAACCTCGGTATCCAAGATTCCTTCAACCTCGGTTGGAAGTTGTCCGCCGAGATCAACGGCTGGGCACCACAAGACCTGTTGGACACCTACGAATCCGAACGACATCCCGTGGGCGCGGCCGTGTTGAAGAACACCAGGGCCCAGATGGCGCTGATGGCAACCGATCCCGGCGCGACCGCGCTGCGGGAACTGTTCTCATCGCTGATGGACTTCGACGATGCGAACACGTTCGTCACCGAGATCATCACTGCCATCGGGATCCGCTACGACTTCGGCGATGGCCATGAGCTCGTCGGCCGGCGTTTGCGCGACCTGGAGCTGAAAAACGGTCGCCTCTACGGGCTGATGCATGACGGTCGCGGGCTACTCCTCGACCAGACCGGCCGACTGTCGGCAGCGGGTTGGGCCGATCGGGTCGACCACGTCGTCGACACAAGCGAAGAGTTGGACGTGCCCGCGGCATTGCTGCGCCCGGACGGTCATGTGGCCTGGATCGGCGACGACCAGCAAGAACTCCTCGATCAGCTGCCCCGATGGTTTGGCGCTGCCGCCACCTAGCTTTTGACGGCGGCTTCAGAGATCGGCTTCAACGTCACAATCACCATCGTCATCGTGATCAGCACCCATCCGATACCGCCATCTGTTCCGAACGGTCAGTGCACCAAGTTTTTGCCGAACTGACGCCCGGACACGGAGAACGAGATATGCAGTCGATGAAGCACCAGACGACCATCACGCCGACCATCGATGAGCTCGTCCGCGACCGGCACCGTGAGATCACGGCACTCGCGAACGAGGCCCTGAGCACTCACGTGTTCGATCACTCCAACTTCTTACGCGGTCTGAGTGCAGAAGTCGCGCCGCTGACCACCGCGATCACGGACACGCTGGCCCGGGGTAAGCGGATCCGGGCACAGTTCTGTATGTGGGGTGCATACGGTGCGACCGGCGGCGATCAGGTCACGGGGATTCCGGAGATGGCCGCGGCAATCGAACTGTTCCATCTCGCGGCACTGATCCACGATGACCTGATGGACAACAGCGACACCCGTCGCGGACTCCCGACCATGCATCGACAGTTCACCGACGACCACGCCCGACAGCATCGTCTGGGTGACAGCGACAATCACGGTTCGGCCGTCGCAATCCTCGTCGGCGACATGTGCCTGTCGTGGTCCGACGATCTGGCCGTGATGGCCACCGATTCCCTGGACGTCCATTCGCGTCGCGCGGTCCGGGCCATGTGGTCGCAGATGCGTGACGAGGCCTACGCAGGCCAGTACCTGGACATGCTCAGTCAGACCGAAGCGGACATCTCCCGATCTCGCACCGACCTCATCCTTCGGTTGAAGAGCGCCAAATACACAATCAGCCATCCGCTCCGCCTCGGCGGCTCCCTGGCCGGAGCGGACGAGCTTCTCCTGCATCTCTACGACCAGATCGGACTGACAGCGGGCAAAGCGTTTCAGCTTCGCGACGATCTGCTGGGTGTCTTCGGCGATCCCGAGGTCACCGGCAAACCGGCGATCGACGACATCCGCGAGGGCAAGCGCACGCTACTGATGGCCGTGGCCGAATCGCGAGGTAACTGGTCGCAAAGGGAGCTACTCCACGATTGTCTGGGCAACCCGAACGTCGACGACGACGATCTCGAAGCGATCCGGTCCGTGCTCGTCGCAACCGGAGCTGACTCTGCAATCGAGCAGAAGATCACCGAGCTGACCGACGACGCGATGCGCATCGTGGAGTCGCTGCCGGTCGATGATCTGACCCGGACAGCATTGACCGGTCTGGTCGAGCGGTGTGTGTGGCGCCAATCCTGATGGTCGAGTCGATATGGTCGAAGGAAGGACCTCACACTCGACAACACCCGCGGAGAAACTTGCTGCAGAAGAGCTTCGATGCGACGCAATGACATTGCGCAGCGATTGGTGACGATCGGCACCGCGCTGGCAGCGGCATCACTGGCGTTGACCGTCGACAACGCGATCCGGATCCGGCGACCGGTACCCACCGACTCTGCGGATGCCGAACCCTTGACCGTCCTCATCCCCATGAGAGACGAAGTGGCGGTGGCCGAGCGTTGCGTGACCGGCGTCCTGGCCGCAGTCGACCAGTGGCCCGGAAAGGCGCGGGTCATCGTGCTTGACGACGGATCCACCGACGGCACCGGTACCGTCCTCGCGGCGCTTGCGCGGCGCGATGCCCGGCTCGAGATCGTCGACGGGGCGCCCCTTCCGCCCGGGTGGCTGGGCAAACCATGGGCCTGCCACCAGCTCTCCGAATTGGCCCAACCCCAATCGGCACCCCCCGGTGGCGTTCTTGTGTTCGTGGATGCGGACGTCGTGCTCGAACCGTCCGCTTTCACGTCCTCGGTCGCGTTGTTGCGGCGAACCGGGCTCGATCTGCTGAGCCCCTATCCCCGGCAGATTGCCGTCGGGGTCGGCGAGCGACTGGTGCAACCACTGCTGCAATGGTCTTGGATGAGCACCCTCCCCCTCGGTATCGCCGAACGATCGCCCCGTCCGTCCATGTCGGCTGCGAATGGGCAGCTGATCGTTGTCGACACCGACGCCTACCGACGCGCAGGCGGACACGCCGCCGTGCGCGACGAAATACTCGAGGACATCGCACTCTTGCGGGCGGTGAAGCGGGCCGGCGGTCGCGGAGTCGCGGCGGACGGCAGCCAGATCGCGACCTGTCGAATGTACGAGGGGTGGCGCGCTGTGCGCGCGGGATATGGCAAGTCGTTGTGGAACGCGTTCGGTTCGGCACCGGGCTCACTTGCGGTCATGGCGTTGCTCGTGCTGATGTATGTGGTCCCGTTTCTGGGCGCACTGACCGGATCACGCACTGGCGCAGTCGGATACGTCGCCGGTGTTACCTCACGGGTGGTCGCCGCGCGTACCACCGGTGGACGAGCTTGGCCGGACGCGTTGGCCCATCCGGCCTCGGTCCTCACGTTTGCCGCCCTCACAGCGGATTCCGCGGTCGCGCGCCGGAGGGGGCTCCTACAGTGGAAAGGTCGATCGATCGAGGTGAAGAGATGAGCCGGGTCATCGTTGTCGGTGCCGGAGTCGGCGGTCTGGCTGCCGCATTGCGGTTACAGGCCGGCGGACATGACGTCACCGTGCTCGAGCAGGCTGCCGACATCGGCGGCAAGCTCGGGGTCATCGAACACGACGGTTTTCGTTTCGACACCGGTCCGTCCTTGGTGACGATGCCGCATGTGCTCGAAGAATTGTTCACCTCCACCGGCGCATCAGTGCACGATGCGCTGTCGCTGCAACGACTTTCGACGGCCGCTCGATACCGGTTCCCCGATGGCACAGAGCTGGACATGCCGGGCTCGCTCGAGGAGATCCCGGCCGCCATGGATGCGATGCTGGGCCCTGGCCGTGGGGCGCAGTGGTCGGCGTTGCTCAAGCGGTCGGAGGCTATCTGGGACGTCACGCATGAACCATTCCTGGAGTCTCCCTTGGAGATCCGGCGGCTACTCGGCGGGTTCCGGGCATGGTCTGACCTCGCCACCATCGCACCGTGGCGTTCTCTGCGCGGACTCGGTCGCCGCTACGTGCAGGACCCACGTCTTGTGCAGTTGCTCGACCGGTACGCCACCTACACCGGATCCGATCCCCGGCGCGCGCCCGCTGCCCTCGCCTCGGTTCCGTGGTCGGAGCAGGCGTGGGGGTCGTGGTACATCGCAGGCGGCCTTGGCGTGATCGCCACCGCGATCCGCGATCGGTTCATTGCTCTCGGCGGGACCATCGAATGCAATACCGAGGTCACCCGCCTCACCACGGATTCGAGCGGACATATCACCGGAGTACAGCTCGCGGATGAGACCGTCCGGAGCTCGGATCTTGTGGTCGCGAACGCCGATGCCACACAGGTGTATGAACGTCTCATCCCCTCGCGCACCACCCGCCGGGTGGCAGCGCGCCTGCGCAGCGCCACGCCGTCGTTGTCGGGGTTTGCGATCCTGCTCGCGCTCGACGATCCACCCGAGGTGGCCCACCACACGGTGCTGTTCGCCGAGGACTACGACGCCGAGTTCGATGCGGTCTTCGGGTTCAAGGGACCCCCGCGGCCAGTGGATCGTCCGACGGTGTACATCTCGGCACCCGACGACCCCGCCATCGTTCCCGGTCCCGGATCGGGTGCATGGTTTGTGCTGGTGAACGCGGCCCGCCAGGATCCCGAGCACGGAATGGATTGGGATGCACCGGGAGTCGTCGACGCGCACGCCGATCACGTGATGCAGGTGATGGCCGACCGCGGCCTCGATGTGCGATCGCGCGTACGCCACCGGATCGTGGTGTCACCCGCCGATCTGGAGCGGCGCACACTGACTCCGGGCGGTTCGATCTACGGGTCGTCGTCGAACGGGGCACGCGCGGCATTCCTTCGGCCGCCGAACACCTCACCGGTACCCGGCCTCTATCTGGTGGGCGGCTCGGCTCATCCCGGAGGCGGACTCCCGCTGGTCATGATGTCGGCGCGAATCGTCTCAGACCTCATCGGTCCGGCCGATCGGCCGCCGGGCCGGTGAATCCCGATGCCCTCGTGGAAGGCGGGGATTCACCGGGCGAGGTTCAGCTGGACGGCCCGACCGACCGGTCGCCCCGCAGTCGCTTGCGGATGAGTTCGGCGCTGATCAGGCACATCGGCAAGCCGATCCCCGGACGCGTACTCGAACCCGCGTAATACAGACCCTCAACCTTGCGCGATCGGTTGGTTGCGCGCAGGAATGCGCTCTGGCGCAACGTATGTGCCGGTCCGAGCGCACTGCCCGACCACGAGTTGACGTCGTCGACGAAGTCGGCCGGTCCAACGGTGCGGCGCACCACGATCCGCTCGGCAAGATCAGGGATCCCCGCCCATTGCGCCACCGTCGCGATCGCCTGGTCGACGACCTTTTCGATGTCGGGATCACCGTTACCGTCGATACCGCCGTGCCCAAGACCCGGGTCCGGGGGCGACGGCACCAGGATGAAAACGTTCTCGTGGTCGGTCGGCGCCACCGAGTCGTCCGTCGCGGACGGCCGACACACGTACAGGGACGCAGGATCCGGCATATGGGTCGGCTGCTCGAAAATCGCGTCGAAGTTCGTCGTCCAGTCATCGGTGAAAAACAGCGAATGATGTGCCAGCTCAGGCAAATCGCCACGCACACCGAGATAGGCCAGCACCGCTCCGGGCCCCGATGTCGCCTTGTCCCACCATCGTTGGGGGAATGTCTGCAGGTTGGTCGGCAGGAGTTTGGTCTCGACGTGGTGCAGATCCGCGGCACCGACCACGATGTCTGCTGCGATTTCTCGTTCACCACCGTGGCGATCCTGCACCCGGACCCCGACAACCTCATGTCGGCGACGTCCCGGGCGCGCTCGGCCTTTTCGCGGCCGCGTAAGGATCGCGGTCGCCGACGTACCGGTGTGCACCCGCACCCCGTGCTCGGTGGCGAGCCCGGACAGCGCATCGACGAACGTTGTGAAGCCGCCATCGGGATAGCGGACACCATCGGCCAGATCGAGCCAGCTCATCAGGTGATAGATCGCCGGCGTGCGCTCGGGTGATGATCCGAGAAACACCGCGGGATAGCCGAGCACCTGCTGCAACCGACGATCGGAAAACCGTTGCGAGACAAACGACTCGAGAGACTTGGTGAGCAGCACCGCCAGCGTCGGAAGGTTTCGCAGTACCTCGCGACTGAGGAAAGCGCGCGGAGAGTCGAAACTGGTGTACAGGAAGCGCTTCACGGCGATGTCGTATGCGTTGCGGGCGGAGTCGAGGTAACGGCTCAGTGCTACGCCTGCGCCCGGTTCGATGGTTTCGAACATCGAGAGATTGCTCGATTCGTCGCCCTCGACGTCGATCTGTTCGTCGAAGCCCTCGAAGAACACTCGATACCCGGGGTCGAGACGCACCAGCTTGACCTGCTCTGAGGTCGAGGTGCCCAGCAGTTCGAAGAAGTGGTCGAACACCTCCGGCATCAGCCACCAGGAGGGGCCGGTGTCGAAGCGGAAACCCTCGTGCGCCCATGACCCGGCACGGCCGCCGAGTTCATCGTTCTTTTCGACCAGGTCGACGTCGTGTCCGTCTCGCGCGAGCAGGGCGGCAGTCGCCAACCCGGCAACACCACCGCCGATGATGACTACCTTTTTCGGTGTGGCGGTCACGAAAGACTGCTCTCTTTCTCGAAAATGACAGGTCGACCGCGGTGAAGCGCGGCCGAGGCAGCGATGCGCATCTTCTCCGGCGTGGGCACGCGCACTCTGCGGCGCCGCACCTCGGCCGGTGACGTCGCCCGCAGGCGGCGGGTCAATTCAGCGAACAGATCGTGGGCGGTGCACACCGCCACACGGCAGCCGCGCGGTAGCCAGGGAATGACCTCTGCGGCCGCAGACAGATCCAGTTCGACGTCGTCGATCCAGTTGTGCCAGATTTCCTCGTCGAGTTCGTCAGGCTGGAGTCCGACGAGGTAACGCCGTCCGAGCCCGTCGGTGTCGTCGCCGAAATCTCGCAAGAAATTGATCTTCTGGAAGGCCGCGCCAAGTCTCCTGGCACCGGGAGCGAGCTCGTCGTAGAGCGGCGCCGGGTTCGGTTCACCGGCGACGAAGGCCCGCAGGCACATCAAGCCGACCACCTCTGCCGAGCCGTAGATGTAAGTCGCGAGGCTCGCGAAATCGTGGTCCACGTGCTGGAGATCCGAGCGCATCGCCGCGAAGAAGGGGGCGATCAACTCTTGTCCGATGCCGACCCGCCGGGCACTGCGCGCGAACGCGTGGACAACAAGATTGGTGCTCGACCCGGTCTCCAACGTCGCGTACGTTTCCTGCTCGAGCTTGTCGAGTTCGATCAGCCGATCAACGCTGCCCTGACCCGGCCGCGGCGCGTCCACGACCTCGTCGGCCACCCGTACCAGCGCATAGATGTTGCACACATCCTGTCGGACCTGCCCGCCGAGCAACCGCGTCGCGAGCCCGAAAGACGACGAGTACCGGCGAATCACCAGCGCGGCACTGGCGTCAGCGGCTGCGTCATACCGCAGATAGGGCTGCAACGCGTCTACGTTTCGCCTCCGTGTTTGCACCATCAGACCTGTCCTTGCCCTCGGATCGCTTGCTCTCGTACTCACCTACTGCCCTCTATTCGGGCCGGCGGGCAATCCGGATGGGCTTTCGGCCACGCGACCGTACGGGTCCGGTCCCGGCAATGAGCGGACCTGTTCGACGAACCACGGGCTCACCGCCCAAGGGGTGCGTTCGGCGAGCGTCCAGACGTCGGAGATGGCGGACCAGGCGTACTCCGCGACCTCGTCGGGGTCCGGGCGAAGCTCTCCCACCGGACTCGCGACGAAGACCGGGCATATCTCGTTCTCCACCACACCACTGGCGTCGACCGCCCGGTAGCGGAAGTCCGGCAGCACGCACCGCAACCCCTCGACGTCGATACCCAACTCGCGCTGCGCATATCGATGGATTGCGTCCTCGACCGACTCACCGGGTCGCGGATGTCCGCAGAATGAGTTCGTCCACACACCCGGCCAGGTGCGCTTGCTCAACGCGCGTCGGGTCATCAGGAGATGACCTTCGTCCACCAGATGGCAGGAAAAGGCAAAATGCAACGGCGTATCCGTGGTGTGCACGGTCGTCCGGTCGGCGGTCCCACACGGTTGTCCGTCGGCGTCGGCCAGGACGACCAGGTCGTCGGTCATGCATACCTCGTTCACTCGGGTACCTGAAGTTTCTCACCCCATATTCGGAACCGACAATGCCGTGGATGTCTCACGTGAGGACCAGCCCGAATGGCGGTGGTCAGGCGTTCCGCGACCTGCCGACCGCACACCAGGCAGTGGCCTCCAAATCAAAAGGCGCATCCGGCAGGGCAGCGGCGCATCGCTCGCGCAAAGCGTCTCGCCGCTCCGGCGAAAGTCCGGCGACGTAGATACCCGCGGGCCCGATCCCGTAGGTGTTGGGTTCCCACCATTCGTCGAAACTGTCGTATGTCACACGGACAGTGAGTTCACTGGGCTCGATATCGCGGATTCCGGCGCTACTGAACAGTGACGCCAATTGGTCCTGCCGGACGCCGGCGAGGTCGGACTCATCTTGAGCATCCGGGTCCAGTTCGCGAACCATCCTCCACAACAGCGAGATCGGGCCTCGCTCATTCGGGCCTAAGTCCCAGACGCAGGCTCCGACCGTCCCGCCCGGCCGTGTCACGCGGGCCATCTCGGTGAGTCCGAGTGCGGGATCGGTCATGAAATGCACGACCAACTGCGCGAGCGTCACGTCGAATGAGTTCGCCTCGAACGGTAGGTCCTCTGCTACCGCCTGGCGAACATCGATCCCGGGAAATCTGGCGTGGGTGGCGTCGACGAAGGACGACGACGGATCGACGGCGCACACGTGACCGACCCCGAGTCGCGACACCAGATGCGCGGTGAGTGCTCCCGGACCACACCCGACATCGAGTGCGCGCTGCTCTCCCCCGACCCCGGCGGCATCAGCGAATACGGCGCCCAGAGGTTCGGAGTAGCGACCCATGAACCGGGCGTAAGCATCCGGCGGAACCTCGAACGACATGGCCCGAGAGTAGTCCGCAGGTGTTCCGCCCACGAGGGATTGCCTGCGATTGCCGACGTCACGACACCGTAGAATCCGGTGGGCTCATCTGCGGCTCGCTGTGCATGGTCCCGCGCTGGTCGACGAAGATGACGTCGCGGTCGGCGTTCATCCCGCGGCTCACGAGAAGTTCCTATCCTCAGAGTGCGGGAAACTGGGAGATGGTGCCCATCACAGGAACTTCGTTGGTTCGCGCACCCGCCACCGCGGGTGCGACGACACTGTCGCCATCAGGTCCCAGTACGCCTGTGACAGTGAAGCTGTCGATCACCCATGCCACGTTCTCCGCCGACAGCACGCTGCCTCGCTGGAGTTGAACATGCAGGTGCGCTTCGCTGGTGTTACCCGAATTGCCAAGGCGTCCGATCTCCTGGCCTTTCGTCACCTTGTCGCCGACCTTCACCATCGCAGGGCCGTCTTTCATGTGTGCGTACAGGGCGTACACGCCATCGCCAAGGTCGAGGACGACCTGATTTCCAGTGGCATCATCGATCACGTCGACCGGTGTAAGGGTCTTCGGTGCGACATCGGGCAGCCCGGAAACCACGCGCACGACCGTCGCATCCGCCACCGCGAGGAGCGGCTGGTCGAACGCGAGGTAGCTCTCGTTCAAGGTGGGATCACCGCGGTACGACGTCATCGTTGTCGGATCAATCCCCATGAAGTCGATCGCGAATCTCTCTGCAGCAGCGACCCGTCCACCCACGGGGATCACCACGTCACTGTGAGCGTTCAGCGCCGCCGCATCCAATCCGTTGTTCGCGAACCAGTTGTCGCCCGCCACCGGCGACCCGATCACCAACGGTGATTCCGAACTCGTTGTCACCGCGCCCCCGATCTGCTCGACCTCGTCGGGGTACTTCGAGGCCAGTCGCGGCGCGTCGGGTGCCGCGGGAGCAAAGGTGGCGGCGATTCGATGGGTGAACGCAGCCGGAATCGCCTCTGCCGTCGGGTAAACCGCGCGAGCGACGACGATCGCGGTCCGGCCCGCCGGGATATCAGACGTTCCGACCGCGGTACTGGCCACAAGCATCGTATTGGCGGCGATCTCCTGCTGGTCCGACGTTGCGAGGACCTCCCCACCTTCGTTCTCGGCAAGGGTCTCGATCGTCGTCATCGTCGCATCGCGCGGCGCGGCGTTGAAGACGCTGAGTTCATATGCGACGTAATACTGCCCGTCCGACCCCTTCACCGGAATGACCTCCGGAGAGAGCACGCTGATGATCAACGGCGAGAACTCCAACGTGGTCTGATCCTGATAACCGGGAAGCATCCCCGAGCCGGCAGCGGAGGACGACGGGCCCGCGGTTGATGCGCCATCCGCCTCCGTGCACGCTGTCACGATCAAAAGGCTTGCCACGGAGAGCATCAGCACGGTCCATCGGGCTGACGTCGTTATTTCCGGCATGTCGACGGCCACTTTCAGGTCGATTGAACATCGACGCTCGAAGCATGCAACGTCGCGAATGCGTGGAGCGTAACAGCAAAGAAGCCGCATTCCGGACAAGAACAGCTTATCTGGCACAATTCTGTCCCACTGACGGGATTCAGACCTATGCCCGTTTAACCCATGGAACTAGATTCCTTGTTGCACAGTCGATCTCGTCTGACACGGTTCGGGTAAATGCGGTCAAGCCTCGCTTTCACGCCAGTCAATCAAAGAGATCTAATAGGTCCGTTGTTCCCAGAATCGGGCGGTAATGTCGTCGCATGCCCCAACGCACAGTGTCCATTGTTTTGTTCGACGGCTTTGAACTGCTCGACGTATTCGGTCCGGTCGAGTTGCTCAGTGTTCTGCCGGACGAATTCGACGTCAGCTTCCTCGGGCCCGCGACGCGGCCGATTGCCAGCTCCCAGGGCGTGACTGTCAATGCGAGTCGTACATACGACCACGCGCCACCTGCCGACATCATGCTCATCCCCGGAGGGATCGGAACCCGATCACTGGTGTCGGACAACGATTTCCTCGACTGGTTGCGCCAGTACGCGGCGCAATGCCAACTGGTGACGTCGGTATGTACGGGCTCTGCGGTGCTTGCGGCTGCCGGGCTCCTCGACGGGTACCAAGCCACCTCGAACAAGGTGGCGTTCCGATGGGCACAGGAACACGGGAACACGGTGACGTGGCTCCCCCGTGCCCGCTGGGTGCAGGACCGTGATCGCTGGACCTCGTCCGGTGTCGCGGCGGGCATGGACATGACCGCAGCTTTGATCGGCTCGCTTTGCGGCGCGGAGACGGCTCAACGAGCCGCCGATCTGATCGAACTCGAAATCCAAACCGACCCGACGCACGATCGATTCGCGGACGTAAACGGACTCTGATTTGAAATAGCTGGCGTCTCGTCACGAACTTTCGAGACTATCCTCGGCCCACATGACGCACGAAGATGAGCGGGTTGACGGGATCACCTCGGGCTCGCTGTCAACGCCCATCGGCTCGATCACCCTTGCCAGTAGCGGCGAGGCGATCGTGCGGGTGGCGTGGCGGTGGACTCCTCCGCCATCGAGAAATGCGCCCGATGATCCTCTACTTGTCGAGGGGCTTGCCCAGCTCCAGGCCTACTTCGACGGGAACTTGACCGAGTTCGATCTTCCGATCGACATGCACGACATGTCCGACGTCGCCCGCGCCGTCCTCACCACGCTCGAGAAGACCGTGAAGCGAGGAGAGACGATCACCTACGGCGAACTCGCAGCGCGGAGCAGTACCGGCGTCTCCGCGCGAAGCATCGGCACCATCATGGGCGTCAACCCTGTGCCACTGCTCATCCCGTGCCACCGAGTGGTCGCCGCCGATGGCCTGGGCGGCTACTCGGGCGGCGACACCGGGCAAGGCCTGCAGACAAAACGATGGCTACTCGACTTCGAGGGCGCGACTCCGCCCACGCTGTTCTGACCACGAACAGCCGCGGCCCGAGGACCAGACTTGGAACGCGCGCTCACCGATCGTGATAGCGCCATGCTGAGCACCCGCGACTTCCGCACATGAGTGCGCCGCGCCGGGTATACCGGACGAATGCCGGAACTTCCCGAGGTCGAGAACGCCAGACAGGTCGTAGAGAAGGCGCTGAACCGGGTCATCGTCGATATCGATGACACCGACACGTTCGAGTGTCGACCGCACCGCCCGGGTGAGATCGCCCGGGCGCTGAAGGGCGGCAGGCTCACCGAAGCCCGTCGTCGCGGCAAAGCCATGTGGTGCGAGACCGAGACCGCGGACGGGTCAGCGGGTCCCAGGCTCGGCATCCACCTCGGTATGGGCGGGCGCATCATCGTCACGGCGCCCGACGGTGATCAGACCTCGATCTACGGCGGCGGCGATCCGCACGTCGGTGAGCGGGACACCGACAAACCCGAGTGGACGCGCTTCGCCATGACGTTCGATGACGGAGGCCAACTCCGACTCTTCGACAAACGCCGCCTCGGCCGCGTGCGCCTGGAACCCGATATCGACGCACTCGGCCCGGATGCCGCGGAGATCTCGCGCGAGGACTTTCGGCATCGGATCGGTTCCAGCGGAGCGCCTCTCAAGGCCAGGCTGCTCGACCAGGCGGCCATCGCCGGGATCGGGAACCTGCTCGCCGACGAGGTCCTGTGGCAGTGCGAGCTGTCGCCGACACGCCGCGCCAAGACCCTGAGCACCGACAACCTCGACAACCTACGTGTTGCCCTGCGCCGTGCCATCCGATCCGCTACCAAGAAGGGCGGCGTCCACACCGGGGAGATCATCCCGTATCGGAAGACCGGCGCCGTGTGCCCCCGGTGTGGGGCGCCGATGTCACGCGGCACCGTCGGCGGGCGCACGACATGGTGGTGTTCGCGGGAGCAATCGTGAGCAACTCATCAGAAAGGCAGCAGCCGGCACCGCGGCTGGTATCGCATTCACGCACCGACAGATCGGAACTCCGTTGACAGACTTCGACACGCTGATCGTCGGCGCCGGTATCGCCGGCCTGACCGTCGGGCGAATCCTCGCCGATAACGGCCAACGGGTGGCGATCCTGGAGGCCCGAGACCGCCTCGGAGGGCGCGTCTGGACCTCCCGCGCAGACGGCGAGGTCATCGATTACGGAGCATCCTGGATCCACGGGGTCGATGGAAATCCGGTTGCCGATGCCGTCAAGGCCTTCGGCATGCGCACGCTTGAGTTCACCGTCGGCAGCTATCAGCCGGATGGGCGACCCATCGCCTACTACTCCCCGACCGGCTCGCGATTGGGTGACGAAGCCGCCCAACATTTCTCATCAGACATCCATTCGTTCAGCGATCGGCTGGCGACCACCATCTCTTCCTCGGAGCCGAACACCTCCTTCGGTATGGCGGTGGAAAGCACTTTGGCGCAACTGAAGTGGGACGAGGACCGTTCGATGCGAGTCCGCGAGTTCCTGCAACACCGGGCCGAGGAACAACTGGGTGTGTGGATCGACGACCTCGACGCGCACGGTCTCGACGACGATGCGATCGAGGGCGACGAAGTGGTTTTCCCCGACGGCTACGACGAACTCGCCGTACAGCTGGCGAAGGGCCTCGATGTGCGACTGGACCACGTTGTCACCTGCGTGCGGTGGTCGCCGACCGGTGTCACCATCGAGACCGGCCGGGGGCATTTCTCGGCCGGCCGGGTTGTAATCACGGCTCCGGCCGGAGTGCTGAAGTCGCCCGAATTCGTGCTTGATCCACCACTGCCCGAACCGCTCTCAAGTGCTTTGAATCGGCTGGAGATGAACGCATTCGAGAAGGTGGTCCTGCGGTTTCCGCAGAAATTCTGGGACGACGACGTCTATGCGATTCGCCGGCAGGGCGAGGCCGGTCGGTGGTGGCATTCCTGGTACGACATGACCGCCCTGAACGGTTCACCGACGCTCCTGACGTTCGCGGCAGGCCCTTGCGCCAGAGCGACTCGCGAATGGTCGGATACGCAGATCGCCGACTCAGTTCTCGACGCATTGCGAGGGCTATATGGCGACCGCGTTGTGCAACCGGACCGGGTTCACGTCACTCGCTGGCAGGACGATCCCTACGCGCGCGGTTCGTATGCGTACATGACGGTCGGCTCGGACCGGCAGGATCACGATGTCCTGTCCACGCCGATAGACGGCGTGTTGCACCTGGCCGGCGAGGCCACCTGGACCGACGACCCCGCGACGGTGACCGGTGCGCTGAAGTCGGGACATCGGGCAGCAGAACAGATCCTGGGTCGCGATGTGTCGTTCACGGAGATCTGGAGCTGATCCGTGCACGAAAAAGGCGGCTCCGGATTTCTCCGAAACCGCCTCTGACCTGCTCTGACTTCTGTCGGGCTGACAGGATTTGAACCTGCGACCACTTGACCCCCAGTCAAGTACGCTACCAAGCTGCGCCACAGCCCGTGGCACTCCCCGTTAAGGGCGCTGAATGAGATTACCTCAGGCACCACCCGCAGCGAAAATCGCCTGGTAGAAGCCCTGTCGAGCCTCAGTCGTCAGCGCGCCGGGAAATCCAGCAGGTCCGGCAATCACCCACATCAGCTCCTCCGACGAATTACCTAAACATCCCTATCTGTCTGTATATTGACCTACTGTGACACCGTCGAATTACCTGTCCGCCGACGAGGTGGCCGATGAGCTCGGACTGCATGTGCGAACCATCCGCGCATACATCCGTGATGGGCGGCTCCGTGCCGCCCGCGTGGGCAAGCAGTATCGGATCACCCGAACGGATCTGGCCGCGTTCGTCGCAGGTGCAGGTAACACCGTCCCGGGACCAACGGCCGAGTCACCTGCAGAAGCGGGGGTCACCGAGCACAGCACGGTTGTTGTCGACCTCGAGAACCTCAAACCAGGCGACTGGGACCGCATCGCCACAGTGCTCACCGCCGCGGCGGGCGGCCGGGACCGCGGTCACCCACTACGCCTGACCACGGCCCCCGGCCCCGACGGCCGCTCACTGAAAGTGATTGCGCAAGGCAGCATCAGCGACACCGCAGACGTCCTGATCCTGCTCCGCGACCTGACTGAAGGAGGCAACTTCTCATGACAATGTTCCAGCAGACCCAAAACGGCGATGAGCTGATGGTCTATCCTGCCACCGGTGAAACCGTGGCAGCTCTCGACGCCATCGGCGCAACGTGGGGACACAAGGTGGCAGCGGTCGCGATACCCATCAATCGTTTGCCAGAAGGGTTCCTGGACCTCAGTACGGGCGTCGCAGGTGAGTACCTCCAGAAGATGGTTCAGTACCGCGTTGTGATCGCCATCGTCGGCGACATCTCCACGGAGGTCTCACGCAGTGAGTCGCTGGCCGCGTTTGTGCGCGAATCCAACCGCGGTCGTCATGTGTGGTTTGTCGACTCGATCGGCGACATACAAGCCAGACTTGCCTGACTGCACCACCTTTGGAAAAACCCCTGGTCAAGGACTTGTCGGTGGGTGCTGATAGAACTGTTCCATGACCGCGGGGGTGGCAAATCTCATCAACCGTATCGAGGGCATGGCCCTTGATACGGAAGAGATCGTTGCTGTCCGTGAGATGTTGTCCCGCAGGCTTGTTGACGTATCGATCGCGAACCTGTCGGACAAAGAGACCGTCGAACTCGCCCAAGCGATCGAAACCCAAACCCGCCGTGATGAAGCCATCAAAATCCGCGTGGCGGTCGAGTTGCGCGAACGATCGGTGGCGGCAAAACAAGGGCTCAAGCACAACAAGTTTCTGCGGCAGCACTTGCGCGTTTCGGCGGCCCAGGCCAGTGCCCGGTCGAAAAGGGCTGAACGGCTGGGTGAATGGCACACCCCATCCGGCGAGGTGGTTGCACCGGTGTACCCGAACACGTGGTCGGCGTTGCGTGATGGTGCGATCGGAGTGGCGCACTACAACGTCATCGACGACACCTTGCGTAACCTGCCCGGCAGTATTCGCAGCAACCTCGAATTGTGGTCCGACGGAGAAAGGCTGATGGCCGAGGCCGCCCGCACGATGGATCCGGACGAACTGAAAAAGGTTGGTCTGCACCTACATGCCCACCTGAACCCGGACGGCGAGTTCGACGACAGCGACCGTGCGCAGAAGCGGGAGTTGTCGGTATCCAAGCAAGGCGCGGATCACTTGGCCGGGATCAAGGGCACTCTCGACCCGGCGACCAAAGCATTGTGGGATGTGGTGGCGGCGAAGTGGGCAGCCAAGGGCATGAACAATCCGAACGATCCGGACTCACCGACCGGCAACGCCGACAAGGCAGACAAAGATGCCCTGCGCGCGGCGGCTGAGCGCGATACCCGCACTCCGGGGCAACGCAATCATGATGCGTTCAAACGGTTGATGGAAATGGTTGTCGGGCAGGGCAAACTCGGTACTCACCGGGGTCTGCCGGCGCAGGTCATCGTGACGATGACGTTGGAACAACTTGAACAAGAAACCGGTCTGGCCACCACCGCATCCGGTGGGGTGTTGGCCGTCAAGGACGCCCTGAAGTTGGCCGGAGTGAGCCGCAAGTTCCTGGCGTTGCTCGACGACAAGCATCGTCCGCTGTATTTGGGTCGTGAAGAACGCCTGGCCACCGCTGATCAGAGACTCGCTCTGATCGCCTCGGAGCGGGGCTGTTCTCGTCCGGGCTGTGATGCCCCGGCCTCCGAATGCGCGGTCCACCACATTCGGGAGTGGGCCAAAGGTGGTCGTACCGATATCACCGTGCTGACCCTGGTCTGCGGGCCCGATCATGCCCAGGTCAACGACGGTGATACCGGATGGATCACCGAAATCATCAACGCAGATAACGGCCCTCCGGGTTGGCAGGGCCGGATCGGTTGGCGTCAACGCGGAAGCCTGGATCTGCCGCAGCCCAACAACACTCATTTCCCGGACAAATACTTCACAAACCCGGAGATGTGGAATCCGAACAGCGACGCGGACGCCGAATGGTTCCTGCAACGCGCCCGCACCGTGTTCGATAAGGAATCTGCCGAGGCGCAGGTGTTCAACATCGACTACGGATGGCGAAACTTCAAGTGGCTCAAAGTTGCCTGAACATAACCCTGCCCCGACCAACAATGTTGATCGGGGCAGGGGTGCAAGCTGTCTCGTCCTACTTCGTGCGCTCGCGCTTCTCGCGGACTCGGACGTTCACCCGAACGGGCGAACCGTCGAAGTTGAAGGCCTCACGCAGCTTTCGCTCCAGGAACCGGCGGTAGCCGGCCTCCAGGAAGCCCGTGGTGAAGAAGACAAACGTCGGCGGCCGGGTGGCAGCCTGGGTCGCGAACATCACGCGAGGCAGACGACCACCACGCATCGGTGGCGGCGTCTCCGCGATGACATCCTTGAGCCAGTTGTTGAGCTGCCCGGTCGAGATCCGCTTGTCCCATGACGCCAACGCCGTATCCAGTGCCGGCACCAGCTTTGCCACCGACCGACCGGTGTGGGCTGAGATGTTGACCGTCCGGGCCCAGGGCACGCGGGACAGGTCGCGGTCGACCTCCTTGGCCAACTGCAGTCGGCGATCCTCGTCAACCAGATCCCACTTGTTGAATGCGATCACCAGTGCGCGACCGGCTTCGATGATCATCGTCAGAACACGCTGGTCCTGCTCGGTGATCGGCTCCGACGCGTCGATCAGCAGCACCGCGACCTCGGCGGCCTCGATGGCCGACCGGGTACGCAGCGACGCGTAGAACTCATGTCCGCTCGACTGCGTCACCTTCTTGCGCAAGCCGGCGGTGTCGACGAAGTTCCAGACCCGTCCACCGAGTTCGACCAGTTCGTCAACGGGGTCGACCGTGGTTCCGGCGACATTGTCGACCACTGCACGCTCTTCACCGGTGAGCTTGTTCATCAGCGAGCTCTTGCCCACGTTGGGCTTGCCCACCAACGCAACTCGGCGCGGGCCACCCATCGTGGTGGATTCGCGGGGCGTTTCAGGAAGGGCTTCGAGGATCCGGTCGAGCAGGTCACCGGTACCGCGACCGTGGGCGGCGGACACCGTGAACGGCTCCCCCAGTCCCAGCGACCACAGGGCAGCCGCTTCCGATTCCAGCCGCTCGTCATCAACCTTGTTGGCCGCCAACAACACCGGAGTCTTCGAGCGCCGCAGCACCTTGGCCACAGCCTCATCGGTGGCGGTGGCGCCCACGGTGGTGTCGACAACCAGAACGATTGCGTCGGCCGTCTTCATCGCGATCTCGGCCTGGCGAGCCACGGACTGCTGCAGACCCTTGGCGTCGGGTTCCCAACCGCCGGTGTCCTGCACCATGAACCGCCGTCCGGCCCACGATGCCTCGTAGGAGACACGGTCGCGGGTCACACCGGGGATATCCTCGACCACCGCTTCACGGCGCCCCAGGATGCGGTTCACCAGCGACGACTTGCCCACGTTCGGGCGACCGACGATTGCGACAACGGGCACCGCCAAGGGTGCGCCGTCGACGCCGAGATCGGAGAGCTCTACGAGCTCGAAGTCGGATTCATCCGACCACATTCCGTCAGACGAGATTGCTGCCCCGTCAAAATTGTCACTCATGCTTCTACCCCAATCCGGTTGCGCGCCAACTCAACCAGCTTGGCGATCACCTCTTCGATGCCCATGTCGGTGGTGTCGACCTGTACGGCATCATCGGCCGGCCGCAATGGCGACGTCGGCCGTGTCGAATCCAGATGGTCCCGACGGATCACGTCCGCGAGCACCGTCTGGTAATCACTGTCAATTCCTGCGGCGAGGTTCTGATCATGCCGCCGTTGCGCACGAACCTCAGGCGTTGCGGTCAGGTACACCTTGAGCGTGGCATCGGGGAACACAACGGTCCCGATGTCTCGGCCCTCGAGCACGCTGAGTCCGTTCTGTGCCAGATCACGCTGCGCCTGAACCAAGCGAGTACGCACCGCGGGCACGGCCGAGACGGCCGACACCGCGCGAGTCACCTCGTCGCGACGAATCTCATCAGAGACATCCTCGTCGTCCATCAACACGACCTGCTCGGTCGGACTACTGGTGACGGAAATGCGCACGCCCTCAGTCGCTTTGTCGATCGCGTCCGGATCGTCCAGTGCCACACCCGCCCGCAGTGCGCGCAGGGTCGCGACCCGATACATGGCTCCGGTGTCGATGTAGTTGGCGTCCAACGCGATTGCCACGCGGCGCGCCACACTCGATTTACCGGTTCCGGCCGGACCATCGATGGCGATCACACCGGACGTGATCACCCCTGGGCTGGTCACAATCCCACCGCCTTGTAGAGCGCGCCGATCTCATCGTTGCCCATGACCCGCAAGGTGCCCGGACGCTGTTCGCCGATGTTGACCGCACCGATGTCGGTGCGCACCAGTCGAATAACCGGGAAGCCGGAAGCGTCAAGGATTCGACGGACGATGTGCTTACGGCCTTCGTGCAGCGTCAGACGGAGCAGCGAAATGCCCTGGTTCACATCGAGCAACGCGAACTTGTCGATCTTGGCCGGGCCGTCGTCGAGCTCGATACCGTCGCGCAGGGTGCGACCGAGGTTGCGATGCACCTCTCCGCGCACGGTCACCATGTAGGTCTTGGGAACCTCGAACGACGGGTGCATCAAACGATGCGCCAGCTCACCATCATTGGTGAGCAGGATGAGTCCTTCGGTTTCGGCGTCGAGGCGTCCGACGTGGAACAGCCTCTGTCCCGACATGACGCGCTCGGCCACCAGGTCACCGATACACGGACGGGCGAACTCGTCGGACATCGTCGACTGCCAGCCCTTGGGCTTGTTGAGCGCGAGGTACTGATGTTCCTCGTTGACCACCACACGGGATCCGTCAACGCGGACCACCGCAGTCTCGGGATTGATACGCAGACCCTGTTCGAGGACGATTTCACCGTCGACCTCGACACGACCAGCCGCGATCAATTCCTCGGCACCGCGCCGTGAGGCGACTCCGGCCTGCGCGAGCACCTTCTGCAGACGCAATCCACCCTCGACATAAGTGGCGCCATCTTCCGAAGCATCCAGCGGATTCTGGTCGCGGGCAGGTTTTGCGTTGTTCAGCCGAGCCTGGCCGCTCTTCGCGTCAGGGGCCGAACGAGCTCCGCGCTCCGGGTTGAAGCCCTTGCGATGAGTCTTCTTGAATCGTGCTTCGGCGGCACCCTTGGTCGCCTTTCCCGCGGGCCTTCCGCCGGTCGCGTTGCCGCTGCGCTCAGTGCTCGGGTTCGCGGTCCGGTCACCGGTCGGACGACCGAAGTCTTCGCCGCTGGGCCGCGAGCCACGCTCGTGAGCGGGCTTTTCACTCCGCTCGTATGCCGGTTTTCCACCACGCTCGTACGACGGCTTTTCGCCACGCTCGTACGACGGCTTGCCGCCACGATCATGCGATTGGTTTCCATAACGCTCACCTGTCGGCCGCCCGCCACGATCGCCGGTGGGCCTGCCACCACGATCGCCGCCGCTGGACCGACCGTCACGCTCGCCCGAAGGCCGACCGCCGCGATCACCGAAGCTGGACCGTCCGTCGCGGTCTCCGGTGGGCCTGCCACCACGATCGCCGCCGCTGGACCGACCGTCACGCTCGCCCGAAGGCCGACCGCCGCGATCTCCAAAGCTGGGCCGTCCGCCACGATCTCCCGTGGGGCGTCCACCGCGCTCGCCGCCAGTGGGCCGTCCACCGCGATCACCGCCAGTGGGGCGTCCGCCGCGATCACCGCGGTCACCCGTAGGTCGACCACCGCGTTCACCGTCTGGCCGTCCGCCGCGTTCACCGAAGCTGGGCCGTCCGCCGCGTTCACCGAAGCTGGGCCGTCCGCCACGATCTCCCGTGGGCCGTCCGCCGCGCTCGCCGCCTGTGGGCCGTCCGCCGCGCTCGCCGCCTGTGGGCCGTCCGCCGCGCTCGCCGCCTGCGGGGCGTCCGCCACGGTCACCCGTAGGCCGACCACCGCGTTCACCGGTGGGCCGACTGCCACGCTCGGAGTAAGGCTTGGCGTCACGGTCGTCGAACGACCGTCCGCCCTCACGAGGAGCTCGCCCTTTGCCTTTGTTGTTGTCTCTGTCCGGTCTGCCGTCTCGGCTAGCGGGTGCCATTCTCTATCCCTAATTCCCGTCGTATTGATCGATCTGCAATGCGCAGCTCAATCGTCGTCGACGGTGATGTTGTTGGTTTTGTACTTCAAGTCTGACGGGTTACCTGCCAGTTTGGCGAATCGCGGGTCGCTGATGATCTCATCTCCGAGGGCATCGATGACGTCCACGTCAGGTAGCAACGGCGCGAGATCCGGTAACTCGTCCAAAGAAGCCAACCCCAGACGTTCCAAAAATAGTTCCGTCGTGCCGTACGTCACTGCGCCCGAATCGGAGTCCGTTCCGACTTCTGCAAGCAGTCCGCGCGCGAGCAACGTGCGGACCACACCGTCGACATTGACCCCGCGCACCGCACTGACCCGCGACCGGCTGACAGGTTGGCGATAGGCCACCACGGCCAGGGTTTCGAGCGCCGCGCGTGTCAGCTTCGTCCGCGCGCCGTCGAGGAGCAGCCGCTCCACATAGGGCGCGTACTCGTTGCGGGTATAGAGCCGCCAGCCGTCGCCTGCGTAGCGAAGATCCATGCCACTGTTTCGGTCGGTCAGTTCATTCGACATCTGCCGCAGCATCGTCTGAACCCGCGAAGTCGTCTCTTCGAGCACCGACGCCAGCTGATCAGTGGGCGCCGGTGTGTCTGTCACGAGCAACATCGCTTCGAGTGCCGACCGGAGTTCGTCGTCGGCGAGGAGGTCCTCGACCGGGAGGTCGTCATCCGACGTGTCGGGAGCATCGTCCTCGGACAGAGCATCGGCCAACGCATCCGACACCTCGTCGACGTCGGGCACAGGAGTCTCTTGCGGCTCTTCAGCCGGCACGTCTTCGGCCGGTACTTCTTCAGCCGGTAATTCAGCCATAGTCTTCGCCCTTCTCGACGATCACTTGAGCGTCTACGAGTTCGCCTGTCCAGGTAACCAACAACGATCCGAGGGCCTCGGGCTGTTCGAACGCCACGGCCCGCTCGCGGAACAGCTCCAGTAGTGCCAAGAATCGGGCCACCACCTCGAGGCCGCTACCGCATTCGACAACCAGATCGGTGAAGCTCACCCACACCCCGGCACCGGCGTGCCGCAAGATCTCCCCTATCCGCAACGCGTGCTGAGGTACCGACACCTTTTCGATGTGCAGATGCCCGAGCCCCACCTTCGGAACCGGTTTGGGTGTCATCGCGGCCACCGCCACCTCGGCAAACACCGCCGGACTGACACCGATGGTCACCTCGGGCAGCAACGACTCGAATCGGGCTTCGAGCGAGACACCGCGCGGGTAACGTTGCAGCGCAGCAGCTTCCAGCTCCGAAAAGAGCATCGCGACCTGTTTGTAGGCCCGGTACTGGAGTAGTCGCGCGAACAGCAGGTCGCGGGCTTCGAGTAACGCCAGGTCCTCGTCGTTCTCGACCTCACCAGAGGGCAGCAGACGTGCGGCCTTCAGGTCGAGCAGCGTCGCCGCCACCACCAAGAACTCCGTGGTCTGGTCGAGTTCCATCTCGGCGCCGAGGAGCTTGGTGTAGGCGATGAAATCGTCGGTCACCTCATGCAACGCGACTTCGGTGACGTCGAGGCGGTGCTGGCCGATGAGGTTGAGGAGCAGATCGAACGGCCCCTCGAAGTTCGTCAGCTTGACCTGAAACCGCGATTTCCCGGTAATCACGGGCTCTGTCGCGGGCTCCGTCAGGGGCTCTGTCGCGGGCTCGGGCGCAGGCGTCGCTGCCGCCGGATCAACTCCTGGCGTGTCATCTTCCGGCGTCTCAACCTGAGAGGACCCGATCTCTGAAGGCTCGGTCTCTGAAGGTTCGGTCATCTCTAGCGCGTGCGGTGAATGACTTCGCGGGCCAGTGCCCGATACGCCTTGGCGCCGCCTGATTTCGGTGCCCACGAGGTGATGGGTTCACCGGCGACACTGGTTTCGGGGAATCGCACGGTCCGGCTGATGACTGTGTCGTAGACCTTGTCGCCGAACACCTCGACCACGCGCTGCATCACCTCGCGGGAATGCAGGGTGCGGGCGTCGAACATCGTCACCAGGATGCCGCCGAGTGTGAGCCGCGGGTTGAGACGGTCGCGAACCTTGTCGATGGTGTCGTTGAGCAGCGCCAGTCCACGCAGGCTGAAGTACTCGCACTCCATCGGGATGAGGACGGTGTCGGCGCAGGCAAGCGCGTTGACGGTGAGCAGTCCCAGCGACGGCTGGCAATCGATGAGCACGTAGTCGTAGCGGTCGAGCAGCGGATGCAGCGCGCGGCCGAGTGTGTGCTCGCGGCCCACCTCGTTGACCAGCTGGATCTCCGCCGCAGACAGGTCGATGTTGGAGGGCAACAGGTCCATGCCTTCGACCCGGGTCCGCATCAGGACATCCTCGGCCGAGAGCTGCGGTGGGACGAGCATGTTGTGGACCGTCAGGTCGAGTTCATGGTGCGGCACGCCGAGGCCCGCAGACAACGCGCCCTGAGGGTCGAGATCGACCAGCAGCACCCGACGGCCACATTCGGCCAGCGCAGCACCCAGGTTGATGGTCGACGTGGTTTTACCCACGCCACCCTTCTGATTGCAGACAGCGACCACCGTGGCAGGACCATGCCGATCAAGCGGCGTCGGTTCGGGCACCGGACGCAGTTCGCGACCGGTCGGCCCGAGCTCTCCGGGTGCGCTGGGCTTTTCGCGGTCAAGTTCCTCTACACCGCGTGGCGGCGCCGAGATCATCAACTGATTCGCATCACGCCCGCGCCCGTATTCAGGTGGCTGCGGCGTTGTCACACCCAGAGCCTAGTGGGTCGGCGCGTCGGCGCTGTGGAGGCTCACCGCTACGAGGGTCCGCAGCCTGATATTGACGGTCCGGACTCATCGAGCGCGCGGGTGCGCGAGGGCGTACACCTCACGCATCGTTCCGACGGTCACGAGTGTGTAGACCTGCGTGGTGGTCACCGACGCGTGCCCGAGCAACTCCTGCACCACGCGGACGTCCGCGCCACCGTCGAGCAGATGCGTGGCGAAACTGTGTCGCAACGTGTGCGGTGATACCGCCTTGTCCAATCCGGCCCGCTCGGATGCATCGACCAGGACCTGCCAGGCGCTCTGACGACTGAGCCGGCCGCCGCGTGAGTTGAGGAACAGCGCCGGGTTGAACTTGGAGACGAGCGCGGGCCTGCCGCGCACGAGGTAGGCGTCGAGTGCGGCGATGGCCGGACGCCCCACGGGCACGATCCGCTCTTTGCCACCCTTGCCCCGCAACACCACGGACCGGGACTCGGTATCGATGTCGTCGACGTCGAGGGTGACCGCCTCCGAGATACGGGCACCACAGCTGTACAGCAGTTCGAGCAACGCCCGGTTCCGCAACGACCTCGGATCGTCCGCAACGTCCTCACCGCCGCTGGCGGCCAGGATCGCGAGGACCTCGTCGACCGGGAGGCTCTTCGGGAGCCGGCGCGGCGCCTTGGGCGGAGCCACACCATGCGCGACGTCGTCCGGCACGATTCCCTCGGCGGCGGCGAACTTGTGGAAACCTCTCGTGGCCACCAGGGTTCGCGCGATCGAGCTGTCGGCCAGCGGCGGCTTGCCGTTGTCGGCATCACCGCGGCGTAGCGCAACCAGAAACTCTCGGATGTCGGCCTCGGTGACGTCGGTGAGCGCATCGATCCCACGCGAGCTCAGATACTCCTGATACCGCCGCAGATCCCGGGCATAGGACTGCAAAGTGTTACGCGCCGAACCTCGTTCGACCTCGAGGTGGTCCAGGTATACCTGCACCTGATCCGCGAGGCTCATGAGGTTCGGCGCGCGTTCACGATCGACCGGCCCCGTCGCGCTCGGCCTTGCGGTCGGCGAACGCCACCGGACGGTCGGTCCAGGGCGCGTCGACATCACGCAACGGAATCGACTGTGACCGTGTGGCGGACAGGGCCAGAATCCCGGCCGCGGCCGTCGCGTTGACGATCTCGCCCGACAAGATCTGTCGCACCGCATCATCGAGCGACACCCAATGCAGCGTCATGTCGGCTTCTTCGTGCTCCGGATCCGGTTGCGGCACTTCCGTTATCCCGGTGGCCAGATACACCCGCAGTGCCTCGTCGGTGAATCCGGGTGAGACGTCGATGTCCACCAGGACCTGCCACGCAGCGGCGGCAAGCCCGGTCTCCTCGAGCAGTTCCCGGCGGGCCGCGTCGACGGGACTCTCCTGCGGGCCCCCGTCGAGCAGGCCCGCAGGGAGTTCGAGAAGACGCCGGCCGATCGGATGGCGGTACTGCAGCACCATCGCGATCTCATCCTGATCGTTCACCGCGACCACCGCCACCGCACCGTGGTGTTCGACGACCTCACGCTTGGCGGTGGTCCCACCCGGCATCGCGACCTCGTCGACGCGGAGCGCAACAATCGCCCCGTCGTAGTGAACGTCGGTTCCGAGAGTCCGGAACTCGTGACGCTCGCTCAAATGCCGGCCTCTTTGGCGCCGGCCTCGGCAGCGGTCACGTCGAGAACGGAATCGAGATCGGGATCGACTTCTTCGTCGCCGTGGACATTCACCGGGAGACGCTCGGCCATTTTGTACCGCAGCGAGGCCCGCACGAATGCGCTGAACAACGGATGCGGACGCGTCGGACGGCTCTTCAGTTCGGGGTGGGCCTGTGTGCCGACCAGGAACGGGTGGACCTCACGCGGGTACTCGACGAACTCCACGAGGTGGCCGTCCGGCGAAGTACCCGAGAACACCAGACCGCTTTCGGCGATCTTGTCACGGTAGCTGTTGTTGACCTCGAAACGGTGCCGGTGGCGTTCTGAAACATCAACGGAGCCATAGGCATTGGCCACAACCGAACCGCGCTCCAGCGTCGCCGGGTAGGCGCCGAGCCGCATTGTTCCGCCGAGATCGGCCTCACCGGCGACGGCGTCTTCCTGATCGGCCATCGTCGAGATCACCGGGTACGGGGTCTCGGGATCGAACTCCGTGGAGCTCGCATCAGCAAGCCCTGCGGTACGCGCGGCCTCGATGACGATGCACTGCAAGCCCAGGCACAGTCCCAGGAGTGGGACGTTGTGGGTGCGCGCGTATCGGACGGCGCCGACCTTGCCCTCGATACCGCGGATCCCGAATCCACCGGGGATCAGGATGCCGTCGACATCGGCGAGCGCTGCCTGCGCTCCGGCGTCGTCGGCACAGTCATCCGACTGCACCCAGACGACGTTCACGCGAGCCCGATGTGCGAAACCGCCGGCGCGGATGGCCTCGGTCACCGACAGGTACGCGTCCGGCAGTTCGACATACTTGCCGACCAGCGCGATCGTGACCTCTTCGCGAGGCTCATGGACCCGCTTGAGCAGTTCGCCCCACACGGTCCAGTCGACGTCCCGGAACGGCAGACCGAGCTTGCGGACGACGTACGCATCGAGCTGCTCGGCGTGCAGCACCTTGGGGATGTCGTAGATCGACGGCGCGTCCGGTGTCGAGATGACGCCTTCGATGTCGACGTCACACATGAGCGCGATCTTGTTCTTCAGCGCCTCGGGGACGTCGCGGTCGCAACGCAGGATCAGCGCGTCGGGCTGGATACCGATGCTGCGCAGCGCGGCGACCGAGTGCTGGGTGGGTTTGGTCTTCAGCTCACCCGAGGGTGCCAGGTACGGGACCAGCGACACGTGGAGGAAGAACACATTGTCCCGGCCCACGTCGTGACGGATCTGACGTGCCGCCTCGACAAATGGCTGTGATTCGATGTCGCCGACCGTGCCACCGATCTCGGTGATGACGACGTCGGGGATCTGGCCGTCGTTGTCGGCCTGGCCCATCGCCAGGATGCGGCGCTTGATCTCGTCGGTGATGTGCGGGATCACCTGCACGGTGTCACCGAGGTATTCACCGCGACGCTCTTTTGCGATGACGGTGGAATACACCTGTCCGGTGGTCACATTCGCGAATCCGGAGAGGTCCCGGTCGAGGAAGCGCTCGTAGTGGCCGACATCGAGATCGGTCTCCGCGCCGTCTTCGGTGACGAACACCTCACCGTGCTGGAACGGATTCATCGTTCCCGGATCAACGTTGAGATAAGGATCTAGTTTTTGCATCGTGACGCGCAGTCCGCGCGCCGTGAGCAACTGGCCGAGGCTCGAAGCCGTCAAACCTTTACCGAGCGACGATGCAACGCCCCCGGTCACGAAGATGTGCTTTGTGCCTGACCGCACATGACGTAATGGACGCAACGCTTCTCCCGTTAGTACTGCGGCAAGAAATCCTTGCCTACCTACGGGACTCCACGGTAACACCAATGGCCGGGTTTCTTGCTGTTGACACGACGCGTCGGTTGCCCAGAATCGGGCGATGCAGACACGAACGCCACGTGCCCTGCACCCAATGTGGCGCAGATGACACGTGGCGTCGTCTGCAGATCCTTCGGTCAGATCTCCAGGTCGTTCACATCCAGCTCAGATCCGGCTCAGCTCTCCGGCGCGATTGCGGTGGCGCCGGGGCCGGTGCCATAGGCGCCGTGCTTGTTGCCGAGCTCGTCGGTCAGCGCCAGGACGGCAGTGATCCGCCCCGTTGCCTGATTGACGTTGTCGACGGTGGAGACCTCTGCGTTCAACGCCGGGTCGGCCCGGACCACCGCGATCGGCGACGACCCCTCGGCCGAACCTGTCCGGCCCACCAGGACAGTACCGGCGCCACGCTCTGAGTAGGCGCCCGCAAAGCGCGCGATCACCTGTCCACGCGCACCGGAGTCATCGGCAAACTTGTTGCCTGTCACGATGATCGAGAGTTGAGCCGGCGCTACCGTACCTTCGGCGTAGTCGATGAATCCGCCTTGCTTGAGTGCTGCCAGACCGGCGTCGGTGGCAACGGAGTCGACCTGCGGCTCAGCCTCGTCCGGTGACAGATTGAGCAACAGCCCCAGCAGATCACCGGCGCGACCACCAGAGTCGGTCAATTCGGCGTTCAACGTGCTGCCTGCGGGTATCGACTGGTCGACGATCGAACGCATCTTCTCGGCGCTCTGATCACTCACGAACGTGTCCGTCAGTGCCACCTGTCCACTGAGGATCGCTCCCGACTTGTTCAGGTTGTCCTTGACCGCGGCCACATCACCCTCGTCGGCGCCCGGCGCGGTGATGATCAACACCGGACGATCGGTCAGGGAACCCGCCAACAATCGTCCCGCGATCGCGGTGTCGAAGTTGTTGGCGGCGTTGAGGTTGTTGGTCAGCTGCTGGTTCTCGTCGCGCAGCTCCTGCTCCCGCTCGTCCTGGGTGTCACTGGCC
This sequence comes from Williamsia sp. Y844, assembly GCF_056786475.1. Taxonomy (NCBI): domain Bacteria; kingdom Bacillati; phylum Actinomycetota; class Actinomycetes; order Mycobacteriales; family Nocardiaceae; genus Williamsia; species Williamsia sp. Y844. The sequence goes on from NZ_JBXCJB010000003.1 coordinate 927,078, forward strand.
GATCCGAACGTGTCAGCAACAAATCCGGATCCCAGCACCACCCCGACGGCGAGGGCAAGGAACACCGCAACCAGCGAAATAGCGTGCTGGCGAAGCGAAATCACAAAAATCTCATTCCAAGGGTATTGGATCGGACCAGCCAGGGCGAACCCCTGCGGGTTCGGTGGAGGTCAGAGGTCAGTGGCGGCGATCATTCATTCCACACGCGCTGGACCCAGTCGGTGAGACGGTCCCACTGGTCGACGATCCAGTCGGTCACTTCCGAGCCATTGCTCGACATCATCACGGCAACGATCATGGCCACCAGTGCGGCCAGGATCAGCAGCGCGATGGCCGCGCCGGAAACCCGCGAACGGTACAGGGTGGCGACAGCTTTTGCGTCGACGAGTTTTGCGCCGACCTTGAGCCGCGTGAGGAAGGTCGATGGATTCGACTCCCGGAGGCTGCGGTCGAAGAACTCATCGATCGAGGCGGGGTGGCCGACGGTGACGATCAGCGCGGCTTCGTGATGGTTGACGAGCAGCAGCGCGAGGTCGGCTGCGGATCCGGCGGCCGGGAACGTCATCGCCCCGATTCCGAGGTCCTGGATGCGCTCGAGTCCCGGGGCATGGCCGTCCGGGTCGGCGGGCAGGACAACCTGGGCGCCGGACTTGAGTGTTGCCGCCCGCATCCCTTCGGGGTCGCCCACGATCAGGTCCGGGCGGTAGCCCATGTCCATGAGCGTGTCGGCGCCACCGTCAACACCGACCATGATCGGCTGGTACTCCTTGATGAACGGCTTGAGCCGCTTGAGGTCGGCCGCGTGATCGGGTCCGTCGGAGACGACCACGACGTGGCGGCCCTCGATGCGGATGTCGACATCGGGCACACCGACGCCGTCGATCAGGAGTGGCGACTCGCTGCGGATGAACTCGATGGTGTTGCCGGAGAAGGCCTCGAGGTGATCGACCAGACCGGTCTTGGCGTCGATCATCAGGTCGGCGATCTCGCGTTCGCCGAGTTCGGTGCCCTTCGCGAGCCTGCGCTCGCCGGAGTACAGGCCACCTTCGTTGACGCGGATCTTGGCGCCGTCCTTGATGCGCTTGAAGACCTCGACGCCGACATCGTCGATCAGGGTGATGCCCGAAGCTGCCAGCAGCTCGGGTCCGAGGTTGGGGAAACGACCGGAGATGGACGTCGAAGCGTTCACGACGGCCAGCACATCAGCGGCGACGAGTGCGTCGGCGGTGATGCGGTCCAGGTCGACCTCGTCGAGGATCACGATGTCCCCGGGGCCGACTCTGGACAGCAGTCGTTTGGTGTTCTTGTCGATCCTGGCGATACCGCTGATCCCAGGCAGAGTTTCGGTTGTGCGTGACAGCAGGGCAGGCATCCTCATGCGGGAAACACTGAACCACTACTCGACACTTTTGTTGGAGGCGCGCCGTAACACACGCCACTTTTGTCACACGAGCAACACGTGTATCGCGTTCAGAACGCCGCTTTCTCCTGCTCCGCGGTACCGAGAAGTTCCTCGGCGTGGGCCCGCCCCGTATCCGAATCACCCAGTCCGGCAAGCATTCTGGCCAACTCGGCTACCCGCTCGTCGCGGTCCAGGACAGCCACCGAACTCGTCACAGATGAAGCCTTGACCGATTTTGACCCCGACGAGGTCTGTTTTCCGATCAACAGGTGATTGTCGGCAAATGCGGCCACCTGCGGCAGGTGGGTGACCACAATGACCTGGTGTGCCTGTGCCAGGCGGGCGAGTCTGCGCCCGATCTCGACGGCCGCGCGGCCACCGACACCGGCGTCGACCTCGTCGAACACCATCGTGGAGCCGCCGCCCGGGCCGGCGAGGACCACTTCCAACGCCAGCATCACGCGGGAGAGCTCACCACCGGATGCCGATTTCGCGATCGGTCGTACCGGCGCCCCGGCATGTGCGGTGAGGCCGAACTCCACCTTGTCCGTGCCGTCCGGTCCGGCATGGACCTGACGTCCGTCGATCTCGAGGGACCGGCGATCGTTGCCGGTCGCATCGTCGGGCGACACACTGACCTCGAGTTGAGCGTCGCCCATGGCCAGGCCGGTCAGTTCGGAACTGACCTTCGTGGCCAATGACTTCGCGGCCTTCACGCGCACCTTGGTGAGTTTGCCTGCCGCCACACCGACGTCGTCGCGGGCTGCGGTCACCCGCGCCGCGAGGTCTTCCAGGGATTCGGAGGAGTCACCGATCTCGGTCAATCGCGACCGGGCGGCATCGGCCCAGGCGATCACACCGTCGATGTCCGGGGCGTATTTGCGGACCAGCGACTTCAGTTCGGCCTGACGCTGCAACAGCTGCTCCAGCTCTGCCGCATCGGTGGGTAGGCCGGACAGGAACCCGCTGAGTTCTTCGCCGATGTCCCCGACGACGCTGAGGGCTTCTTCGATCCGCGGCAGCAGACCACGCAGGGTGTCGTCGTTGGTCGTGCTGACGTTGGCTCGGGCCACACCCAGTCCGTCGAGCACCGAACCACCGAGTTGTCCGTCGGCGTCCGGGTCTGTGCCCGTGATGGCCACGAGCGCTGCGGCGGCCGCGGCACGCACGGTCTCCAGATCGCCGAGTCGGCGGACGGTTGCGGCGAGCTCCGCGTCTTCCCGGGGCTGCGGCGCCACCTTGTCGATCTCGTCCACGCCGAACCGGAGTCGGTCGGCTTCCTGTGCGATCTCCCGCGAATTGGCCTGTCGCTCACGGAGCTGATCGGCGAGCGTCACCCACCGCTCGCGCGCCTCGCGATACGCCTTGAGTGGTTTGGTCACCGCGCCGGCGGCAAAACGGTCGAGCGCATCGCGCTGATGTTCTGCGCGCAGCAACCGGAGCTGGTCATTCTGGCCGTGGATCGCCAACTGGCCGCTGGTGAATTGACCGAGCAGTCCGACCGGGACCGACCGGCCACCGAGATGAGCCCGGGACCGGCCATCGGCATTGACCGTGCGGACAGCGATCACCGTGCCGTCGTCGTCCAACTCGGCGCCGGATGAATCAAGGACCTCTGCGGCATCGGTCCCCGTTGTTCGGAAACGGCCTTCCACCACAGCCCGGCTCTGGCCGGTGCGGACGCGGCCTGGATCAGCCCGCGCACCGGACAACAGATGCAGGCTGGTGACCACCATGGTCTTGCCTGCACCGGTCTCGCCGGTCAGCACTGTCAGGCCTTCATGAAACTCGGCGCTGGCCTTGTCGATGACTCCCAGACCGCTGATCGAGATTTCTTCGAGCACTAGATTTGCCTTCCCCTCCACCCGGTGACCGGCAGTTCGAACTTACGCACCAACCGGTCGGCGAATGGATCGGAATCGATACGGATCCAGCGCACCGGCTTACGACCACGGACGACCTCGATCCGGCCACCGGCGGGTACTTCGATGTTGCGGCGACCATCGCAGGCGACAAGTGCGTCTTGCCCACGTGCCATCACCTCGACCGCGACGAGCGAGCGCGGGCTGGTCACCATCGGCCGCGCGAACAGAGCATGGGCGTTCGACGGCACCAGCAGGATGGCCTCGAGATCAGGCCACATCACCGGACCGCCCGCGGAGAACGCGTAAGCCGTGGACCCTGTCGGCGTCGACACCAGGATGCCGTCGGCACCGAATGCGGAGACCGGACGTCCGTCGACCTCGGTGATCAGTTCCAGAACGCCCTGCCGTGACTGGTTCTGGATGCTGACCTCGTTGAGAGCCCAGGTCTGGGCGATCACCCGCCCCTCGACCCGGATGCTGATGTCGAGCGTCATGCGATCTTCGATCGAATAATCGCGGTCGACGAGTTTGGTCATCACCTCATCAACCCGATTCGCCTCGGCCTCGGCGAGAAAACCGATGTGCCCCAAGTTGATTCCGAGCACCGGCACGGACAGTGGATGCGCGAGTTCGGCGGCCCGCAGGAATGTGCCGTCACCGCCGAGCACGATCACGACCTCGCAGCCTGCCGCCGACTGTTCACCGGCCGGAGTCACGGCGACATCGGCACCGATATCGCGCAGTTCTTCGAGGTCGAGTGGGTAGACGGTGCCCAGATAGGGCGGCCCCGGAGGTGCGGGCAGGATGTCGTGATCGATGACACGCAAGCCGATACCGGCGTCCGCGCACCGTTTGGCGATGACCGCCATGGTCTCGCGCACGATGTCGCGGCCGGTGTGGGCGACAACCAGGAACTCGCGTTCCGGCGTCTCCACCTCTACAACCGACACCTCTGCAACAGGGTCACCCGCCAGATCACTCACTGGGGCCCTTTCTCGATCGCCTCGGCAATTGCCATGCGCACATTGTCATCTACGACAGCGGGTTCGGTCTGCTTACGCAGCCAGAGGAAGTATTCAACATTGCCAGACGGGCCCGGCAACGGGCTGGCCACAACACCGAGCGTCTGCAGGCCGTGGCCCGCGGCGGTCTCCGCGACGGCAGTGACCGCTTCGGCACGAAGTTCGGCACTGCGGACCACTCCCCCGGATCCCACCCGGTCTTTGCCCACCTCGAACTGCGGCTTGACCATGGGCAGTAGATCGGCCCCGACGTTGGCGCAATCGGCAAACGCCGCCAGCACGAGGTTGAGCGAGATGAACGACAAGTCGGCCACCACCAGATCCACCGGACCGCCGATCTGCTCGGCGGTCAGGTTCCGGACATTGGTGCGATCGTGCACATGCACGCGCTCGTCGTTCTGGATGCGCCAGATGAGCTGGCCGTAACCGACATCGACCGCGACCACCTCGGCGGCACCGCGACGAAGCAGGACGTCGGTGAACCCGCCGGTCGAGGCACCCGCATCGAGGCATCGTTTGCCGGTCACGGAAACACCGAGCGGCTCGAAGGCCGCCAGCGCTCCGAGCAACTTGTGGGCACCACGCGAGGCCCAGCCCTCATCGTTGGTCTCTGCCACCACGATCGGTGCGCCGAGGTCCACATTGGTTGCCGGTTTGGAGGCCACCGTGCCGTTGACCTTGACCAGACCTGCCTCGATCAGGTCCCGTGCATGGTCCCGAGACCGGGCCTCACCCCGACGGACCAGTTCGGCATCGAGGCGTGCCCTACGCGCCATTGCGCACACGCTCAGACACGATCGACCTTCTCCAGCGCGTCGGTGATCACCGTATGTGCTTGTTCCAGCAGGTGAGCCTGCTTGGCCAGCTGAACCAGCGCTTCACCGCCGGTGCTCTCGTCTGCCGAAGCGGCCACGTCGTCGGCCTGCTCGAGCAACGCGGCAACATCGCGCCTGATCGTGTCCGGGTCGACGACAGCAGCGGGTGCGACCGGGGCCGGGATGGGGCCCGGGGTCGGTCGGGGTCCGGGAGTTGGTCCGGGAGTTGGTCTGGGTCCGGGCAGGGGTTGGTTCATCGCCTGCCAAGGTTAGTCGATCTCGGGCCAGTTGATTGTTAGCGTCCAGTGATGACCTCCAACACCGGAACGCCTCCGGATCCGACCGCACCCGACGCTCGAGTCCTGCGCCGCGATACCCGGCTGTGCATCTCGTTGTCGGGACGGCCGAGCAACATCGGCACCAAGTTCCACAACTACCTCTACAACGCACTCGATCTCGACTACGTCTACAAGGCATTTCGCACAACGGATCTACCGGCGGCGGTCGCGGGGATCCGGGGACTCGACATACGCGGCGCCGGGATCTCGATGCCGTTCAAGGAAGCGGTCATCGACCTCGTTGACGTGATGCATGATTCAGCGGCCGCGATCGATTCGGTGAACACCATCGTCAACGAGGACGGCACATTGCACGCCTACAACACCGACTATCAGGCCGCAGCAAATCTGTTGCGCAACAGCGGCATCCCCACCAGCAGTTCGGTTGCGATCGCGGGCAGCGGCGGGATGGCCAAGGCAGTGGTCGCCGCGTTGCGCGACGAAGGCTTCACGGACACCGTTGTGGTGGCGCGCAACGAGTCGACAGGGGCCGCACTGGCGGAGCGATACGGCTTCACCTGGAAACCCGATCTGGGTACGCATCACGCCGAGCTGCTGGTGAATACGACGCCGATCGGGATGGCCGCAGGCCCGGATGCCGAGGGGATGCCGTTCACCGCAGCCGCGGTCGAGGCGGCCCACGCGGTCTTCGACGTGGTCGCGATGCCCTCACAGACACCGTTCATCACCGCCGCCGGCGGGAAGACGGTCATCACCGGCGCGCAGGTGATCGCACTCCAGGCCGCAGAGCAGTTCGTGCTCTACACCGGAGTGCGACCCACCGACGCACAGATCACCGCCGCCTCGGAGTTCTCCAGAGGCTGAGCGCGATCAGTTCTGTTCAGGCCAGATCAGGTCAGGCGAGCAGGCCTGCGCCCTTCAGCGCATCCTGTGCCTTCTCTTCAGCGGCTTCGACCGTCCACGTTGCTGCGGTGAGCTCGTTCGACCAGGCGGCATGCAGGACCGCGTAGAGGACGCCTGCCGGATCGGCGTCGTCGTCGGTCGCGACCACGGTCAGCGTGCTGTCGAGTGCACTGACATGCCAGCCCGCGCGAGGTCCGACGATGACGTCGTCGGCAGCGGCGTTGAGTCCGCTCAGATCAGCAGAGACGAACGTCGGACGCTGCTCTTCGGGTGCGTTGAGCGCGTCGGCGGCGGTGCTGACACCGGTCAGCACCAACAGGCTGTCGGCATCGATCGCGTTGGCGCCTTCGATGTCGGTGTCCAGACGGTCCCCGACCACAAGCGGCGTCTTCGCTCCGCTGCGGTTCACGGCGTCGATCATCAACGGAGCGTTGGGTTTACCTGCGACCAGTGGCTGCAGGCCGGTGGCATGGGCCACCGCGGCGACCATCGATCCGTTGCCCACCTGGAGACCGCGTTCGGTCGGAACCGTCGCGTCGACGTTGCAGGCCACCCAGAGGGCGCCGGCGCGCAGTGCCAGAGCCGCCTCGGAGAGGATCTCCCACCCGGTCTGGGTCGAATGTCCTTGCACCACAGCGGCCGGACGATCGTCGGCGCTGCGCGTCACGCCGAGTCCGACCGAACGGATCTCGTGAACCAGCGCCTCGGTGCCGACGACCAGCACCCGAGAACCCATCGGCAGTCGCTCGGCCAGCAGCCGGGCAGCGGTTTGCGCGCTGGTGACGATCTCGTCAGGCTCCGCGGCAAAACCCAACTCGCGCAGGTGTTCTGCAACCGTTTCCGGCGACCGGCTGGCGTTGTTGGTGACGTAGTAGTTCTTCTGATCTCCGGCGTCCAGCGCCGTCTTGGCACCCGGGATCTCCAGCTTGCCTGCGTAGACCGTGCCGTCGAGATCGAGCAGCAGTGCGTCGTAGGCATCGCGCAACCGATCACCGGCTGCGGCGGGCACGGCCGGGACGAGCTTGGGCCGGACCGTCTCGACAGCAGTTGCCTGTTCGGTAACGGCTGCCGTGGCCTCGGAGCGAACCTGCGATGGCACCTGTGCGGACAGCCCCTCGTCCACCGACTCCGGCTCCGACTCGGGCTCGTGTTCGGGCTCGTGTTCGGGCTCGGACAGTTCCATCAGGCGCTCTTCGGCGTCTGTGATGTCGTCGTCGTCGGCCGAGGCAGCGTTCATGAACCAGGTGATCGCCTCTTCACGGCGGCCGCCTGCGAGCAGTGCCGCAGCGTAGGCATAGAAGTAGCGGGCAGCTTCGGTACCGACCCGCGACGGGTCCAGATCACTGGTCTGAAGTGTGACGATGGCCTTCTCGAAGTCACCGAGGTCCAACCGTGCACCGGACTCGACGATCCGCATCTCAGCAGCGACCTCACCGGTCAAGGTGCGGCCCTCGTCGCTGCGTGCCACATCGATCGCACGCTCGGGACGGCCCAGGCCGCGCTCGCAGTCCGCGATCATCGGCAGCAGTGCACTGCCTGACGACATCCGCTTGGCGGCGCGCAGTTCGGACAGTGCCTCGGCCCATTCCTGGGCGTTGTAGGCGGCGAGGCCGGCGGCTTCGCGCACCATGGCGATACGACCGGCACGGCGCCGGGCGGCACGGGCATGTTCCAGGGCCAGCGGCGGATCTTCGTCCAGCAGGCGGAACGTCATGATCAGGTGGCGTGAAACCGTGTCGGAGTTTGCTTTGTCGAGACTGAGCAGGTCGCGCCGTACCTCGGTGTCGAGGTCTTGCGGGCGAACATCTTCGGGAAGCGGGGGCTCCGGCGGGCGGTTGGCCGAGCCGGTGCCACGACGAGCGTTCGAATCGTTTCGGAAGTTGCGGTCGCCCCGGTCAGCACCACTGCGTACGAAGCCACCCCGGTCGGATCCACTGCGGTCGGATCCATCGCGGCGATCGGTGGGCCGACCGGTGTTGGAGTTGCCTCGACTGCTGCCGTTGCCGTTACGTCTGTCGTTCACGTCTGCCTTTTCGTCACGATCACACCACCTGCGGAGACCGCAGAATCGATGGATTCACGCTATGTAGTTCGGTTGGAATGGCCGAATGGCCGCTAGCCAGGATAGCCGCTTACTACGTCAAACAGTTAATTCGAGAAAAGCATTCCGTCACAACCGGCTCAGCACTTCACCGGCGGCGCGCTGGCCGGACCGAACGGCCCCATCCATGTATCCGGTCCAGTAATCGGCCGTCTCGGTGCCCGCCCAGTGGATCGGACCGACGGGCGCCCGTAGTGCCCGGCCGTACCGCGTGAGCGTGCCCGGACTGCTGACTGCCACCGGTCCCCCTTGTGACCAGGGCTCGAGGTCCCATTTGAAGATGCCGTGGTCGAGGTGATCGCGCGCTTCGGGCCCGAAGTAGTCGACAAGGTTCTCGGTGCATTCGGCGACGATCTGCTCCTCGGGCGCCTGGTCCAGCCGACGCATGGCATCACCCGAGATGAAGCCCATCAGGACGTGGTTGCCTTCGGCGTAGTTCTCGAAGCAGACGTCGATCGGTTCACCGTTTCCGATCACCTGTCCCGACAACCCCTTGGTCCGCCAGAACGGCTTGCTGTAGACGGCGGCGAACTTGCTCACCGCACCCATCCGGTAGCCGGCGTGCAATCCCGCACGCTGCGCCGTCAAGCCCTGTAGATAGTCGATCTGACCGCTGATCGCCGGCGACATGGCAACAATCACCTTGCGCGCCTTGATAATTCCAACATCAGTGGACAACGTGGCAACATCGTCGGCCCACCCGATCGAACGGACTGCCGCGTTGTAGACGATCCGCTCACCGAGTTCGGCAGCCATTCGAAGTGGTATCAGCGCCGCGCCGCCGACAAACAGTCGTTCCTGCGCGCCGCCTGCGGTGCTCAGCAGTCGGATGAGACTGCCCGGATTCGCTTCGTCGCCCGCAGCTGCCACGTAGTTGAAGAAGTAGAGCGCAGAGAACTCATCGGCTTCCGCCGACAGCGCAGCCGAACTGGCCAGACCCAGCAACATGCGTGCGGTCGGCGACATCGTCCGGCTTTCCAGCCACTGTTTCCACGTCACCGAGTCCAGATAACCGGCGTCGGGATGCTTCCACGGTTCGCCAACCGGAAAGTTGAGCAGTCCTTGTAGTTCAAGCTCCACCAAGGCCAGACCGGCCTCCGGGGTGGCCGGATCGATGGGGAGGCCAAGCGCACTGGGCATGGTCGACCGCTGTCCGCTGTTCCAGAAGACGCTGTCTCCCTCGTTGTACGTGGGCAACGTGGCGACACCGTATTCGCGGGCCAGCGCCGCGATATGCGTCTGCGTCGGTCCGATGAACTCCGCGCCGGCATCGAGGGTCACACCCAGCTTGGGTGTCGAGATGTTGTGCACCCGCCCACCTGCGCGTTCGCGCGCCTCGAGAACCAGCACCGACCGACCGGATGCAGCGACCGACTTGGCCGCAGCCAAGCCCGACAACCCGCCACCGACCACCACCACGTCATACGTCTGGGAGCCGGGACTGCCGCCCGGGCCGGCAGACGCCGCGCCTGCGCCGAGCAGGCTCGCACCGACCGAGAAGCCGACGGTTCCCAGAGCGGCAGCTCCGAGGAGCTGCCGCCTGGTCATCGAAGCCGCCGTGAGTGGTCGCTGACCTGCACTGTTCGCATCGTGGGTGAACATGGCCGGAATCGTAACCCGGCGAAGAGAAAAAAGTGGGTCAAGCGACCCAGTCTAGGCAGTGAAAAGTCCTCGGGGGTCCGTAGACCCCAGAGGACTTGGGCTCACCAGCTTCGAGACTCAGTAATAGTGAGCTCGACCTCCGACCTTGCGTCCGGTGGCACCGAGCACCCACAGAACCGCGCCGACAACAACCAAGATCAGTCCGATTGTCCAGAGAATCGGGACGCTGAATATGAAGCCGAGGATGAGAAGGATAGCTCCGATGGTGATCAAATGAACTCCAGACGTAGGTGCGGTGGGGGCGACAGGGCCCGGGGCCCTTACTCCCACTCGCTGGGGCTTTGACTGTTTCAGCACTTGTGTGCCGCAACCCGCTGTATCTGTTTACCCAGACATAACGGACTCAAACCCCCCCGTGCTGGGGCTCACATTTTCGGCACCAGACCGAAAAACCCAGTGCCAGTTGTTGTTTTGTCAGCGGCAAACTGGTATCAGCGAGGATTACGCGGGATTCAGCAGACCCATGACTGCAGCCGGTCACCGTCACCACGCAGATGAGGACACCGAACGTTTCCGCCTGCTCCGCCTGCCACGCAACCCTGCAGCCGACCCTCGCCCCAGCAGCTTCGGGTGGGGCGTCGGGTGGCGCGTGGGCCGGGTGGTGCGGTGGATACCGGCACCACCACAGTGTGGCAAAATGGGAAGGCCGGTCGAGACAGCAGCCGCGGAGTTTCGATCGCCAAAATTTGGTCATGATCGAGCTCTTTAGTGTTAGAGGTCGAAAGGACTGGCTGCCGTGCACCCCGAAAACCCGGAATTCGTTGATTCCGGCGCCACCAATTCTGGTAGTGCTGCCCTATCGGTAGTCGCCGCCCACCACGGTGAGCTGGCCGTACTGGCCGTGACCGGCAGCATGGACATCCTGACCGCACCCGAACTCGCAGAAGCGGTTGGCAAGATTTTGACCGGTCAGCCCAGCGGACTGATCATCGATCTGACCGCCGCAGAGTTCTTGTCGTCTGCAGGCATGTCCGTACTGGTCACCGCGCACGAAGCCATCGCACCTTTCGGCTCGTTCGGGGTTGTCGCGGACGGCCCGTCAACCGCCCGCCCACTGCGATTGGTCGGTCTCGACCAGACGTTGACCATCTACCCGACCATCGAAGCTGCCATCGCCGCGATGTCCGGGCCAATCAGCCCCTGATCTCCACGAAGTGAGACCAACGTGGAGGATGACGTATCTATAGTGTCGAAGGTCTGAAAAAAGGGGGCAGCGATGGATTGTTCACAGTTGGTATTGACGAATCGTATGGCTGAGGTGGCGCGAGAATTGCGCTCCGAAAGCAACGATATGGAGACCATTCTGCGTGCAATAACCAAGGCAGCGGTCGACACGATTCCCGGGACGGAATACGCAAGCGTCACGGTCGTATCCGCAAATACGCAGGTGGAGACACCGGTATTCATCGGCGACCTCGCGGGCCACTCTGATGCACTGCAACAACAGCTCGGCGAAGGCCCCTGCATCAGGTCGGCGGTCGGCGAAGAAACCGTGTGGATCGACGACATGTGTACCGAACGTCGGTGGCCGCGGTTCGCGACCGAAGCGGACAAACTCGGCATCGCTTCGATGGCATGTTTCTGTCTGTACGTCGACGGCGAGAACTTCGGCGCGCTGAATCTGCACAGTACGTCCGTCGCAACCTTCGACGAGGAAGCGCGCTCGATCGGGCAGCTCTTCGCTGCGCACGCGGCGATCGCCTTCTCGACCGTGCGCGAAAAGGAACAACTGCGCACTGCACTGAACAGCCGGGATCTGATCGGTCAGGCCAAGGGCATGATCATGGAACGGTATCGCCTCGATTCGACCGCGGCGTTCCGCCTGCTGGCGAAATTGTCACAGGATTCCAACGTCAAGCTCGTCGATGTGGCAAAGAGCGTGGTCGACGCGGGTCCCGAAAACCGCTGAACCCGGCTCAGACAAGCCCCTCGAGTTCGGCGACCGTCAGCCCCGGTGTCTTGCGATAGATGTCCAAACGAAAGTCGCGATCGCGGTAGCCCGCAACATGCGAGAGGTCGGTCTTAGCCAGCCGGTCGTGGACGACGTCTCCGCTTGACGGGTACTCCTCGACTTTCCGGCGCCAGTGCACGGCAACCAGGTCGCCGTCGTCGGTGAGGGCCTCCCGAGATTGCCGAACCACTGCCTCGAATTGCGTCGGCTCGAGGTAGTAGAGCACCTCGCTGAGGACGATCAGGTCAAATCTTCCGTTCGGCCAATCCTCGACGAAGTCCCGCGTCTGAACCTGCACCCGATCGGCAACCGGAGCCAGCCGATCTGTAGCGATCGCGGTGGCCCGTTCGCTGAGATCAACCGCCAACAACGTGTCGCACCGATCGGCAAGCAGTGCTGAGAACACGCCGATCGAGCAACCCGCTTCAAACGCATTCCGGTACCGCCGTTGTGGCAGCGCCGCCAGCGTCAGCTGGTACTTGCGTTCCTCATACCAGCGGGTGTTGAAACCCCAGGGGTCATCGCTGGCGCGATACATCGCGTGGAAATAACTCTTGTCCAACATGGCCCCTTCAGGCGAAAACGTACTCGTATGTGCGGGTCAATCGTTCGAGGATGTGTGGCAGGAGAACCGGTTGGTCGGCCGGGTCTGGCGACAGCGGGTTGATCTGGGTCTCGAAAGCCGCGATCGCGGCGCGCTTGGTGGCAAGTGCAGCCGCCGAAAGTCGATGGCGGCGGACGCGGTCCCACGGGACCTGCGGATCGCCAGGAGTTGCCCAGTGCCACATCCAAATCGGGTACTGCCACAGCTCGAGCCCACGACGAACGGCGACCTCTCGCGCACACCGTCCCACCGCCTGGTGGTCTGGATGACCGTCGTTCTCCCAGACCGTCAGCAAGCCCGTGGATGCGCCGGACGATTCATCACAGATGTCGTCGATGATCGCCGTCATTGCACTGTGCTCCCGGTCCAGTTCCCCATCTGCCAGACCCACCCAGCGAGATGTGCCGACTCCCAGAACCTTTGTCGCGACGTTGAGTTCCTCACGCCGACGGACGCCGAGCTCCTCCGGCGACAGGGTCGGCGATCCCGGATGGGAACCCGATCCGTCGGACAGGCAGACAGGCACCACCTCGATGCCGGCCGCGGCTGCGGCAATCATGATGCCGCCGGCACCCAGAATCTCGTCGTCGGGATGCGCGGCAAGCACTATCAGTCGATCGATGTGCTCTTCGAACGGCGGCCAATCACGTCCGGACAGCCAGCTCTGCCATTGGTCCTCGGTGGTCCCCTGCTCGTCGATGGGTACAGCGCCGAATCGCTCGGATGAGGTCATGGCGCCTGCACCGCGGCGAGCTTGCCGAGTTCCACCAGATCCCGGTCGGCGTGCGACTGCCGGATGTACACACTCAGATCAGCCACCGCCTGCGCATGCTCGGCATCTCCGACGAGCGGAACCGGGCCGAGTGCGCGAGCCACCCGGTCGAGGACACCGGTAGCGATCTGTTCGATCGACCACCGCACGCCGAAGGCGCGACGACGCGCGCCTGCCACATCGTCCGGGCTCTGATCGATGTCGAGCGCAGCCTGGCTCAGCTGTGCAGATCCGGCGGCCAGCAGCGCGTCGACCGCACCCAGATGCATCAGAGTGATGTCATCGCCTGCGGACTCCCCTCTGTCGTACAGAGGCTGCGCCACCTTCACCGCACCACCAAACCAGCAGGCCGCAACACCCACACCGCCGTGCCAGAATCCGGCCCTGTCCAGGTAGTCCCCGGGTTCACCTACAGGCCAAGCCGCAACATGGTCGAATTCGACCGCGGCCGTGTTGGTTTCGGCCATGCCGGGGTTGTGCCAGTCGCTCGCCACCGGACGCACGCCGCTCGTTCGAAGATCCACCGCAAACAACCGCCGACATCCATCGGCCCTGGCCGTCACCAGCGCGTGGGTGCAGCCCACAGCGCCCGAACACCAGACCTTGGTCCCGCAGAGCGTCCAGGTTCCCGATTCGAGCACCGCAGTCACCACCGGGGCCGGCGGTTCCGCGGCCCACACACCCCACAGTTCACCCGGCCCGACTCCCGGCTCACCGAGTTCGTGCAGGATTGCCACGGCATCGCAGTGCGCCTCGACCATGCGCCCCACAGCAATATTGCTGCGGGTCAGGAGCGTCAACTCGCGGAAGCGCCCGCCGGTGTCACCTTCACCCGGCAGCGGAAGGCTGAACCCGGAGTCCGAGACGATCTTGATTGCCCGTGCGATTGCTTCGGTGGTCACGACGCCTCTCCGGCTCTGTCGAGGTCCGCCAGATAGTCGGCAAAGCCGCCGGACGCTCGGCCGTCACGTCGCGTCGACGTCAGCACAGGAGCCCGGCCGCTCCAACAGATGGGCACCCTCGCGAGTCGCAGGCGGGCAATCAGATCGACGTCCTCGTCATGATCGACCAGCGCAAATCCCCCAACCTCGAAGTAGACCGACGCCCACATTCCCAAATTTGCTCCATGCACATGGCGATGCCCGTCCCTGGGTTGATATTCGGACAAGAACTTCTCGGCGACCTCCGGTGGCCACTCCGTCCAATCGCGGGCGGCGATGGTGCCGACGAAGGCTTCCCAGCCTTCGGTAGCCGCCACCACCTGCTCGGTCAGCCAGTTCGGAGGAACCACCGAATCAGCATCTGTGGTTGCGAACCACGTGTTGATGCCCCACGCACCGTGGTCGAACCCGGCCTTACGGGCCTGGCCAACGGAACGTCCCGTCACCTCGATCGCGGCAACACCGGACGGGATGCACCCCGCAGTTCCATCCGTACAGTCGTCGAGCACCACAACCACCCGAACCGGAACATCGACCTCTTCTCTGGCAATGTCGATCGAACTCAAGCACTCGGGCAGAACTGCCATCTCATTGTGCGCAGGAACAACGACCACAATCTCTTCCGGCCCACGTCTCGGACCTGGCACTCCCTACGCCTTCTGCTGTGCGCCGGCCCGTGCCGGATTGCCCTGCATTGCAGCCTTGGGGTCGAGTTCATTTGCCTTGGCACGAACGCCGGCTTCGACTGCGCTGCCCAGATCAGGATCGACATGCTTCCAGTAGTCGAAGGCCCGGGCCAGCACCGGCTCACTGACACCGTTCAGAAGGTGACCAACAATGTTGTCGGTCAACCGTTCTCGTGCAGCGTCGTCGAGAACCTCACGAACCATCGTCCCGGCCTGCCCGAAGTCGTCGTCTTCCGGATGGTCCACATAGGCCGACCGGACGATCTCACCGTTGGCCGCCCACCCCGGATCCACCTGGAAACCTGTGGTCGCGGCGGGACCACCCTTCGAGTTCGGCGCATATACCGGATCACTCACGTTCGTGACGCGCATGGCGCCATCTTTGGAGTACGAATGCACCGGGTACTTCGATGCGTTGACCGGTATCTGCTTGTAGTTGGCACCGATGCGGTACCGATGCGCGTCGGCATAGGAGAACCCACGGGCCAACAACATCCGATCCGGGCTCAGCCCGATACCGGGAACAAGATTGTTCGGTTCAAATGCCAGCTGCTCGATCTGTGTGTGGTGATCGACCGGATTCCGGTTCAACGTCATACGACCGACCTCGTGCAACGGATAGTCGCCGTGCGGCCAAACCTTCGTCACGTCAAAGGGATTGAAGCGATACGCCACCGCATCATCGAATGGCATCAACTGAACCTTCAGCGTCCACGATGGGAACTGACCATCATCGATGTGCTCGAACAGATCACGCGTGTGATAGTCCGTGTCGATGGAAGCCATCTGATCGGCCTCGTCCTGCGTGAAGAACTCGTGACCCTGATCGGTGATGAAGTGATACTGCACCCAGTGCTTCACACCTTCACTGTTGACCCAGAGGTACGCGTGGGAGCTGTAGCCATTCATATGGCGCCAGCTGCGCGGAATACCGCGATCACCCATCAACCACGTCACCTGGTGCGCCGATTCCGGGGAAAGGCTCCAGAAGTCCCACTGCATGTCGTGGTCACGGAGGTTGTTGTCGGCCCTACGCTTCTGAGAACGGATGAAGTGCTGGAACTTCATAGGGTCCTTCATGAAGAAGACCGGGGTGTTGTTTCCGACCATGTCGTAAACGCCCTCGGTCGTGTAGAACTTCAGTGCGAATCCACGAGGATCACGCCACGTGTCAGGGCTCCCACGCTCTCCCGCGACAGTGGAGAACCGTGCCGCCATCTCGGTGGCAACACCCGGCTGGAACACCGCGGCGCAGGTGTAGGCCGACATGTCCGCAGTGACCTCGAAGACGCCGAACGCGCCACTACCTTTGGCGTGTGGCTGCCGCTCCGGAATCCGTTCCCGGTTGAACTGGGCCATCTGCTCGATCAGATAGTGATCGTGCAGGACAATCGGACCGTCGGCACCAACGGTCAACGAATGTTCGTCACTCGCCACCGGGGCACCGGCGTCAGTTGTGGTAAAAATCTGCTCGTCGGACATGCGTACCTCCATGATCGGAAATAGTCCATGGGGAGGCAGGCGCAGGGCTGTGACCGCTCTCCCAGGTCTCAGATACCCCACAACGGCAGCTCCGAAACAGGTGTCCATCGACGGCGCACACAGGAGAAGGAGGCATGGAAAACCGACACGAAGCGAAAGCGTACGGATGAAACGGGTGGAACAGCAAAATACCCTGCATTCGGAACCAATAAAGGTCCCGAATACAGGGTATTCGCAAATTGTGTTCGGCGGTGTCCTACTCTCCCACACTTATTAAGGTGCAGTACCATCGGCGCTGGTAGGCTTAGCTTCCGGGTTCGGAATGGGACCGGGCGTTTCCC